>NZ_JBEPST010000002.1:0-723894 GCF_040549155.1 Sphingomonas sp. PvP056
GGGGGTGCGGGGGGCTACCGGGGGGGGGGTTGTTTTTTTTGCGTCCCCCCCCCCCGGGGGGGGGGGGGGGGGGGGGGGGCCAGTTCAGCAAAACCAACGTTTGTAATCTGGACTGCCCCACCCCCAGCCCCTCCCCTGAAGGGGAGGGGAGTTTCGGGTTAGTGAACGAAACGCGCCACGACATCGCGATAGCTGCGCGACACCTTCACCTGTGCGTTCGACTGGAGCACGAGGAAGCATTCGCCGTTGGTGTGCGGCTTCACTTCCTTGACCAGGTCGAGGTTGACGATCGTCGAGCGATGCACGCGCTGGAACCGGCGCGGATCGAGGCGCTTCTCGAGATCCTTCATCGTCTCGCGCAGGATCAGCGTGTTGTCGCCGGTGTAGATGCACATATAATCGCCCGCGGCATCGATCCGCTCGATCGTGTCGACGTCGACGCGGAAGATCTGCCCGCGATCCTTGATGTTGATGAGTTTCTCGAAGCGGTTGGACGAAACCTGTTCGCCGCCGTCGGTGAGATTCTCGACCGAATCGGGCGCGATCTCGGCGATCACTTCCTTGAGGCGGTCGACCTCAACCGCGCCGCGCTTTTCCGACAGGCGCTGGCGGACACGGTCGAGGGTGTCAGCGAGGCGGCTCTCTTCGACCGGCTTCATCAGATAATCCACGGCATCCGTCTCGAACGCCTTCAGCGCGTGGTCCGAATAAGCGGTGACGAAGACGAACAGCGGGGGCTCGACCTCCATCAATCCCTGGACGACCGAGAAGCCGTCGAACCCGGGCATCTGGATGTCGAGGAAAACCAGGTCGGGCTTGTGGGTCTTGATACTGCGGATCGCCTCGCGGCCGTTCTGGCAGGTGTCGATGATCTCGATGTCTTCATGCGCCTGGAGGCGGAGCTGAAGCCCCTGGGTGGCGAGTTTCTCGTCGTCGACGAGGATGGTTCGGATCGTCATGCGGCCTCTTTCTTCGGTTCCTCGAGCTGGAACGGGATTTCAATTTCGACCCCGAATCCGCCCCCCGGGATCGATCGTGTCTCGAACTTGTGATCCGGCCCGTACGCTTGGGCCAGTCTCTCCCTGATATTGGCAAGCCCGACCCCAGTGGAAAGGGGCTGGCTCTGGGAAACGCTCGTCCGCGCCTTCGCTTCGTTCAAGCCGGGACCGGTGTCGGATACGACGATCTGCACCCGATCCCCGTTGAGCCGCGCGCTGACACGGATGTCGGCACCGTCTTCCTGCGGCGTCACCGCGTATTTGATCGCATTCTCGACCAGTGGTTGCAACAGCAGCGACGGCAGCCTGGCGCGTGCAGCGCGCGGGTCGACCTCGAACTCGGTGCGGAGGCGTTCCTCGAAGCGCATCTTCTCGATTTCGAGGTACAGCTTGAGCGTCTCGAACTCCTGCTGGACCGTGACGTGCGCGGTCGGCTCGTTGGCGAGCGTGTAGCGCAGGAACGACGACAGCCGCCCGAGCATCGCATTGGCGCGCTCGGTTTCCTTGAGCAGCACCAGCGTCGAGATCGAGTTGAGCGTGTTGAACAGGAAATGCGGGTTGAGCTGATAGCGCAGCATCGCGAGCTGTGCCGAGGACGCAGTGTTCTCCAACGTGGCGAGCTGGTCGATCTGTTCCTCGACGATCAGGTAGAAGTTGATCCCGAAATAGAGCGCGGTCCAGCCGGCGAGCACGGTGAAGTTGAGGAAGATCGTGCCGAGCACGAGGCTGACCGTCAGCCCGGGCGTCGACAGCTTGATGAACGAGAAGGAGAAAGCGTCGAGCACCGAATAGAGCAACGTCGCGACCGCGAGCGTGACGATCGTCAGCAGCGCCATCGCGAGCCGCGGCTGGCGGCGGTACATCTGGTACAGCGTCGAGAGCAGCAGCGTGATGCTGTAGCCGACGATCGATTCGATCACGACCGGGATGATGACCGACAGCTCGCTCGCGTTCGAGACGCTCGAGACACCGCGCAGGATGAGATAGCCGGTCCAGCCGGCCGCCTGCAGCGTCCAGAAGGCGCGGCTCTTGTCCTCGAAGAACGGCCGCGAGAAGAGGGTGGGCTTGGTGGTCAGCGGCATGGCGCGCGTTCTAGCCCGCACTGGCGGGAAGCGCAAAGCGCGCTATGATCGGGGCTTGCCGAGCCGCACGTCACGATGCGGCCGGGCAGAGTGGAGAGGTTGCCATGAACGACATGCCCGACCGTGCGCAGTTCACTGCGATGGAGCACGGCACCCAGGCCGACTGGCGCATCATCGGCGCGCATTTCGGCGATTTCGCGAAGACCTTGCCGGGGCGCGTGCTGACGCATCTCAAGCTGCTCGACGGCGATTATGGCGGGTTTCCGGTCGATCGGCTCGAGCATTCGCTGCAGACCGCGACGCGCGCGCATCTCGACGGGCGCGACGAGGCGTATGTCGTGATGGCGTTGCTGCACGACATCGGCGACACGCTGGGGACGTATAACCATCCCGAGATCGCCGCCGCCATGCTGCGGCCGTTCGTGTCGGACGAGCTGCACTGGATCGCCAACACGCACGGCGTTTTCCAGGGCTATTATTTCTTCCACTACATCGGTGCGGATCGCGACTTGCGCGAGGCGTATCGCGGGCACCCGCATTTCGAGGCGTGCGCAGAGTTTTGCGAAAAATACGACCAGGCGGCGTTCGATCCTGCGTTCGAGAGTGCGCCGCTTTCGTTCTTCGAGCCGATGGTCGGGCGGGTGTTCTCGCGGCCGATCAACTCGATCTACGCGAAGGCCGCGGCCGAGGCGGCTGGAGCATAGCGGGCGTGCGCAACTTCCGTTCGGGCTGAGCGAAGTCGAAGCCCTCGCGCAGCGCCGGCCCTTCGACTTCGCTCAGGGCGAACGGAGCGGGCGAGAACAAAAAAATGGCCGCCACTCCCGAGGGAACGACGGCCAGGTGTCTAGGAAGCTTTCCGCGGCGCTTAGAAGGTGAAGCGCGCGCCGATGCGGATCGAGTAGAGCGACTGGTTGGTGTAAACCTGGTCGGTCGGCTGCGTGAAGTTCGCACCACCGCCGGTGGGCGAGTAGCGATACTGTGCGCAGGCCTGGCCGGCATTCGCCGCGACCGTGCCCGCGCCGTCGGCGTTGCCGGCGGTGGTCAGGCACTGCACGCGAACCACGGCAGCGTTGTACGGGAAGGTGTATTCGCGGGTCTGGCCCCACTTCGGGTTGAGGAAGTTGGTGAAGTTCTCGATGTCCGCGAAGAGCGTGATGCGGGACTTGCCGACATAGGTCGGCAGTTCCTGCGCCAGATGGAGATCGAGACGCGTGAACCACTTGGAGTGGAAGGCGTTGCGCGGCGCGACCTGCCCGCGATACTTGCCGAGGCCCGAAGCGTCGATGAACGCGTTGACCGCGTTGCGCGTCGCGGCGTTGCTGTACGACACCAGGGGATCGTTCACCGTCGGCACGTACATCAGGTAACGGTTGCCGCCGGCACCCGTGCCCGAGCTGACACCCGTCGTGCCGAAGACCGCCGAGCGCGTGCCGCCGAAGTCCTGGAACGTGTAGCTGTACGGATGGCCGATGCGCGATTCACCGAACAGCGCGAAGGTCGTCTTATAGTCGCCGAAGAAGGCATGATCGTAGGTCAGGCTGTACTTGAAGAAGTACTTAACCTGATCGTTCGAGATGCCGTAGGCGACGTTGTTCGGATCGACGAACGCACCGTTGCTGTAGTTCGAACCAGCAGTCGACGAGGTTGCCGGCGCGGCGTCCTTGACGTCCTGATAGGTGAAGCTGCCGTTGACGTTGAGCCCGAAGTCGAACGTCTTGTCGAGGCGCGCGACCGCGATGTACGACCGGCCCTTCTTGGTATTGGTCAGCAGGATGTCGGTGTTGGTGTCGGTGAACGCGTTCGCGCCGCCGAGGATGTTCTGGTACCGCTGGCGGCCATCCGGGGTCAGCGATCCGGCGATCGGCTGCGAGCGGATGTCGGTGAAATACACCTGGTTGCGAACCTTCGAGTACAGGAAGTCTGCACCGAGCGTCCAGTTGTCACCAAGCGGGCCGAGGTTGGCGGTGTATTCGGTGCTGAGCGTTGCGCGCCACTGCGACGGGATCTTGAAGTTCGGATCGAGCGCGTTGGTGGTCGACGCTGGCGCCGCGTTGGTGCCGGCGAGGTAGCCGTTGACCGCGCCGGGGATGCTCGTGCCGGTCACGCCGTTGAGCGCCGCATTGCACTGCGCTGCACTTGCCAGAACGGTACAGCCGTTGGCGTTGGTCGCACGGGCGACGCTGATCGAGTTGGTCAGGATGCCGGTGTTGGAGAAGCTGTTCGACACATAGACGTCGGGGGTGCCGCCGCCGAAGATGCCGCCGCCGCCACGGATGCTCAGGCGATCGAACGGCTTCCAGTCGAAGCCGACGCGCGGCTGGAAGAGACCGAAGCCCGAGATGTTGGCGGTGTTCGCACCGATCGTCTTGCGCTCGCCGTTGACGACCGCGCCATTGGCGTAGCGTGCCAGATAGTTCGGGTTGAGCGCAGGCGTGCTGTGCATCGAGTAGAGGTCATAGCGCATGCCGTAGCTGAGGTTCAGCGTCGGGGTGATCTTCCACGCGTCCATGATGCCGAAGTTCATGCTCTGGTAGCGGAACTTGGCAGCGGCATCTTCTGGCACGAGCGACGGGACCGCATTGCCGTAGGCGAACTGGTTCGCCTGCCGGTTGGTGAAGTCCGCGATCGAGTCGAAGTAATAGTTGCCCGCGCTGTTCTGCAGGAACGAGTTGAACACCGAAACGTCCTGGACTTCGGTGTACAGGCGCAGATCGTGGTTGTTGAGCGTCAGGCGCGTCTGGACGAGGCCGCCCCACGTCTCGGTGCGCAGCGCGTTGGTCTGGCGCGAGCTATCCGGACCGAACGAGACGACCGGCGCATTGCCGTCGCAGCCGGTGATGTTGTTGCCGGCCTGCGTGTTGGTCGGGTTGGTGCAGACACGGAACTGCGCGAAGCCGCGGCCGAGCAACGGCTCCTGGATACGCGTGTAGTTCTTGTAGAACGCACGGACTTCGGTCGAGAAGCTGTCCGACCAGGTCGAGTTCAGCTGTGCGACGCCGGTGTGCAGGCGGTTGCCCTGGATATAGGCGTTCGACGCGAGACCGAGGCCGGGGCTGCCGGTCGCCGAGTTGATGAACGTGTTGTTGAGCAGGTTGATCGCGTCATTGGCGTAAGTGTAGGTCAGCGACAGGCGCTGATCGTCGGTGATGTTCGCATCGATCTTGGCGACGACGCGGTCGTCCTTGTCGCCGAGGTTCCGCTGCACGCCGCCGGTGTCGTAATTGTAGACGCTCTTGGCGATCGCCGAGATGTTGTCGACGGTTGCCTGGCTCAGGCCCTGGACGGGGTTGCCGGCGTTATTCTCGATCGTGCCTTCGGTGATCGGACGACCACCGCGCAGCCGCTCGCCCGCGACCATGAAGAACAGCTTGTCCTTGATGATCGGGCCGCTCAGCTCGGCGCCGTAGTTCTCGACCTTGAAGCTCGGGATCGCGACCTTGATGTCCTTGGTGCGGTTGCCGACGAAATCGTCGCCCGACAGCGCGTAGAAGCCCGTGCCGTGGAAGTTGTTGGTGCCGCTCTTGAGCACGATGTTGATCGCGCCGCCCTGGAAGTTGCCCTGGCGGACATCATAGGGAGCGACCTGCGCCTGAAACTGGCCGATCGCGTCGAGCGGGATCGGCGAACGGCGGCTGGGGAGGCCATCGCTGTTGAGGCCGAAGTTGTCGGTGACCGCGACGCCGTCGACCGAGAAGCGGTTGAAGCGGGCGTTCTGGCCCGCGAACGACACCGAGCGGCCGCCCGAGGGGCTGTCGTCGAGGCGCGCGAACGGATCGCGGCGCATCAGGTCGCGGATGTCGCGGTTGACGGTCGCGATGTTGGCGATCTGGCGCGCGTTGAGGACGGTCGCCGGACCCTGCGAGATGGTGCGCGCGCGCGGCAGGCTGGATGCGGTGACGACGATGTCGGGACCGCCTTCCGACGTTGCGGCAGCGAGCTCGATCGGCAGGTCATAGGCCTGGGCGACGATCGTGTTGACGTCGGTGACCTGTGCGGTCGAGTAGCCGGCCGCAGTGACCGAAACCGTGAACGGGCCACCGGCACGCAGGCCGCTGGCATTGTAGCTGCCATCGGCGCTGGTCGTGGTGGTCGACCGCGTGCCGGAAGCGACGTCGACGATCTCGACGCTGGCATTCGGTACCGGAACACCGGCGGCGGTAACAACACCGCGAATCGTTGCGGTGGTTTCCTGCGCACTTGCGGCAGCAGGAATGATCAGCGCCGCTACGGCCGCGCCAAGGAGCAGATTGTGTCGCATTGGGGTCCCCCTACAGGATCTCGAAAAACAGCGATCCCGGCGGGCTTGATTCCCCTGTCCGCATCGTCTGGCCGAGCCACTGCACGTGAAATATTTCGGTTGGATGACACTAGCAATGGAACTTATCGGCGAATGACAATCCGTTCATGGTGCGTTGCAAAATAGCATCACACCGAGGTTGCGACGATCTCCGCCCAGGCCGCCTCGTCGATCACGGAAATGCCTAAATCGGCTGCTTTCTTCAGTTTGGATCCGGCCCCCGGACCCGCCACGACGAGGTCGGTCTTGGCCGAAACCGATCCTGAAACCCGCGCGCCGAGCGCCTCGGCTTGAGCCTTGGCCTCATCGCGACTCATCGTTTCGAGGCTGCCGGTGAAGACCACGGTCTTGCCGGTGACCGGCGACTCGCGGGTCTGGTGGACGACGTCGAGCGGCTTCACTTCGCGCAGCAACGCCGCGACGACCGCGCGATTGTGCTGCTCGGCGAAGAATTCGAGCAGCGCGTCGGCGACCTCGGGTCCGATGCCGGCGGTCTCGATCGCGGCGGCGAGGGTCTTGCCGCGACGGAGCACGAACTTGGCGTCCGTCTCGCCAAGGACAGGCTTCGTTGCACGGCGGACGCGGAGCGCGCTGCGGACCATGGCCGCAAGTCCGCGGGCGGACACATAACGCCGGGCAAGGTCGCGCGCGGTGATCTCGCCGACATGGCGAATGCCGAGCGCAAACAGGAAGCGATCGAGCCCGATCTCGCGGCGCAGGTCGATTGCGGCGATCAGCTTGTCGACGACGAGTTCGGACATGCGCTCGCGCGTGATCAGTGCCGCGCGGTGGGTGTGGAGGCGGAAGATGTCGGCGGGGGAGGCGATCAGCCCGTCGCGGAAGAACTCCTCGATCCGCACCAGCCCCAGTCCGCTGATGTCGAACGCGTGGCGCGAGACGAAGTGGATCAGCCGCTCGACGCGCTGCGCGGGACAGATGAGGCCGCCGGTGCAGCGCACGACGACTTCGCCCTCGCCCCGCTCGGCGAGCGAGCCGCATTCGGGGCAGGCCGACGGGAAGGCAAAGGCGGGGCGCTCCTCGTCGCGCGTGAGCACCTCGACGATCTGCGGGATGACGTCGCCGGCGCGCTGCAACACGACCCGGTCGCCGACGCGTGCGCCGAGCCGCTCGATCTCGTCGGCATTGTGGAGCGTCGCATTAGTGACGACGACTCCGCCGACCGTGACAGGCGCGAGCCGCGCCACCGGGGTAAGTGCGCCGGTGCGGCCGACCTGGATGTCGATTGCGGTCAGCGTCGTCTCGGCGCGTTCGGCGGGGAATTTATGCGCGATCGCCCAGCGTGGGGTGCGGCCGACGGTGCCGAGGCGCGCCTGCCAGTCGAGGCGGTCGAGCTTGTAGACCACGCCGTCGATGTCGAACGGCAGGTCGGCACGACGGTGTTCGATACCGCGATAGACGGCGAGCGCGGCGTCGGTCGTCGTCGCATGCGCAAAGCCTTCGGCGATCGGAAAGCCCCAACTGCGGATCGCCTCGACGATATCCGCCTGCGTGTCGCCGGGAAGCGCGCTCGTTTCTCCCCAGCCCCAGGCGAAGAAGCGCAAGGGGCGCGTCGCGGTGACGGCGGCGTCCTTCTGGCGCAGCGAACCGGCGGCGGCATTACGGGGATTGGCGAACTGGCGGGCTTCCTTGCCCGTGACTTGGGCCTCGGCGAGCAGGCGGGCATTGAGCGCGGCAAAATCGGCTTTCGCCATATACACTTCGCCGCGCACCTCGAACACATCGGGCGCTCCCTCGGGCAGCGTATCGGGAATGTCGGGGATGTGGCGGACGTTGGCGGTGACGTCCTCGCCGACCTGACCATCGCCGCGTGTCAATGCCTGGACGAGTTGGCCGCGTTCGTAGCGCAGCGAGCAGGACAGGCCGTCGATCTTGGGTTCGGCAGTGAGGTCGACCGGCGTTTCTGCGGGAAGCGCGAGAAACCGGCGAACACGCCCGACGAAATCGGCGACGTCCTCATCGGTAAAAGCATTGTCGAGGCTGGTCATCGCGCGCGCGTGCGCGACCTTGGCGAGATGCGCGGCGGGGGCGGCACCGACTTGCGTATTGGGCGAGTCGCTGCGGACCAGATGCGGGAAGGCCGCTTCCAGCGCGGAGTTGCGGCGGACGAGCGCGTCATAGGCGGCATCCGAAATTTCGGGCGCGTCCTGCGTGTGATAAAGGGCGTTATGACGGGCGATCTCAGCGGCGAGGTGCGCGAGTTCAGCAGCGGCGTCGTTTTCGGAATCGGGGGTGTCGGAGGCGGGAAGGGGAGGCGTGGCGGGCATGGCCCTGCGCTAGCGGAGGGCCGTGCCGTACATCAAGCTAATCGTCTTCGCTGGCGTCCATTTCAGCGAGGTGCTTGGCCTCTTCGTTGGTCGAACGGCGTTCCGCGGTCTTTTCGGCGCGGGTGGCCATTTCGTGCCATGCCTTGGCAGCGCGAAGCCAGCGGCTGCGGACATTGTCGAGCGTCGCGGACGCTGCATCGGTTTCGGCCTGGATGGCGCGATCACGATAGAACAGGGCGGTGGTGTTCGTAGGATGTCTCCACGCATGAAAGAAACGCGCTCGCCGGGGGAAGCGAGCAAGGGTGCCGCCATGACGGCGACACCCCCGGATCGTGAACCGATCAGGCCTGGGCGAGCTTTACAGCCGAGACCTTGCCGCGACGATCTTCTTCCAGCTCATACGAAACGCGCTGATCGCGATCGAGCGTCGCCATGCCGGCAGCTTCCACTGCGCTGATGTGGACGAACGCATCACCACCGCCGCCCTCAGGCGCGATGAAACCATAACCCTTGTCGGCGTTGAAGAACTTAACTGTGCCGATAGCCATAACGTATTCCTTAAGCCCGGACGGTACCCCTTTTGGGCAGCATCCGGATGGGGCCGAGATCGAAGACGAATGCGACGTCCGGCCCCGGCCGGCGCATCCGATGGCGTTTGATCAGCCGCGCGCGGAAAAACCGCTGCGGACAGGCTGACCTGAAAAGGATAATTCGAGAAACACGCGACGCGTCCGGGAGGTACAAGCGGGAGCGCGGGACGTCTCTCAGCCGCGCGATGCTTGGGAGCGGTGTCGCGCGATTTGGGTTGTCTAGCAGGTTATTACGGGGTTGTCGCGGTATTTGCGGCACGGGTGATTGTGCAGGGCTGTATTCTACCATAGCCTCGGCACAATTCGCCGCGTGGAGAACGGTTTATGATCCTGCCGATGCTTGCGGTAATGCAACTGGCGGTACCGTCCGCCCCGCCCGCGGATTCGCACAAGACCGTCGAACTGCCGCCGCCATGGCGCCCCGCGGCGTGTCCCACCGATGCCCCGGGAAGTGACATCGTTGTGTGTGGCAAGCGTGGTGCCGCCGAGCAATACCGACTGAGACCTTTGCCTGAGCGCTATGCAAAGGTGGGTGGGCCCGGGGTCGGGGTCGATCTTGGCAAGGGCGCGCGGGCGAATGTGTATACGGCACCGGGCCGCCTCAACGACAAGCGCGTCATGATGACGGTGACGATTCCGTTCTGACGACGTGTGGGGGGCGTACCCTGCCGGTTGGGTTTGGTGGCGTCCTCCGGCAAACGACCGTCTTGCTCGCGCTAAACGCTTTCCAGCAATCGGTCCGCCTGTGCGCGCGCTTCGGGCGTGATCTCCGCGCCGGACAGCATTCGCGCGATTTCCTCGCGGCGGTCGGTGTCGTCGAGCGGCGTCACGCCGGTGCGCGTGACGATACCGTCGTGCCGCTTGGCGATCAGCAGATGCTGCGCACCGCGCGCGGCGACCTGCGGGCTGTGCGTGACGACGAGCACTTGCGTGCCACCTGCGAGCCGCGCGAGTCGGTCGCCGATCGCACTGGCGACCGCGCCGCCGACGCCGCGGTCGATTTCGTCGAAGATCATCGTCGCCGCACTGCCCTGTTCGGCCAGCGCGACCTTGAGCGCGAGGATGAAGCGCGACAGTTCGCCGCCACTGGCGATCTTGACGAGCGGCGCGAATGGCGCGCCGGGGTTGGTCGAGATCTCGAACTCGACCCGGTCCTTGCCCGCGGACGACCACGCATCGGCGGGTGCAGGCGCAACGACGGTGCGGAAGCGCGCCGCGTCGAGCTTGAGCGGCGCGAGTTCGCCGCGCACTGCCGCGTCGAGTCGTTCGGCGGCGGCTGTCCGCGCCTTGGTCAATTGCGTGGCGGCGCGATCGAAGTCGGCGCGCGCGGTCGCCAGCTTGCGTTCCAGCGCCGCGATGCCTTCCTCGCCCGCGTCGAGCGCGGCGAGCTTGGCTTCGAGGTCGGCGGCGAGGCCGGCGAGATCGTCGGGCTGGACGCGGTGCTTGCGGGCCATGCCGCGCAATTCGAACAGTCGCGTCTCGTCATCCTCGAGCGCGGACGGATCGAACCACAGGTCGGTCTTGGCGATGCGGAGCTGCTCCTCGGCAACCGCGCCCTCGATCACCGCGCGATCAATCGCGGCGAGTGCCTCGGCGAGCGACTCGTGATCTTCCGCGACTCGTTCCAGCACGCGCGCGGCCTGACGGAGTTGCGCCAATCCGCCATCCGAGCCTTCGAGCCACTGCTCGATCGCGGACAAGTCGGCGGCGATCTTTTCGGACCGTTGCATCGACCGGCGGCGTTCGGCGAGCGCTTCTTCCTCACCCGCTTCCGGCGCGAGCGCGCGCAATTCGGCGACGCTATGCTCGAGCCATTCGCGGTCGCGCGCGGCGCTCTCGATCGTCGCGTGCGCGGTCGCGAGCGCACCCTCGGCGGCGCGCCACGCTTTGTACGCACCCGCCGCGGGGCTGGCGTCGACTCGCCCGAACGCGTCGAGCAAGGCACGGTGCCCGCGCGCGTTGAGCAGGCCGCGGTCATCATGCTGGCCGTGGATCTCGACCAGATGTTGCGCCATCTCGCGCAGCAGCCCTGCCGACGCTGGCTGATCGTTGACGAAGGCGCGGCTGCCGCCGTCCGCCTTGACGATGCGCCGGATCATCAGCGGCTCGCCGGGTTCGGCATCGAAGCCGTTCTCGGCGAGCAGTGCCGCGATCGCGCCATCGGGGGCGGGCTTGTCGAAGGTCGCGGTGACGACCGCCTGGGTGGCGCCCTGTCGCACAAGCCCCGCCTCGCCGCGCCCGCCGAGTGCGAGCCCTAACGCATCGAGCAGGATGGACTTGCCCGCACCGGTTTCCCCGGTGAGCACACCAAGCCCTGCGACGAAGTGCAAGTCGAGCGCTTCGATCAGGACGACGTCGCGAATGGCCAGCGAGATCAGCATCGTGCCGTCGCCTCTAGCCTATCCCGCGCCGTTCTGGAATTGTTCTTTGTGCCCAATCCCGACGGGCCCGATCGGGGCGAGCGGACGGCACGTCGGTTACTGGCCCGGATTGGGGTTGCCCGGGTTGGTGCGCGACCCGTTGGTAGCCGGCGCCGCGCGCGTGTCGCGTTCGATGTCCTTCGACTTGGTCGGGATGCTCAAAGCGCTGGTCAGCGGGACGATCTGCTGGCCGGTCGGGATCGCCGCGACCGCAACCGGGGGATGCTCCTCCGACAGCTTGTACGCGCGCTGATACCAGGTTGTGCCCGGATAGTTGGCACCGAGGACGGCGGCGGCCTTGCGCGCCTCGTCCGGCACGCCGAGCGCGAGCGACGTCTCGGTCAGCCGCATCAGCGCCTCTGGGACGTGGGTGGTGGTCTGGTAATCGTCGACGACGTGGCGGAACCGTCCGTTCGCCGCGAGCCACAGCCCGCGCCGTTCGTAGAACCGCCCGATTTCCATTTCCTTGCCGGCGAGGTGATCGCGCACGAGATCGACCTTGAGCCGCGCGTCGGCGGCATATTTGCTGTTCGGATACCGCCGCATCAGCTCGCCGAGCGCATCAAGCGCCTGCTGCGTAATCTTCTGGTCACGGGTCACGTCGCTGATCTGCTCGTAATAGCCGAGCGAGACGAGGTAATAAGCGTAAGGCGCATCGCGGTTGCCCGGATGCACCGACAGGAAGCGCTGCGCCGACTGGATCGACGCGGTATAGTCATGCGCGAGATAATAGCTGAACGCGCTCATCAACTGCGCGCGGCGAGCCCAGACCGAATAAGGATGCTGGCGCTCGACTTCGTCGAACAAGGCTGCGGCGATCTTGTAATCGCCATTGTCGAGCCGCTGCCGTGCGGTCGTGTACAGCGTGCCCACATCGCGCGCGACATACGGAATGTCGGACTTGCCACGCTTCGCGCAGCCTGCGGTGGTGAAGGCGCTGGCGGCGATCAGCGCGAGCGCTGTGGCACGAAACAGGGGCGAGCGGGCATGGGGGGTACGCATCGGGGCCGGTCTTAGCCGAAGCGTCGATCCCCGAACAATCCTTTTCACCGTGGTTTCCCGTAAGCACCCTTCCGGCTGGCGCTTTTCACTTGATCGTTTCATTGCGGGAGCGGATCACAACGCCTGAATGCTGCGTTTGCGACATTACCCCCTTCAGGAGAAACAATCCCGTGACCGCTACTCTGCTTGCCACCAAACGCGTCGAAAAGCCTTGGGGTCGCCATACCTTGTGGCCCGGTTTTGCCAATCCGCCGGCGGATGGCGAGAAGATCGGGGAGGTGTGGTTCCAGACCCCGCATGCCGGCGAACCAGACCTGCTTGTGAAGTATCTTTTCACGAGCGAAAAATTGTCGGTGCAGGTCCATCCGGACGACGCGGCGGCGCAGGCGGCGGGCTATCCGCGCGGCAAGGACGAGGCGTGGATCATCCTCGCGGCCGAACCTGATTCGACGATCGCGCTCGGGACGCTCGAGCCGATGACCAGCGAGGCGCTCCGTGCCGCATCGCTCGACGGGTCGATCGAGCATCTGCTCGACTGGAAGCCGGTCAAGGCGGGTGACTTCTTCTATTCCGAAGCAGGCACCGTCCACGCGATCGGTGCAGGCGTCACGCTGGTCGAGATCCAGCAGAACGTCGATCTGACGTATCGCCTGTATGATTACGGCAGCGACCGCGAACTGCATCTCGACGCGGGCGTGAAAGTCTCGGACCCGGTGCCGTTCGTGCCGTTGCCGACCCCGCCGCAGGACGGCAGCGACCGTACCGTCCTCGCAGAAGGCCCCAAGTTCGTGATCGAACGCCTCGCGGGCGCTGAGCACGTCGTGGACTTGCCCGCTGGTCTGACCGGGTGGCTGGTGCCGCTGACCGGGGCAGGCGTCGTCGACGGCGTCGCGTTCAAGGCGGGCGAATGCCTGACGCTCGAAGGGCGCTCCGAGATCAAGGCCGAGGCAGGCACCGATCTGGCCCTCGCATATCCGGGCAACAAGCGCGTCTGATTGAGGTGTCGCCGCCTCGGGACTGTCCCGAAGCGGTGGCGCTCAGACTTGCAAACCGACCGCGCGCTGTGCCGCCGCCAATGTGGGGGCGGCCAGCGTCGCGGCGCGGGCCGCTCCGTCCGCGAGCACTGCGCCGACCGCGGCGCGATCCTCGAGCAAGGCGGTCAGCCGGTCACGGATCGGCGCAAGCGTCGCAACCGCAAGATCCGCGAGCGCCGGCTTGAATGCCCCGAACCCCTGGCCGGCATAGCGCGCCAGCACCGCGTCCGGCGTGGTGCCTTCCAGCGCCGCATAGATCGTCACCAGATTGCGCGCTTCGGCACGGTCCGCCAGACCCGCGACTTCGCCGGGGAGCGCATCCGCATCGCTCTTGGCCTTGCGGATCTTGCTCGAGATCAGGTCGTCGCTGTCGACCAGATTGATCCGCGAGGCATCCGACGGATCGGACTTGGACATCTTCGCGGTCGCATCGCGCAAGCTCATGATCCGGGGCGCTGCCTTGGAGATCAACGGCTCCGGCAGGACGAAGGTGTCGCCGTAATCGGTGTTGAACTTGACTGCGATGTCGCGCGCGAGTTCGAGATGCTGCTTCTGGTCTTCGCCGACGGGGACGTGCGTCGCCTGATACAGCAGCACATCGGCGGCCTGGAGCACCGGATAGGTGAACAGCCCGACGCTTTGCGTCTCGCCCTTCTTGCCCGCCTTGTCCTTCCACTGCGTCATCCGGCTGAGCCACCCCATCCGCGCGGTCCCGCCGAGGATCCAGTGCAGCGCGCTATGGGCTGGCACGCGCGCCTGGTTGAACAGGATCGAGCGCTTCGGATCGATCCCGCACGCGAGCAGCGTCGCCGCCATCTCGGTGGTGTTCGCGTCGAGCTCCGCAGGGACCACCGGCTGCGACAAAGCGTGGAGATCGGCGAGGAAGAACAGGCAATCGTCGCCCGCGGGGATCGAGTCCTGCAGCGCGACCCATTGCCGGATCGCACCGAGATAGTTGCCGAGATGGAGATTGCCGGTTGGCTGGATGCCGGAGACAACGCGCATGATAAGGTCTCGTAGGTCAGGCGCGCTTGCGCCGCAGGAAGGATAGATCGTCGCGGGTAAACGCCCCGAGCACGAAGGTCATGATCGCATAGACCAGCCCGCCAGCGCCGACCAGCACGACCATCGCGCCCGTCCGGATCAGCCAGCTGCCGTGGGTATAGGGCGCGAACAGCCCCTGCAGCAGCCACAGGATCACCCCCATCGCAAGCGCCGCGAGCGCGAGCCGCCATGCGCGCCGCCGCAGCCGCGCGTCCGGCTCGAAATGCCCGCGCAGGCGCAGCGTGCGATACAGCAGCGCGACGTTGAAGGTGGACGCGAGCGCGGTCGCCAGCGGTGGGCCCATGTGCTTTAGCGGAACGATCAGCGCGAGGTTGAGCAGCAGGTTCACCCCCATCGACATGGTCGCGAAGCGCACCGGCGTCTTCGTGTCCGATCGCGCATAGAAACCCGGCGTCAGCACCTTGACCAGAATGTAGCTGGGGAGGCCGACTGAAAAGGCGGCAAGCGCCTGCGCCGTGTAAAGCGTGTCGAGCGCGCTGTATTTGCCATGCTCGAACAGCGCGGCGACGATCGGTGCGCCGCACAGCACCAGCGCGACGGTCGCGGGCAGGGTGAGGAGCAACGCCAGTTCCATCCCGCGATTCTGCGTCGTCATTGCGGTCGCATCCTCGCCCGCCGCGAGTTGACGCGAGATCAGCGGGAGCAGCACCGTGCCCAGCCCGATCCCGATCAGCCCGAGCGGAAGCTGATTCACCCGGTCCGCCAGATAGATATAGGTGACCGAGCCATGCGGGAGCAGCGAAGCGGCAAGCGCGGTCGAGACGACGAGGTTGATCTGCACCGCGCCCGCGCCCGCCGCCGCCGGCAGGATCAGCGACAGCATCTTCTTGACGTCCGCGGTGAGGCGGGGTGCCTTGAACCCGAGGCGAACGCCGTTGGCGCGGCACGCCCAGATCAGCCAGGCGAGCTGCAACACACCCGAGACGCTCACCGCGATCGCCTGGTTGCGCGCGGTCCCGGCCGGATCACTCACATGGAACAGCAGCAAAGCGGCGATCAGCGTCAGGTTGAGCAGGATCGGTGCCGCGGCATTGACCCAGAACTTCTGGAGCGAATTGAGGATTCCGCCCAGCAGCGACACGACGCTGATGAGCATCAGATACGGGATCGTCAGCCGCGACAGCATCACCGCAAAATCGAATCGTTCGGGGCCGACGTCGTTGAACCCGCCGCCTGACAGCACGTACGTCACCGGCCATGCGGCGAGTTCGAGCACTACGGTCATGACGATCAGGATCGGCAGCAGCACCGACAGCACGTCGCGTGCGAAGGCGAGGCCGGTGGGCAAGCCGTCGCCGGTCTTGTCGCCGACCTTCTGGTTGAACATCGGAATGAACGCCGCCGAAAACGCGCCCTCCGCAAATAGCGCGCGGAACAGGTTGGGGAGGCGGAAGGCGACGAGGAACGCGTCGGAGGCAAAGCCTGCGCCGACATAGCGCGCGAACAGCGAGTCGCGGACGAGGCCGAGGATCCGGCTCGCGAGCGTCAGGCTGCCGATCGATCCGAGCGCGCGGGTTAGGTTCATCGAGTCGGGCCGCTTTCCAAGATCAAATGTTCGCGCGGCCCGGTGGCCCCCCGGCGTGACGCCGGGGGACGATCAACGGTTCAGGCCGAGCCGAGCGGGTTTGCCGTCGCGCCAGCGTCCTGCTGTGCAAGGAAGATGCCGCTAAAATCGATCGGCTCGAGCAGCAGCGGCGGGAAGCCGCCGTCGCGAATCGCATCCGCAAGAACGCGGCGTGCGAACGGGAACATGAGTCGCGGTGCCTCTGCCAGCAGGAACGGCTGGAGATGCTCGGCAGGAAAATTGCGCAGGCCGAACAGCCCGGCGTAGGAAAGATCGACGAGGAATGCGACCTGTCCGTCGGAATCCGCCTTCACTTCGATCCGCAGTACGATCTCGTACACGTCCTCGCCGACCTGTGCCGACGCGATGTTGAACTGCACGTCGATCGCGGGCGGCGTCTGGTTCTGGAAGATCGCCGGGGCGTTCGGATTCTCGAAGGAGAAGTCCTTGATATACTGCGAAATCATCCCTGCGGCGGGGGCGGTATCGGCCCCGTTTGCGAGAGGCTCGCCGGCAATCCCGGTCGAAGTGATGAAGCCGTCATCCTGCTCGCTCATGCAACGCGTCCTTAATGTCCGTACTATAGATATCGCCATGGGTGGCGCAGTCGAAGCCGCGCGCGTAGCAGGGGGGCGAGCCGAGTTCAACGGGCGCCGGTTGTCGCGCACGTGGCGCATCATTTGAAACCTTCGTGCGTTGCGCCTATGTATCCCTGTCTGCCAACCCGCCGGAGGCCGCGTGTTCCTATTAGTTATTCTCGCGATGATCGCCGGTTTCATGGCGCTCCAACTGTATCGTGTCCTGGGCAAGCGCACCGGACATGAGCAACCTTTGCCCAAGCCGGCCGAGGATCGGACGCCTTTGACTCTGGTCCCGCGTACCGTCGAAACGATCGCCGAGTCGCGCGAACCCGCGAGCCGCCTGGTTGAACCCAGGGCCGAAGCGGGAGTGCGTACGATCATCGCTGCCGATTCGAATTTCGATGTCGCTCAGTTCCTCCAGGGCGCGCAGGCCGCATACCGGATGATCCTGGAGGCCTATTGGCAGGGGGACGAGGAGCAACTCGACTGGCTGACCCAGGCCGAGGTTCGCGACGCGTTCGTCGCCGCAATCGCGGAGCGTAAGGAAGCGGGCCACACCCTCGAGAACCGGGTCGTCTCGATCGAGAAGGCCGTGATTTCCGATGCGGCACTTGAAGGCAAGGTCGCGCGCATCACCGTTCGCTTCGATGCGGACATCGTGGCAATCACGCGCGACGCCGAGTCGGTCGTGATTGCCGGGTCGATGACCGATGCGGTCGATACGCACGATGTGTGGACGTTTACCCGGACGCTCAAGAGCAACGATCCGAACTGGAAGCTTGCCGACACCGACGAGGCGTGACGGTCGTGCTTGAGGGGGGAAGGGCAAAATTGCTGTCGCCGCGCGTGCTGGTCGTGTGCGCGGCGCTGCTGTTATCTGCGTGCGGCGGCCAGGTTGAGCGCCCGACGGCGGTATCGCGCCCCGCACCGGTTGCGCGTCCTGTGCCGGCAACCCCGATTCCGGCGGTCCCGTCCCTTGCGGTTCAAACCGGCAGCAATGCCGCCGGGACAGGATTTGTCCTCGGGCCGCCCCTTGCCAGCCTGCCGCTGCGCGAGGAAGATGCCGCCCGTGCGATCGCGGCGTTTCGTACCTCTTGCGCATCGCTCCAGCGCCGCACCGATACATCGGGTCTCACCCGCGGCGCCGACTGGCAGGCGGCGTGCAGTGCTGCTCCCGCGGTAGCACCGGGCGCAGCGCGCGCCTTCTTCGCGCAATATTTCGAGGCGGTACAGATCGCTGACGGCAAGGCCTTCGCGACCGGCTATTACGAACCCGAGATCGCCGCGTCCCGCCAGCCGATGGCGGGGTATGCGGTGCCAATCTACGGCCGTCCGGGTGATCTGATCGATGTCGATCTCAGCCTGTTCAGCGAGTCGCTGAAGGGTCGAAAGATCCGCGGGCGCGTCTCCGGCTCCAACTTCGTTCCCTATGACGATCGCACCGCGATCGAGCAGGGCACGCTCAACGGTCGCGCGCCGATCATCGCTTACGCGGCCGATCCCGTGGCGCTGTTCTTCCTGCAAGTGCAGGGGTCGGGCCGGTTGCGGATGCCGGACGGAGCGATCGTGCGGATCGGATACACCTCACAGAACGGTCGCGATTACACCGGGATCGGCGCGTTGATGAAGCGGCGCGGGCTGCTCGGGCCGGGGCAGACGTCGATGCAGGGGATCGTCGCCTGGCTGCATGCGCACCCCGACGAAGCCACCGCGATCATGCGTGAAAACAAGAGCTATGTGTTCTTCCGCGAGCAGGCGAGCGCACCGCAAGGGGCGCTTGGCGTCGCCGTGACGGGCGGCGTCAGTGCGGCGGCGGACCCGAAGTTCGTTCCCTTGGGCGCGCCCGTCCTGCTGTCGATGGACCGTGCCGATGCCAGCCGTCTTTGGATCGCGCAGGATACCGGTGGCGCGATCAAGGGACCGAACCGGATCGACACCTTCTGGGGTGCCGGCCCGGACGCGGAGGCGATCGCAGGCGGCATGTCTGCGCGCGGTACGGCGTTCCTGCTGTTGCCGACGGGGACGGTCGCACGCCTGACGCAGGAGAGGGCCAATGGGACACCGATCCCTCAGCCCTGACGAAGCCGCGCTGTGGGTCCGGGTCATGGCGGGCGTGCGGCCGATCGCACCCCGTCCGGCTGCGCCCGCGCCTGCGCCGTCGCAGGGTAGCGCCACACCCAAGGCTCCGCCGCCGCCCGCCGCGATACCGAAACCCTCTCGGACGGCCTTGCCCCTTGCAAAGCCGTCATCGTCGATCAAGCCGCTCGCGGTGGCGCGGGCTGCGCGCGTTCAGCCGCCGATCGTCGCGAACACGTTGGATGGGTCGTGGGACCGGCGATTGTCGCGGGGGCTGGTACCGCCGGATCGCACGGTCGATCTGCACGGCCACACGCTCGCCAGTGCCTATGACATGCTCGATGCCGCGCTGGCGGCGGCGATCCGCGCGGGGGATCGCACGATCCTGCTGGTGACGGGCAAGCCCCCGCGTCCTGCCAGCGAGCGTCCGCATGCGCGGGGCGCGATCCGCGCGGCGACGGGGGACTGGTTGGCGGGATCGCGCCATTCGTCGGCGATTGCCGCGGTCCGCGCGGCCCATCCGCGGCATGGCGGCGCGGGAGCGCTGTACATCGTGCTCAAGCGACCGCGAACGCTCTGACGACATCATACGCGTGTACAGAATGCGCCGCTTGGCGCAGACGATCTGCCATGCGACACAGCAATGGACGACAACACGTCGACCGAATGACGAAAAGGATCGGTGGAATGGCGTCATGCGGGTAATATTGGTCACCGGCTCTGCGGGTTTCATCGGATATCATCTTTGCAAGATCCTGCTGGCGGACGGTTTCAAGGTCGTCGGGGTCGATTCAATGTCCGATTACTATGACGTTGGCCTGAAGCACGCGCGCCACGCGGATCTGATGCGCAGCAACGCTTTCTCCGCGGAGGAATTCGACATTCTCGATGCGGATCGGTTGATGGCCTATGCCGAGCGTGCGCAGCCGGACGTGATCGTCCACCTCGCGGCGCAGGCAGGGGTCCGGTACAGCCTCGAGAACCCGCGTGCCTATGTCGACACGAATGTAACCGGCACGTTCAACGTCATGGAAGTCGCGCGCACGCTGAAGGTGTCGCACCTGCTGATGGCGTCGACCTCGTCGGTCTACGGTGCGAACGAAGCGATGCCCTTTGCCGAAACCGACAAGAGCGACCTGCCGCTGACGATCTATGCCGCCACCAAGAAGGCGAACGAGGCGATGGCGCACAGCTATGCGCACATCTGGGATATTCCGACGACGATGTTCCGCTTCTTCACGGTTTACGGTCCGTGGGGACGTCCGGACATGGCGCTGTTCAAGTTCACCAAGGGGATCATCGAAGGCACGCCGATCGACGTCTACAACCACGGCGATATGTGGCGCGATTTCACCTATGTCGAAGACCTCGCCCGCGGCATCCGGTTGCTGATCGACGTAGTGCCAGAGCGGCCCGCCAGCCCGCAGGACATTGCCCCTGGGGACAGCCTGTCGCCGGTCGCGCCCTACCGGATCGTCAACATCGGCAATTCGGACAAGGTTCGGCTGGAGGACTTCATCGACGCGATCGAGGCGGAAGTCGGCAAGCCGGCCGTGCGCAACTATCTCCCGATGCAGCCCGGCGACGTTCCGGCGACGTGGGCGAATGCGGAGCTTCTCCGGCGATTGACCGGTTACGTCCCGCAAACGGACGTCCGTGCCGGAATCAAACACTTTGTGGCATGGTATCGCGGCTATTACGGCACGGCTCGTCAATAACGCCTAGGAACGGACGCCTAACTTGGATAGGCGACAGAAAGGCACGCCTATGGTTCGAATGACGCGTTCCAGGGCACGAAAATAAGAGATTGAGCATGACGGTTGAACGATGCGGGATCATCCTGGCAGGCGGGTCGGGAACACGGTTGCACCCTTTGACCCAGGCGGCGTCAAAGCAGTTGATGCCCGTTTACGACAAGCCGATGATCTATTACCCGCTGTCGACACTGATGCTCGCCGGGATCCGCCGCGTCCTGATCATCACGACGCCGCACGAGCAAAGCGCTTTCCAGCGTTTGCTTGGGGACGGTAGCCGTCTCGGTATCTCGATCACCTACGCAGTGCAGCCCGAGCCAAACGGCCTGGCGCAGGCCTATCTGATCGGGGCCGAGTTCGTCGACGGCAAGCCTTCCGCACTCGTGCTGGGCGACAACATCTTCTACGGGCACGGTCTGGCGGATTTGGTCGATGCCGCCCACGCGCGCCAGACCGGCGCGACGGTATTCGCTTATTATGTCCGCGATCCGTCTGCTTACGGCGTCGTCGCTTTCGACCCCAACACACGCGCGGCGATTGATCTCGAGGAAAAACCGGCCAACCCCAAGTCGAACTATGCGGTCACCGGCCTGTATTTCTACGATGAGCGCGCTGTCGATTTTGCGCACCAACTCAAGCCGTCGCCCCGCGGCGAGCTCGAGATCACCGATCTCAATCGCATGTATCTCGATGCGGGCGATCTCAATGTCGAGATTATGGGACGCGGCTATGCCTGGCTCGATACCGGCACGCACAATTCGTTGATCGACGCAGGCAATTATGTCCGCATCATCGAGGAGCGTCAGGGCCTCAAGATCTGCTGCCCCGAGGAAATCGCGTGGCGCAAGGGCTTCATCGACCGGCCGCAGCTGGAACGGCTCGGCGGCGAACTGCGCAAGAGCGGATATGGCGACTACCTGCTCGGCCTGCTCGACGAGGATCATGTCCAATGGTGAACGTCATCGAAACGCCGATCAAGGACGTCCTGATCCTTGAACCCAAGGTGTTCGGCGACGATCGCGGCTTCTTCCTCGAGAGCTGGAACGATGCGACGTTCAAGGAGCTCGGGCTGGACTGGACCTTCGTTCAGGACAACCACAGCCGCTCGGCCAAGGGCGTCCTGCGCGGCCTGCATTATCAGAACCCCAATCCGCAGGGTAAACTCGTACGCGTGGTCGCGGGATCGGTGTTCGATGTCGCGGTCGACATCCGCAAGGGGTCTCCCACGTTCGGTCAGTGGACCGGGGTGCATCTGAACGCCGCCAACAAGCGGATGTTCTGGGTTGGACCGGGTCTGGCCCATGGCTTCCTCAGCCTCGAGGACAACACCGACTTCCTGTACAAGTGCACCAGCATCTACTCGCCCAAGGATGAGCAGGCATTGATGTGGAACGACCCGCAGGTCGGGATCGAATGGCCGCTCGACGGGATCGAACCCACGTTGTCCGCCAAGGACCAGGTCGCACAGACCCTCGACCAGATCGCCGCATCATGAAGGCGTTGATCGTAGGGGCTGGTGGGCAGCTCGGCCACGGCCTGATCGCGACGGCCCCCGCGGGGGTGGAGATCGTCTCGTGCGACCAGGACGCGCTCGACATCACCGACGTCGCGCGGGTCCAGGCGTATGTGGAGCAGGTCGCGCCCGACGTGATCTTCAACGCCGCCGCGTACACCGCAGTCGACAAGGCCGAAGGCGATGCCGAACGGGCGCAGGCGGTGAACGGCGACGCGGTCGGGTATCTTGCCGCCGCCGCGCGATCGGTCGGTGCCAAGCTGGTTCATGTCTCGACCGACTTCGTTTTCGACGGCAGTGCCACCAGTCCCTATGCGCCCGATGCCGCCACCGGGCCGCTCGGCGTCTATGGCAGCACCAAACTGGCGGGTGAGCAGGCGGCGGGTTCGGACATGCTCGTAGTACGCACGGCGTGGCTGTACGGCCCGGTCGGTGCCAATTTCGTCCGCACGATGCTGCGGCTGATGGAGGCGCACCCGCAAGTGCGTGTCGTCGGTGACCAGGTCGGTTGCCCGACCTATGCCCCAGCGCTGGCCGCGGCATTGTGGCAGCTGGCCGAGCGCGGCGCGACCGGTGTGTTTCACTTCAGCGATGGCGGGCAGGCGAGCTGGTACGATTTCGCGGTCGCGATTCAGGAAGAGGCGCTGAGCGCCGGATTGCTCGAAAAGCCCGTCCCGATCGTGCCGATCACCACCGCAGACTATCCGACGCCCGCCCGGCGTCCGGCCTATTCGGTGCTCGACTGCTCGGCGACCTATGCCGCGCTCGACCGTGCGCCGACGCCGTGGCGCGACAATCTCCACATCATGATCGAAGAGATCCAGAAAAATGGCTAATCTGCTCGTTACCGGCGGCGCCGGCTTCATCGGCGCGAACTTCGTGCATTACTGGCGCGCCAACCACGCTGACGACGCAATCGTCGTGCTTGATGCGCTGACTTATGCGGGCAACCGCGCGAACCTCGATGGCGTCGACGCGGTCGACTTCGTTCACGGCAACATTCTCGACACCGATCTGGTCACCACGCTGTTGCGCGACCACGCGATCGACACCGTGGTGCACTTTGCGGCCGAAAGCCATGTCGATCGCTCGATCCTCGATCCCGACGCCTTCGTCACGACCAACGTGCTCGGCACCCACAGCCTGCTGCGCGCCGCACGGACGGTGTGGCTCGACAGCGGTAGCGGCGTGCCGCATCGTTTCCACAACGTCTCGACCGATGAAGTCTATGGCTCGCTCGGCCCCAACGATCCCGCGTTCAGCGAAACCACGCCCTATGCGCCTAATTCCCCCTATTCGGCGTCGAAGGCCGGGGCGGACCATCTGGTGCGCGCCTATCACCACACCTTCGGGTTGGACGTGACGACGACCAATTGCTCGAACAACTACGGGCCGTTCCAGTTTCCCGAGAAGCTGATCCCACTGTTCCTGATCAACGCGCTCAACGGGCGCAACCTGCCGATCTACGGCGACGGGATGAACGTGCGTGACTGGCTCCATACGTCGGACCATTGCCGCGGGATCGAGGCCGCGCTGCAGCGTGGCACGTCGGGCGAAGTCTATAACATCGGTGGCGGGGAAGAAGTCCCCAACCTTACCGTGATCGACGAGATCTGCCGCAGCGTCGACGCTGCGTTCGCCGCTGACCCGTCGCTGGCCGAGCGCTATCCCAATTCGCCCGCCGCACGTGGCGAGGCGACCGCGACGCTCAAGACCTTCGTCGAGGATCGCAAGGGTCATGATCGCCGCTACGCGATCGACGAGCGCAAGGCGCGCGCCGAGATCGGCTATACCCCGGCACGCGATTTTGCGGGCGGCCTCGCCGATACGCTTGCCTGGTATCTTGCCAACGAAGCGTGGTGGCAGCCGATGCTGGAACGCGCCAAGCTGACCAGCCGATAAGAGGCGGGGTCGCGCGCGGCGTGACCCCTCAATGACCGCTTCCCCGGCATGTGCCGGGGGAGCGGTCACACACTCTAGTTCTTCGCCATGCCATAGGTGTTGAGCAGATCGTAGAGCATCGGCCGCGAGATATTGAGATCACGCGCCGCCGCCGACAGATTGCCGTCGTTGAGCGCAATTGCCGCCGCGATCGCCGACCGATCCGCCCGTTCGCGGGCCACGCGCAATTCGGTGCGTTCCATCGTCTGGCTGGTCTGCTCGAAATCGAGATCTTGTGCGGTGATCATCGATCCCTCCGCCATGATCGTCGCGCGTCGGATGCGATTCTCCAGTTCCCGAACGTTGCCGGTCCACGGCCAGTTGTTGATCGCGGTCAACGCGTCGGGCGCGAAACCCTTGATCCGCGCCTGTTTGCCGGTGTTCATCTTGCGGAGGAAGAACCGCGCCAGCAGCACCGCGTCCCCAGGTCGTTCGGCCAGCGAGGGAATGCGGATGACCATTTCGGCAAGCCGGAAGTACAAATCCTCGCGGAATTTTCCTTCCTGCATCAGCGTCGTCAGATCCTGGTGCGTCGCGGTTACGACGCGGGCGTCGATCGGGATCGGCTTGCGCCCGCCGACTCGCTCGATCACGCGTTCCTGCAGGAAGCGGAGCAGCTTGACCTGCATCGCGAAGGGCACGTCGCCGATTTCGTCGAGGAACAGCGTGCCGCCGTTCGCCATCTCGATCTTGCCGACCGTCGCCTTGACCGCGCCGGTGAACGCACCCTTTTCGTGACCGAACAGTTCGGATTCGAGCAGCGTTTCGGGGATCGCCGCGCAATTGATCGCGACGAAATTCCCACGCGCGCGCGCGCTTTTAGTATGGATCGCCTTGGCCAGCAATTCCTTGCCGGTGCCGGACGCGCCGAGCAGCATCACGGACGCATCGACATCCGCGACCTTCTCGATCGTACGAAGCACCGTCAGCATCTGGGGCGCGCCGGTGATGATTCCCTCGGCGCTCGCGAGCTGATCCGCCTGTTCGGCGAGCCGGCGGTTCTCCGCCTCGATCTGCGCAAGATGAAAGGCGCGCCCGACGATTAGGCTGAGGTCGGTGATGTTGATCGGCTTGGAGTAGAAATCATACGCCCCAAGCGCGATTGCCTTCTGCGCGCTTTCACGCGCTTCGTGCCCCGACGCGACGATCACCTTGACCGTGGGGTTATGCGCGATCAGTTCGCGAAGTGTCGCGAACCCCTCCGACGTGCCGTCCGGGTCTGGCGGGAGGCCAAGGTCCAGCGTGATGACCGCCGGATTCTCAGTGCGCTGCGCGGTCAGTGCGGCCGCGCGATCGCCCGCGGTCACCACCTCGTAATCGGTGAATGCCCACTCCAGCTGCGCCTGAAGATCGAGATCGTCCTCGACGATCAGCAGTTTTGGTTTTTCGATGTTGTCGACCATGTCCGCCATTACCTAATCACGCACGTCGCTGAGCGGAAGTTCGATCGTGAAGATGCTGCCATGCCCTTCGGTGCTGGTCACGCGCAGGGTCCCCCCCATGCCCGCAACCAGCGCTTTCGCTTCCGCAGCGCCGATGCCGAAGCCACCGCCCTTTGTAGAGACAAAAGGCTTAAACAAGCCCTTCCGAATGAAGTCCGCCGACATGCCCACGCCGTTGTCGGCGACGGTAATCACGCAGTGGGGGCCGACCGACGTAGCGGAGACGACGACGGGCTGATCCACTGGGCTTGCCTCGATCGCGTTCTGCACCAGATGATCGAGTGCGAGCTTCAGCTTCTCCAGATCACCCCGCGCGCGCGCGCCCGAGCGCGGCCCGATCGACAGCGAGCGCTGATCGACCCGCCCCGTCACGACCGTGTCGATCAGGCGGTCGACGTCGATGCTTTCAGGCGTTGCCGATTGGAGCACGCGATCCGGCGACAGGCGCGACAGCAGCACGTTCATCTTCTGCACCGCGCTCGTCAGGCTGCGGCTCATCTCTGCCTGGAACTTCGGGTTGGAGCCATGCTGTTGCGCGTTGCTGGCGAGCAGCGACAGCTGGCTGACGACGTTCTTGATATCGTGGATAATATAGGCGAATCGGCGATTGAATTCCTCGAAGCGACGCGCTTCCTCGAGTTCCAGTTGCTTGTGGGCGTCGGACAGATGCACGGCCGCCTGCTGGCCGATCACCTTCAGCAGGTCGAAGTCTTCCCAGTCGAGCGCGCGTTGTAGCCGCGGTTTTGCGAGGATGACGACCCCGATCATGGTCGACAGCCAGATCAGCGGAACCGCGACCCACGCGTCGCCGATTGTCTCGACGATCTCGGGTGGTTCCTGCGTGTGGCTGTCGTGCTGTGCGTGTTGCGCGAACGTCGCGATCAATCCCTGCTGTAGTTGCTCGCGTTGCGCTTCCGGGAAAAGGATCGGACCGGTGGGTGGCGTGGCGCGATGGCCCCAGCACCATGCAGCAGCGACGTCGAAGGTCCGCTGGTCGGTCGTCATCAGCAGCAGGCCGGCAGGCGACTCGGTCACGTCGGCGACCGCCTTCACCACGCGTTCCTCAAGCGAGAGCGCCGATCCGCCCGAATCGGAGATCGTCGCGCTGAACCGCAACCATTCGGCGCGGTAATCATAGCGGTGGCGGAACAGGTTCTTGATGATGACGACCTTGAGCCACGCACGCGCACGGGTCGAAAACAGCAGGAACGCCCCGATCGCGGACAGCCCCAGCACCGCACCGATCGCGAGGGTCGGGCCTGCCGATCCGGCGAACACCGTTTCGGATCGTGCCACGATCGACATGCTGACGAAGTACAGGCCGATCGCGACCAGCGACAGCGACTGGAACGTCGCCTTGCGCGACAAAGCGATCTTCCAATGCTCGCGACGGCGCGCGGCGACGAGGAAGAGCGGGGCCAGCAAGAGCGCAAGCACCGGGCGTCCGATGCTCAGCGGTTCGGCGACCTGATACCCGAGCAACCCGACGGTGTAGAGATTCAGGTCGTAGGCGGACAGCATGCCGAGCGCGAACAGGATCAGGCGGAAGCCTGTCCCGCTGCTGCTGGTCAGTCCGTTGTACAGGTTGTGGAGATAGATGATCCCGCCGATCGCAAAGATCAGGCGACACCCGATGGTGACCACCGCCCAGGTCGTCGCGGCTGGCGTGTCAGGAATCTGGAGGATCCCCATGACCGCGGAAGCCGCGGCCAGCACGGCCATGACGCCCAGGATCGTCGCACTATGCGAGCGACGTTCTGACGAGTCCGCGGAGGGCTGCGTCGCATTTGCCAGATAGACCAACCACGCAATGTTCCGGAGCAATTGCGCTGCGATGATGAGCAGCAGGTTCTGCGTGAGGCCGGAATACGCCCAGGCTGCCATGCCGACGAACGCGATGACGAGGGTCGGGGCACGATCTCGTCCCGTTCCGAGGGAAATACGCCATGCCGCCAACAGCGCGTAAGCGGTGCCGGTCGATATCAGGATCCAGAACAATAACACCCCCGCTGTGTACACCGTTGTCACCGCTTTGACGTAGGGAATTGTGGCGGCCCGCTGCCCGAAAACGAAACGCCCTCGCTTCGGTCGAAGCGAGGGCGTGCCAGACGTCATGCGATCAATCGGTGATCATATGCTCAGAGGGCTAGCTGGACCATTCGGGCGCGTTTGCGGATGGCAATTCCAAGCATGGTGAAACCGGTGATCATCATCACCCAGCTTACCGGCTCCGGAACGATGCCCACGACCATTGGCGCAGGGTCGGAGGAAAATTGTCCCCCGGCGGTCGCCCGGAACGACGATACCGAATTGTTGCCCGAGGCCGATGTTGATGCAATCTGCAGCAGTGTCGACATGGCGCTGAAGGTCGTCGACAGGTCGGCGTTGCTGACCTCGTCGAAATCCAGGAAATCGGACGTGAATTCGACGACAGAGCCCCCTTCGGTCGACCCGCTCAACGTGGATGTGCTCCCGTTCTTGCTGCCAATCATGCCCGTGCTGAAGGTCACCGTCAGCAGATTTGCACCGGCGGCGAACGTCGTAGGCGCGAAGTAGGGGCTGTCGAGGGTTATTGGCGTAGTGGACTTGAACGTCATGGTGCCGGTGACGATCGGCTGGATCACATATCCCACGGCGACTGAGGCCGTGTCACCCTTGGCTACCGCGGCGGTCAGCGTGTAGTCGGCAACGACGTTGTTGATGAACTTGCTCAGGCCTGTCTGCAGAAAGCTGAAATACACTTTCGTCGCGCCCGCGGAGTCCGCGGTGGCGGTCGACGTTGTAAAGATCTGGGCATCGTCGACGCGGCTGGGACTGGTTCCAGAATTCACGAAGCGAATGTTCTTGATTGGAGAAATCGAGGTGAACGTCGCAAATGTTAGGACATCGGCGGTGGCTGGCGAAGCACTCAGCAACAGTGCGGCAGCACCCAGAGCCGGAACCAGGTTCACAAATGTAACAAGTCGCATGGTGGCGATATCCTTGCACGAGAACAACCAAAGCCTACTCGTACTCACCAGCTCGAGAAGCAGCCGGATGCACTCTATTACTAATGCAGGATGTGTGCCAACCAAAGCAAATATGTGAATACAGCAGGATAGAGATATGCCCTAATCGCCGATGTAAGATAATATTACAGATTCCAGTAATCGGGACCAATACTGGAGTCGATACCGAAGGAGTTGTAGTAGACATTGTTGATCAAATAAGCGCGTAGTAGGCAGGTGTCCTAGCTAGTGGGATAGCGAAAAGCCGGCGCACCGCAGCTTGAACTGCGATACACCGACCTTTTCAAATATTCTTTCCGTGCAATTGAAAGCGCGGGTTTAGATCTTTGGGGTCGCGCTAAACGTGCCGTTCTTCCGTCCCTGCCGAAGCGCTGCGCCGAGCATCATGAACCCGGTTAGCATCAGCGCCCAGCTTGCTGGTTCCGGGACGGTGCTGACCAATATCGGGGCCGGATCAGAGGAGAATGAGCCGCCGATCGAGGCAAAGAAGCTGTCGAAACTACCGTTTTTAGCCAATAACAGTTCAGGCGTAATCGCGTTCATCGTGGTTGCGTAGTCACGCTTGGTGACCTGGCTGAAATCCAGAAAGTCGGATGTGAAAAAGACGGTGTCGCCAGCGCCGGTCGACCCGTTGAAGTTCGCCGTGCTGCCGCCATTGCTGCCGAAGATCGCCCCGTTAAAACGGACTGTCAGCAGGTTTGCGCCGGCTTCAAAGGTTTTGGTTTCGTACAAAGGACTTGTCAGCTGGATCGCGGTGGTGGTCTTGAACGACATTGTTCCCGTGAAAACAGGCTGGACCAAAAGCGACCCCACCGTAGACACCGCTGGTTCTGTGATGCTTCCCTCCAACATGAAGTCTGCAATGATGTTGCTTACAGAGGTACTCAACCCGTTTTGCAAGAATCCGAAATGGACCTTGACGGCCCCGGGGGCGTTCGCCGCGCCGGAGCTTATCGAATAGATCGTGGCACCGATCGTACCTTCGCCCGCATTGACCAAAGAAACGTTCTTCACCTGATCGATAGACGTGAACGTTGCGAATGTGGCCATTTCGGCATGTGCTGCGCCTGTTGTCAGCAAAAACGCCGACGCGCCAATGGCGGCTTTGACGATTCCGTATGTCGATCTTTTACGTGCCATTAAGATAATCCCTTGCGCGAGAACAGCTACCAACGCTCAACTCGAGCCTGGCAGCAACTGCGCCGGGGACATCACTGGGGCCTTACGCAAAACGTATGCCAACAGCGGAATATAAACAAATTCAACAGGGTGCAGTTAGTAGGGTGTCAGACGTGTAACGAAGAGCGACACGTACAGGACATGTCGCCGCATTGGCTGTTCTTCTTCGCGGATCTTACAGGAACGTCTGCAAGCTGTAGACAATGGCAGTCCACAACAAGACGTTCACGCATAGCAGGATTGCGATCCGCCCGAGCCTTGAGACCTGCGCTTCATGCCGATCCGTCAGCAAGGTTTCCGAGTCGGAGGAGAACCGGCCGTTCAATACGGTCCCGGCATCCAGCGCCGACGCCAGTTCGCGCATGTCGAGCGGTGCCAGGAATTCGCAACCGTAACTCAGACCCAACCGTCGTACGACACGTGCCTCTCGCGGTTCGATCCCGGCAAGTTGCAGGCTGACACGTTCGCCGCGTGCGAAATTCGTGGTGGTCGACATGCCGAAGCCATCCGCCGACAAATTCTCGATGAAGATATCGATCGGCTGCCGCTGTGCGTCCCGCAGAGTCGCGGGGCGTGCCGTGGGGATGCGCGGCGTCGCGCGTCCTGCGTTCGATAGCGTGGCGGCCATCATCATGATCTGACTCACTCTCCGAAAGGTCTGTTCGCCGGCGCATCGTTAATCGTGTGCCTTAAATCGATCGTGGCATATCCCGATCCAATCCGGAAGGGTTTTGACGCCGATATGTCATTTTTCGAAAAACCGGTTTGGCGGTGGCAGCGCCGATCTCCGCAATCGCGACCCAAATCGTTGCCGGAAATCGCTTTTCAATCAGCGGATGGGGCCTTTCGGAAAGTGTCGTTACCCTAATCTTTACCATTGTCTGGCACATCTGCGGCATCCCGAGATTGTCAGGTCCGCATCCATGAAATTGCACGAAAGCGCCGAGCGTCGGCTGTCCGAGGCGTTCGGCCCGGAAGACAGGAGAACGGTAGATCCGGAAACGGGGCCGCGCGCGCTGGCGCTGCTGTTCGCAATCCAGAACGTATCCGTCGATCCGGCGCAGATGCGGCACGAACTCGGTCATTCCGATCCGCTCGGCGCGCGCGACATCGTGCGCCTCGCGCGGCGACAGGACGGTGCCAAGGCCAAGGCCGTCACGGTCGAACCCGGACGCCTGTCACGCCAGCCGCTCCCGGCACTCGCCAACGGTCCGGCGGGATGGTTCGTGATCGGGCGACTGGTCGAGGACGGCGTGCTGATCCAGCGCCCCGGCAGCCAGGTCGAGAAGGTCGACCGTGCCGCGCTGGACGCGCTGTGGGATGGCGAACTGATCCTGCTTACCACCCGCGAGGCACGCGGGGCAGGGAAGGGGCGTTTCGACCTTAGCTGGTTCGTGCCGCAGATCATCCGCTACCGCCGCCTGATCGGCGAGGTGCTGCTGATCACCTTTGCGCTCAACCTGCTTGGGCTGGCGGCGCCTTTGCTGTTCCAGAACGTGATCGACAAGGTGCTGGCGCACAATGCGCAGACGACGCTCAACGTCCTCGCGATCGGCTTTGTCGCGGTATCGGTATGGGAAACGATGTTCGGCTGGATCCGCAGCCGCGTCTATGCCGAGACCAGCCAGAAGATCGACGTCGAGCTGGGCGCACGCCTGTTCCGCCACCTGCTCGCGCTGCCGCTCAGCTATTTCGAGAAGCGCCGCGTCGGCGACACCGTCACGCGCGTTCGCCAGCTCGAGACGATCCGCGAATTCCTGACAACCGCGTCGCTCAGCGTGCTGGTCGATCCGCTGTTCGTCGGGGTCTTCATGGTCGCGATGCTGCTCTATTCGCCCGCGCTGTTCGGGATCGTCGCGGTCAGCTTGGTCGGTTATGTTATCGTCTCGGTCAGCGTGACGGGCACACTGCGCCAACGGATCGAGGAGAAATTCGAACGCGGCGCCGCTAGCAACGCATTGCTCGTGGAGAGCGTCAGCGGCATTCAGACGGTCAAGGCCGCCGCGGTCGAGCCGCAATGGCAGGATCGCTGGGAGCGACAGCTCGCCGCCACCAGCGCCGCGTCGCTTCGCGTCACCAACATCGGCAGCACCGGCAGCCAGGCGGTCGAACTGATCTCCAAGCTGACCTTCGCGGCGATCCTGTTCTTCGGCGCGAAGTCGGTGATGGGCGGGACGCTGACGCTGGGTGGTCTGGTCGCGTTCAATATGTTCGCACAGCGTGTCTCGGGGCCGGTGATCCGCCTCGCGCAGCTGTGGCAGGATTTTCAGCAAGTCCGCATTTCGGTCGAGCGACTGGGCGACATCCTCAATCACCCGGTCGAGCCGCAGGCGACCTCCCGCGTCACGCTCCCGGCGATGAAAGGCGCGATCACCTTTGACGCGGTGCGCTTCCGCTATGCGGTCGACAGTCCCCCTGCGCTCGACGGCATTTCGCTCGAGATCGGGGCGGGGGAGTCGATCGGGATCGTCGGCTCGTCCGGATCGGGCAAGTCGACGCTGACCAAGCTGCTCCAGCGTCTGTATCTCGCCGAAAGCGGCCGAGTGCTGATCGACGGGATGGATATCGCGCAAGTCGATCCGACATGGCTGCGCCGCCAGATCGGTGTGGTGCTGCAGGAGAACATCCTGTTCAACCGCTCGATCCGCGAGAATATCGCGCTGGTCAATCCAGCGATGCCGCTCGACCGCGTCATGCGCGCGGCAAACCTGGCGGGCGCGCACGGCTTCATCCTGCAACAGCCGCAGGGCTATGACACGCCGATCGTCGAGCGCGGCGTCAACCTCTCGGGCGGCCAGCGCCAGCGCATCGCGATCGCGCGCGCGCTCGTCACCGATCCGCGCATCCTGATCCTCGACGAAGCGACCTCCGCGCTGGATGCCGAAAGCGAGGAGATCATCCGCAACAATTTGAGCGCCATCGCCAAGGGGCGGACCGTCGTGGTGATCGCGCATCGGCTGTCCGCGGTTCGCGACTGCAACCGGATCATTGCGCTCGAAAAGGGCAAGATCGTCGAGGTCGGCACGCATGACGAGCTGCTCCGACTGGGCGGTCGCTACGCCGAACTCCACCGTCGCCAATCGGGCCTGAAGGATATCGCCGCATGAACGCGCTGACGACCAACTGGCGGATGATCACCGCCACGCTCGCCGAGGACAAGGCCCGGAACGTCGGGCGGTTGCGCATTGACGATGCCGCGTTCCTGCCCGCGGCGCTGGAAGTGATCGAGCGCCCGGTGTCGCCGACCGCGCGCGTCACCGCCAAGGTGCTGCTCGCCGGCGTCGCCGCGCTCGGTTTGTGGCTCACGCTCGGGCGGACCGACATCATTGCGTCCGCACAGGGGCGGATCGTACCCACCGGCGCGGTGCAGCTCGTCCAGCCGGCGGAAGCGGGGGTCGTGCGGCGGATCCTGGTGCATGACGGCGATCACGTCACCAAGGGGCAGGTGCTCGTGCTGCTCGACCCGACCGTTTCAACCGCGGAAGCCGCGCAAGCGCGAAAGTCGCTCGATAGCGTGTCGTTCGAAGTCGCGCGGACGCAGGCGGTGGTCGATGCCCTCGACGGCAAGGGCTTCCGCTTCGCCGCGCCCGCAGGCACCGACCCCGCGACCGCGGCGCTGCAGGAATCGCTGGCCCGCGCCAAGCTCGCCGAAGTCAACGCATCGATCCAGGCGCAGCAGGCGGGCAATGCGGTCGCCAGCGCCGAGATCGGATCGGCGCGTGCCGAAGTCGCCAAGCTGACCGAGACGCTGCCGCTGCTGGACGAACAGATTTCGGCGAACGAGCAATTGCTCGCCAAGGGGTTCGTATCGAAGATGAAGGTGCTCGAGATGCGGCGCCAGCGGATCGCGCAGGTCCGCGACCGGGATTCCGCGCTCCAGTCGATCCGCCGCGCGACCGCGCAGGCGGGCGGTGCGGCAAGCAACTCGGTCAAGGCGCGCGCGGATGCGCGGTCCGCCTTGCTCGACGAACTGGTCAAGTCGACCGCAGAGATGCGGCTGCGGCAGGACGAACTCGTCAAGACGAAGCAGCGTGCCACGCTTCAGGCGCTGCGTGCGCCGGTCACGGGGACTGTCGGGCAATTGTCGGTCCATACCGAAGGCGGCGTCGTCGAAGCGGCCAAGCCGATCATGACGGTCGTGCCGGGGGACGGGAAGCTCGTCGCCGAAGTCAAGCTGCTCAACCGCGATGCCGGGTTCGTCAGCGTTGGGCAAAAGGTCGGCGTCAAGCTCGATGCGTTCCCGTTCACGCGCTACGGGCTGATCCAGGGGCACGTGCTGGGGGTCAGTCCCGATGCGGTGGACGACGAGAAACTCGGGCCGGTCTATGTATTGCGCGTCGCGCTCGACCGCACCCGTATCGCGCGCGGCGACCGCGACGTGGCGGTGACCCCGGGCATGATGGTCACCGCCGACATCGTGACGGGCGATCGCAGCTTCTTCAGTTACCTGACGAGCCCGATCGACGAAGCGCGCAAGACAGCGCTGCGCGAGCGGTAGGGGTGATCAGGCGGCTCGAGGGCGTGCGACAATGCCCTCGAGCCATTGCCGCAGTGCAGCGCCAACGTCGGTCCAGTTTTGCTGTTTGGCGCGGGCATGCGCGCGATCGGACAGGGCACGCCATTCGGAATCAGGCATCGCTGCGATGCGCAGGATTGCATCGGCCATGCCGACCCAATCCTCATTCTCCAGCAGGATTCCGCTACCATCGCCGAGAAGGTCGGCAGCGGCTCCTGCGTTGAGGCCCACCACAGGCGTCCGGCATGCCATCGCTTCGAGGATCGGCAAACCGAATCCTTCCAGGCGGCTGCCGAAGAGCCAGGCATCGCAACTCGCGTAGATGTGACGTATCGTCTGCTGCTCAGGGGCCGTCGTATACTCAACCCAAGGTGGAAGTGGCAGCGACGCAGCCGGCCGATGATGGCCGAACGCAATCACTTGCAGCTCGGGCAGGATGTTTCGCACGCGCTCTAGCGCTTTCAGGACCAGATCCGTCCCTTTCCGCGGGTCATGCGAATAGACAAAGCCGACTTTCATAACGGTGTTCTTGGGACGCGGGTCTGCATGAAACAGCGTATGATCGACCGCATTTGGGAGAAGCAGGACGTCCTTCTGGCCAAATTGCTTGGTCAGGAGCGCGTGTAAAAAGCTCGAGATGGCAACTTTTGGTCCGGGCGTTCGCAGGACCCGGTCAATGTCGTCCTTCGTTCCGCCCCAGACTTCATAGTCCTGCACGAGATGGACAGGGATCCCTTTCGCTGCAGGCAAATCCTGTACCCAGTTCATCGTATCCCACCACGTGGCAATGATCAGGTCTGCATCAGGTAGATCGTTTGCCACAAGGGGCGCGCCATGCGGTACAACGGTGGTGTGGTCAGCCAGGGTACCAAGATGGTCACTGTGCTGATGTTTCGACCATAGCGCCTGACGATGCCACCAAGCGCGCAACCTTCTCCGGAGATCAGGACGATCTCGCTTTGGCGCAATGATGCGAACGTCGTGGCCTTCAGCCAGCAACCTCTGCCCTAGCGCCGCGACGACGCGAAAGCCCCCACTGTTGTCGATCGAGACCGATAGGATGGTAATCCGCATGCAGGGCAATCCCCTCATTGCTCTGAAGTCATATTCCATCAGCTGCGCGGTTTGTTCGCGGCAAGCAATGCCCGGTACTTTGGTGCGTTCGCATTGGGTTCGGCATAGCTGCTCTTGGCACCCCAGCTCCCGTAACGGGATCCTTGTCCGCCCACACTGCTGAAGGCACAGAATAACGAGCAGCCAAGATGGACCTGGCCCCGCAAATTTTCGAGGTAGAGGTCGTACATCTCAGGCTTGGTTTGAGCGGCACCCAATGCCGGATTATACGGCAGTTCGGCCTGGCCCTTCGGTTGCAGATGCTGGCCACCTTCGTAGACGACGTACCGCAGACCCAGTTTCTGGGCGCGTTGCGCGGCGGTCAGGGCCACACCCGGCTTGGCCTGGAAGTCGATCACGCCCCGCATGTCCTTAATGACATCGTCAGCCGTCAGTGCCGCCCCACGCGCGGCCCAGCGGTCGTATTCTTCCGTGCGGGGTCCGAAATAACCGCTCTGTGCAACCGCGTCGCAGCCGCCATTCGACATGGTCGCGTCGATCGTTCGAAGCGCGACGTCCAGCCATGCGGTCTGCGTTGCGCAGATACGCACTGTCCGTTTGCGGTCTGCAGCGGGCCAGTTGTTTTGCCAAATGCCAAACACGTGACCGAAGAGCGCTCCAATGCGTTCGGGGTGGTTCGCACCCTTGGTTTTGGCAGAATCGTCCCAAGCCTTGCCACCTTTGGCTTCGACCATATCGCCAAGTCGGCGCGATTGAAGCATCCAGCCGGCCTGGGCGAACTGCCAGTTCCAGATTTCGTTGGAAACCTCGACGTAGGCGGTCAATTTGGGGTCGAGTTTTGCATGCACGAGCTTGGCCATTTCGGCCACGTATTCGTCCGTGGCGCGATGGGGGATGCAGAACCAGGGATCGATTCCCAGGGTGTTTGCCAAAGCAATCATCACCTCGTGCGCCACCGCGCCGGAAAACTTCCGTCCAAACGCGTCCGGTGCGTGGCCATTCGTATCGTCCGGATTGCCGGTCACACCAACCATAGTGTAAAATGTTGGCGAACGACGGCTTGCCCACGCTTCTTCAATCGAATTGTTCGTCGCTCCCCAGTCCATGAAACGCAACGCGTGGAATGGTCGGCAGAACTCTAGAAATTCCGGCAGGAACGGCGTTGCCGCGAGGTCTACGTTTTCATTTGCGAGCGCAACGATCCGCATGTTTCGAACCGGATTTGCGGGATTCGATCGCTCAATCGACAATCCCTCGACCAGTTTCCCGTTTTGGGTCATCTGCAACAGTGCGCGCCCACGGCCTTGGCTAATTACGCGCGTACCCATGACGCCGGCAAACACGCCTTCGCCGTCGTGCAACAGGACGTACTTGCCGGGCTTCAGTGTATTCGGAAGAAGCGTATAGATGGATTGTGGCGGCAGCGTTCCGTTGACTTTTACGGGCACTTCGCGGGGATAGCCGTCGGCATCGAACGCGAACGCATCCTGCTGATGCGTGTCCCATTCGCCGCCGCCGCCAGCGTTATGGGTCATCCATGGCCGCGCGCCCCACATGAGATTGTAAAAGGGGAAGCCTGCTCCGTAATCAGAAACCTGTGCCAGGTTCATACCGATGGGCAATTGCGGCACCTGGGATGGCGGAACGACTGGTCCCGGCCACGTCGCGTCCTGCGGCGCTCCGCGCGCGCAGGACCCAAACATCAGTGCGCCGATACCGGCGCCCGACCATCGCAGTAGATTTCGTCTATCGATCAGCATTCGGCGGCTATATACGCGACCCGCCTCGCTGGCCATCCTTGGCGGACTTACCGCCAAGGATGGCCGCGGCGCGGACGACGCGAATGTTAGGTAACGTCCCTCGAGTTCAGCGTTGATCCATCACGGTGAGATTTTGCATGGTCATGAAGCGGTTGACGGTATTCTTTTCAAGCGCGGATACCTTGCGCCAACGGGCGACGCTTGCCAGCATGTGGGCGGTCGCCGGCTTTGGCATGCAACGTGTCATGCAATTGGCTTCGAATCTTGTTCTGACGAGGCTGCTGTTTCCGGAGGCATTCGGCCTCATGACGCTGGCAAACGTGATTCTGATTGGATTGCAGATGTTCAGCGACGTCGGGATCAAGCCCGCGATCGTTCAAAGCGAGCACGGCGCCAAGGAACACTATCTCAATACGGCATGGACCGTTCAGGTCATTCGCGGCTTCGTTCTGTGGGGCGTATGCTGCTTGATCGCCTGGCCGGCCTCGATCCTGTACCGCCAGCCTATCCTCCTTCCTCTAATGTGCATCCTGGGTTCAACCGCCGCAATCAACGGTTTCGGCTCCCTGACCTTGGCGCTGCGGGAGAAGCGCTTGCATCTGGGCGCACTTGTGTCGGTGCAGGTTGCTGGTCAGTTCATGGCGCTGGTGATCACCGCCTTGTTCGCGTGGTGGCTCGGGACCGTTTGGGCGCTCGCTTATGGCGGTGTTGCAGGTGCGTTGGTCACCACCGTTCTGGGTTTCGTAGCGCTGCCGGGGCATCGCCATCGGTTTCATCTCGATCCGGTTGCAGCACGCAGTTTGCTGAGCTTCGGGCGCTGGATCTTCGTCTCGACAATGGTTACTTACCTCGGCGGCCAAGGCATTCGCGCAATCCAGGGCGGCCTCATTCCAATCGAGACGCTTGGTATCCTGGGCATTGCGACGACCTTCGCGACGATGCCTGCTGAACTGGCGAGCCAAGTGCAGAATCTTGTCGGTTTCCCAGCCCTGTCGGAAGCGCGGGTGCACGGCCAGGAACGGTTCCTGAGCACTTTCGCAAAAATTCGAACGCGCATTCTCCTGAGTTCGCTACCGATGTTCTTCGTATTGGGGTTGGCATCCGGGCCGCTGATCTGGGGGCTTTACGATAACCGGTATCACGCCGCGGCCGGCTATATGGCACTACTGTGCGTCACCGGGCCAATCGGTATCGTCTCGGCGGGATATCAGAGCGCCTTCATGGCGCTTGGCAAGGTTCGGCTGCATGCCAATCTGATGGCGGTGTTCATGGTTACGCGCATCGTGGGAACGGTCGCCGGCTTCTACGCAGGCGGAACGATCGGGATGTTGATCGGGGGCGGTGTCGCGACCTTTGTAGGATATGCCTACGTTGCCTACATGGCGGCGAAGGATGGCCTGTTCTCCATCAAGGTCGACGCGATCTGTCTTGGACTGATCGTTGTGATGTCGATCTTTATCAAATTCCTCTACTTCTAGGAAGCGCAGGGCCCGTGGCGAGCTTTGGCAACGGATCGCCTGACGTCGTTACGCCGACCGTAGTGCGCTGCGAACTCCGCCGGGGCGGCCGCAATCCGAGCGACGCTCCGGCGATTACTAGCGTTACGATGATTGGGCGTTGCGGAATGGATGTGAAGGCCAGCATCACACCCGCAGCAATCAGCGAACCGAACGCAAAGCCCGCGAAAGTACCTGTCGGTATGTGCCGGTTGAGTCGTGCACGCTGAAGATACAGCCTCGCCGCCGGGTAATAGAGCACGATGCAAAACAACAGGACGCCGATCGCCCCCAACGCGAGTCCGAAGTAGAGGTAGCTATTGACGAAATCGATGATACCTTCGCCCTGACGCATATCCTCCATGCGGGATGTGACGCGGTCCATCGTGTCTCCGACCACAGGGCTCTTCCAGAATTCCTGCATGCCGCGGGTAAACAGCTGTTGACGGTAGTCCGCTGTATCCTGCGCATCGGTGATCGCCGCAGTTTTTGATGATGCCCGCAGAAAGTACACCGCTGCAAACGGTGTCAAGAACGCGACCGTCTTTGCCAGGCCAGCGGTTCCATGGCGATAGAATGCATAACACAGCAAGACGGCGATCGCGCCAATCATCCCCCCGCGCGACTGCGGTGCGAGAATGCCAAGCCCGATCAATGCGGGAACCGCATATCGCACGAGTCCGCTGCGGAATTCGCGATGACAAGCCAACGCGGCCGCAAAAGCGATGACCAGCGCAAACCCCGCGCCGGTAGCTTCGTCGAGTGGTCCATATGCGCGCATGGTGCCTTCACGGAATTTGACGGTGAAGCCCAACATCACGATCTGGAATTTGGTATAGAGCGATGAGTAGAGCGGCCAATGGACGCGTGCTTCATACGATAGAACGACCGCCAGCATGCTGCCGACGCCAGCCAGGGTGATGAGAAAGGTTCGCCGGTTCGCCACGGATTGAAGGCAGTGACCGATGACCATTACCGGTACGCCATAGGCCGTTACCAATGCGAGCGTTTGGCGGATCCAGTTGGTCGGGCTAGTTCCGCGGACCGCAATGACGGTCAACAAAAGCAGGAATGCCGCTAACGGGATGTTCCACCGTCCCGGTTCATCGTCGCGTTCCGGTTTTGCGGCTGCCAGGGCGGCCAGTCCACCAAGCCCCAATGTTCCCTGCATCGTCCAAGAGAAGAGATCGATGCCTGCGGCGTTCAGGTGCACGGCCAAAGCTGGCGTACACAGGCATCCGACGACCATGACCATCAGCAGGGTCTTCCTAGTCCTACCCAAAGCGATAGGGATAAGAAATATCGCAAGATGCGCGATGGCGTAATTGGGGCTGAAAAACAACGCCACGTTGAATGCCGTAACGGCAATGAACGGGAAATGTGCGGTTACTTTATTACCCTGTTTGTTCAGGCAGTAAAAGTATATCGCCCATCCCATCGCCAAGGCAATCTCGAGATACGCAAAATTCTTGACGAGTGCTAGCATGATTGGCTCGAAACTGGCTGCCTGTCAGCGGCGGCGAGGGTGGTGCGAAGGCCTTCTCCTAAGGGCATTCGGTTGACGAGGAAAGTGCGTGAGTGGCGGGGCAGCGACAAGCAAATCGGCCTGATGTCGAGGCTGATATGGTTTCGCCAAAATTAACTATAGAAGCTAGCGATTCTCATACGTCACGTGCGGTAACACGATGGTCAAAGCACTGACGTTGGGGAATAAAGATGACCGACACACCCGCTATTGGCATGAATCTCGCCGGCGTAAACTATTACAGCAACCAGTTCCCGTTCCTCGATCGCTTCAAGACGATCGGTAACTGGACGGTACGCGATAGTAAATATACCCCGATGGGCGCTCCGCCGATGGACGCCAACGGATATCCAAATGCAATACCCTCGGGTGGTGCACACATGTACGCTATGATCGAGCTGGACCCGGCATCGCTTCCGATGCCCGATGTCTACGTTTTGCGCTATAAGGGCGAGGCAAATTTCTCGATTTCCTCCAGCCAAATCATCAGTCAAAAACCTGGTGAAATCACTTTCCGATATAGCGGAACCAGCCAGGCGCAGTTGACCATCAACGCTATCAATTCGGCAAACCCACCTACCAGCATTCAGATCGTCCGCCAGGATCAACTGGCGATGTTCGATGCTGGCGAAATCTTCAATCCAGCTTTTGTCGAGAAGATCGATCCGTTCTCGACGCTGCGCTTTATGGACTGGAGCGGTACCAACGATTCCAAGGTAACGGGTTGGGGCACGCGCAGGACGCTGGATAGTGCGTCCTGGTCAGGCAACGTGCCCATCGAAGTCATGGTTGCGCTTGCAAACAAGACCAAGAACAACATGTGGCTGAACATTCCGGCGCAGGCAGACGACGATTACGTCAAAAAAACGCTGCAATATGTTCATGACAACCTCGATCCGTCGCTGCAGGTCAAGGTCGAGTATTCGAACGAAGTCTGGAACTGGCAGTTTTCGCAGGCGCATTATGCGCTGGAGATGGGCAACAAGCTGTTTGGCAAGGATGTCAACGGCGATGGCGTCGTCGATGCCAAGAATCCCGCCGAGCATGTCGGGGACGGGTACACGCAGTTCTACGGTTATCGTTCGGCCCAGATCGCGACGATCGCGAAGGCGATATTCGCGGATGCACCGAGCCGTCAGGAAAGCGTTCTGTCGACTCAGACCGCATGGCTTGGACTCGAAGGCGGTATCCTGAAGGGCGTCGCGCGGGTCGGCGATGTCTCCAAGCTGTTCGACGACTATGCGGTCACGACGTATTTTGATCTGGACAAGGTCAGCGAAGCCGATTTGTTGTCGTGGGCAAGAGCCGGCGAAGCTGGACTTGTTTCGGGGATCGAAGCGTTCAAGGCATCGCTGGCGCGCGTCCAGGCTCAAAGCGTGTATCAGGCGGCCGTCGCGAAGAAGTTGGGGTTGGAGCTGGTAGCCTATGAAGGCGGCGTCAGCACGACGTCGTTTCGTTATTCTTCGGCGGCCCAGCCGGAGATCCAGGCATTCTTGGAGAAGATCAGCACCGATCCGCGCATGGCGGACTTGTACAAGCAGATGGCGGAAGGCTTTGCCGCTGCCGGCGGCACCGAAATCAACGCGTTCAACAACGTCGGCTGGCCGTCGAAGTGGGGCGAGTGGGGTGCGTTGACCAGTACCTACGATACCGGCAGCACCAAATATGACGCGTTGATCGCGCTGGCCAAGGCGGGGAACGTCGCCCCGGTCAAGGAAGATACGGTCTTCTCGAAGGACCGGTTGGATGCCGCAACCACGCTCAACCAATATGCGATGGATGCGACCACGCGGAACCTCGGCTTTGCCGGGACCGGAGCGTTCATCGGAACGGGCAATGCGCTCGACAATGTGATCGTCGGCGGCAACGGCAAGAACACGCTCAGCGGCGGCGCCGGGCAGGACCGGTTGATCGGTGGTAGCAGCGACGATTATCTCGACGGTGGCACGGGCGCCGACACGATGATCGGCGGCGCGGGCAACGATATCTATATTGTCGACGACGCAGGCGACGTCGTCACCGAACTCGCCGACGGCGGGGTCGATGAGGTGCGCACCACGCTTGGCACTTACGCGCTGGGCGATAACGTCGAGAACCTTACCTACGCCGGCGCCGCTGCGTTCACGGGCACGGGCAATGTGCTCGACAACGTCATCACCGGCGGCGCGTACGGCAACACCTTGTCGGGCGGTGCGGGGAACGACACGCTGATCGGCGGCGTGGGCAACGACGTGCTCGACGGCGGCACCGGGGCGGACATCCTGCGCGGTGGTGCCGGCAACGACACTTACATCGTCGACGATGCAGGCGATGTCGTCACCGAACTCGCCGGCGAGGGGACCGACGAAGTGCGCACGACGCTTGGCAGCTATACGCTGGGCGACAACGTCGAGAACCTGACCTATGCCGGTACGACCGCCTTCACCGGCACGGGCAATGTGCTCGACAACGTCATCACCGGCGGGGCGAACGGCAATACGCTGTCGGGTGGGGCCGGGAACGACACGCTGATTGGCGGCGCAGGCAACGATGTGCTGGATGGCGGCACCGGCGCGGACACGATGCGCGGCGGGGCTGGCAACGACACCTATGTCGTCGACACTGCGGGCGACGTCGTCACCGAACTCGCCAACGAAGGGATCGACGAGGTTCGCACCACGCTCGGCAGTTACACGCTCGGGGCCAATCTTGAGAATCTCACCTATCTCGGCAGCACCGCCTTCATCGGTACGGGCAATGCGCTCGACAACGTCATCACCGGCGGGGCTGGCAACGACACGCTGTCGGGTGGCGCGGGGAATGACCGGCTACTCGGCGGTGCCGGTAACGACACGCTGCTCGGCGGCGACGGCAACGACTATCTCGATGGCGGCGCAGGGGCCGACAGCATGAACGGTGGTGCCGGCGACGACACCTATGTGGTCGATAACTACGCCGACCAGGTGATCGAGCTTGCCAACGGCGGGAACGACACGGTCAACACCACGCTGTCGATGTACATGCTGTCCACCAACGTCGAGAACCTGCGGTATCTGGGGTCGTCCAACTTCATCGGCATGGGCACCGCGAGCGCCAACGTCATGACGGGTGGTTCGGGCAACGACTATCTGTGGGGCGGTGCCGGCAACGACACGCTGTACGGCGGTGCCGGCGACGACGTGCTCGACGGCGGCATCGGCGCGGACACGATGTACGGCGGCGCGGGGAACGACACCTATACGGTCGACGACGTCAACGACAAGGTGATTGAACTTCCCGGGGAAGGGACCAATGACGTGGTCCGCGCGACCGTCAGTTACACGCTGTCCGACAATGTCGAAACGCTGTGGCTGGACGGCAATGCGGCGATCAACGGGACGGGCAACGCCGGGAATAACACGATCACTGGCAACAATGCCGCGAACATCCTGCGTGGCGGTGGCGGCAACGACATCCTGCGCGGGGGTGGCGGCAACGATACGCTGTACGGCGGCACCGGGGATGACCAGCTCTTCGGCGATGCCGGCAACGACATCCTGTACGGCGGCGGCGGCAAGGACTTGCTCGACGGTGGCGCCGGCGCGGACATCTATCGCTTCCTTCCGGGCGACCTCGGCAAGACGGTCGCAACTTCGGCGACGGTAGTGCTGGGCGCAGGGCAGGGCGACAAGATCGACCTCAGCGCGATCGATGCGAACAGCGCCACGACGACGCGGGACGCGTTCCGCTTCGTCGGCACGGCGGACTTCACCAAGAAGGCAGGCGAACTGCGCGTGCAGGCGAGCGGCAGCGACTGGACCGTGTCCGCCGACACCAATGGCGACGGTGTCGCCGACATGGTGCTGACGGTGAAGTCGACCAGCGGCATCCTGGCGAACGACTTCGTGTTCTGATGGCGGATCCGCGCCGGGGGTGGATCACCCCCGGCGCGGACCTGCTACGTCAGACCCTTGCGTTCCGTTTCCGGTCGCGTTGCCAGCGCAAAGCGATCCGGAAGATCTTCGGCCCCTCGACCAGATAGCGTCGACCCAACCGCCGCGGGCTTCCCGCGAGCCGCCAGAACCATTCCATCCCCGCCCGCTGGACGATCCGTGGTGCGCGCACCTGCGCTCCGACGATGAAATCGACCGCCGCGCCGATGCAGAAGGCCGTTCCCTTGACCGTTCCCGCCGTCGCCATTTCGGACGCCAGGATCTCCTGCTGCGGCGCGCCGACCGCGAGCAAGGTGAAGCGCGCGTTCGCCGCGGCGGCCGCGTCCACTGCCGCCTTCCGTGCGGCGGCGTTGCGGCGCAACCCCATCGGTGGTTCGTGATGGATGATCGTTATGCGCGGATATTGCGCGCGCAACTGCGCGACCAACGGCGCGCTTGCGCCGACGATGCAGAGCCGGTCGCCATCCTTCAGCACCGAACCGAACAGCGCGACGATCAGGTCGCTCCCTGGCACGACGGTCAGAGCGATCCCGTACAGCTTCGCAAGCCGCGCCAGTACGCGGCTGTCGTTGAGGCACAACAATCCGCCCTGATAGACCGGGCGCAGTTCGGGCTGCGCATCAATCTGGACCATATGGTCGACGTTGGGGGTGACGACATAGCCGAAGCGATCGTCCGCCCGTCGCGTGTCAAGGAAGGCGATGACCTCGGCGGCTTCTGCCGTATCAAAATCGAGGCCGAGGAAGTTGGCCCTGGGAAACCGGTTTTGCCCGGCAGAGTCCTGCGCGGGCGGTTGTCGCGTCGACGTCACGGCAATATTTCCCCCGCTAATGAACGGCGCTCCCGGTGCCAGCTTGGCGACCCCGACGTCAAGCGCCCAGCATCATGCGGTTGACAAGCAGGGGCCGCGTGGGGCTAGCCCGAAGGATGGATCGAATCATGCCGCCTTTGACGGACCCGCGCCCGGAGTTGCGCGGCGAGACGCAGGGCGCGCAGGTCGGCGTCGTGATGATCGGCCGCAATGAGGGCGAGCGGCTGCGGCGCTGCATCGCCTCGACCAGCGGGACCGCCGCGCGCGTCTATGTCGATTCGGGATCGACCGACGACAGCGTGGCGTGGGCGCGGTCGCAGGGCGTGGCGGTCGTCGAGCTCGCGGTTCCGCCCAAGTTCACCGCCGCCCGCGCGCGCAATGCCGGGCTTGAGCGGCTACTGCAGGACCATCCGGGACTCGTCTATGTCCAGATGGTCGACGGCGACTGCGAACTCGCGCCGGGTTGGCTCGATGCCGCGCGCGATGCGCTGGAGCGCGACCCTGGACTCGCGCTGGTGTTCGGGCGGCGTCGCGAGCGTTTTCCCGAGCGATCGATCTACAACGCATTCTGCGACGACGAATGGAACGTCCCCGTCGGCGAAGCCGCGGCGGGGGGTGGCGACGTGATGGTCCGGGTCGACGCGCTGACCGCGATCAACGGCTATGACCCGGAGATGATCGCGGGCGAGGATCCCGACATGTCGGTTCGCCTGCGCAAGACGGGGTGGCGGCTGTACCGGATCGATCATGCTATGACGATCCACGACGCTGCGATCCTGCGGTTCGGGCAATGGTGGCGCCGGACCGAGCGCGCTGGCCACGCCTTCGGCGAGCTCGCGGACCGGCATCCCGGCTTGCGCGAGCCGGACTGGCGGCGGCAGTGTCGCAGCATCGTGCTGTGGGGCGGAATCCTGCCCGTGCTGGTGATGGTGATGGTGCTGTTCGCGATCGTGTTCGGTCCCGTCTGGCTGCTGCCCGCGCTTGCGTTCGCGGCGGTGTGGCCGTTGCAGGCGCTGCGGATCGCTGCCAAGCGCCGCGCAACGCTGCCCCCGCGTCAGGCGCTGCTGACGGGGGCCTTCCTGATGATCGGAAAACTTGCCGAGATGATCGGACTAGCCCGCTTCCAGATCGGTCGGCTCACCGGGCGTCGGTCCGACCTGATCGAATATAACAGCGGCCCTGCGCGCGGATGAGCGGCCCGACATCGTTATGGGCGCAGATCCGCGAGGATTGGGTGGCGCATGGACGCGACTGGACTCGTCCCGGCTTTCGCGCGGTCGCGATCCATCGTTTCGGCGTATGGCGGATGGGGGTGCGCCCCAAGCCGCTGCGCATTCCGTTCAGCCTGCTGTACCGATTGATGTTCCGCCGATGCCGCAACGGCTATGGCATCGAACTGCCCTATTCGGTCGTGCTGGGGCGTCGCGTCGTGATCGAGCATCAGGGCGGGATCGTGATCCACGGCAATAGCGTGATCGGTGACGATTGCATCATCCGGCAGAATTGCACGCTTGGCATCCGCCGTATGGACGCCCCCGCCGACGCGCCGATCCTCGGATCGGGAGTCGACGTGGGGGCGGGCGCGGTGATCCTCGGCGCAGTGCGGATCGGCGATCGTGCGGCGATCGGCGCGAATGCGGTGGTGCTGGCGGACATTCCCGCTGGCGCGGTCGCGGTCGGCATTCCCGCGAAGATTATCAGCACGAGGGAAATCCGATGATCGACGCCGCCGCTGCGACCAGGGTCGCCGTCATCATTGTCAACTACCGGACGCCGGACCTCGCGCTGGCGGCGGCACGCGCGCTGATGCCCGACCGGGCGGATAATCCGGGGTTGCGCGTCGTCATCGTCGATGGTGGTTCGGGCGACACCTCCGCTGAAGTAATCCGCGCGGGCGTGGCCGATCCCGCCTTGTCGGATTGGGTCGAGCTGCTCGCGCTGCCGATCAACGGCGGGTTCGGCTGGGCAAACAACCAGGCGATCCAGCGCCTGTCGCAATCGGTCGATGCGCCCGACTATTTTCACGTGCTCAATCCCGACACCGAGGTCGAACCGGGCGCAGTGACGACATTGCGCAAGGTGCTCGACAACCATCCCCGCTGCGCTGCGGTGGGTAGCTTGCTGCTCAACGCGGACGGCAGCGAATCCGGCTCCGCCTTCGGCAACATGTCGCCGCTGCGCGAACTTGTCCGCGGGTCGCGGGTCAATGCGCTTGGCCGTATGCTCGGGGTCAAGCCGATGCTGGTGACCGAGCCGGGCGAGGCGGATTGGGTGACCGGCGCGAGCACGATGTTTCGTGCAACCGCGCTCAAGCAGGCCGGTTTGTTCGACACGGGCTTCTTCCTCTACTTCGAGGAAGTCGAGCTGATGTTCCGGCTGGTGAAGGCAGGCTGGACGATCCGGCACGAACCCGCGAGCCGCGTTCGCCACATCGGCGGCGCGTCGACCGGGGTCAATTACGAGCGCAAGGCCGCAAAGACCCTGCCGCCGCTACCGCGCTATTGGTACGAAGCCCGCCGCCGCATGTATGCGCGCACGCACGGGCGAACCGGGGCGATGCTGGCGAACGGGTTCTGGGTCGCGGGGCACGGCCTGTATCTGGTGAGACGCGCGGTCGGGCTGGGGGGCAGCCATCTGCCGGTCGCGAACGAAGCGCGCGATCTGTTGCGGCACGGTATGCTGCCCAGCAAAGCCGATCTGCAACCGCATGTCGCGCGTTGGGACGATCCAATCGATCAGCCGCCTGCATGGATGGCGAAGCGGGGCGCCTGACCTGCCGATCCGCGACGGAAAGGAGCCTTGCTTCTCTCCGATCGCTTTTCGCTTCTATCGCTTCCCCGGCGAAGGCCGGGGCCCAGTAGCGCAACAGAAGATTGCGAGAAGCTGCGCGTCGTTATCTCGGCCATCACGACTGGGCCCCGGCCTTCGCCGGGGAAGCGTAGTGTGCGGTTAAGGATCGATCCGTTCGGTCCGCGTCCACGCCACGCGCTGCCGCCCCGTCAACAACCGCGCGTACATCGCGAGCTTCCAAACCAGATAGCGCGGCAGCCGGACCGCGGCATCACGGTGCAAATGCATCCGCCCTTCGCCGGCCCACGCCAGCACCACGACCGCGCCGAGCAGCCCCAGCAGGACCACCGCCACGATCAGCGGCACAAGCGAAACCCCGAGCAACGCCGCCACGGCCAGCAGCAGCGTGATCGCCACGTTCGCCGCGAGCAGCATCGACAGCGGCGGGACGCACAGATGCACCCCCATCCAGAATCGCGCCCAGTTCCCGCGGGCGATCCCCGACCCGAGCAATCCCAGCCCGTGCCGACGCGCCATTGCGAGGAAGCCGCCTTCCCAGCGCGCGCGCTGCGTGCTCGATCCGTCGTCGCTGCTGCAATCGGAACGGACCGTCGCCCCGTCGAAATATCCAGCCGGCTGACCGAGCTCGATCAGTCCGATTCCGATCGCGAGATCCTCGACGACGTTCCCGGTCGCGAGATCGAGCGCGGCGTACGGTGCCCAGGGGAACGCCATACCCGACCCGGTAAGGATCGCCGCGCCGCCAAGCCGCTGGATCCCACGCTGACGAATGCGGTTCTTCACGAAGAACGCGAAGTTCGAAATCTGCACGACCGGCGGTGCCGACGGGGCGGGGCGGAACAGATAGGCCGCCTGCGCCGCACGACCGGTTGCCATTACCGTGTCGGTCAGACGGGCAAGGCCCGCCGGATCAATTTCGCAATCCGCATCCACCACGACGACAACGTCGGGCGGGGACGCCGCGATATGGTCGCGACCGAAGGCGAGGGCATAGCCCTTGCCGCGACGGACCGCGTCCTGTCGCTCGATCACTTCCAGGCCCATGCCGCGCGCCACTGCAGCGGTCGCGTCGCTGCAATTGTCAGCGATGAGAACGACACGGGTGGACGCGCTTTGCAACCGAACCAGCCCGGCACCCGACGCGGCGAGCGTACGTTCCTCATTATGCGCAGGGACCAGCACCACGACCTGCTTGTCGCGGGCCGGGGGCGGGGGGCTGCGGTCGGGGCGCAGCCCGAGACCGGTTTCCAGCAGGAACGCCCCGTCGATCAGCGCGATTGGCGCCAGCGCAACCCCCGCGATCAGGTCGAACGGTCCCATCACCCGATTTCCCGCTGGAAACTGAACGCTCGATCGCTGTCGATCCGATTGGCAGTGCGCACGACCGTCCCCCGTTGCCGACGTCCCGATCCAATACCGGCCTCAGCCGGCGGACTCAGGAGTAATAAGCGTCGTAATAGCGTTGCGTGCCGTAGCCGAAGCCATAATCGTCGCCGCCGATCCCACCCTTGTAGCGGTTGAGCACGGTGCCCATGCACGGCGCCGGACGCAGGATCTCGAGCGTGTCCTTGACCTGACGGGCGGTCGTCTTGCCCTCCTCGACGATCATCAGATACGCGTCGATCTCGCGCAGGACGATTGCGGCATCGTCGTTGGCAAAGGCGGGCGGCAGATCGCAAATGCAGATCACGTCGTCGGGCAGCTTGCGCATCGCCGAGACGAGCGTGCGCAACCGCTCGCCTGCGAGCAGCTCGGCCGAGCTGTGGTCGGTCGGGAAGGACGGGAACACGGTCAGCCCGGTGCCGGCAATCTCACGCGAGGCGGCATCGAGCGAGTCGACTTCGCCTGCAAGGAATGTGTTGATGCCAACGCCCTCGGGGATTTCGAAGATTTCTGCGATCGACCCGCGCCGGAGATCGAGATCGAACAGCAGCGTGTGCGTCCCTGGAATGCGCGACAGCGATGCCGCAAGGTTGGCAGCCATGAACGACTTGCCGACACGCGGCGTCGCCGAGGTGATGCCGATCACCTTCCACTGGTTGGCGCGCATGATCTTGACGATCTGCGAGCGCAGCAGGTTGAACGGACGGGACCGGCGATCACGGCTGTTGAAGCCGAATACGCCGCGGCGGGGGGAATCGAACTGGTCAATCGGGTCGGCGATGCTGTCGGGGGACAGCACCAGATCCGGCGCGGGACCGTCGGTGGTCGAGGAGTTCCAGGAACGCGACATTAGGATACCTTAGATCGAAGAGGTAAGGCGCTGGTTAAGCTGCGGCCTTGGGGGAACTCGAGCGACGGCGTGCCTTCTTCTTCGAGATCACCGGAATGACCGCGAGCGGGGGAACCCCGGTGAGCCGCGTCAGCGTACCCACGCTCCGGATCGGGCTTGCAATCAGCTCGAACAGCAATGCCAGACCGATACCCGCAGCAAGCCCGCCGAAGATGCCACCGAGGATCAGCATCGGCCGGTTGGGCTGCGTGGGCGTATCCGGCGTGACGGGCGGGTCGATCAGCGTCAGGCGTTCGCCGCGCTGCTCGTCCGAGATCTTCACGACCGACCGTGCGTTAAGCAGGTTGGTCTGGATCCGCCCGAGATTGGCGCGCAGGACGTCCGCACGTGACTGCAACTGCGCGACCTGCTGCGCGATCACCGGCCCGCGGGCCTGTGCTGCCGCCATTGTCGTCGCGCGGCTCTCCGTCATCGCCTTGGCGTTGCGCAACTGCGCGATCGCGCTGTTGTTCGCCGCCATCTGGCGTTGCACGACCGACGAAACGCTGTTGGTCTGGAACGCCGAAGCGGTCGACTTCGCTGCCGCCAGACGGCTCTCGGCGAGCTTCACGTCGGGGTGATCGTCCGAAAACTGCGCGCGCGCTGCGGCCAGTTGCGCCTCTGCGGCGATGACGTTGGGGTCGCGACCGACCGCCGGCTTGCCCATCTGCGCCTGCAGCTCGGCGTTCTGCCGCTGGAGGTTGGCAATCTGGCCTTCAAAGTCGCTACCGGCGCCCATCACGCTCACGCCGATGTTCGATGCCGCAAGTGCCGCGCCGTTCTGGCCGGTGATGCGGTTGATCTGCGTCTCGATCCCGTTGACCTGCGCCTGGAGATTGGCCTCCTGGTCCTCGAGGAAGCGCGCGTTGGTCTGCGCCTCCGCCTGGGTCTGCGACGCATCGAGCTTGAGCAGACGGTCGACGAAGGTCTGCGCGACCAGCTGCGCCTGCGGTGCGGTCGGATAGTCGAACGTCAGCGAGAAGGCGATCGACCCGGCGTTGCCGCCTCGGTTGACGTCCGCATTGATCGCGTTGATCGCGGTCGCGTCGCGCATCCGGTCGACCAGCTTGGAAAGCGGTTCGTTGCGCGCTGACGCGTCGTACAGGTTGTTCGCCTGAATCAGTCCGACGAGATCGGGACGGCTGAGAATCTGTTGCCGGATCTTCGCCATGCGGCGGTCGATCACCGTGTCGCCGGGGCCCGATGCCGCAGTGTCGCTCGGCAGGTTCTGCGATTCGACCAGTAACGTCGCGCTCGACCGATACGAACGTGGGAGCAGGAACGCCGCCGCGATCCCGGCGATGCTCAGGATCACGAACGGGACGATGATTAGCCAGCGCCGTTCCCACAGGATGACGGGGAGGCTGCCGATGAAATTGGAGGAAGTATCCGATTCCTGGCTCTGTGCCAGATCGAGTTCGTCGTTCATCGAATATCCCCGAGGCGCACTGCAACACCGATCAATCCGCCAAAGTCGCTTGGCCGTCTGGTGCTGGTGCCGATGACATTGCCACCAATAAAGCTGCCACCGAAAATCTTACGGTAGTTGACCGAGCTGATCAAGCGCAGGCGCTGACGCAGCTGACGGTCGTAACCGATCGTCGCGCGCAGATATTCGTTGCTCAGCGCAACTGGCGTTACGATCCCGCCGACCCCGCTCGGCGTGCTGTTCTTACTATAGTCTGCCGACGCATTGATGTTGCTGCGTTCGGTGATGCGGTAGGCATAGCTGCCGCCGACCGAGGTCGACACCTGCGTACCGATCGCCCCCGTCGGCAGGACCGCGCGATTGGCGTTGATGCAGTAATTAACGCGGATGCCGCGGCGGCACATCGCCAGGCTGCCGGAGAGCGCCGCGGTGGAACCACCGATCTCGCGGTTGATGAACGACACGCCGAGCGCACCGTTCAGCGTCCAATATTCGTTGATCCGCGCGGTCGTCGTCGCCTGGACCGAATAGACCGTCGTGTCGCCGCCGACCATTTCATAATCGTACTTCGCGGCGGACCCCTGAAGGCCGCCCTGGACATAGCCCGTGATCTGGCGGCTGTAGCCGACCGTCCCGCCGTACCCGGTATAATCCCCAAGGGCGGACGCGATCACGCCGGTGCTGCCGGAATTGGAAAACTTCGAATTGATGACGAACGCGCTGCCCGTGACGACGTCACGCGCCGACAGCGTGGCGGACACGTCGCCGCCCCCGTTGATCGTGCGACGGCGTGCGCTAAGGCCGAACAAGCCGATGTCGGTCCCGGTGTTGACCGGAAGCATGTTGATCGGGTCGACCGGCGCCGGTCCGATGTCGGTCGACGGAACCGTCCCCGGCTGCTGGACGGTGGCGAACCGGTTGGCGAGATCGTTGGTCGAGCCGATCAGCGAGCTCTGGACGCTCGCGTTCAGATGCCCGCGGACATATTCCGCAGGCACGAAATTATAGTCGACGCCGCCGGAGTAATTGTCCGACCGGTTGTACCGGTTGAAATACTGCTGGACGTTTGCGTCGGCGCTGACCGTCAACGCACTGCGTTCGCGCAGGATTCGCAACTGTGGTCGGATATCGACCTGTACGAATCCTGCACCCGTATCGGATCCTATCGTCGCGAAGGGATTGTTCGAATAACCGAGCGAGCTCGACACGTCCGCGCTCAACCGCGTTTCGGTGGTTTGCGCGAACGCGGGAGTCGCCAGGGTTACCGCGCACAGCGCGAGACAGGAACGTGTCTTCACGGTACGATCACCGTGTCGCCGCTTTCCAGCTGCGGGAGGCCAGCCAGATCGCGCCCGCTCGGGTTGCCCTTCAGGATGTCGGTCAGGCGCACCTTGATGACGTTGAGCCCGGTTCCCGACTTGCGCAGGATCGCGACGTTGCCGACGTCGGCGAAGTCGGCGGGGCCGCCCGCCATGACCAGCGCCTCGAGCACGTTGACGTAACGGCCGGCAGTGAAGGCACCGGCTGCCTTTACCTTGCCCGCGACGCTGAACTGTAGGCCCATCGGCGATTTGACCGAGACCGTGACCTGCGGGACGGTGTCGCGATATTGCGAACGCAGTCCCTTGGACACGAGCGTCTCGATATCCGCGGGCAACTTGCCCAGCGCATCGATCTGCCCGACCAACGGGAAGGAGAAGGTGCCGTCCGGCAGGACCTTGACGATCCGCTGGAGGCGTTCCTCACCCCATACGTAGATCTCGATCTCGTCGCCCGGGTTGATCCGATACGCGCGCAGCTGTGCCGGCGCATTGGGTGCGGATTGTGCCACGGTCGGGACCGCGAGCGCCAAAAGTCCCACCGCCGCACAATGACGTGCGGCTCGTACCGAAAAGATCATATGAATTTCCCTGTTGACCGGTTTTTTGGTTCCTAGCGCAACTGCAGTATGTCACGCTAGGTGAAAGCAGCCTTAACGCTGCGGATATTGGATCGTGTTGTCCTGTAGCCGTATCGGCAATCCCAGATGAAGACATTGACAATGCGCGTCGGCCCCCGGCACGGTCGGCTTGTCCCATCCTTACGCGTTATCGGATCGTTTCCCGCAATGAAGCCTTTGCCTGCACGGTTCGCAGCGGCCCTCGCCGCGTCGCTTCTTCTGGTCGGCGGGGTCAGCGGCTGTGCGTCGAAGGACACCCGCGCCGCGCAGGCCGCAGCGGAGGCCGAAGCCGCGTTGCAACAGGGCAATTTCGCGGTGGCGCGGCGCAACATCCAGACCGCGCTCGGCATTCGCGACGATGTCAGTGACTATTGGCTGACCTCTGCGCACATCAGCCTGGCGACCAAGAACTTCGCCGGGGCGTTCGACGCCTATGAGAACGTCTATCAGCTCGATCGCGGCAACATCGAGGCGCTGCGGCAATTGTGCCAGCTCGGGCTCAACGTGCGCCAGCCCGACAAGGTCGATCGTTATGCGGACCAATTGCTCGTCATCAACCTCAACGATCCGTTGCCACTGACGATGAAGGGTGGCGCTGCGTTGCAACGCGGCGACTGGAAGAATGCGCTGGTGTTCGCGGATCGCGTGCTGGGGGCCAATGCCGCCGACGTCGGGGCGTTGATCCTGAAGGGACAGGCGCTGGCCTATAAGGGCGACAACGCTGCCGCTGCGGCATTGATCGAGGAATCGCTCAAGGCCCCCGGTGACGGCACCTCGCGCCTCGTGTTCCTGCGCGATCTCTATCAGAAGACCAGCAATGCCGACGGCTATCAGAAGACACTCGCGCGCCTCGCCAACGCCAATCCGTCCGATACGCAGATGCAGCTCGATTATGCGGACTGGCTGTACCAGACCGGGCGTCCCGACGGGGCCTTCGACTTCGTCCTGCCGGTATTGCGAAAGAACCCCAAGGACATCGCGCTTGCGTCAAAGATTCTCGAGATGTGGCTGGACGCGGGCCGCGATGCCCTGTCGACACAGCAGATCCTGCTTGGGGGGCAGGAGGATGCGGTCGAGATAAAGGCCACGTTCGCGCAATTCGCCAACGAGATCGGTCAACCCGATCTCGCGCTTCGGGTGCTCGGCGATGCCGTGCCGACGGGCGAGCCCGACGCGGGCAATTCCAACGCAAAGGCCGCGCTAGCGTTTTCCGTGGGGTTGAAGGGGCGTGTTCAGGATGCATTGGCCCGCGTCCAGGATGTCCTCGACGTCGATCCGTCGCAGCCACGGGCGCTGCTGACCCGCGCGCGGCTGCGCGCGGCAATGCATGATTATGAGGGTGCCCTGTCGGATGGCAGGCAACTCGTGACCGACGACGTCACGAACATTACGGCGCGTCTCGCGCTGACCGATATCCTACTGGTGCAGAACCAGCCCGAACTGGCGGAAGCCAATTTGCGCGAAGCCTTGCGAGTCGCGCCTGCGTCAACGCGTGCTGCCGCGCGGCTGGCGAAGATGCTGGTCGCCCGCGGGCGGAGCGACGAAGCGTCGACCGTACTCCGCGACATGGCGCGTTCGGCGCAGATTAGCCCGCGGGCGCAAGCCGTGCTCGCGAGCTTCCATCTGTCCAGCGATCCGCTGCAACGTTGATGCGGCGGGGCTGACCGGACCGGGACCTTCGTTCGGAAGGCCCCGATCGCAACGGGTCAGGGCGCGGTTGCGGTTGCGCCGGGGGCCGGAGTCTTCGGCGGGGTGAAGCCCGGCTGATACGTGATCTTGGCGGCCGCACGTGCGGCATCCAGCTGCTTCTGCATCGCGGTGCCAAGCGACTGGCGACGCAGCAATTCAAGTGCCGCAGGGCGCGCCTGGGCTTCCGGCGTCGGCGATGGCGTGGTCGATGTGATCACGCTTGCGACGATGCGGCCCTTGTCCGGCGTGACGAACGGCTCGCCAGCGGGGAGGGCTGCGATCTTCGCCGCGACCGGGGGCGGCAGCATCGCGCTGTCGAGATCGGCCTTGCCGCGCGTGAACTGGATTCCCGCTGCGGACAAAGTCGCCGCAACCGCCTCGAGCGAATGCGCAGGCTCGAGCTGACGCAACACCGTCTGGTCGGTCGGCTGCGGAAACGAGATCTGGTCGAGCGTGTAGCGCTTGCGCTCGCTGAACAGCGTTGGATTCTCGGCGATGAACTTGTCGACCGCTGCGGTGTCGGGCAAGGCGACGCCCTTCGCTGCCTTGGTGGTCAGCAGGTTGATGATCAACGCATCCTCACCGCGGCGCAGCTGCTCGAGATAGTTGGGCGACTTGTCGAGACCCTCAGCCTTGGCCTTCTGCACTAGCAGCTTGCGATCGACGATCTGCTGGACGACCTGCGCCATGACCGCTTTCTTGTCGGCGGTCGCCGGGATGTTTGCGGCCTGCAGTTCGGCGTTGACCTCCTGCTGCGTGACTTCCTCGCCATTGACGACGGCGACGACCTGGCCGCCGACCTTCTTCTCGCAGCCCCCGACGAGCAGGAGCAGCGCGCCTGCGCCCGTGATCAGCATCGTCTTGTTGCGCATCATTTTTGGTACCCCTTTAAATGTCTGAAAGTGTCGTTTTACTGGAAGTGAGCGTCAGGCCGGGCCGATGAGCACGGACTTCATCCGGGGGCCGACCGCGCCGAACAGGGCGGCGGCGAAATGGTCGAGGCTCGCACGAGCGTCGCCGGCATTGATCGTCGAGATCCGCACCAGCACGCCATCGGGAATGAGTCCGCGCAGGTTTTCCTCAATCACCGCGAGTTTCTGATCCGACCATTTGCGGGGGAACAGATGCCCAAGCCGCGTCCAGTAGATCATCTGTTCGGTGCGCAGTTCGGTCTCTGCGACGATGAAGCGAGTTGGCACCTCAACCCCGGGGGCGAGCTTGACGTCGCGATCCTCGATGTCGGTCAGGCGGAACCCACCCGCGGGATAGCAGACTTCCGGGCGATGAACCTGGATCGTCCCGTCCTGCGAGCCGGCATAGGCGATCAGCAGCATCATCATGCCGCCGTCGGGGTGCTGGTACACCCGGGTGAGCAATTCGCTGTAGATCCGGTCGCGAAGTTGGTCGGCGGGCGGCAGCACCAGACCGCTGGCCGCCTGGAAATGCCAGCCGGCAAAATCGTGCGGAACCAGCGCATCGAGCTTGGCGGTGCCGAGCGTGCGCAAGACCGTCCGTGGCTTGAAGGCGAGCGCGGCACCCGCCGCAGCGAGCAACCCTGCTCCCGCCAGAACCTGGCGACGGGGCAGGGCAGGGCTGGACGGCCCGACGGGCGGCAGGTGCTGGTCGGCGATGAATTGGCTCATGCGATGTGTCCTTCGGGTGCCCAGCGCTGGCGCAGCGGCGTGAAGATCCAGTCGATCACGAAAATGCCGAGCAAGGCAGTAACGAACATCGTCATACCCGCCAGTTCGTGGAAGAAGCCCTGTCCGGCCGCTTCACCGAAGTGATAGGTGATGAGCAGCAGCATCAGCACGCGCACGAGGTTCGCCAGCACAGCGATCGGCACGATGCACGCGACCAGCAGCAGCATGTAGCGCCAGTTCGAGCTGTGCCGCAGATAAGTGTAAAACAACCCCAGCGCAGTCAGGCTGATCAGCGAGTTCAAGCCAGCGCAAGCGGCCGCCACCAGCATTTCATATTGCCCGATCTGGATCGTCACGCCCGATCCCGCCACGGGATAGCCCAGCAGATACAGGATATCGACCGACCACTGCGAGATGGCGATCTTGAGCGGCTGCGTCAGCGCGGCGAACAACGTGTCGGGCGGCGGGAAGACGAACAGCAGATAGACCAGCGGAAACCAGATCGCGCGCACCGCCGCACCGCCGTAGACCGCATAGAAGACAACGATCAGGCACAGGTACATCACGATCGATTCGACCTCGATCACCGAGGTGATCCGCGCGACGGTGAACAGCGCGAGCAACGGTACGAGCAGGACCGCGGCGATCAGCGCGTTGCCCGGAGCGGCCACCGCCGCGACCCGGTGCCGTTCCCGCAGCACCAGCCAAATCCCGGTCGCCAGCACCAGCGGACCGTGCGCGCCCTGTTCGGTGCTCCAACTCTCCCGGGCGACGTCAAGCATCGTCGGAATAAGGAAAACCAGCGCCGCGGCGATCAGAAACAGCAGCGCCGGGGTCCAGACACGGGACCGTGGCGTGACTTTTGGAGGGGTAATCGTCGTCAACATCACACGGTGCCTCGGCGGGAGCAAGGTAGGAGCCACGGGTCCGACTCGATGACTCCGAGAAGGACGATGGAGTTTTGGCAATCGTCACGGCGTGACGGCATGAGGGGATCCCAGTGCCTCACCGCACGACCGTCAGCTGCGTTGCAAGGGTTTGAGAACGTACCAGATATAAACCAGGATCGCGACGATCGCGATGACCGCCAGCGCATGCTGTTCGTGGTTTCCAAGGTAATTCGCGACCGCGCACCCAATCGCCGGGGGGGCATAATGGATCATCTTGTCGCTCGGCGTTTCGGCGGTCGAGCGCTGCAGGAACAGGATGATCAGCCCGGCAAAAATGGCCAACGTCAGCCAATCGTAAAGCGTTTCCAAGTGTTTCCCTCCCAATCCCCACGTCGTCACCGGCGCGGGGAGGACGTCTGCCAATTCGGCTAGTTACGGCGCATGCGGTAAATAGCCTCATAACCGCGATGAATACATCGGGTTTTTTTCGTACACCGGATGGTTGGTCCGGAAACGAAACAATGTCTCAATACGCTTTGTCGTGAACGATTACCCGGAATGTCGCGAGCATGATCGCGATGTCGCGTCCGAGCGACCAGTCGTTAAGATACTCGAGATCCGCCTGTAACCGCTTGACGAGATCGTCGCGCTCTCGCGTTTCGCCACGCAATCCACGGACCTGCGCCAGACCGGTGATCCCCGGCTTGAGCGCGTGACGATGCCAGTAGCGCTGGTCGACTTCCCAGAAACGTTGTTCGCCGGCAAGCGAGCCGAGCGCATGCGGGCGCGGGCCCACCAGGCTCATCTCGCCACGGAGCACGTTGAACAACTGCGGAAGTTCATCGATGCTGACTGCGCGGATCAGCCCGCCGACACGCGTCACGCGGCGATCGTTGCGGGTGATCGAGCGGTTTCCGTCGGCGTCGCAATCCTCGACGTGCATCGAGCGGAACTTGAACACCGAGAACAACCGGTTCGACCGGCCGAGCCGCTGCTGGTGGAACAGGATCGGCCCCTTGCTGTCGAGCTTGATCGCGAGCGCCACCGTCAACAGCAGCGGCGAGAGCGCGATGATCGCGGGAACCGTGACCGCCAGATCCATCGTGCGCTTGATCGCGCGGCTGCGAACGTCGAGCGGACCCGACGCGACCTGCATCACGCTCTGGCCCTCGTACCGCATAATCCGGTTCGCGCCCGCTTCATCAAACTCGGGCGCGAGCACGAATCCCTGGACGTCGGTGCCCTTGAGCAGCAGCGACCATGCCGCGCGGTCCTCGATCGCGCAGCACACCAATACGAAATCGGCGCCGCGCACGGCCGTACCGAGCCGGTCGAGCATGTTGGGATCGCGCAGGTTGGGACGCAGACCGTAGGCGGCCGCATCGATCACCCAGGCATCTCCCAGCGGAGGGAGATCGCAATTGTCGAGGATGATCAGTTCGGTGCGCAACACCGCGCCCAAGGTGCGCCGGACGACGCTGTTGAAACTGTAGCGTCCGAGCCCGACCAGCACGATGGCAAGGGCTGCACCGGTCGCGAACACGATCCGCGAGAATTCGAGCGAGGCGCGCGAGAAGAATGCCACGAACAGCACGGCAGCCATCGCGAAGATCAGCGCGCCGACCGCCTTGGCCATCCCCTTCTTCCAGTTGAGCAGGACCTGATAGCCGTACGCATTGCCGTTCAGTGCGACGAGCGCGTAGATCGGCGCGACCAGCATCGCCAGCCGCAGGCCGTTCGATCCGAACGTCGGTTCGGGGCGTAGCAATCCTGCCGCCAGGAAGGCTAGCAGGATCGCGACGAAATCGAACACGCCGAGCAGCACGTACAGTTGGAACCGACGCGTCTGCTTGGAAATCGGTGTCGCCCCGGCATGCAGGCGTTGGAATTCAGTTTCGCCGTCTGCTTTTTGCAGCATGTCTCTCGCAGACTCCGGTGCAAGCAAGGCGTGGAACAAACAAAACCCCGCGAACTGCTTGTTTTCGCGAGCTTTCTTTAGCGCCACGCACTGCCCTGGGGGCAGGCGGACGCTTGGATTAATAGGTCGGTTGGGGAACATCAACAGCGTTGTTGCGGGCCTCCCGGGATGTCATTCCGGCATAGTTCCTCGAAAGGGACGATCGGTTTACGCACGCACCCAATGTAGGGCGCAAGGCCCCCATACGGTGCATAGTGTAACCGAACCTTACCGATATTGCATGTGCGAAATCCCCATTGACCATGTGCGGCTGACCTTCGGCCAGCCCGTTTGCGTAATATGCGATAAACATGCCCAAATTCCGTTAATAGCAGGTGAACCGTGTTCGAACGGATGGTTCAGGCCCGGTCAGGAATGCTCGCCGGATGAGCGTTTTACGGCTATTGCATCGCAATGCGCGTTTCTGTTCATCCCGCGCGATCCGCTTCGCGCCGTGTTCTGCCGATCTTCGCGGACGCCCTGAAATATCTCGCTGATCGGGTCGAACCGCTTGGGATCGAAGAACTTTCGTTGGCCAATGCCGGTGGACGGATGCTCGCGACGCCGATTCGGGCCCGAATCGACCTGCCCCGTCGTGATTCAGCCGCGATGGACGGCTACGCGCTGGGCAGCGAGATCATAGGCGGCACGCTGCCGCGTTGGAAGATCGTCGAGCCGCACGACGCCGCAGACACCGCGATCAAGGCAGACGAAGCACTTCGCGTTGCTACCGGGGCACCACTTCCGCAGGGAGCGGTACGCGTTCTTCCGATCGAGCGCGCGATCGTTGCGGACGGATGGGTATCGTCCGACGGAGCGGCTATCGAGCGGTCCTACGTCCGGGCACGAGGTTCCGATCTGCGAAGCGGGGAGATCGCACTCGCTGCGGGTCGTCGGATCGATCCGCGCGCGCTGGTCGCGGCGGCGGCGGCGGACGTCGCCACCGTCACGGTCAGGCGCAAGCCGCGGGTCGGGGTGCTGATCCGCGGCGACGGTCTGACAGCGCCGGGCCAGGCGGCGAACGACAGCAAGGCGGTCCCCGACATGCTTGGCGAGGCACTGGTGCTGTTCGCTGCGACCTGGGGCGGGCAGCCGTGCGAGACGGTACGGATCGCGGAAGACCCGGCGGCACTGGTCGGGGCGGTCGCGGCAATGCGCGATGGTGTCGATGTCATCGTGCTGGTTGGCGGCGCAGCGCACGGCGCACGGGATGCGGCCAAGGCGGCGCTCGCCGGGCAGGGGTTGGAACTCGGGTTCGACGGATTGGCGATCCGACCGGGGCGGCCGACCTGGTGCGGACGTATCGGCGGGATACCGGTGCTCGCGCTCCCGGGGAACCCGACCGCGGCGATGACGGTCGCACGGTTGCTGCTCGCACCGCTGCTCGCGCAGTTGGGCGGGGAGGACGTCGGGGCGGCGCTGTCGTGGGAGCCACTGCCGTTGCTCGCCGCGGTTCCGCCTACGGGCGCGCGTGAGGCGTTCCTTTGCGCGGCGACGGAGGGCGACGGCGTCCGCATCCTTGATCGACGCATGACGACGGGGCAGTTGATGCTCGCCTCGGCGGATCGGCTGGTGCTGCGTCCAGCCGAGGAAGCGGCGCTTGCGGCGGGCACGCCGGTGCCGACCTTGCGGTTCTGACTGCTGTCGCGCTATCGCTCGGTACGCCGTAGCGCCGCGAGATCGTCCGGGAAATTAACGTTGGGGATCGGATCCGGAAGCGTTAGCGCCTGTGCGTCGATGGTCCGCGCCCATCCGCGCATCGATCGATCTTCCGACTGCATCAGATGCTCGATCAGCATGTCCGCGCACGACGACGGCCACAGCCCGATGACGGGGCAGCCGCGCACGAAGACGGGCGCGCCGATCTCCGCCAGACGTTCCGCCAGATCCACCGGAAGGTCAGGGGTATCGCCCGGGATCGTCAGCACCGTCGCATGACCATGCCGACGCGCATGATCCAGCGCGGCCGCGAGACCGCCCAGCGGCCCTAGCCCGGGGGCGGGCAGGTCGGTTAGCCCCATGGTGCCCGCAGCGTCGCGTCCGCATACCACCACCGCGTCGGTCCGCGCAGCGAGCCAGGCGATCGCATGGTCGAGCAGCGTACACTCGCCCAGCCGTGCCGCCAGCTTGTCGCTGCCGAAGCGACGCGATTCGCCGCCTGCCAGAACCGCACCGAGCAGCGTCACGCGACCAGCCCCGGTGCCGAAGCCGGACAGAGCTGCAAGGTCAGCGTGTCCGATCGCACCAGCGTCGCAAGCGTCAGCCCCGCCGCCGCCGCGCGCTCGAGCGCGAGCGAAGTCGGCGCGGAGATCGTCGCGAGCAACGGGCAGTCGGCGCGCACGGCCTTGTCGACCAGTTCGAACGAACAACGCGAGCTGAGCAGTGCGAACCCGCCGTCCCACCCAATACCGCCGCGCGCCATCGCGCCGATCAGTTTGTCGAAGGCATTGTGGCGGCCGACATCCTCGCGCACCAGCAGGATCGTTCCGTCGGGTGCCGCCAGCGCAGCCGCATGGACCGCGCCCGTCGCCCGGTTCAGCGGCTGGTGGTCGCGCAGGGCACCCGCCGCCGCAAACAGCGCCCCCGCGTCGGCGTGGCTCCGGGCGGTGACCTGCGGCAAGGGCATGAGCGCCCGGTCGAGGCTATCGCGCCCGCACAGGCCACATGCCGAATCGGTCGTGCGCGGGCGCATCCGTTCCATCACCGCGACCGGATCGGGTCGCAGCCGGTCGACCCGGACGATCATCCCGATGTCGAGCGCGGCGAAGTCGATGCTCGACAGGTCGTCGGCGCCAGCGATCTCGCCTTCGGCAAGCAACAACCCCACGACGAAATCCTCCAGATCGTGCGGGGTCGCCATCATCACGGCAAACCCCACGCCATCGAGTTCAATCGCAACCGCTACTTCCTCTGCGATCCCGCGACCGGAGGTTTCGCGTCCGCCCTCGATCGATACGGTTTCGAGGACAGGGCGGAGGGACGTTGCGTGCGACGGCAGGCCGGTGGGATCAGCGAATGTGTTTGGCATTGGTCGATCTAACGCACGGCACGCCAGGGTGGAAGCATCGCGGGATTCCGCCGCCCAGCCGCAAAGCGCCTGACGATACGGAACCTCAGTGGTTGCCGCTCGCTTTCCTGTTCTATGCCTGTCGCTTGCCCGTTTCGGGTCTCGCACGACCAGGGCGCGCGCTGAACAATGGGAAATATCATGTCGGACAAGCAGATGTCGCATACACCCTCGGACCTCTCCGATCTTCCCAAGGATCTGCCGCACTCGCCGGGACCGGCGGGCGGGTGGGGCTCGCTTCGCGGCATCGCGAGCATTTTCGGCGAAACCTGGGCGACGCCGCCCGCCCTCGCCAGCATGGCCAAGATGAACAAGCCAAAGGGCGTGATGTGCGCGTCATGCGCCTGGCCCAAGCCGGTGAACTACTCCGCGTTCGAATTCTGCGAGAACGGGGCGAAGGCGACCTTGTGGGAATCGACCAGCGCACGCTGCGGCCCCGATTTCTGGACCAAGCCAGCGCACAGCGTCACCGAATTGCGGAGCTGGCGCGATCACGATCTGGAGAAGACCGGTCGGCTGACGCACCCGCTGCGCTACGACGCCGAAACCGATCGCTATGTCGAAACCACTTGGGACGAGGCGTTTGCGGGGATCGCGGGTGCGCTCAAGCCGCTCGATCCGGACAGTGCGGTATTCTACTCGTCGGGGCATGCCGGGCTGGAAGCGTCCTATCTCTTTGCGCTGCTGGCGCGGGTCTATGGCACCAACAATCTGCCGCAAAGCTCCAACATGTGCCACGAGACCACATCGGTTGCGCTGAAGAAGGTGATTGGCTCCCCCGTGGGGACGATCGTGTGGGACGACCTCGCGGAAACCGACGCGTTCTTCTTCTTCGGCCAGAACCCGGGGACCAACAGCCCGCGCTTCCTCCACCCGCTCAAGGATGCGAAGGATCGTGGCGCCAAGATCGTCACGTTCAACCCGATCATCGAGCAGGGGCTCGTCTCCTTCGTCGATCCGCAAAGCCCGGCGGCAATGCTGACGGGCAAGGAGACCAAGATCTCCGACCAATATCACCAGTTGAAGGCGGGCGGCGACATCGCGGCGATGCTGGGGATGTGCAAGGTCGTGGTGGAGGCGGATGACGCGGCGAAGTCGGCCGGTACCGCGCACGTCATCGACCATGCCTTCATTGCCCAGCATACCACCGGATTCGATACGTTCATCGACCGCTGCCGCACCGTTGCCTGGTCCGAGATCGAGCAGGAGAGTGGACTGACCGAAGCCGCGCTGCGCGATGCCGCCAGGGTCTATATCGCTGCCAAGAACGTCATCGGCGTCTACGGCATGGGTCTGACCCAGCACGCACACGGCGCGACCAATGTCGCAATGCTCGTCAACCTGCTGCTGCTGCGCGGGAACATCGGGCGACCGGGGGCAGGGTGCTGCCCGGTCCGCGGGCACAGCAACGTCCAGGGGCAGCGCACCGTCGGAATCGCCGAGAAGATCGAGCTGATCCCGGTCGACAAGCTGAAGGCGCTGTTTCACTTCGATCCGCCGTCCGAGAACGGCATGAACATCGTCGAGGCGAGCGAGGCGTTGTTCGAGGGCAAGGTGCGCGCGTTCATTTCGCTCGGCGGCAATCTGGTGCGTGCGGTGCCCGACCAGAAGCGGATGGAGCAGGCGTGGGCGACTCAGGACCTGACCGTCATGGTGTCGACCAAGCTCAACCGCAGCCATCTGTTCCCTGGCAAGCTCGCCTATATCCTGCCGTGCATCGGACGCTTCGAGGAGGATGATCAGGCGACCGGCCCACAGACCATCACCACCGAAGACAGCTTCTCGATGATCAACGCGTCGATCGGGCATCGCACGCCCGTGTCGGACAAGGTAATGAGCGAACTGGCGATCGTCACCGGTATCGCCAAGGCGACCCTTGCGCCGAGCGAGCATCTCAAGTGGGACGCCTGGACTGCCGATTACAGTCTGGTCCGCAATCTGATCGAGGCGACCTATCCTGACGATTTCCGGGACTATAACCAGCGGATGTATCAGGCCGGCGGGTTCTACCGCGGCAATGGCGCGCATGAGCGGGTGTGGAAGACGGAATCGGGCAAGGCGGAGTTCACCACGCCGGGTGAACTGACGTCGATCGGGTTCAAAGATGCACCCGGCAGGTTCCGGCTGATCACGATGCGTTCGAACGATCAGTTCAACACAACTATTTACGGCTATTCGGATCGTTTCCGCGGGATCGAGGGGACCCGCGACGTTTTGCTGATGAACCCCGATGACATTGCGGCAGCCGGGCTCGTCAACGGCCAGAAGATCAAGCTGACCACCGACGTCGATGACGGCCATGACCGCCACCTAGGGGGGCTCACGCTGACCGCGTACAAGATCCCGCGCGGAACGATCGCGGGCTATTATCCCGAATGCAACGTGCTTGTCCCGATGAGCCATCACGACGAAATGTCGAAGACCCCGGCAAGCAAATCGGTGCCGGTCCGTATCGCGGCGGATGATCCTGCCCCGGCAACAATAGGATAAGCCGGATGCGCAGCAGAGTGTCGGCAGTGTCGGCACTCTGATGCGGTCCAGACGGTTGCCGAGTTGTGATCTTCGCTAAATTCATGGTGGAAGCGGCTGACCATTCGCCGGTAGGTAACGCCCGGAACTTACGATGTTGTTTTCTGAGCTCGCTGCGAACTTTCAATCAAATTAATTCGACATCAGCAACATCACGAGCCAATATGATGTTATATATGCAGTATGGGCGATAACATAAAAGCCATCGCGCTCGTGGGCAGAGCGGACAGGGCATTGCACCGAGGGGAATGATCCGGGGAGCAATATGCATTTCTTGGTGAACGCAGATCGGTCGTCGGTGTCGGCGAATTTCCGTGTCAAGCCACGGACCGATTGCGACAATCCCGTTTTGACACGGTTCGCAATGGCCGTATGGCGCTATCGTCGAGCGTCTGGCGTGAATGAGTAGGGTTTAGAATGGGCGTACGGTTCAAATCGGTGCGTCGGCATCCATCGCGCGTATTGCTGCCGTTGTGGATCATTCTGGTCGTAGCCTATTTCACCTGGCAATCCGGTACGTACCGCGGAGTCGTCGCGCTGCTTGCGGAATGGCAGTTCAATGAATTCGGCGTCTATCACCCGCTGTTGACGTTCCTGTTGTTCGTGCTGTTGCTCGCACCGCTGCCATTCCTGTTTACCGGGCGTCGCCGCAAATCCCCTCGTGCAGCATCCGCTGCGGTTCCGGCGACCGATACAGTGTCGGCCAGGCCCGATTTCTTTCGCGCGATCCGCTCCGCATCGCGGTTTCTCAACGTGCTGGTGTACACGGCGGCAGGGTGTTTCATCGCGGCGCTGATCGTCGCATTCATGCTCCTGCTACTCCCCTCGGCGAAAGGGCCGATGCAGAGCCTGACGGCGAGCACGACATCGCCTGCCGTCCCGGCGCAGGGCCTGACCGAACTGCGCGGAAATATCATTTACACGCGCACGTCCGCATTCGACGAGGATCTGTGGTTCGTGCGGCGTAACGTGCGGTTCGCGCCGATGGTCGATCCCGCGGCCGACCCGTCGTACATCCGCTATTTCATCGAACTCGCGCCTACCGACGGATCCGCCGACACCGCCGCCGCGAGCGCGCGCGAGGGCATTCTGGTCGCAGATGCACTGCCGGGCGAACTGTTTCGCCTGTATCGCTATGCCGGCTACCGCATGACCCCCAAACACTATGTGCTGTTCCGGTCGGCGATGTCGATGCGCTGGCCCTATCTGGTCTGGATCACGGAGTTTGCGGTCGCCGGGTTGCTGTTTGGCATCGCAGCCCTCGTACAATGGCTCCGCCGCCGCCGCCTGATTGCGCTGGAACGCAAGGCTGATGCCGCATTGGCAGAGAGCTTAACGCAGGACTAACCACACATCGTCACGCGCTGTTGAGGCTAATGCGGGCATGGCAGTGTCATGTTGGCACTCAAGGCAGTATTGGCGATGCCCGGCCTGGTCGGTGTGCTGGCGTTTGTCGGTTTGTCGTTCAGTGCGCACCCGCCCCCCCACAAAGTGAAGCCGTCCGCGCGTACGGCACGCATCGTGGCCGCGGCACCGCCCCGCGCATTGGTTGATCCGGCAACTACGCTGAACCATCGCTACAGCCGCGCACCCGACGGGCTTTTCTACGTGATCGGGCGGGTCAACGGAGTGAAGGTGCGCTTCCTGCTGGATACCGGCGCTACAATGATCGTGCTGACCCCGGCCGATGCGGCTCGGGTCGGTGCGCCGCGCGGTGCGACGTCGCGCCATTCCGTCATGGAAACCGCAGCCGGCCCATCGGCGATCGATCGCGTCACGCTCGATCGGGTCGCAATTGCGGGCCACACCGTCGCGGACGTCGATGCGGCGGTGGTGCGACGGGGACTGAAGGTTTCGTTGCTGGGCCAGGACTTGCTGTCACAACTGGGGCCAGTCACGATTTCGGGTAACCAGCTCGAACTGAACTGATTCCGCCGGGCCCGAACGCGGTTCGGGTCAGGCCGAGATCGTCGCGCGGCGCGTCCGACGGGCCATCCGCAACGCAGACCCCACCACCAGGAACCCGCTGAGCAGCATTACCCAGGTCGAAGGCTCCGGTACGGCCGGCGCAGGCGTTGGCGTATCGGTACCGGTTCCGGGATTTCCCGCACCGGGCGTGCCCGAACCCGGCGTGCCGGGTGTTCCGCCGCCGGGCGTAGTGCCCGCAAAGCCCGACGACCCCGACCCCGGCTGCTGAATGACGGGAGCAAACGGTTGGCCTCCGGCGGTGGGTCCTGTGCCACCGGTTCCCACGCTTGCGACTTCGACTGGCGGTAGCGGAGCGGGGGTTTCTGCGACCGGGCCGACGGCCCCCGGTGCACCGCCGCCTGGCGCTACCGGCGGCAACGGGCGTGCGCCGAGTACGAACCCGGCGGGTGGCACCTGCGACCGGCGTGTTCCGCGATCAGCGCCGGGCGCGCGCGGGTCGGCGAGACCCGAGAGATAGCTGGCATTCCGCGTGGAGAGGCTACCGGGGCCGATACCGCTACGCATTCCGGCGCCGTTCGAGGCGAGCGTCGCGGTAAACGCCTTGGGCAGACCGCCGTCGGTGATAAACACCGCACGCGTGTTCTGCGGCGCCATCGCTGCGATCAGGAAGGTCGTGCTCAACACGCCGACCGTAAGCGCGCGGGCCTTGTTTTCGCCGCGTTTGAAATCGGATACTTGCTCAGCCATATTTCCCCTATATGCAATTGCGTATTCGATTGCGACAAATTTGATCGCAGCGATTCCCCCTGTGGGACGCGTTTCGTTTCGCGTAAGCCGACAACCAATGCGCTGATTTCGGAGGAGAAAGCAGCGTGTCTGTAGCGAAATGGAGCTTTAGATATGCGGCAACCCGATTGTGATTGAGCAGCATCGAAACCGTATTGGCACCGCGCATCGTGCGATGATTTCAGCGGGGATCGCAGTCGGAATCGCGTTCGGCATCGGCGGATGCGCCGGAACGCCTCAGCCGCCGTATGACGATTCGCAGAAACTCGTGCGGGCCACGCTCAAGATCCTGACCGACGACGGCAATGCGATCTGCGTCGACAATCGCACCAACGGCAAACCGCTCGCGATCTTCGCGACAATGGCGGTTGCCCCAGCGCCATCACGGCGTCCGCTCGCGTGGCACACGGTTGCGCCGCTGCGGTCGAGTGCTGCGCTGACGACGCGGCAGATCTATCAGGATACGATCGTCAACAAGCCCGCGCATATCCCCGACCCTACCAACACCACTCCGACGCTCGCCTATCTGGATCAGCAACGGTTGAACAACGCCGCCATGGTGCAGTCCCGCACCGGGCAAACGAGGACGGTCGACTTGCCCGGCGGTTTCAATGTGCCGCGAGTCGATGCACGGTGGTGGCCGTTCGTGCGGCTTTCGCGCAAATGTTACCTGAAATACGTCGTATCGGACCCGGTCTGGTCGGACGACCTGGGCTTCGTCACGGTCAACATCGAACATTGGGGTACGACCTACGCGTTCCAGCGTCGCGACAAGGACTGGGTCCCGGTCGGGCAGTGGAGCAACTGGCTGTTCTGAACGGGATCAGCTGCCGTCGTCGCCAAACAAGGGTAGCGCGGCGGGACCGTCCGACAGCGTGTCGAAGGTCGATACCGTCACGCCGACCAGTCGGATCCCCTTGGTCGGCGGCAGGACCGAGCGAATGAGGTCGCGGCTGGCGGCGCTGAGCTTCTCGGCGGTGTCGATCGCATAGGGGTAGGTCCGGCTGCGCGTGATCTGTTGGAAGTCGGTGTATTTGACCTTCACCGTCACGGTCCGCCCATAGGCCTGCGCCTTTTCGCACCAGCCCCACACGTCGTCCGCCATCTCCTGTACCCCCGCCTCGATCTCGACCGGGTCGAGCAGGTCGCGGTTGAAGGTCGTTTCCGAGCCAGAGGACTTGCGGATGCGGTCGGGATCGACGGGGCGGTGATCCTCGCCGCGCGCGATCGCGTGATACCAGTCGGCGGCATTGCCGAAATTTGCGCGCAGGAAGTCGATCGACTTGTCGCGCAGGTCCGCACCGGTCGTGATCCCCAGCGCGTGCATCTTTTTGGCCGTCACCGGCCCGACGCCATGGAAGCGCGCGACCGGCAAGGTCTCGACCCACGCCGCCCCCATGTCGGGCGTGACCGCGAACTGGCCATTGGGCTTGCGCTGGTCGGACGCGAGCTTGGCGAGGAACTTGTTGTACGAAATGCCGGCGGACGCCGTGAGCCCCGTCTCCTCGAGGATCCGTGCGCGGATTGCCTTGGCGGTCGCCCAGGCGGTCGGCAGGCCCTGCAAGTTCGCAGTGACGTCGAGATACGCCTCGTCGAGCGACAGCGGCTGGACGAGCGGGGTGTACTCGCGGAAGATCGCCTGGATCTGTCGCGAGACCTGTTTGTAGACGTCGAAGCGCGGCGGCACGAACACCAGATCGGGGCAGCGCCGCAACGCGGTGACCGACGGCAGCGCCGACCGTACCCCAAAAACGCGCGCCTCATAGCTGGCCGCGGCGACCACACCGCGTGCGGCGGCATGGCCCACCGCGATCGGCTTCCCGCGCAGCGACGGATCGTCACGCTGTTCGACCGAGGCGAAGAACGCATCCATGTCGACGTGGATGATCTTGCGGGGCGGGGGCTCCATGCGCGCCTAATAGGTCATAACGAACGGAAGGGGAACAGTTTAGCGCAGCGATCGGCGCGTCACCCCAATGTGTCCGCCGCCTCGCCAATTGCGGCATGGACCCGGTCGAGATCGGCTGGCCTGATCGAATAGGGCGGCATGACATACACCGTATTGCCGAGCGGCCGCAGCAGAAGGTCCGCATCGCGAAACCGCTTGAGCAAGGCAGGGCCGAGGTTGGACAGATATCCGCCCCCCGCCGGATCGACCAGATCGACGGCCGTGATCGTCCCCAGCGTGCGCGCACCGCGAACATTGCGATGGTCAGCAAGCGACGCGAGATGCGCCGCTTGCCGTGCGGCCAGATCGGCGACGCGGTCGAGCACCGGCTCTTCGCGCCATACTGCGAGATTGGCGTTGGCTGCGGCGCAGGCGATCGGGTTGGCGGTGTAGCTCGACGAGTGGAAGAACATCTTCGACCGATCGGTCGAGAAATGCGCGTCGTAGATCGGCTCGGTCGCCAGCGTCACCGCGAGCGGTACCGCGCCGCCGGTCAATCCCTTCGACAGGCACAGGATATCGGGCACGACGCCCGCTTGTTCGCACGCCAGCAGCGTGCCGGTGCGGCCCCATCCGGTCATCACTTCGTCCGCGATGAACAGCACGTCGTACCGCGCGCAGATCGCGCGCATCTCCGCCAGTACCCATGCCGGATAGAACAGCATTCCGCCTGCGCCGAGTACGAGCGGCTCGACGATGAACGCGGCGGGTTGGTGCCGACAGGCCGCTTCCAGTGCATCCAGCGTCGCCTGTTCGCGCCCCGCCGCGGGGAAAGGGATCGTCCCCACGTCGAACAGCAGCGCGCCATACGCCTGATTGAACACGCCGCGCGCGCCTACGGACATCGCGCCGATCGTATCGCCGTGATAGCTATGTTCTAGCACCAAGATCCGGTCGCGTGGGGTCCCGCGATTGGCCCAGAAGCCGAGCGCCATCTTGAGGGCGACTTCTACGCTGGTCGAGCCAGAATCTGAGAAGAACACGCGACTGAGCGCAGGCGGCAGCATCGCGACGAGCCCGCGCGCGAGCGTCTCTGCAGGTTCATGCGTCCAGCCAGCAAAGATGATCTGGTCGAGCCGCTGCGCCTGTTCGGCGATCGCGGCCATGATGCGCGGGTGGCAATGGCCGTGCGTCGTCACCCACCAGGACGAGATCGCATCGACGATCCGTCGTCCATCCTCGGTGTAGAGGATCGCGCCCTCGGCATGGGTGACGCGCGGGATCGGCTCGCCCAGCCCGTGCTGCGTGAACGGGTGCCAAATCGGGGAGCCGCTCACCGGAACGCCGCCACATCGAACTGCTCGGCAAACGCGGCAGCGAGTGTGGTCGCATCCAGGGTTTCGAGCCGCGGAAGCCGCCCCAGCCGCTTGACCTTACCGATCCGCGCGATCGTCGCTTCGCTGTCGGGTTCGGAATCGCCGATGAACGCGATCCCATGGATGGCCACGCCGCGCGCGCGCAGCGCTTCTATCGACAACAGACTGTGGTTGATCGTCCCCAGCCCGGTCCGCGCGACCAGCACGACGGGGCGGCCCCAATGCGAGAACAAATCCGCAAATAGCAGGTCGGGGGTGACCGGCACCAGCACGCCGCCCGCACCCTCGACCACCAGCGGCCCTGCGACGTCGGGTAGCGCGAGCCGGTCGAGCGTGATCGTCACCCCGTCGATCGCCGCTGCGCGATGCGGCGAGCACGGCGTGGCGAGCCGATACGCTTCGGGCAGGATCTGCGCCGCGGGCAACCCGGACAAGGCCGCTACACTGTCGGCGTCGCTGCGCGGGTCGAGCCCGGCCTGCACCGGCTTCCAATAGTGCGCACGTAACGCGCCCGCGAGTGCGGCGGCGAAGACGGTCTTGCCGACGTCGGTGTCGGTTCCGGTGACGATGAAGGTCGGGGCAGTCACGGCAGGATCTCCCGCAAGGTTTCAGCGAGGCGGTCGATGTCGGCCTCGTCCACGTTGAGCGTCAGCGAAATGCGCAGACGTGCGGTTCCCGCCGGGACGGTCGGTGGGCGTATCCCGCGAATGTCGAACCCGGCCGTCTGGACCGCTGCCGCCACGCGCATCGTCGCGGCGTCGTCGCCGATCATCAGCGGCAGGATCTGCGATCCGGTCGGCGTGACGCCGCACGGCGCAAGGATGTGCTCCGCATGCGCTACCAACGCCGCCAGACGCGTGCGGCGTTCCGGCTCGTCGGTCAGCATCCGCAAGCCTTCGCGGACCGCGCTCGCCATGAGCGGAGAGGGTGCGGTCGAGAAGATGAAGCCGCGCGCGCGGTTGACGAGGAAATCGCGCGCGATCGCAGGGCCGCACAGCAAAGCGCCTTCGCTGCCGAGCGCCTTGCCGCACGTCCGCAAGGTGACGACGTTCTCGCGTCCCTCCAGACTTCCTGCAAGCCCGCGCCCGTCGGTACCGAACACGCCGGTCGCATGCGCTTCGTCGATCAGCAGTATCCCGTCGTGCCGCGTCGCCACGTCCAGCAGGTCGGCGAGCGGCGCGCGGTCCCCGTCCATGCTGTACAGGCTCTCGACCGCAATCCATGGTCGTCCCGTGCCGCCGGTCGATCGCCACTGCGCGATGACAGACTCGATTGCGTCGGCGTCGTTATGCGTAGCCGAGCGCGTTTCGGCGCGGCCGAGCCGCATCCCCTCATACGCACTGGCGTGGACCAGCGCGTCGTGGACGACCAGGTCTCCCCGCTGGGGGAGGGTCGCCAGCAACGCCGCATTGGCCGCAAACCCGCTGGCAAAGAACAGCGCGGTCTCGCTCCCGAAGAACGTCGCTGCTTCGGCTTCCAGCGCTTCATGCTCGGGATCGTTGCCACGTAGCAGCCGCGATCCGCCCGATCCGATCGAAACCCCCCGCGCGAGCGCCGCGCCGACCGCGTCGCGCAATCGCTGCGACCTCGACAGGGCGAGATAGTCGTTGGACGAAAAATCCACGCCCGTTCGCGGCTGGAGTCGCCGCAGACGCGCCTGTTGGTCGATCGCGCGGAGGTCCTGACGATGCTCGCCCCAAAACGATCGCGCGTCGGGTGAGACTGGCCCGATGTCAGTGGCGTCGTGCTTTATCTGGGTATTCCAATGCACTGTCGTCAATCGTTCAAATCCTTGTCCGTCCCGGTCCGCAATCTGTCCGTATCCACGCGAAAGGACGGGCATCTATCGCTGGACGTTGGTCCGTTGCAGGTAGATGCATCGTCCAGCGTACGCCACACGCGAAGGGGATATCGATGGATGCGTCGCCAATATGCTGAGACGTTTCGTAATTGTCCTTGTGGCGTTCGTCGTCCTCGCAACGGTCGGATTCGGTGTCTTCGCGTGGCGTCCCTCGATCGCCAAGATCCCGCCACCGCCTGTGTCCCGCTTCACGCCCGCGCTTGTTGCCAAGGGGGCGGTGCTTGCCAATGCCGGCTATTGCGCGAGTTGTCACACCGCGCGCGGCGGGCAGCCCTATGCGGGCGGTTACGCGATCAAGACGCAATTCGGGACGATCTACTCGACCAACATCACGCCCGATCCCAAGACCGGCATCGGCGGATGGTCGGAGCGGGCATTCGAGCGCGCGATGCGGCACGGTGTCCGGCGGGACGGCGCGCATCTGTTCCCCGCGTTTCCCTATGATCATTTCAGCAAGCTGACCGACGCCGATGTGACCGCGCTGTACGCCTATGTCATGACGCGCCCGCCGGTCGTCGCCAAGGAAGAGAGCACGACGATCCCGTTCCCGCTCAACATCCGTGCGTTGCAGGCGGGCTGGAAACTGCTGTTCTTCCGGCCTGAACGCTTCGTCGCCGACGCCAGGCAGAGTGCCGAATGGAATCGCGGGGCCTATCTTGCCGAGGGGCTCGGTCAATGCGGCGCGTGCCACACGCCGCGCGGCATGCTTGGCACGGAGCAACGTGCGCACGCCTATGCGGGCGGATCAATCGACGGCTGGGCCGCGCCGCCACTGCGTAAGACCGGTACGCGTAAATCCCCGTGGGCGCATGCGGAGTTCGTCGCCTATCTGTCGACCGGGAAAAGCCACCATCGCGGTACGGCTGCGGGACCGATGGCTGCGGTATCACGCAGCCTTGCCAAGCTGCCGCCCGCCGACATCGCAGCGATTGCAACCTACTTTACGGGGCGCGACCGTCCTGCTGGGAAAGGGATGCGTTCAAGCCAGGGCAGGTGAAGGGTACGCGCAACGCGGCTGGGCATCGCAGATGTGAAGAAGCTCATCATCCACCCGAGCACTTCGACTTGCGCGTCGCCCCCGCGATCCGTTCGAGCGCCTGCGCCTCAATCTTCTCCAATTCCCCCAGCGTCTCGGCGATCGCCTCGCGCTGCGCGTCCAGCCGGTCGATCCGTTCGCGACAGCGTTCCGCCAGCGCGCGCATCTGTTCGACGTGCTGTGGGTCGGCGTCGTACAGGTCGAGGAATTCGGTGATGTCTGCGAGCGTAAATCCAAGCCGCTTGCCGCGCAGGATCAATTGCATCCGCGCGATTTCGCGCTTCGTATAGACACGGATCGTACCTACTCGTCCGGGCGTGATCAGCCCGCGGTCCTCATAGAAGCGCAACGTCCGCGGCGTGATGTCCAGCATCCGCGCAACCGCATTGATTCCCGTCAGTTCCTGCCGGTCGTCCAATCCGCTCCTCCGATGACGCGCAGGGGGTGATGTCGCACCGGTCCGGTGGGGATCGCAGCGCGCTTCGCGTCTTGAATCAGACTGTTGCGGATTTGCGACCATAAGGGAAACGCCATCTGCACGCGGATCGGCCGACGGCTTGGTTGGGCCGTGTGGCGTTGCCGAAACATCACGTTCCCTGTCTATCTTGTTCGCAATCCTCAAGAAACCTTGACGCCGTTGCTCATCCTTATAGGCGAATAGGGACATGCCGTATACGGCATCGGTCTCGCGCATAAGACGCGAGTCGAACAGGAATGGATGACCGCACACATGCGGCGTCCAACCGGAAACGTCCGTGGCCGTACACCCGACCGGGTGACAGCCAAGTTGGAGAGGATAGAGGATGTCCCTGCTGATCATCAGCGCGCTGCTCGCCGGAGCACCGCTGGCTACCGATACTGTGATCGGTCGCTGGAAGACCGAAACGCACAATGCCATCGTGGAAATCGCACGGTGTGGTGCGTCGATCTGTGGCCGGATCGTGACGTCGGATGCGCTCCGCGCCAATCCGGGGATGAAGGACGCCAGAAACTCCAATGTGACGCTGCGCAGCCGCCCGATCGAAGGGATGCTGTTCCTGACCGGTTTCAAGCCCGACGCAGACGGGGTGTGGAGCAACGGTCAGGTCTACAATGCCGACGATGGCAAGACCTACAATGGCAAGATCACGCCCGTCGGTACCAACCAGTTGAAATTGCGCGGCTGCGTCTTCTTCCCGCTGTGCAAGACACAGACTTGGACGCGCGTGCGCTGACGCTTTCCTCCCCGCTTATCAGTACAGGATTACCCAATGCCAATTCGTTTCAAAACCCCGCTGCTGGGCGCGACCGCGCTTGTCTCGTCGATCGGGTTCGCCGGTGTCGCGCACGCCGATGCTTTTTACCTCGAGGCACAGTCCGCGCGCGGTGCCGGCCGTGCGTTCTCGGGTGAAGCCGCCGATACCGGCCCTGCATCCTTGTGGTGGAATCCCGCCGCAATCGCCGGCATCACCAGCGCGGAAGCTGCGGTCAGCGCGACCGCGATCCTGCCCAAGGGCGACGTGATCGACAACGGCACGCTGATCCGCCGCCCGGGACAGGCGTTCGCGCCAGTTGGCGGCACTTCGGTCTCGCGCGATCCGATCAACAGTGGCGTCCTGCCGAGCGGCGCGATCGCCTATCCTATCACCGACCGGATCGCGATCGGTCTCGCGGTCACCTCGCCGTTCAGCTTTACCACCGATTACGACGCGAACAGCTGGACGCGCTACAGCGCGGACAAGACGCGGTTGCGTACGATCGACATCCAGCCGTCGGTCGGTGTCGTGCTGACCGACTGGCTCCGCGTCGGTGGCGCGCTCAACGTCGAGTTCACCGACGCCTTCCTCAGCAACCAGCTCCCCAACGTGCTCGCGTCGTTGCCGGACGGCACGCAGACGCTGAAGGGCAAGGGCTGGGACTTCGGCTGGACCGCGGGCGTCCAGCTCCACAACGACATCGCCACCGTCGGCATCAGCTACAAGTCGAGCATCGAGCATACGGTGACCGGCGAGCTCAACATCTACAATCTCACCGGCCCGCTCGCCGCGTCGAACCGGTCGCTGTCGGACGTGCAGGCGAAGTTCCGCACCCCGGGGCAGGTGATGGTCGCGGGTCGCCTGAAAGCGACCAACGCGCTGACGCTCAACGCGCAGGTCGTCGCGTATAACTGGAGCAAGTTCGATGCGATCCGGCTCGGCGCACCGCTCAACGTCGCAATCCCTGAGAATTACCGCGACAGCTGGAGCCTCGCGGGCGGCGTCGATTATGCGCTCGGCCCCAAGGCGACGGTCCGTGCCGGTCTCCAGCGCACGATCACCCCGACGCAGGACGGCCTGCGTGACGCACGCGTGCCCGATGCCAACCGCTGGACGTATGCGGCGGGCGGAAGCTATCAGTTGACCCCGCACATCGCGCTCGACGCGGCTGCCAGCTACGTCGACTTCAGCGACACGACGATCGACCGCAACACCGCGGCCTATGCCGGCACGGCGGCACAGATGCCAATCATCACCAACGGCCTGCTGAAAAACGCGCATGCCGTCGTGCTGTCGATGGGCGGTCGCATCACCTTCTGACCAACGGGCGGGGAGGCTGACGCTTCCCCGCCATGGTTCAGGCCGAAGCGGACGGCAGCCTTCCGCTTCCGGCCAATGCAAGACAACATTTAGGTGGCGGGAGTCCCGAACCGGGAATGTGTCCGACGCCCGCAACAACACGTGTTGGCGTTTCGGTTTCCGCACGGCACAAGGCACCAATGCCTGTGACCCCAACCGTCTCTACTCTCGCTGAACTTGCCGAACTGGCCGGCGTTTCGGTCGCCACCGTGTCCCGGTCGCTTGCCGGGAACACCGTGATTGCCAAGGCCACGCGCGAACGCATCGTCGCGCTGGCGAGCGAGCATGGCTTTCAGGTCAATCAGGCCGCGCGCAATTTCCGCCTCGGGCGGACCGGCGCGATCGGCGTCGTCCTGCCGCTTGGGCACGAGGCCGAACAGCATTTGTCCGATCCGTTCTTCATGAGCCTGCTGGGGCCGCTCGCGGATGCGATTGCGGATCGCGGTCTCGACCTGTTGTTGTCGCGGGTGATTCCGAAGGACGATCGCTGGCTCGACGCGATCGTCGATGCCGGACGCGTCGATGGCGTGATCGTGGTGGGCCAGTCGAACCAGATCGACGCGATCGAGCGCGTCGCCAAACGCTATCGCCCGATCGTCGTGTGGGGGGCGGACATGCGCGACAAGACGCAGATCACCGTCGGTACCGACAATATCGCGGGCGGGCGGATCGCGGCGGAGCATCTGCTTGCGCAAGGGCGGCGGCGGTTGGCCTTCTTCGGCAACACCGACGTTCCTGAATTCGCCGCGCGCTACGCCGGGTTCCAGCAGGCGCTGGCGGCGGCAGGGAGCGAGCAGGCCGCGCTGGTGCCGGTGCACCTGACCAGCGAAGCGTCGTTCAGCGCGATCGAGCAGTATCTTGCGAGCCATGCCTCCCCGGATGGCATCGTCGCGGCGTCAGACGTCATCGCGATGAGCGCGCTCCGCGCACTGACGGGACGCGGAAAGCGCGTGCCGCAGGACGTCGGCGTCGTCGGCTATGACGACGTGGTGATCGCGATGCACACCAATCCCCCGCTGACGACGGTGCGGCAGGATGTCGAACGCGGCGCAGTGACGATGGTCGACCTGCTGTTCCGGCGGATCGCGGGCGAAGACGTGGAGTCGGTCGCGATGCAGCCCGAACTGATCCTGCGCGCCTCCGCCTGATCACGCGCGCGCGGGGCGGGGGTCCGGCGTACGGACGAACCAAGTCGCCACCGCCGCCGCCAGCATCATCCCGCCGCCCAGCAGCAGCACGTTGCGCGGATCGCCCCCCAGCAGCGGACGATAGGCGAGCCACACAAACAGGATCTCGACCATCATCGGGATGACGATGAACATGTTGAAGATGCCCATATACACCCCGGTCCGCTCAGCCGGGATGGCGTTGGCGAGCATCAGATAGGGATTGCCCATCAGGCTGCCCCAGCCGATCCCGACCCCGACCATCGCGACCACGAGCAACGGGATCGACCCGGTCGATGCGATCGTCATCATCGCCAGACCCGAGGCGACCATTGCGACGGCGTGGATCGGTCGCGCGCCAAAGCGGCGTGCGAACGGCACCATCGCAAACGCCGCGATGCAGGCGACGAGATTGTAGAACGCGCCAAGCTGCCCGTTGAGCAGCCCCGCATCGCGAAAGCCGACGCTGGTCGGGTCGCTAGTGTCGAAGACGCCACGCGCGAGCGCGAGCACGACATATTGCCAGTAACAGAACATTCCGAACCACTGGAACAGCATCGCCACCGCAAGCTGCCGCATCGTTGGGGGCATGTCGCGGATCGCCGCGGCAAGCCCGCCCAGGGTCGAGCGCAGTGACAACGGGTCGGCGGTGATCGCGGCGTCCTCCTCGGGCGTCAGCGGCAATTCGGGGACGCGCCACACCGACCAGAGGATCGTGGTGATCGACAGCACCGCGCCGATCAGGAAGCTGATTCGCGTGATTTCGGGGATGCCGTTGCTGTCGAGCGCGTCCTTGTTGATCCCCCACCACACCAGCAAGGACGGCGCGAGATAGGACAGCGTCTGCGCGAGCCCGGTGAACGCGCTTTGCGTCAGGAAGCCGAGGGGGCGTTGCGTCTCGTCGAGCCGGTCGCTGACATAGGCGCGATACGGCTCCATCGTAACGTTGTTCGCGGCGTCGAGCACCCAGAGCAGGCTTGCCGCCATCCACAACGTGCGGCTGTACGGCATCGCAAAGAGGCAAAGGCTGCACAGGATCGCGCCGACGAGGAAATAGGGGGTGCGCCGCCCGAGTCGGGTGCGGGTGCGATCGCTCATCGCGCCGATCAGCGGCTGGATGATCAGCCCGGTCATCGGCCCCGCGAGCCACAGCAGCGGCATGCTGCCCTCGTCCGCGCCGAGGTAGCTGTAGATCGGCCCCATGTTGCTTTGCTGCAGCCCGAAGCTGAATTGCAGTCCGAGAAAACCGAGGTTCATCTGCAGGATACGGGCGAAGGACAGATGTACCTTGCCGACCGATACGCTGGTCACGTCTCACTCTCCCCATCGACGAACTGTTGCCGTCCTGCAACGCGCTGTAGCGCCCCACGCAAACGATTGCAAATTCCTCTTGCAATCGTTTGCGAGAGTGGAATAGGTCCGGATCGAGCCGAACAAACGGCCATGCTGTTCCAGGAGAGTGATATGTTCAAAGGGCGCACCCTTTTCCTTGCGACGACCGCGTTGATGGTTGCCGCCCCAGCCTATGCCCAGCAAGCGCCAGCGGCCAGCCCGTCTGCCGATCCGGTCGCCGATACCGCCCCCGATACCCCTGCAGCGGGCGGCGACGACATCATCGTCACCGCGGTCGCGCGTGGGCAGAACCGGCTCGACAGTTCGGTCTCTGTCAGCTCGATCAACAGCGACGCGATCGCCAATGCAGCACCCCGCTCCGCCGCCGAACTGTTCCGCAGCCTGCCCGGTATTCGCTCGGAATCGTCGGGCGGCGAGGGCAATGCCAACATCGCGGTGCGCGGCCTACCGGTCGCCTCGGGCGGTGCCAAGTTCCTGCAACTCCAGGAAGACGGCCTGCCGATCCTTGAATATGGCGACATCGCCTTCGCGAACACCGACATCTTCCTGCGCGCGGACTTCAATGTCGCGCGGGTCGAAGCGGTACGCGGCGGCTCGGCATCGACCTTCGCGTCCAATTCGCCCGGCGGCGTGATCAACCTCATCTCCAAGACCGGCGAGCAGGAGGGCGGCTCGATCCAGGGAACGGTCGGGCTCGATTACGGCGAATACCGGATCGATGCCGATTACGGCGGCAAGCTGAGCGATACGCTGCGCTTCAACGTCGGCGGTTTCTACCGCGTCGGGGAAGGGCCGCGGCGCGCGGGCTATGACGGCAACAAGGGCGGCCAGATCCGCGGCAACATCACCAAGACCTTCGATCGCGGCTTTTTCCGCCTCAACGTCAAATATCTCGACGACCGCGCGATCGCCTATCTGCCGAGCCCGGTCCGTGTGACGGGGAGCAACAGCGACCCGAAATATACCTCGCTGCCGGGCCTTAGCGCCAATAACGACACGATCCACAGCATCTATTTCACCCGCGCGGTCACGCTCGATGGTGCCAACAACCGCGAGGTCGACGACATTCGCGACGGGATGCACCCGGTCGTCAAGGCGGTCGGCTTCGAAACCGAGTTCGAGGTCGCCGACGGGTGGAAAGTAAGTGACAAGTTCCGTTATTCAGACATTTCCGGTCGCTTCATCTCGCCGTTCCCGGCGAGCGTCGATACCGCGCAGAACCTTGCCAATGCGATCGGTGGCCCGGGCGCGATCGTTCGCTATGCCAACGGACCCAATGCAGGGCAGCTTTACGCCAACCCGACGACGTCGAACGCGATCGGGGTCGTGCTGTTCAATTCCAAGCTCAACAGCCTGAACAACATCACCAACGACCTGCGCGTCAACCGCCGGTTCGACGCGGGGGCGGGGACGGTCGATTTCTCGGCGGGTTTCTACAAGTCGCGCCAGACGATCGACATCGACTGGACCTGGTCGTCCTATCTGCTTGATGCGCAAGGCAACAACGCCGCGCTGCTCAACGTGCAGACCGCAACCGGCCTGTCGCGGACCGACAATGGACTGGTCGCGTACGGCGCGTCCTATTTCGGTAATTGCTGCCGTCGCAGCTACAATGTCGATTACGACACCAACGCGCCGTTCGCATCGATCGGCTATACCGGCGGCGGCCTGAACGTCGATGCCAGCATCCGGTACGACACCGGGAGCGCGCGCGGCTTCGTCATCGGCGATGGTCCGGTGACGAGCTTCGACGTCGATGGCAACGGCACGATTTCCTACCCCGAGACGCAGACGACGATCCTGCCGATCAACAGCCCGCAGCCGGTCAATTACAACTTTCACTATGCATCCTATTCGTTTGGCGCGAATTATCGCTTGGCGAGCGACCTCTCGATCTTCGCGCGCTACAGCCGCGGTGGTCGTGCCAATGCGGACCGGTTCCTGTTCAATGCGAACAACGTCAGCCCGCTGTCCGGCCGGCTGCAGCCCGGCGCGCGTCCGGTCGATTTCGTCCGGCAAGCGGAAGGCGGGGTGAAATACAGCAACGCCGGATTGAACCTGTACGGCACCGCCTTCTGGGCAAAGACCGCGGAGCAGAATTTCGAGGCGACCAGCCAGGCGTTCTTCGACCGCACCTATCGCGCCTACGGTGTTGAGCTTGAGGGGAATTATCGCATCGGCGGGTTCAGCCTCGCGGCCAACGGGACGTTCACCAAGGCGAAGATCATCAGCGACAACGTCACCCCCGCGGTGATCGGCAATCGTCCGCGGCGGCAGGCGGAGTTCGTCTACAAGGTGACCCCGCAATATACGACCGGGCTGTTCACGGTCGGCGCGAGCGCGATCGGCACCACGTCGAGCTATGCGCAGGACACCAACCAGTTGAAGCTGCCGGGCTTCACCCAGGTCAACGCCTTCCTCAGCGTGCGCCCGGTCGAGCGCGTCCAGGTCTCGATCAATGCGAATAACCTGTTTGATACCAAGGGCTTTACAGAAGCGGAGGAAGCGTCGATCCCGACCAACGGCATCGTTCGCGCGCGGTCGATCAACGGGCGGACCGTGTCGGCGGCGGTCAGGCTCGACTTCTGAACCGGACGGCCCGGGCGTGCCCCCGTGCGTTCGGGCCGATTGGCCTTTCCTCCCCAGTGAGTAGCAGTTTATGACGACTATCTGGTCCCGCGATGCGGTCGCCTCGATCGCGCACCAGCCGTTTGCAACAGTTCCGAGCAGTTTTACGCCCGATGTCACGCCGATTTTGCCCGGTTTTGACCTGTGGGATTACTGGCCGGTGCAGGAATGTGACGGAAGTGTCGCGGACATTGCGGGGGGCGCCTTGCAGATGCTGCTCTCCGCGCCGGTACTTCCCGATCCCGAATCGCGGCATGCGCTCGCGAGAATCCGGGCGATGCATGAAACCGCGGACGGGTGGCGTGATCTCGGCGATCTGTTGCCCGATGGTCTGGCCCCCGGCAGTCGCGAATGGTCGGGATCGGCGATCGTCTCGCCCGACCACGACCGGGTGATGCTGTACTTCACCGCCGCGGGGCACCGCGGCGAAGTGGAACCCAGTTTCGACCAGCGCCTGTTCGAGACCAGCGCCGACCTCACGATCAAGGATGGCGTGCCGCATCTGTCGGGCTGGACGACGCCGATCGAGTCGGTGGTGGCGGACGGCGTAACCTATGCGCGCGACATGACCGGCGGCGGCGGGATCGGGACGATCAAGGCGTTTCGTGATCCCGCCTGGTTTCGCGATCCCGCCGACGGTGCGGAGTATCTGCTGTTCGCGGCATCGCTCGCCCAATCCATGTCGCCGTGGAATGGCGCGGTCGGCGTCGCGCGGCGCGAGCAGGGGGAATGGCGGCTCCAGTCGCCGCTGATCACCGCGGACGGGCTCAACAACGAACTCGAGCGCCCGCATATCGTCCTGCACGGCGGACTTTATTATTGCTTCTGGGTCACCCAGCGAAAGGTGTTCGCGAGCGACGGTCCCTCGGGTCCGACCGGATTGTACGGGATGGTCGCGGATCGCTTCGCGGGGCCGTGGCGGCCGCTCAACGGCAGCGGCCTCGTTTGCGGCAACCCGCCCGAGTCTCCGCTCGAGGCGTATAGCTGGCTGGTGCTGGGTGATCTGCGCGTGCTGAGTTTCGTGGACCGGCCGGGTCTCGTCGCACAACCGGTCGACGTGGACGAGGCACGCCGTCATTTCGGGGGGACACCCGCAGTGCCGTTCCGCCTCGCGCTGGAGGGGGACCGCGCGACGATCATTTGAGCGTTCGGCCTGCCGGCTGGGCGGATGATTCGTTGCAACAACGAATTCCCGCCTCCGCATGGTCACCGCGAAGCCATAGGTTCTCCCGCGCAGGCGGGAGTCCAGGAGTCGAGCGAACTGTAAGCCGTTGTTTTGCTTGGCACTGGATTCCCGCCTTCGCGGGAAAACGGCAATTGACGGATGGGGGCGATGGGAGCTCGACGCCGCTTCGCTCAAGGCCGTCCTTCTAGCGGAAGATCGCGGGTATTTCGGTCTCGCGCGGCAAGGTCGGCCGGCATTGACCGGGGTAGTGGCGCGGCTACGGTGATCCAGGCCGTGCCAGGCGACGCCCCTTCGCTTTCGGCTGCAGGGGGATAGCCGACGGTCTGGCGAGATCGAAGGGAATGCGATGAAGGTCTGTCTGTCTGCTCTGTTTCTGGCGCTGGCCGTCCCCGCTCTGGCGCAGGAACCGGTTGCAGCGCCTGCGCCCGTTGCCATGCCGTCCCCGGCGTTGCCGCGCGTCGTGCTGGACACGAGCGCGGGCCGGATCGTAATCGAAGTGGAGACGGCGAAGGCCCCGCTCTCCGCCACCAACTTCCTCAAATACGTCGACCAGAAGAAGCTCGACGGCGTGGAATTCTACCGCGCGGTCAAGGCCGCCGATCACTTTGGCTTCGTCCAGTTCGGCGCCAATGGCGAGCCCAAGCGCCTGCTCCCGCCGATCGCGCACGAGCCGACGACGCAGACCGGGCTCCACCACACCGACGGCGAGGTTTCGCTCGCCCGGCTTGCACCGGGCACCGGGCGCAGCGAGTTCACGATCAGCGTCGGAGACCAGACCCGCTCGCTCGATGCAGGGCAGGGGCAGCCCGCGGACAATCTCGGTTACGCGGCGTTCGGCCACGTCGTCGAAGGCATGGACGTGATCGTCGGCATCATGGACGCACCCGTTTCCCCGACCGCCACGCAGCACGGGGCGTTCCAGGGGCAAGTGCCGGTGGCTCCGGTGAAAGTGCTGACGGCGCGGCGGGTGAAGCCGTGATCTGGCCTGGGGCGGCGGCGTGTGCCCGGATCGTCGCCCCTAGTGGAGTTTCATCGCGCGTCACGCCTCGGCGTAAAGCTCTTGACCCCTACGAGAGGCGTCATCGTGAGGAATGATCCAATAAAAACAATAGCCTGGCAAAAGGCCTGATCAGGTATTTCGTAGCATTTGTAGCACCTGATTGTAGCGGGCGACAGGTCAACTTAAGCCGACCCATGTCCTTGGTCCATGCAATCAGCCCGGTGGCGCGGCAACTTCATCGATCGCGCTTTAATGGGGGCGCTGTCGGGGTGAAGAGGGTGGGAAGCGGCCTGTCCGCTTTCGGGAGGCGAACGGCGTAACCGAACGTTCGTTCAGGTAGCTATGCAGGGGGCTGTGTAGTCATATTGAGTAGAAAGCGGAATGGCCGCTTTTGGGGGTGGATTGGTGAAAGCGAACGCTGAATCCGCGCTACGTGATGGCAACGATCCGCCCTTGCAGTCATCTCACTAAAGGCGCGATCTAAGACGCGACGGCGGCGACGACTAAGCTGAAGAACTGAAAACATGCGTATGCGCTAGCCAAGTGGCTTTGGTTCACCCGCTATGATCAGTAAAGCGCGCAATCTTGCGGGTAGGTGCCGTCGTTCGGAATAGCTGAGGCAGAAGCCAGACTCCCTCGTTAGCCGATCGGTTTGCACCATCCGCACATTGTGAACATCGCCATGCTCGGCAAACAGCCGCTGAAGCCCGAACGTCAGACCTGTACCGTTGAATGCCCATGCCAGTGTCAATCAGCTGTCGCCGGTGGTCAGCGCGCTTTTGATGGCCAGATACGCCGGTGCTCGAAGTCAACCGTCGCATGGGGATTTCGGATCATGCGTTCTACCGGTTAGAGGCGCGCGTCGTTAATGGCGTACAAACGACGTTGTTCCAAATTGTGCGTAGTCCTCGATTGGCTTGCGGCCTAGGGAAGAAGCTTTTGCGCGCCGATGCGCGGAAGGAGCCATACGGGTATCGATTGCCGATCTTCGTGGTGGACGTGACAGGAACATCGAGAGAAACGACTTGATGCCGGCCGCGATCCGCAGCGCAGAGTGTTGCCTCGCTCAAACCCGCGTCCAAAATCATCCCCCAAGCCGTCGCCGTCAATCTCGGAAGCCGCGTTGTAAGGTCGATGTAAGCCTCCGATCGCATCTGGCCTCGATGGCGTGACGGTAGCGACCATGATTCCAAGGCGGTGTTTGCATCTCGCCTGAGCTTGAAGGGTTCCTTATGGCATCCCGCCTGGTACGTATCATCGTTGCGACGGCTCTAGCAATTCTCTTCGAAACAGCGGTGATTGTGGGGTGCACGCTTGCCACACCCGACAACGCTGCCCCGACGTTCGGCATGACGTGTCTGGCCTTTGCCATCGTGGCATTCCTTGGAGGTCGTATTCCCACTGCTGCCGCGGTGGTAACCGGCGCGCTTGAGCTTGCCCTGATCTTGCCGGGCGAAGGGTTTGCGGTCAGCGATCCGGACCATGCCATCGGGTTGATCGGTGTCATCACCACCGGGGTAATGATGGCCTGGTATGTTGCCCGCCGCGATACGCTTTCCGCGGTTCTGGCTGCGGACGTGGCGGCCAGCCGGCAGGCGGCGGAATGGCGAAGCGTGGCGCATGCGGAGCTCGCGCACCGCCTCTCCAACGATCTGTCAATCTTGGTCTCGATGGCGTCGATCAAGGCGAGCGATGCGACCAGCCTGGAGGCGCGGGACCTTCTCACCGACATCGGTAGCCGATTGGTTGTTCTGGGACGCGTGTACCAGCGTCTCGAAGTGCGCGACCGCGATACGCAGGACGCGATCGCAGCCCGGCAGTTTTTGCTCGATCTCTGCGGCGACCTGCAACTCACCACCTTGAGTATCGGATCGATTTCGTTGCGTGCGGATATCGACGAAAGCCTTCGTCTGCCGATCCGCACGTTGAGCCTGCTTGGTCTAGTTGCAAACGAAATGCTGACCAATGTCCGCAAACACGCTTTTCCTAACGGGGAAGGCGGCGAAGTCTTGCTGTACCTGCACCGGCACACCTTCCGCCCGGACTGCGTCGAGTTGATGGTTACCGACAATGGCGTCGGGTTCAGCAGCGGTGACGGCAAAGATCGCCGTGGTCGCAGCCTTCTGGTTTTGCTCGCGAAACAGATACAAGGCACGATCGCCTATGCGCGGATCTCCGGCACGACCGTGGCGACACTGCAATTCGCCTTGCCAGCCGCCGCTGCAATCGGCGCTATTGGCGCGCAAGGGGAATGACCATTGCGAAGCGCGTGCCACCAACGGGGCCGTCGGAGATGTTCAGGCACCCGTCGTGCAAGGCGACGATCCGCTGGACGATGGAGAGGCCAATCCCGGCGCTGTCGGACCGCCGATGATCCGCGCGCCAGAACCGCTGGGTCAGCAAGCTGCGGTCCATGACGGTAACCCCCGGTCCGCGATCGGTAACACTTACCGTACCTCGAGGATCGACGGCGATTGCGATCGGTGTCCCGCTTGGGGTGTGCCGCACGGCATTGCTGATGAAGTTCGAGAGCGCGATCGATAGCAGCACCCGGTTTCCGCGGACCAATACGGGCGCGGCCGGCACGTCCAGAGTCACAGGATGTCCGCTTGCCGCGATCATCGGCGCAGAGTCCGTCAACGTGTCCCGCGCTACAGCCACCAGATCGATGGCAACCAGGTCCTCCTCCTCGATCACGTCGGCGCGCGCGAGATCATGCAATTGGGAAACGACGTGCGAGACCCGGTCGACTTGCGCTAACAAGGTCGCGCGCAAGGCGTCGTCGGACACCGCGTCGAGCCTGATGCGGAGAGTTGCCAGCGGCGTGCGCAATTCGTGCACGACGTTACCGACAAACTCTGATTGCGCCGTAAAGCTCTGTTCCAGCCGTTCGATCAGGCTGTTGGTTGCATGCACCAGCGGGCGCACTTCGGTCGGCAATCCCGCGTCGGCAAGCCGCACATGCAGGCTTCGCGGACCGATTGCCGCAGCATGGTCCGATACTTTGCGGACGGTGCGGACCAGAAGCGCGATCAGCACGCTGTTGACTAACGGTAGCAGCAACAGGATCGGCAGTAGCAATGCAAGATACCGGGTCAGGAACCCGCGCGTGATGTCGTCAGTAATGGCACCCGGGCGGGTTTCGTCCTGCGATACGAGGATCCACCAGGTCATATCGGCAATCCGCGCTGGGACGCTGACCACTACGTAGCTGCCGCGCCTGAACGACTCTTCGCTTCGCCCGCGTCTTACGGCATCCCACGGCACGCCGTTGGCATGCGGGCTGTAAGTCACTGCGTGGCCCGCGGCGTTGACGATCGCGAATGCGCGCCCGTCATAGGTACCCGCGTACAGTGCTTCGAGTGCCGGCGGCAGGAGTACGCGACCGGGAGCAGAGGCCGTTGACGTCACCTCCGCAGCGATGTCCTGCGCCTGTGCAATAAGCAGTCTTTCCTGATACACAGCCTTGGTCTGCTGGAGCACGGATGCGGTCAGGAGCGGGATGAAGACCATTGCGAACAGGATCGCAGCCCCTTCGAGGAGCAGGATTCGCGCGATTAGCGAACGCGGCCAGCGGATTCTCACGTTGAGGCGCGCAGCATGTATCCAACCCCGCGGATTGTCTCGATCACGATCGTCGCGCCAGCATGCTCCAATTTGCGGCGCAGGCGATGGACGTAGACTTCGATCGCGTTGGACCCGAGCGGCTCGGACAAGCCGAATAACTGATCCTCAATTACCGCCTTTACCACGACGCGTCCCGGTCGTCTTAGAAGCACGTCGACCAGTTCGAGCTCCCGCGCAGAGAGAAGAAGCACGCGCCCATCGACGTCTACCGCACGCGCCGTGGAGTCGAAACGAAGGTTGCCAACGGTGAGTTCGGCGCCTGCGAACCCGCCCTGACGGCGCAGGACTGCCCGTAACCGCGCGACGAGTTCCTCGACGTCGAACGGCTTCGCAAGATAATCATCAGCACCGTGATCCAGTCCGCCAATCCGCGCCGCCGTATCGCCGCGAGCGGTAAGGACGATGATGGGAACCGGATCCCGTCGCGCGCGAAGAGCACGCAAAACCGTCAATCCGTCCGCGTCGGGAAGCCCAAGATCGAGTACGACCGCGCTATACCGGGCTGCCGCCGCCATCTGTAGCGCGTCCGCGGCGGTGTCGGCATGATCGCTGAAAATCCCGCGCCGCGCGAGCGCCGCTGCCAGCGCTTCGGCCAGTTCCCGGTCGTCTTCTACCATCAACAGCCGCATCGTCGCGCCGGTCCCCCTTGCTTCAAGCCCCTCTTGCAGAAAGGCGCCGCGGAAAAATAGGTCTGTAAGTCTGCTGTAAGCCTCGTTGCCTAGTGCGCCGCCTCTACCTGCCTCGCAAACGAGTTCGAGACTGAGATGACGGCGACGACCGACCACGGCATTGGCCTCCCCGCCACGACCAAAATGGACCGACGCGCACAATTGCGCCTGCTTGCGATTGTGGCGCTGATCATTGTCCTGCTCGTCGTTGTAGTCGCGGTCATGCGCGCCGCGACCAAGCCTGCGGAGTCCGTGACACCGACCGCCCCGCCCGGATCCTTTGCGCCGACGAAGGACCAGCTCGCGGCGATGAAGCTGCAGACGGTCCGTGACGGCACGGTGACCGGCGGCATCCAGGCGACCGGTACGATTGCGGTCAACGGGGACAGCAGCACACCCGTTTTACTGCCTTTCTCGGGGCAGGTTGCCGCGGTGTTTGTCCAGGCCGGGCAGAAGGTGACGCGCGGGCAACCCCTGCTGCGCATCGCGTCACCCGATTTCGTCGAGGCACGCGACCAGTTCGTCACCGCAAGCGCTCAGCGCGCGACCGCTGCCGCGCAGGTCCGTATTGCACAGGATACCGCGACTAGGCAGGCCGCGATCTACCAGAGCGCAGGCGGCGCGCTGAAGGATTACCGTCAGGCGCAAAGCGACCTGGTGACCGCGCAATCCGCCCTGCGGTCGGCGGATGCCGCGCTGGCGGCAACGCGCGACAAGCTGTCGCTGCTCGGTAAGGGCGCGACCGAAATCCGGGGGTTGCAGGCGGGCGGCGATTCGATCTCCGCACAGACGGTGTATCGCGCGCCGGTCTCGGGCGTCGTCGCGAGCCGCGACGTGGCGCCCGGCCAATACGTCACTGCGGGCGGCGAAAAGCCAATCATGACGATCGCGGATGCGAGCCGCGTCTGGCTGATCGCGCAGCTTGCCGAAGGGGATGCCGCGAGCGTCCATGTCGGCGACCATGCACGCGTCACCACGCCAGCCTATCCGGGCCGGGTCTTCGACGCGGTGATCGACAATGTCGGCGCGGCACTCGATCCGGCGACGCATCGCCTCCCGGTCCGCGCGACCGTCCGCAACGACGACGGCGCACTGAAGCCGCAGATGTTCGCAAGCTTCACGATCGAGAAGCGCAGTGGTGCGGCGACCGGAATCTATGTCCCGTCGGACGCGGTAATCCATGAAGGCGACAAGGCTGTCGTATGGATCGCGGGCGCCAAGGGCTATCTTTACGCTCGCCCCGTCCAGGTCGCGGACAGCACCGACGGTGTCGACCATATCGTCGCAGGGCTGAGGGCGGGCGACCGGATCGTCACGTCGGGCGCCTTGTTCGTGAACGAAGCGGGGCTCTGACGTGAACGGCATCGTCGGCTTTGCGCTGCGCCAGCGCATCCTCGTGCTCATGCTGCTGGTCGGGCTTATCCTGGCCGGCGGCATCGCCTTCTACAACCTCAACATCGAGGCCTATCCCGACCCGGTCCCGCCAATGGTCGAGGTGCTGACACAGAGCAACGGCGTCTCGGCCGAGGAGATGGAGCGTAACGTCACGATCCCGATCGAGGTCGCGATGGCGGGCGTGCCGCATATCACTGCGGTCCGATCGATCTCGCTGTTCGGCCTCTCCGATATCCGGATCCAGTTCAGCTACGATTATACCTTTGGCGAAGCGGAGCAACGCGTGCTCGGCCGCTTGTCACAGCTCGGCGCCTTGCCCGGTGGCGCGCAGCCGCAGATCTCCCCAACCAGTCCGATCGGCGAAATCTACCGCTACCGCATCTCCGCGCCCAAGGGCTATTCGGTGATGGACCTCAAGACGCTGCAGGACTGGGTGCTGCAACGCCGGTTCAAGCGAATCCCGGGCGTCGCTGACGTGACCGGCTGGGGCGGCAAGCTGCGCACCTATGAGGTGGTGGTCGACAACGACCGGATGGTCGCGCACGGCGTGACCGTGTCACAGGTGCTCGCCGCGATCGGCAAGGGCGACAGCAACGTCGGCGCGCAGACGATCAACTTCGGATCGCAGGCGGCGATCGTCCGCGGCGTCGGGCTGATCCAGTCGACCGATGCGATCCGCAACGCGCTCGTCGCGACCAATGCGGGCAACCCGGTTTTGGTCAAGGACGTCGCGACGCTGCGGATCGGCAATGCCCCGCGTCTCGGCATCGCGGGCGAGGGCGCTGACGACGACATCGTGATGGGCATCGTGCTGATGCAGCGCGGCGCGCAATCGATGCCGACGATCAACGCGGTCCAGAAAGAGGTCGAGACGATCAACGCGACCGGCATCCTGCCACCGGGCGTCAAGCTCGAGCGGATCTACGACCGGTCCGAGCTGATCGGTGTCACCACCCACACCGTGATGCACAATCTGGTCGAGGGGATCCTGCTAATCTTCGTGCTCCAGTGGCTGTTCCTCGGAAACTTGCGCAGCGCGGTGATCGTCGCGCTGACCATCCCGTTCGCGCTTGCGTTCGCGGTGCTGATCCTCACGGTGCAGGGCGAATCTGCCAACCTGCTGTCGCTCGGTGCGCTCGACTTCGGGCTGGTGGTGGATGCCAGCGTCATCATGGTCGAGAACATCTTCCGCCATATGGTCGAACGGTCCGCCGCGATCGAGGGCGGGCATACCCACGCCACCCCGGCGAGCCGCTTCTCCGCGATCCTGCACGGGTCGAGCGAAGTCAGCCGCGGGATCTTCTTCGCCGCCGCAATCATCATCGCAAGCTTCATCCCGCTGTTCACACTGACCGGGGTCGAGGGGCACATCTTCGGCCCGATGGCGAAGACCTATGCGTACGCTATCGCGGGCGGGCTGGTCGCGACCTTCACGGTGTCGCCGGTGCTGTCCGCGCTGCTCCTCCCGGACTCGCTCGACGAGGTCGAAACCTGGGTCGTGCGCAAGCTCCGCGCGGTCTACGAACCCGCCGCCGCCTTCGCTTTGTCCAACCGGATCGTCACGCTCGGGGGTGCGGCACTACTGCTCGTCACCGCGCTGGTCGGAATGCGCTCGCTCGGGATCGAATTCCTGCCGCATCTGGAGGAAGGCAATCTCTACATCCGCGCGTCGTTGCCGGGTTCCATCTCGCTCGAGGCGGGGCAACCCTCGGTCAATGCTATCCGCGACATGATCGCCACCTATCCCGAAGTCCAGCGGGTTATCTCGTCGCATGGCCGCCCCGATGACGGGACCGACGCAACCGGCTTCTTCAACGCCGAATTCTACACCCCGCTCAAGCCCGCCGACCAATGGCCCGCAGGCGTGACCAAGGAAACGCTGACTGCCGAGCTGCAACACCGGTTGCAGGCGCGTTTCCCGGGCGTCGACTTCGAATTCTCGCAATATATCCAGGACAATGTCGAGGAAGCCTCGTCGGGCGTGAAGGGTGCAAATTCGGTCAAGGTGTTCGGCCCCGACCTCGCGACGCTCCAGCATATTGCCGAGCAGATCCGCGACCAGATGGCCAGGGTGCGTGGTGTTGCCGATCTCGGCATCTCCAACTCGCTCGGCCAGCCGACCGTGCAGATCGACATCGATCGCGGCGCGGCGGCGCGCTATGGCCTGACCCCCGACGATATCAACACGTCGGTCGCCGCGTCGATCGGCGGGCAAAGCAGCGGCGACCTGTACGAGCGCGGGACCGACCGGCACTTCCCGATCGTCGTTCGGCTCAAGGACGCGCAGCGCGATAGTCTGGATGCGCTGCGCCGGATCACGATCGGCGCGCCGTCACCGACCGGGACCGGGTCGATCCAGGTGCCGTTGTCCGAAGTCGCCAAGGTCCGCCTGACTACCGGCGCTTCCTTCATCTACCGCGAACATCAGGAACGCTACGTTCCGATCAAGTTCAGCGTCCGCGGGCGCGATCTCGGCGGGACGGTGGACGAGGTGCAGGCGCGCATCGCCAGGAACGTCACGCTTCCGCCGGGGTACAGCCTCGAATGGGCGGGCGAGCTCGGCAGCCTGACGAGCGCGGTCAACCGGCTCGAGGTGGTCGTGCCGATCAGCCTCGCGCTGATCCTGGTGCTGCTCTACGCCAACTTCTCCTCGGTGCGCGATACGCTGCTCAGCTTCAGCGTGATCCCGATGGCAATCATCGGCGGTGTACTCGCGCTCGCGCTGACCGGGACGGCGTTCAGTATCTCGGCGGCGATCGGCTTCGTGGCGCTGTTCGGCATCGCGGTGATGGACGGCATCCTGATGGTGACGACCTTCAACCAGCATATCGACCAGGGGTTCGAACGCGACGCGGCGCTTGCGGGCACGGTCCAGACCAGCCTGCGCCCGGTGGTGATGACATGCCTCGCCGCTGCGATCGGCCTGCTTCCCGCCGCAGTATCCTCGGGAATTGGGAGCCAGGTGCAGAAGCCGCTCGCGCTCGTCGTGGTCGGCGGAATGGGGCTTGCGCCGATCCTGATCCTGCTGGTGCTGCCAGTGCTGATCGGGCGCTTCTCGCGGCATGTCGGACCAGACGAACGCGGCGCACACGGGCGCGACGTCGCACATCATCCGCATCCCGTCATTCAGCAGGGAGAACCGGCATGAAGCGCGTCACGCTCGCCGCCCCGTTGCTGCTGATCGGCTGCACGGTCGGACCGCAACATCCCACTACCGCGCTGCCGATGGCGCCAGCGATCGCGCCCGAACAGATCGCCCCAGCGCACGGCGCGGCACAGACGATCACGCCGGGTACGGCGCTCGACGCGCATTGGTGGCAGCGCTTCCAGAGTCCCGCGCTCGACGTATTGGTCACGCGCGCGCTGACCGCCAACAATGACTTGGCGGTGGCGGACGCCAATCTGCGACAAGCCCGCGCGCAATTGGTCGTGACCTCTGCCGCCGGCAAGCCGCAGGCCGACGCCTCCTATCAAGTCGAGCGGACTCGTGTCTCGAACGCGTTGCAAAGCCCGCTCGCCGACGCGAGCCAGAACCTTTACACGCTCCACACAGCGCAAGTCTCGGTCACCTATCCGCTCGATCTGTTTGGATTGCAGCGCAATCGCACCCGCTCCGCGCGCGCCGCGGCGGAGGTTGCCCAGGATCGTCTGCTCGCGGCACGAACGACGGTAGTCGGCAATCTCGTGCTCTCCGTAATCCAGTACGCCTCACTTACGGCCCAGATCGATGCCGCGACCAACAGCGTTTCGGGCAACCGCGATATTTTACAACTGCTGCAACGCCGGCAGACGCTAGGGGATATCGGCGCGGCGGACGTCGCCGCACAGCAGACCGTGCTCTCGACCGCCGAGGCCGCACTGCCAACGTTGATGCGGCAGCGCGACCATCAACGTACCGTAATTGCGTCGTTGCTTGGCGTCGCTCCCGGCGCGCCGTTGCCTGATTTGCCGCGGCTGGAAGCACTCATGCTCCCGTCGGCGCTGCCGATCGGTTTGCCCGCACAGATCGTCGCGGCGCGCCCCGACGTCCGTGCGGCGGAGGCGCAGATGCGCGGTGCCGGTGCGGATCTCGGCGTCGCAATCGCCGCGCGGCTTCCCAATATCCTGCTCACCGCGACCGGGGGCAGCACCGCGCTCGATTTCGGCGGGTTGTTTGCAGGCGGGAATCCGTTCTGGGCGCTGCTCGGCGGGGTGACGCAACCGATCTTCCACGCCGGGGCCCTGCGTGGCCAACAGCGCGCGGCCGAAGCGGCGCTCGACAGCGCCAAGGCGCAGTATCGCAGCGCCGCGTTGCAGGCGTTCGCAGATGTCGCGGACAGCCTGTCCGGGCTTCGCACCGATGCCGCTGCGCTCGACGCTGCAACCCGCGCAAACGACGCAGCGTCGCAGAACCTTACCTTTACCCGCCGCCAGCTGTCGCTCGGCGGGGTCGGCACGCTGACCGTTTTCAATGCCACGACCGCAAGCGCTCAATCGACCGCCTTGCTGATCCAGGCACGAGCGCTGCGATTGTCGGACACCGTCGCCCTGTATCAGGCGGTCGGAGGAGGTGTGACGAACCTTGAAAATCACGGGGGTATGTAATGGGCGGGCTAGTAGGAGGGGTCAGCAACAAGATCATCTTGGTCGCTGCCACTTTGACGTTTACGGCACGGGTGGATTTCGACCATGTCCGCGCGTTGCTGTCACCGCAAGCGACCGTGTCGGCCGTTAGTACGCGGCTCTCACGAAAGCTGCAATTGCCAGGCAAGGGGGCTTCGCCGTCCAGCAAACATAGCCGTCGGCAAGTCGATATCGGGATTGGTGCCGAAGAGATGCGCGTCGATGCAAAGATCGTATCCGACCTCTCGCTTCCCGCCGACATCGACCTGCGGATCGGCCGCGATATGCTCGATCATCTTATAGATGTGGATCTGAAGCACCAGCGGATCCGGCTATTTCTCCGGTCGGAATATTCCAGGGCAACGCGCGGCCTGACCGCAATCGTGCTGACACCGCGCGAGGACGGCAGCTGGACCCTTCCGACCAGAGTAGCGGGCCTGACAAGCGAGACCGGCATCCTCGATTTTTCCAGTGAGTCAGAGTTGATGCTCCCCGCGGCGATCGCTTCCGTCGCCCATATCGGTGACGGTACCGTGGTCGAAACGACCATTGGCACGGCGCAACCGATTGGGCGGAAGGTACACATTCGAGACATGGCGGGCTCGCTCCCGGTCCTCGGCTGGCAGACGTTCTCCGGACGCGATGTGCTGCTGGATCTCGGCCATAATCGCATTTGGCTACGCAGCGATGCGACTGCGTCTACAGATGCGATGCGCTAGATGTCCGTTGACCGAAAGTTTGGGACACCATCACGGGCATGAATGACCGCCTGCGGTCGGGGAGGGTGATGCCTTCTCAGCGTCCGCTCATGGGTGGGGGGTGCCGCATCGAAGCGGTCCGCCAGCAATCGCTGCAATGCGTGAGATGCCTGAGAGGCGCTTGCCCCCGGTCTCGTTTTAGCCGCACCTACGGGAGCATAGCCTCGACGAATGTGTTGGCGCCAAGCCGTTCAAGGAGGAAAGATGCGTGGGTTCATGACGGTATTGGCCTGCGGCGTGGCATACATCGCGGCGGCGGCGGACGCCGAGGACAGTAATGCCGATCGACTGTGCAGTGAGCGCCCAGGGCTTACCACAAGCGCGTGCATCACCGCGCCAGGTCGACTCCAGAGCGAGACCGCGCTTACCGACTGGACGCTCGAACGGAGCGACGGCGCGCGTGCCGATACGATCCTCGTCGGTGACACGTTAATTCGTTACGGTGTGGGCGGCAAAACGGAACTGCGGCTCGGCTGGACACCCTACGGCTTCGAACGCGACCGCCACGCAGATGGCAGCGTCGAGCGCAACGGCCGCGTTGGTGACGCAACCGTCGGCGTGAAAACCTCCATCGTCGAACGAACAGGCGACACCGGGTTGGCAATGTCCATCATCGCCACGGCACTCCTGCCGGTCGGGCGGCGGCCGATCGGCGCCGGGGATTGGGGCGCGGCATTCCAGCTTCCCGTCACCTACCGCGCGTCGGACAAAGTCTCGCTGCAAGTTACCCCGCTCATGGCTGCGGCGGTGGACGATGACGGTCGCGGCCGTCATGCCCTGTACGGCAGCGCGCTCGAAATCGAATATTCGTTAAGTGAGGCAGTCAAGGCTGACGTCAGTGCCCAGATGATGCGCGACGACGATCCCGATCCAACAGTTCGTGGCTCGCCAGCTCTGAGCAGTGTCGCGTTGTCCTGGCAGCCAAGCCACAATATGCAGCTTGATCTCGGTACCAATGTCGGCCTGAACCAAGCCGTGCCCGATATCGAAGTTTTCGCTGGCGTGTCCCACCGGTTTTGAACGCTAAACGTCTCATGAGGCAGTCACTCAGCCGAACGTAATGCGAACTGCTGGTCTAACCGCCTGTCGTGGAAGCGAGAGAGCAGGACCACGGCGAAAACAGTGCCGATGAGACACGTTAGCATGTCCCATTGTGTGTTCCATGCATCTCCTTGGGCGCCAAGAAACTCATTTGCGCCCTGGCCTAACGCCATAGCAGCCGCAAATTCGATCAACTCGTAGGACGCGCTTACGGCCAAGCAGCACGCCAAGACCAGAGTAGTGAGTAGCCGGCCCGGCGGCATGCCGCCCAGCTCTATGAGCAACTCGCGCAAGACGATGGCTGGTACGAACCCCTGCATTAGGTGGCCAAATCGATCGTATGGATTTCGCGAAAGACCAAGCCAGCTCTCAACGTCAATGCCTATCGGCACCCGCGCATAGGTGTAGGCGCCGCCCACTATCAGTACGAGACCGTGCACAAAGATGAGGGCGAGCGCCAAATTCGTCGGCTGGAAGCGCCGACGCGTCGCCCAAAGAACAGGTAGAACGATGAGGGCGGGCGCGATCTCCATCTACCACGTCGCACGATCGAAGGGGTTCCAGCCCGACACCACGAGCGCGCCGGTCCACCCTACCGTTAACAGCGCGAGCCCTCTATTAATTCGTGACCGGTTCTGTTCTGGCATTTAACCTCCGAACCCTCCCGCACTGCGCCGATTAGGCGATGCAATCGAGAGCGGTGATCTGGCACCTTCGGCACCTTTTTTCGTTCCGCAGGCACTTCAGCTAAACCGGAATCGACCGTTAGATCTACCGCCCTTTCCCCTCCATGCCAGCGACTGCGCGTTAAGCGCAATTAAGTCAGCCTTTCCGGCCAGCAGCGCCTCGCCGGTGGCGATCGCACGGGCCAGCACCGCGTCGGGCGCGTTAGCGTAAGCGGGTCTACCCACAATATGGTCGTACCAACACCCGCCACAGGCATCGTCGAGCAGAATACGCTGGAAACAGTGATCAAGCCGCAACGACCACTGCGCTTCGATCGCGCGCTTGGGAAGGCGTATGCGGGTCAGATCCAACCATTGCTGCTCGATTCCTGCTCGTGCGCTTTCCGTCATCGATAACCTCCGTGGCCCACCCGATAATGCCTCCATCGGTGAGCACTACTAGTCCGCAGCGGCTAAAATTCGGCAAGACCTGCTGCCACTTGAATGAATGGCAGGTTTCGGGAAGCCGACATTGGCGACCGACGTCGCTTTGCGGGTCAAAAGGATCCAAACTTGATGATCAAGATCTGAACCATCAATGGTTCAGATCTTGATCGGTAGCTAACCGGCGGCAGCTCTCAGCCTACTCAAGCCGTTCCGTCGAAGCGCCAGCAATGTCAGCTTACGCCGGAACCGGTCATCGTAGGGCCAACAGAAGTCGAGCAGGTACCCACAACCAAACGCTATACTATTACAACGCCGCCCTCACGGGCGGTGTTGTCGTTTGTGGCAAACGTGATCAGATCCCCAACCTTCGTGACAACCTCAGCCTCGGGTCCATGTTCGCCATCTGGCTAGATCGCCCCTTTGGGGCCGCTTAAAACTGCGGAATGTCGGCTGTTAAGGGCGATAGGCATACAAGAATTCGACCGGCCGCCGGAATCACGCCTGTGACAACTCAGAGATCGATGAAGCCCCGGCGAACCGCGACGACCACAGCGTGCGTGCGGTCTGTCACGTCGAGCTTGGCGAATATGTTTTTTAAATGCCCCTTGATGGTGTCCTGAGCGAGATTGAGCTGCCAGGCGATCTGCTTGTTGGGGTGCCCTTCTGCGATAAGGCGCAGGATGCTCGCTTCGCGTTCGCTCAACCGCGCTTCCATCGCATGCAGGGCGATCGCTTGGGCAACCTCTGCCGAGATCGCACGCTCGCCAGCATGGACCGCCCTGATGGTCTGCGAGAGATCCTTACGGATACAGCTCTTGAGCAAATACCCGGCGGCACCGGCTTTCAGCGCGCGCATCGCCTGACTATCGCCGGGGAAGGTCGTCAGAACGACGATTGCAGCGCTGGGATCGATGTCCCGGATGCGCTCGATCGCCTCGATCCCGCCCATCTGGGGCATCTGAATGTCCATCAACGTCACATCGGGCGAGAGCAGGTTGAACTGTTCGATCGCCGCAACGCCGTCAATCGCCTCGCCAACGACGTCCATATCCGGCTGCTTGCGGATCGTAGCCGTGAGACCTTCCCGGAGCAGGGGGTGGTCATCCACCACCAGGACCCGGATAGGGTGCTCAACCATGGTCGTCGGTTCAGTCAACAGTCTCTCCCCGACGTGCTCTGAGTGGGAACCATCGTCTCGGTTGCGCAGCATAAGCTACCCGCGCGGAGATTGTGAGCGTTAGTTCGGTACCGGTTCCTGCGGACGAGGAAAGGCTCAGCTCCGCGTCGAGCCGCTTCGCCCGCTCCTGCATGCCGCGAAGGCCGTAATGGCCGGCCCGGTAGCCGGCTTGCAGGATATCGGGTGGGATGCCGACACCATCGTCCAGAATGGTGACCGTCAGCCTCGGCTGTGAAAACACGATACGAACGACGAGCTGCGTTGCTCGAGCGTGGCGCCAGACATTGAAGATCGCCTCGTTGGCAATGCGCGCAATCTCGTCGGCCGCGATCAGGTTGAGCGACACCGCCTCGCCCGATGTGACGATCCGCACCGTGGTGGTCGGCGGGAATACCAGGCGCTCGACGATGTCGTGGATCATCCGCGCAAGGTCGTCGGCACTCTCTGTAATCCGCAGGTCGCGAATCCGGTTGCGCCCCTGCGCGAGAACCTCTTCGGCAAGGTCGATCGTGCTCTCCAGGCTTCGGTGGACGGGAAACTCAGCCGGGATATCATCGACTGCGAGCTGAAACCGTAGAATGAGCGCCTGGATGCTCTGCAAGAGGGTGTCATGGATCTCGCGGGCAACGCGCTCGCGTTCGGCAAGGCGTTCGCTGAGCCGCACGCGAAGCCGCTGCGCAATGGTGTGCAGACGCAACCTGTAGAGCAGCCACAGAGAGAGAAGGGCGATGACGACGCACAGCGCGATGAATGTCTTCGATTGCACGAAGGTCGGCGGCACGATGAGCCTGAACGACGTCCCTTTCCGGTTCCAAACACCATCGTTGTTTGCGGCAATGACGGCGAAGGTGTACGTGCCCGGTGCGAGGTTAGTGTAAAATGCCTGCCGCCGCTGGCCCGGATCGATCCAGTCGCTGTCCAACCCTTGCAGGCGATAACGAAAACGCACGCGGCTCGGAATGGCGAGACTGAGCGCGGTATACTGGATCGCGATGTTGCGCGTACCGGGTGGGAGTCGAAGATCGGCTGTCACCGGATAGGACTTTCCGTCTGCGACAACGGACCGGATCGCCAGCGACGGCACGATCTGATTACGCTCGAGGCGGCTCGGATCCATGCGCAGAATGCCCTGGCGAGTCAGGAACCAGAGCCGATCGTCCCCGCCCAGCGCGATCTGCAGGCTCTGGGAATTTTGGGTCCGGCTGGTGAATCCATCCTGTTCGTCGAACAGATCATGGGCGATCGGCGCCGACGGTCGGTCGAAGGCGCGGTCCAGGTCAGCGGTGGCGACCCGGGCGATGCCTTTGTTATTGAGCATCCAGGTGTCGCCGGCCTCGGTCTGGACGATGCCGCGGACGCCCCGCAGCCACGGCTGGGCTGAGATTGAGAGACGCTGGATCCGGTGACCGTCCCATCGGGCCAGTCCAGTACCGCCACCGACGAGCAGCGCCTTCGCATTGCCGAAAACGGTCGTGATCCCGGCCACGCCAAGATCCGCCTCCGACAGATGGATAGTCCGCGGCCCATCGAGAATGACGACGGATTTTCTCCTGAGCGACCCCACAATGGCGCCTCGCCAGTCGAAGAAGATGTCGAGCGGCGTACGGCGCGAGGGTAGATCGACCTTCCGCCAGCCCTGACCGTCACGGTAGAGGATATTGCCCGCCTGTCTGGCCAGCCAGAATGTCCCGCTCCGGTCCTCGCCGCAGCTGGAGACCGACTTTCCGTCCGGCCACGAAACCCGTGCCGTAATCCGGCCATCCTCGATCCGCGCGGCATGACCCTTTTGTGCCACCCAGATGCCCCCCCGGGAGCGGCAGAGCGCCTGGATGTCATCCTGCAGATCGATCACGAACCGCGGCTCGTCGTTGGGCACCGAGCGCCAGAGGCGAGACCCGTTCGCCAGGTAGATGTCGCCGCGCGCGTCGGGCATGACCATGAAATTCTCGGCCGAACCGCTGGTGAGCAGGGGGATGCGCTCGATATTGGATCGCCGGAATTGATCCAGTCCCAGCTCGGTCGCGATCCAGACGTTGCCTTCGCGGTCCTCGAGGAGTGCCACCGCTTCGTTCGAGGTGAGCCCATCGGGGGTCCGGAAATAAGAGGGGGTGCCAGCTGTGGTACCGTCAGGGCGATCGATGCGGAAAACGCCGTCGGTATACGTCGATCCCCATAGATCGCCATGACTGTCGAAGAGCAAGCTGATCCGCCGCGCCGTTCGATCGGTGGCCTTCGATACGCTACGCGCTGGAGCCTTTGCGCCGCCTGGAAAGCCGGGCAGCACTCGCGTCCCCCCCGCATCCGACAGCCAGATGCGGCCGGCACGGTCCTGGGCGAGACCGGCACCGTTGCTGATCATGAGCCCGCTCGCCTCGAAGCGCCGCGCTCCGGGACGCAGGAAGAAGATCTGGGACTGCGTTGCGAGCCAGACGGTCCCGTCTTGAGCCGACAGCACCGCGGAGACGGCCTGGTCGTCGGGTACGCCCCACCGCTCGTTGATGCTCTGCCACTTGCCAGCGGCGTAGCGCTTCAGGGCCTTGCGCCCACGCCCCCCGACGACCCAGATGGCACCCTCACGATCCTCGACCAGCCCGGTCACTTCGCCGGGGGCGCCGGGCATCCCCGCGCGCTCGAGCCGCCCCTGGCGCATGACCTCGACACCAGCCCCGCCGGCGTAGCCGACCCACAATCTGCCGGCGCGCGTGACAAGGAGCGCGCTGACCGGAATCGAGCCGCGTGGATGCCCCTTGGCCACGGGAATGGGATCGAAGCTCACGCCGTCGAAGCGGTAGAGCCCATCATAAGTGCCGAGCCATAGATATCCGTCGGGCGTCTGCGCAAGCGCCTGCACCATTGCCGGCACGCCGTCTTTGCTCGTCCAGCTGGTGTGGGTGAACTTACCATTCGTCCCGCCACCGTCTCTCGCCGACGCGACTGCGCTCAACGCGCAAAGCAGGATCAGCAGACACAGGCGGACAGCAAACATGGATCTCGCGTGTCAGATGGAGGGGCGACGTTAAAGCGTTACCACGCGGTTGGAGCACGGACGAGCGACCCGAAAGGGGGGCAGGGCTACATTTCTGGCGCACACATACATCGGGCAGTCTTGATACTTGATCGTCCCGCGATCCGGCGAGGGAGCCATGGCCGGGCAAGCGACCGAAACGCCAGCCCGGTCATCGCCATCGCAACGAGGAGCAGCGCCGTCAGCACGAACGTCGTCATGTCGATCTCCGTCCCTTGCCGCCGAACGGTCAGCGGACCATGGCTGCCAAGGCGACGAGCTGTTGTGCCACGAGGCCTGCAGTCACTTCGTCCGTGATCTCATGGGCCGTCGGATCGATGCGGCTCGGCATACCGCCGATCATGATCTCCGGCTTGTTCAGCACCTGCGCGTCGAGAAAGACCATCATCTGACGAAGATGATATTGCGCGCGGGCTCCGCCGATCGTGCCGGGCGACCCTGTCTGGATCGCCACCGGCTTGCCGGCAAGCGGCTGCGGCGTCACGCGCGAGAGCCAGTCCAGCGCGTTCTTGAGCACGCCCGGAACCGAGTAATTGTATTCCGGTGTGACGATCAGGACGCCGTTCGCACCGCGAATGCTGTCCGCCATTTCCAGGACGGCGGGCGGGAAGCCTTCGGCCTGGACGTCCGCGTTGTAGTGCGGAAAATCGCCGATCGAGGCAAGCGGGGTGATCGTCACCCCCTCCGGTGCCAGTGCGGGAAGAGCCTTTGCCAGCGCAGCATGATAGCTGCCCTCACGCAGGCTGCCGAGGAGGGTGACGAAGCGGAGCGGTTTTGGATGGGACATGGGTCGGTTGCTTTCGTTTGGGGGGCAGCGCTTGAGTCCTAAGAGCGGCAGCGACCGCCACGATGTTACCCAAACGCGGGTGTTTGGGGACGGTGTCGGTGTTGCGGATTCCGTGTTAGATGAGCGCGCTTCGCTGCCCGCACCATCTGCATTATCTCGCGCTTCGCGTTCGGTTTTCTTGAAAAGGGTGCAGTCGGCCTTCCGTCGGGCCGATCAGCCCATCGCGTCCGAGACCTCGGCCCGCGGCTCGCGCGCCGTGGCTCATCGTGCCTGACCTCGCAAACCCGTGGGCAGCTGATAGATTGGGCAATATCGGTACGTCGTCCCTGCGCCACGCGTCTGGAGTGTGAACGTCAGCGCATCCAGCACGGTTAGCTTTTGCCGCTCCGTCACGCGCGGGGCCGGCCCGACCCGACACCCGCATCCACGCACGATTGGCTGACGTCGTATTGGGCTCCGCGCCGCGAAAGAATGCGGGCGCGGCACGAATGGGTGTGTGCATCGCTGATCCCCCGCCCGTCATAGCTGCGCACCGCGGCGTTGGGCGCGGTGCCGCAACCGACCCCTTTCTGGACATAAATGCCTGGTTTCAGGCGGTAGATCCCGCCGGGTTTGGACGATCGGTCCACGCTTGCTACGGCGATCGTGCTCCAGCCGATCGTGATCGCAGCGACGAGGATTTTACCAAGGGAATTTCTCATTCTATTCTCCTGTCCTTGCTGCGCCGGTAGTGAACGAAGGAGGAACCAGAAGAACCGCGGCAAGCCGAGCGGTGCGGAAGATAACGCGCCCCTTATTTGAAAACCGTCACCCAAGGCGCGCAGCGGCGGGCGGATGATGGTTTCGACCGTGTCGGGTTCGGCCGAAAGCAAGGTCATGGCCCTGCTCATGCCGACAGCAGCGCGATGGCGTCGATCTGCGCGAGACTGAAGCCCTGGCGGGTGAGATCGTCGACGAGCGCTTCCGCTGGCGCCTGACGGCGATAGGTGCCGCAGGCGAAGCGACGAATGGCTTCGAGGCGTGGATCTACCTCACCGGCTGCCCCCGAAAGCGCGTGTCGCAAACGCGTCATCCAGCCCACGCGTTCGCCGGGCAGGGGGGCGGCGCACCCACAGGCGTTTGCCTTGCGCAGGGCGGCGGCAACTTCGAGCCATTCGCGCTCGCTGAGATTTGGCGTGGGATCGGACGTTGGCATGCTGACCTCCTGTCGTGCTGGAAGCGGAACTGCTCCGGCAGGCCTCTCCGCAAAAGCCGGAAAGTCTTGTCCGATCTGTTCAAGGAAACCGAATAGATGGATCATGGGGAGAGCATCGCCTCCCGCGCTCGGACCGTCTTGGACACGGCTGATGCGACCTGTAGATTCGCGCGCCTAAGTCACGAACGCGAGATCGCGTTTCTTGACGGGGATCGAAGACAAAGCGGTTCCGGCCAAATTTGCTGACATTCCGACAATAGCGGCACGGACGCCGGCTCTAGCTTCGCTGCGATGAAGGGCCGCTTCGGCTCCCAAAGGAGTGCAATCCATGACCCAATCCCCGTCGACCGCACCGACTGTGGTCCTCGTCCATGGCGCCTGGGCCGACGCATCGAGCTGGCGGCGCGTGATCCCGCATCTTCTTGCGAAGGGAATCCCGGTAGTGGCCGTACAGAACCCGACCAGTTCGCTCGGCGACGACGTCCAGGCCACGCAGCGGGCGCTTGATTCAATCGAGGGTCCGATCGTGCTGGTCGGTCATAGCTGGGGTGGCGCTGTGATCACCGAAGCCGGAAACGACCCGAAGGTGAAGGCCTTGGTCTATGTCGCGGCCTTCGCCCCCAAGGTCGGACAGTCCGTCGGCGACCTCGTTGGGGCCTATGAATCGCCACCGGCGCTTGGCAAGATCCGTGACGACGGTGCCGGCTTCCTGTCGCTGAGCGCGCAAGGTTGGGTCGAAGACGTCGCTTCCGACCTTCCCGAAGACGAGGCGCGCGTGCTGGCAGTGGTCCAGCCACCGTTCCCGGCGAGCGCGTTCGGCGACCAGATCACCGAGGTGGCGTGGTCGACGCGCCCGACCTGGTACGTCGTCTCCGCAGAGGATCGTGTGGTCAGCGTCGCGCTCGAACGCGAACTCGCTGCCATGATGAAGGCCAAGACGACCGAGCTGAAGGCCGGTCACCTGTCGCTGCTTTCGATGCCGGATGCTGTTGCCGACATTATTATCGACGCCGTGAACGCGACGGGAGCCGTGGCATGAAATGCCTTTCGCGTCATGCCGCCGCGCTGCTCCTCGGCCTGGCGCCGAATGCACTCTTCGCGGCGCCCCAGCAGACCGGCGCGGCTACCGCCGAACCACCAATCGCGCGCGACGTGGGTGTGTCCAAAACGAAGGTCGGCACATTCACAATCGTCGCGATCTCGGACGGCGATTTTGCGCTGGCGACGGATCAGCTGCTGGTCGATCGGAAGCCAGGGGAGGTCAGCGCGCTTCTCGCGGGCGCTGCGCAGCCGACGATCCAGCCGACGTCGGTGAACGCCTATCTCATCGATACCGGCGCAAAGCGGATTCTGGTCGATACCGGAAGCGGTACCTATTTCGGTCCCACGCTTGGCAATGTCCGCAAGCGGCTGTCCGCGGCGGGCTACAGCCCGGACACAGTCGATGAAGTGCTGATCACGCACCTTCATCCAGATCATGTCGGCGGCCTGTCGGTCGACGGACGGATGGCATTCCCGAACGCGATCGTACGCCTCGCGGAGTCGGAGGAGCACTTCTGGCTCGACAAGGCGAACGCGCGCAAGGTCGATGCGTCGGTTCAGTCGTCGTTCGATGCTGCAGCGGCTTCGCTTGCGCCCTATATCGCAGCGGGCCGTGTGAAGACCTTCCGTCCGGGCGCTTCGATCGCGCCGGGCGTTTCGGCAGAGGATTTGCCGGGGCACACGATCGGCCATACCGGCTATCGCGTGCACAGCGGTACCGAGACGATGCTGATCTGGGGCGACGTCGTCCACGTCGCCCTGGTGCAACTGAAGGATCCGGGCATCACCATCAAATTCGACTCGGTCCCAGGCGAGGCCCGGACGAGTCGGGATCGCGTCTTTGCAGAGGCCGCGCAGCAGCGCTATCTCATCGCCGGCGCTCACCTCGCTTTCCCGGGGATCGGCAGACTAGAGCGGGGGGCCGAGCAATGGCGGTGGATCCCCTCGACTAAGCTGGTCGCGATCCCCTGAAGCATCTGCTCGATACGCGCGCCACGCGCTCCACGACCCAGCCGCCACCGCGTGCGGACGGGGCGGGAGGCGGTGAAGCCGTCCGGTCTTCAGCCGGACGGCCCTCGTGCTTCAGGCTGCGTCGACCAGGACGATCTCGCTGTCCTCGATCGCGGTTACCCGCAAGACCGCTTCGTCGCGGATTGCAGCGCCATCGCGGGCGTTGACCCGGACACCATCGATCTCGACCGCGCCGGTGGCGGGGACGAGATAGCCGCGACGATCCTTGCCGATCGGATATTCCGCCGTATCGCCAGCCTTGAGCGTCGCGGCGACGATGCGGGCATCGGTGCGGATCGGCAACGCGTCCTCGTCAGTGTCGAAGCCACTGGCAAGCACCACGAACTGGCCCGAACGCTCGCCCTTGGGGAAAGGCCGCGCACCCCAGCTTGGCTTCTCGCCCGAACGGGTGGGTTGGATCCAGATCTGGAAGATCTTGGTGGTGCCAGGCTCCTGGTTGTACTCCGAATGCGTGATACCGGTGCCGGCGCTCATGACCTGCACATCGCCCGCCTCGGTCCGACCCATATTGCCCAGATTGTCCTTGTGGGTGATCGCGCCTTCGCGGACGTATGTGATGATCTCCATGTCGCGGTGCGGATGCGGCGGAAACCCGGTCCCGGCCTGGATCGTGTCGTCGTTCCACACCCGCAAATTGCCCCAGTTGGTGCGCTGTGGATCGTAGTAATTGGCGAACGAGAAGTGATGCTTGGCGTCGAGCCAGCCGTGGTTGGCGCCACCAAGGCTGTCGAACGGGCGAAGGTCGATCATGTCACAAACTCCAGGCTGGGCGATTGGGCGTGCTGCCCGGTCGCTGTCGATGGCACCGATGTAGTCGAGGCCAGCGGTATGGATCAGCGGGATAAAATGGTCTGAATTGTTCGATGGAATTGGAAAGCGGGGCACACCCGTTGCGCGACCACAAACCATCGTTGGGATTACGGTTTGGCGCGAGGTGAGAGACAGTGCGGCCGGGTTCGGCCGGCACCGGCCGCACGACCCAAGGACGAAAGGGCACGCGCTTGTATTGCGAAAAACGAAGGCTGGCATGCGGCGACACCCTTTTCGGGTCGGCTCGACACGATGCCAATGACCATTCGCGAGCGTTGAGATGAGCGATCCGGGAACCCCGACGTTCGACCAACTCCGCATCTTCCTGACCGTTGTCGACGAGGGCAGTTTCGCGTCGGCGGCACGAAGGCTCAACCGCGCGGTTTCGGTCGTCAGTTACGGGATCGCCAACCTGGAAGCGCAACTCGGGATCGTCCTGTTCGACCGCGAAGGGACGCGGAGGCCAAGACTGACCGAGGCAGGACGGTCGGTGCTCGCCGAGGCGCGTACCGTCGCGGGCGGTATCGATGGCCTGAAGGCCAAGGTGAAGGGCCTGCTGGATGGCCTGGAAGCCGAGGTGCATCTCGCGGTCGATGTCATGCTTCCGGCACGCCGGCTCGGCCAGGTCTTGCGTGCCTTTGCCGCTACCTATCCCACCGTCACGCTACGCCTGCATGTCGAAGCGCTCGGGGCCGTTGCCGGGCACGTGCTTTCGGGGACCGCGATCGTCGGCGTGTCCGGTCCGCTCGCGAGCGGTATCGATGGCCTCGAAGCGGCATCGGTGGGCAGCGTTGCGATGGTCCCCGTCGCTGCGCCGGACCATCCGCTTGCACGCTATGAGCAGATTCCTTCGGGCGCGGGCAGGGAGCACGTTCAGCTCGTTTTGACGGATCGCTCGCCGCTCACGGACGGTCGCGACTTCGCGGTCGTCAGTTCGCGGACGTGGCGGCTGGCCGACCTCGGCGCCAAGCATCAGCTCCTTCGCGAAGGGATCGGTTGGGGCAACATGCCGCTGCCCCTGATCGAGCCCGACTTGGTCGCCGGAACCTTGAAACGGCTCGCCATGCCCGACGACCCGGGCGGGATGTATCGCTTTTCGGGGATCTGGCGGCGCGACCGCCCGCCCGGGCCAGCCGCGTCCTGGCTGATTCGCGAGTTCGTCGATCGCGCGCTGAGCGATGTCGATCTCGCCGGGGCACGCGACCTGTGAGGCCGCGCGGGATGGACACCGGGCGGCTGGAAGCCTTCACCGACGGTGTCGTGGCGATCATCATCACGATCATGGTGCTGGAGCTCAAGGTGCCGCAGGGGGGCAGCTTGCGGGACCTCGCAGGGATTGCGCCCGTGTTGCTGGCCTATGTGCTCAGCTTCGTGAACGTGGGTCTTTACTGGAACAATCACCACCACATGCTCCATGCGACCGACCGGATTGACGGACGTGTGCTCTGGGCGAACCTCTTCCTGCTGTTTTGGCTCAGCCTCGTGCCCTTTGTGATCCGGTGGCTCGACGAGAGTGGCTTTTCGTCCGGAGCAACCGCCGGGTATGGCATTGTCCTCGGCATGGCAGCCGTCGGCTACGCCCTGACCGAACGCGCCATCATTGCCTGTAACGGGCCCGATTCAGCCGTTGCGCGTGCGATCGGCGGGGACCGAAAGGGCCTGGGCAGCATCGGCCTCTATCTCGTGGCTGTGCCGTTGGCCTATGTGAGCCGCTGGCTGGCGCTTGCGTTGTATATCGTCGTTCTTCTGCTCTGGCTCGTGCCCGACCGCAGGATCGTAAGAGCGCTCGACCGATAATGCGCAGGTGACACCTCGCGTTCGGTCTTTCGCCACCCGGCCTTGTCGATGACGAATGGGCTCATTGCGTAAAATTGAAAGAGCCACGACCAACAGCGATCAACGCCCCATAGCGGCTCATCTCAAATCTCGTCGGCGGATGCCGTGTCTCGGGCGGCATAAGGGAGCGTGAAGCGGAAGATCGAACCTGCACTGGCCTTGGACAGATGTTCGAGCGTTCCCCCGTGACCGACGATGATCGCACGGCAGACGCGCAATCCTAGCCCCAAGCCGGTCTCTTTGGTCGTGAAAAAGCCTTCGAACAGCCTGTCGCGATCCCTTTCCGCGACGCCCGGACCGCTATCCTCGACATCGACGATGACAAAGCCGTCGCCCCTTCGGGCCCTGACCTTGAGCGTTCGGCTCCAACATTGCGCATCCGCCATCGCCTGGGCGGCGTTGACCATGAGGTTGGTGAGGACCTGCCGCAGCTGAACGCGGTCGGCTGAGACAGGCGGAAGCCCAATCGCAATATCGAGCGAGAGCGACGCTTGGCGACTGGCAAGCTCCTGCCGGAGGAATGCCGCCGTTTCCTCGATGATGACGCCGACATCGCAGCGTTCCAGGTCGTGGTCCCGGTTCGATGCCATCGTGCGCAGTTTCGCCACGGTGTCATTGGCCTTGGTCGCGCCGAGCGCGATGGTCTCGAGGCAGCTTTCCACTTGGGCGAGATCCGCCGGATGCCGGCGCAGCCAGCGCAGCCCGGCCTGCGCCGAGGTCATCATCGCCGCGAGCGGCTGACGCACTTCGTGCGCGATCGTCGCGGTCATCACGCCGAGCGTGGAAAGCCGGTCCGCATGGGCTATTTGGGCGTGCAACCGTAGAAGCTCGTCTTGCGCCGCGATCTGCTCGGTGATGTCGAGCAGCCCGAACGACAACGTGTCCTCGTCCTCCCTTTCGCGCCAGGCGACGAAGGTGACATGGATCGCGCGGCCATCGACCGCCTGCAGTCGCAGTCCGGTCCTGAAGCTGCCCCCCTGCTTGCGCGTCGCGATCAGCGCAAGGCGCAACTGCTCGACTTGCACGAAGGGCCAGATGCCAGACAGCGGGACCGGGAGCGCTTCCCTTGCGACCCCGAGAATCGAAAGCGCCCGAGAATTTCCCGACACCAGCCGGATTGCCGCGAGAAGCTTGCGCGCCAGATTTTCGCGACGCGGCCCAGCAAGCCCGGTGCCCTCGAATCCCTCCAAAAGGGTATGAGCATTGCGCACGTCCAGCCGGCCGAGTGCGAGCTCCAGCGCTTCCGCTACAGGAGAGGAAAAATTGGCAAAGTCGGTCACTGTCGTCTCAGGCTGTCATGAACTCCAGAATATCCTGGTTGAGCCTGTCCTTGTGCGTGAAGAGGATACCGTGCGGAGCGCCTTCGTAGACTTTCAGAATCGCGTCGGGGAATAGTTCTGCGGCTTGTCGCGCGGTCGCCGTGAAGGGAACGAACGCGTCCTTCTCTCCATGAATGACGAGAACGGGAACGTCGAAGCGTTCGATGTCGTCGCGATAGTCGGTCGTGGCGCACGCGGTCACCGTATCATGTCCGGCCTTGAGCGAGCCTTGCAGTCCCATCTGGTGGATGTGCGCGAGACTGCCTTCCGACACATCGTTCTCGTCTTCTCCGGTCGCGAAAAACAACCGGGCAAATCCGCGCAGAAACTCCGAACGATCGGCGAGAAGACCGCTCCGGACATTGTCGAAGACCAGCTCGGGAACGCCATGCGGATAGTCTTCGCTTTGCCCCAGCTTCGGCGTGGTCGAGCCGATCAGGATAACGCGCGACACCCGCTCGGAACCGTGGCGGCCGACATATCGGGTCACTTCGCCGCCACCCATCGCGTATCCGACCAAGGTCACATCCTTGAGATCGAGATGGACCATCACCTCCGAGAGGTCGTCGGCGAAGGTGTCGTGATCATATCCATCCCACGGCTGGTCGGAGCGACCGAAGCCGCGACGATCATGGGCGATCACGCGATACCCCTCCGACGCGAGGAACATCATCTGATTTTCCCACATGTCGCTGTTGAGCGGCCAGCCATGTGCGAACACGATCGGTGTCCCGCTTCCCCAATCCTTAAAATACAGACGGGTACCGTCCCGCACCTGCAACATCGGCATTCCAAATCTCCACCCGCCCGCAGCCGCACCCTAGCGGTTGAGCGCCCCTGGCGCGCGCCCCGATGGGGTCGTCGATGTCCACCCGAAAGGGTGGTGCTAGCGCGAAATCGGGGTGGCAGCCGTCGGGTGGCGGCTCCAGGCGAAGGTCCCGACCAGTCCCAGCAGGCCGGCTGCGGCCAAGGCCGCCGTCAGGCCGGAGGTGCGCACCAGCCATGCGCCGATCGCGGCACCCATGAAGATCGACACCACCGCGGCAATCCGCCGGGTCCAGTTGGGATTGCTCCCCCCGGCGGGGGTTGAATCCGCCGCGAGGCCCGTGATCGTCAGCGTCAACACGGTCGTGGTGAGGTCGGGCACCTTGAGCTGCCGGATCGTCGCGTTGCGAAATCCCATCGCGATGCCGGTCAAGACGATGATGGCATAGGTTCGTTCGATGCTCAGATCGGCGATCCCCACCCCGAAAGCGATCGCCGCCGCGACCCAAAGGAGCAGGGTTTCGAGAAAAGCGGCACGCATCAGCCAGCCGCGCACGGGGCGAGCGACATGGCCATGCGCCAGCCGCCCCGCGACAAGCGCTCCCGCCATGAAGGCGAGGATGGCGACGACATAGAGCGACCAGTTAAACCCGGGCGTACCCGCGGCGGCGAAACCGAGGAACACGACATTGCCGGTCATGTTGGCGGTAAAAACCTTGCCCAAGCCCAGGACGCTGGCCGCGTCGACCAGCCCGGTAATGGCGGACAGCAACAACAGCAAAGCCGGCAGCGGAGACGCAGATGCGGGCGGCGTGGGAGACGGAGAAGCCATGTTCGTTCCTTCAAAATCGGAAATTGGCCTCGAGGCCCAGCATAGCGATGGTGCGCGCCGGTCCCGTCTGGCGGATGAAGCCGCCTGGACCGAACAGCGAGACAGAGGTCGAGAGTTCGAGATCGGGTGTCGTCTGCCACGCGAGCGTCGCTTCGACTTCCCGACCGATGAAGCGCGACGTCGCCGTGCCGGGCGCGCGGATGAGATTGCCCGGAATATCGTAGATCCCATCGGCTCGGGAGAACCGCCAATAGGCCATTCCCGCCAAACTCGCCGACACGGTCTTCGTCACCGAGACGGCAACCCGCGGGTTCAGCGAGACGATATTGGATGGCCCGACCGGTGACAGCTCGCCGAAGTATTTTCCCTTTGGGAACAACGCGTTGAACGTGTTCAGCTGCGTGTCGCCGCGGTGCCGGTCCCCGCTGACGACATTGAAGCGCAGCGTCGTGTCGGGCGCCCCCGGGAGATCCTGAAAGGCGTGCCCCAATTCGGTGCCGACGCTCCAGGCGGAGATGGTCTGGTTTGTGAAACGGCCAAACTGATAGATGCCCTCGGCATTCCAGTGCCATCCCTCGCGGCTGCCGAACCAGCGGGCGCCGACGCTGTGCCGCAGCTCGTCGCCGGCGACACCGCCGAACCGGGCCTGCGTGTTGTGATAGCCGAGATAGTACAGGTCCAGACCTTGGCGTGTGAGATAGGCGCCCCAGAGCGTCTTGGTGCGGGAAGGGCGATCGTCAAAACTCGATGGTCTCGGCTGGACGGGGCGTACGGCGAACAGACTGAGGGTTGCACCATTGAGCGACGCGAGGGCGCGGACACCGTCGAAGGCGAGGGGAACGTTCGGGCCGTAGCGCGTTCCCACCAGTCGCTCGGTCCCGAGGCTGATCATCTGGCGGCCGGCCCGTAGCGTGACGCCGACTCCATCGGGCGATCCGGTGCCGGCGTCCCCAAGACGGAGGTCGGCAAAGGCTTGAAGCATATCGACGCGCGTCTGGTCGATCGGACTCGCGGACGGCGCGACGCCGATGGCATAGGCAGCAATCGGCTGGACGAACGCCCGCAGGCGTCCCGCATGAAGGTCAACGCTGGGCACGAAGCGCACCCATTGATAGCCGTCATCGGGGGCCGCCGCTCCGCCCCACAGATTGTTGCGATAGCTCTCGTTGCGGATGCGGATTTCAGCCGCGACAGTGGCATAGGCGTCGTCGGTGATCGGGATGTATTTGAGATCGTCGCTCCAGCGCCCGGGCCGGTCTGCCGGATCGGCCATCGTCGACCAATCCTCGTCATAGCGGGTCGTGGTCAGCGTCGGCGGTTGCCAGGGCTCACGGTCCTGCGCGAACGCCGGGGAGGCAACGACAAGGCCGACAAGCGCGAGCTTACGCACGCCGTCGCTCGCGCTCGGCGACCAGCGCCGCAAGCACGAACCCGCCGATTAGCCCGATATGCTCGAAGAACGCGTTGGTCGCCATGAAGCGATCCTGCCCGGCCGGCATCGTCCAGAACGCGTTGGCCGTGTACGCTGCCAGCAGTGTGAAGACCCCCAGCATTCCAGCGCCGAGCCAGACCAGACGGCCCCAAAGGATCAGGATCGGACCGATCAGTTCGACCGCGATCGTGATCGCGGCCCAAAGCGGTGCCGGATGCATCCCGAAATGCGCTTGCTCCGCGACTGCGGCTTGCCAGTCGCTGGCCTTGACGATGCCGCCAAGCAGATAGGCCCCGACGAGCGCCAGGCGCGCCAGGAACCAGGTCGCCCGCCACTCGAGTATGGTATCGACGAAGCGCGGCTCCTTTGCGGGATCGAGCGGGTGCAGCATGTCAGCCGGCACGACTGTGGATTTCGGCAACGTAGCCGCCGGGGAAGCGCACGAGCGCGGAGGAACGCCCACCCTCGCTATGGGCGGGAACGAGCGTTTCGACGCCGGCGGCCTGCGCCTTGGACAGGGTCGCGCCGAGATCGTCGACTTCGTAGCCGGTCATGTCGCGGCCGTAGGGCCACGGCAGCTGACCGTCCGAGACGATCACTAGCATCTTGCCATAGCCGGACGTCAGTTCGATCCGCCGATAGGACTTGCCCGGCTGACCGATCTCGGCGCCGGCTGCATTCGGCACGTCACGCGTGACTTTGCCGTGCGCGAAGGCGGTCCAGTGCTTCACGAACGTATCAGCGACATCGGGCGTGAGGTAGACCCGGTTCTCGGGGACGTGGGCGAGCGCCGGATAGTTGGGCTTGGCGGTGTGCCAATACAGCTGCATGTTCACGCCGCCCGGCCATTGGACGACGACATCGCGGCCGATCGGGTCCGGGAAGGTCGTCACCAGCCGGGCTGCGCCGTGCTTGACGGCAGCGTTCGTTGCCGCATCCATGTCGGTGACCAGATATCCGGTCCGTTCGCCGCCGAAGGGGTAGGGGATCGGCGTCTTGAACCCGAATACCGAGAGCGTGCCGACCGGGGTCAGCACCAGCTGGGACATGGTCTGGCTCGGCGTTGGCGTGACCTGGAAGACGCCCTGTTTCGACGTGGTGCCACCAAAGGTCGCGACGAGGCTGGCGACGAAGGGGTCGAAGTCGTCGACGGCGACATAGACATGGGTCGTGTCATATTGCGCGCCGACCGCGTAATCCGCCGATACGGTCGGCTCGCGCGCGGCTGCCGGTACGGAGGACGCTGCACCGAGCAGCGCCGTGGCGAGGAGTAGGGCCGAGCGTTTCAACATCTGCATTTCCATTTCTCTCAAACTGCCCAGCAGCCGCAGCCCATCGCGCCCCAGAAGGTCTGGACGTCGCGCGTTGGAACCGAGCGGCCAAGTGCGGCTGCATGGTCGTGACCGTGAACCTGGCATGCACTGGCGCATCCGCAGGCGCTCGCGAGTTTTGCAGCCGCTTCCGGGGTGCGGTGGTATCCGCCGAACGTGGCGACCGGAGACCAGTTGGGCATCGGTTTGGGGATGTCAGGCGCGAGCGGGCTGAAATCGCCTTCGCCATAAACCACTTTGCCCCCCAGCACCGTCAGGACGGACCGCAAATGCGGGATGTCGCTTTCGGGCACGCTGAAATAGTCATCGGATAGAAGCGCCAGATCGGCGAGCTGGCCAACCTTGATCTGACCCTTCTTGCCGACCTCGTTCGAGAACCACGTATTCTCGTGCGTCCACATCCGCAGCGCCTTCTCGCGACTGACACGGTTCGCGCCTGGATACAGACTGAGACCGCCCACGGTCTTGCCGGTGACGAGCCAGTTGAGTGAAACCCACGGGTTGTAGGACGCAACGCGGGTCGCGTCGGTGCCCGCTCCGACGGGGATACCCGCCGCAATCATCTTGGCGATCGGCGGCGTGCGCTCGGCGGCGCGCGCACCGTAGCGCTCGACGAAATACTCGCCCTGATACGCCATGCGATGCTGCACCGCGATGCCGCCGCCGAGCGCGGCGATCCGGTCGATGTTGCGATCGCTGATCGTCTCGGCATGATCGAAGAACCAGTTGATGCCGGTCAGCGGGATATCGCGGTGGACCTTCTCGTAGACGTCCAGCGCGCGGTCGATCGTCTGGTCGTAGGTTGCGTGCAGCCGCCACGGCCATCTGTGCTCGGCGAGCAGCCGAATGACCGGTTCGAGGTCACTTTCCATGCTGGCCGGCATGTCCGGGCGCTCGACCCGGAAGTCCTCGAAGTCGGCGGCGGAATAGACCAGCATCTCGCCCGCGCCATTGTGGCGGTAGCTGTCGTCGCCGTGCCCCGGCGAAACCTGTTTTACCCAGCCCGCGAAATCGGCCAGTTCCTCTTTCGGCTTCTGCGTGAACAGATTGTAGCTGATGCGCAGCGTCAATTGTCCATCCGCATGCAGCTTTTCGACGATCGCGTAATCATCGGGATAATTCTGGAAGCCGCCGCCGGCATCGATCACGCCGGTGACGCCGAGCCCGTTCATCTCGCGCATGAAGTGGCGCGTGGAGTTGAGCTGATATTCGGGCGGGAGTTTCGGCCCCTTGGCGAGCGTTGAATAGAGGATCGTCGCATTGGGCTGCGCAAGGAGCAGCCCGGTCGGGTTGCCCGCCGCATCGCGGACGATTTCGCCGCCCGGCGGGTTTGGCGTGTCCTTGCCATAGCCCACCACGCGCAGCGCGGCAGCGTTGAGCAAGGCGCGATCGTAGAGATGGAGGATGAAGACGGGTGTGTCGGGCGCGACCGCGTTCAGCTCGGCGATGGTCGGCAGGCGCTTCTCGGCGAACTGATGCTCGGTGAACCCCCCGACGACGCGCACCCATTGCGGGGCGGGTGTATTGTCGACCTGCGTCTTGAGCATCGCCATTGCCTGGGAAAGGCTCGGCACGCCGTCCCAGCGCAGCTCCATATTATAGTTCAGGCCGCCGCGGATGATGTGCATGTGGCTGTCGATCAGGCCGGGGATCAGCCGCCGGCGTGCAGCGTCGATCACGATCGCGTTCGGCGCGGCGGCCGCGCGGACGTCCTTCTCGCTGCCAACCGCGAGGAACCTGCCGTCGCGGATCGCGACAGCTTCGGCCTCGGGGTTCGCGCGGTCGAGGGTGGTCACCTTGGCGTTGACGAGGATCAAGTCGGTGCTGGTCATGGCTACTTTCGCATTTCCAGAGAGCAGCGGCGCGAGCGTAACCGCCGCGCCGCCGAGAAGAGTGTCACGCCTGCTGAGCGTCACGCGGCGGCGTCCGTGTCGGTATTGGCGGGAAGCTTGCCGAAGACGTGGTTGTTGCAGGCGGCATGGATCGCCGCCGCCTTTTCCTTGCTCGACCACAGGCTCTTCACGAGCGGGACGGCTTGTTCGCCGATGAGGATGCCCGCCAGCCCGATCAAAGCGATGGTCGGCGGGGCCGGCGACCGTACCTTGATCAAGGCGTAGATCACGCCGACGAGCACACCCGCTGCGAGCGAGATAAGGTACGGCCGCACGACCTCAGTGCCCGCCTTCCGAGGCGCCGAACATGGTCTTGGCGTAGGTGATGCCGAGACCGTAGGCACCTGCGAGCTTCTTGGCCGCGCCGGTGACCGCATCGTACGTCTCGGTGCGAGCCCAGTCGCGCTGCAGCTCGAGCAGATACTGGACCGACGTCAGCGGGATCGCGCCAAGCTGGATCATGCGCTGACAGGCGCGCTCATGCGCCTCGGTCGACACATCCCCGCACGCGTCGGAGATGAAGTAGACCTCGAACCCCTGATCGATTGCCGACGCGGCGGGACCGACGATGCACACGCCGGTCCACAGGCCGGCAAGGACGATCCGCTGCTTTCCGATCCGGTTCACCTCCTCGATCACCGGGGCGTCTTCCCAGGTGTTCATCGATGTACGGTCGAAGAGCTTCTGGCCGGGAAAGACCTCGGTGATCTCGGAGAACATCGGGCCGGAGAACGATGCCTCGGCGACCGTGGTGAGGATGGTCGAGACGTCGAAGATCTTCGCCGCATGCGAGATGAGCGCGGCATTGTTGCGCAGCAGGGTCGTATCGATCGATTTGGTCGCGAAGGCCATCTGCGACTGAAAATCGATAAGGATAAGCGTGTGATCGCTCGGCGCGATGAGCGTCTTGCCGGGCGTTGCGGTGGCGGTGATGGACATGCGGATCTCCCGTTTTGTGAAGGCAAATTCGGTGACGGCAAGGGCGTCCGCTCGGCGCTTTTTCAAGCGCCAGCGCCGCGTTGGCCGGTCTTGCTGGTCGGGGGTGTTTTGATCGAGCAGACCGGGCGAGTCTTGGACGATCGTGATGCGAACGGCGGTGGTTTGGGGGGGATGCGCTCGGGGTCGTGCTCTTCGAAGGACGTCGAAACCTTCGGCGGAGTTTCCGGCAATCGGACGCTCCGGCATTTCTAGATTATCGAACGAAAGGCAGGACTTTGTTCCACTGTTGGAACAGATCCGAGGATGCCATCTGTGCGGTCAGCGGCGAACAGGGGTTCGCCTTCGACTGGAGACTTTCAATGGCAACTGTTCCGTTCAACGCTTCGAATCCGACGACGAATTCTGCCGCGGCGCTGTCCCTCATCGGCCGTATCGGGATCGCTGGTATCTTCATCCTGAGCGGTCTGTCGAAAGTCGCGGCGCCCGCCGCGACGATCGGCTACATCCAATCGGCAGGCCTTCCGCTTCCGCAGGTGGGCCTTGCGATCGCGCTGCTGGTCGAACTGGTCGGCGGAGCCGCATTGGTGCTCGGCTACCGCACGCGTCTGGTGGCGGCCATTCTCGCCGTCTTCTCGATCGCGACCGCGCTCGCTTTCCACTCGGCGCTGGGTGACCAGAACCAGTTCATTCACTTCTTCAAGAACGTGGCGATCGCCGGGGGCTTGCTCAATGTCATCGCGCTGGGCGGCGGTGCCTGGAGCCTCGACGCGCGGCGTTGATCCTTTCGCAAAGGCCGGACGAGCAGACCGGGCAGGCAACTGTCCGGTCTTTTCGTGCGGGCAGGACACCGCTCGCGATTGCCGAGCGACACCGCGTGCTTCGCGTTCGTTTCGTGCCAATTTCCGCTCGCTTCGACAATCGCGCGCCGAGCGCACGCTTCAGACCGTCTCCGAATTCAAAACAGGAGACGACTATGCGTGACCATGACGCTTCGAACGGTCAGGGTGCTGACTTTACCCGTCGCGGCATCCTTGCCGGAGCCGGGCTCACCGTTGGGGCCGCAGCGCTTTCGACAACGTTGCCCGAAGCCGCGCAGGCGGCAACAGGCGGTACACCGAGTTCCGGCCCCGTCGGCGATGGGTATGCGACCGCGGCCGACGGCTCGCGTCTGTACTACAAGGACTGGGGGCGGGGGCAGCCGATCTTCTTCCATCACGGCTGGCCGCTCAGCGCCGACGACTGGGATGGGCAGATGCTCTATTTCTCGTCACACGGTTACCGCGTGATCGCTATGGATCGGCGCGGCCACGGTCGTTCGACGCAGACCACGACCGGCAACGACATGGACACCTATGCGGCCGACGTCGACGCGGTCGTCAAAAAGCTTGGTCTTCGCGACGCAATCCATATCGGGCATTCGACCGGAGGCGGTGAGGTGGCGCGCTACGTCGCGCGCTTCGGGCAAGGCAAGGTCGCCAAGGCCGTGCTGGTCGCCTCGGTTCCGCCGATCATGGTCCAGACCCCATCCAACCCCGGTGGCCTGCCGCGTTCGGTGTTCGATGGCTTCCGCACGCAACTCGCCGCCAACCGCGCCGACTTCTACTGGCAGGTTCCGATCCCGTTCTACGGCTTCAACCGGCCGGGCAAGTCGGTGATAGAGGGCGTGCGGCAAAACTGGTGGCGTCAGGGCATGATGGGCGGCGCGCAGGCGCAGTACGACTGCATCAAGGCCTTCTCGGAGACTGACCAGACCGAGGATCTGAAGGCTATCAAGGTGCCGACTCTCGTCCTGCAGGGCGACGATGACCAGATCGTCCCGTTCAAGGATGCGTCCCTTCTGCAGGCCAAGCTGCTCCCGAACAATCGCCTGAAAATCTATCCAGGACTGTCGCACGGTATGCTCACCGTCAACGGCGATATTCTCAACCCCGACATTCTGGCCTTCATCAAGGGATGAGAACGTATGGCCTCGCTCCTGTCGCATACCAAACAGGTCGCCGCGATGATCGTAGAGGCGGTCAAGGCCGTCGCGGCGGTCGAGTGATGCGTCGCGCCGGTGGGTTTGCGGTGCTGGCCCTCGTCGGCGTCGGCGTCGTCTCCGCGGCAGCGTCCGCGCAGCAAGCATCGCCGCCCGTCTTCGCGCCCAAACAGGCGCCGGGCTATTATCGGTTCGAGCTTGGCGATTTCGAGGTGATCGCCTTGCTCGACGGCACGCATCCGTTCGATGCAACCGGCCTCGCGGTAGGCGCGAAACCCGGAGAAATGCAGCGGCTCCTCGACCAGGCCTATCTCAAGTCTCCGGTCGAAGGGATGATTACGGCATTCCTCGTCAAGACGACCGACAAGCTTGTGCTGATCGATACCGGTGCCGGTGACCTGTACGGACGGGACGGCGGCCTTCTCGTCGCCAACCTCAAAGCGGCTGGCTTCAGTCCGGAGCAGGTCGATGAAATATATCTGACGCATCTCCATCGCGACCATGTCGGCGGTCTGATGCGCGGTGGCCAGATGGTCTTCCCCCGCGCCATCGTCCGCGTCTCGAAGGCGGAAGCGGACTTCTGGCTCGACGATGCCAATCGCGCGAAGGTGCCGGCGATCCTCGGTCCGATGTTCGATGGTGCCGAACAGGTTCTCAAACCCTACATTGCCGCGGGACGGTTCAAGCCGTTCGAGGGCGAGGCGCCCCTCACAATCGGTATCACACCCATGGTGGCGCCGGGGCATACGCCGGGGCATCGACAGTATCTCGTGCAGAGCCGTGGGCAGACGCTGCTGGTCTGGGGCGACACGGTCCACGTGATGCCCGCGCAGATCCCGGACCCGCACATCGCCATCAAATACGACACGGACGCCGCGTCCGCGGTCGGCTCGCGCGAGACCGCGCTTGCCGCCGCCGCGGCCAAGGGATGGTGGATCGCCGGAGCGCATATTTCCTTCCCGGGCATCGGACATATCAGGCGCACTGGGCGCGATAGCTTCGAATGGGTTCCGCTGAATTACAGCCTCAACAGGATACAGCCATGATCCGTCTGGAGAACCATACGCTCCGCGCCAACGGCATTCGCCAGAACTTCATCGATGCGGGCCAGGGGGCGCCGGTCGTGCTGCTGCACGGCTTCCCCCAGACCAATTATGCCTGGCGACACCAGATCCCGGTGCTGGGCGAGCTCTACCGCCTGATCGTTCCCGATCTGCGCGGGTATGGGGAGACCGAAAAGCCGGCCTCGGGCTACGACAAGCGTACTATGGCGCGTGACATCGCGGCGCTGCTCGACACGCTGGGGATCGAGAAGGTCGCGCTCGTCGGCCATGACCGTGGGGCGCGGGTCGCCACCCGTTTTGCCAAGGATTTCCCCGACCGGGTCGATCGTCTGGTGGTGATGGACAATGTCCCGACGCGGATCGTGGCGCGCGATCTCGATGCGCGCATTGCCAAAGCCTATTGGTTCTTCCTCTTCCACCTGATCCCGGACCTTCCCGAAACGCTGATCGCGGGGAAAGAGGAGCCGTGGCTTCGCTGGTTTTTTTCGGATTGGACCTATGACCCGGCGGCGATCAGCGGGGAGGCGTTCGACACTTATGTTCGCGCGTATCGCGCGCCGGGCGCGGTCCGCGGCGCGATGGCGGATTACCGGGCCAACGCCGAGGATGTCGCGCAGGACCTCGCGGATGCAGACGTCAAGATCGCCTGTCCGACGCTGGCGCTGTGGGGGGCGAATTTCGGCGCCGTCGGCGAAATGTTCGACATGCCCAAGGTCTGGGGCGAGATGGCCGAGAACCTGCGGGCGGTGCCGATCGAGCGCTGCGGCCATCTTCCGCATGAAGAGCGTCCGGAGGTTGTAAACGCGCTGCTTCTCGAGTTTCTCCAAGGCTGGGGCGAACGGGAAAATGGGTCTTGATCCTCGTCGGGGCGAGGGACCTGCCCAATTCGCCAAGCCTTGATTTCTCGTATGATCGTTTTTCCGTTTCAAGGTAACTGGGTCGTGCCCAAAGCTATCCGCAAACCCAGACTGTCTTGGTCGGTCCTCCTTTGGCTAAGGGGGGTAATCGCGCTGATTGCCTTCACTGCGATCGTGGGAAGCGGTGTCGCCAATGCGTCCGACACGCCGGTCGAGCGCATGCGGCATGCGCGCTGGACCAGCAACGAGGGCGCTCCATCGAATATTCTGGCGATCGCGCAAACCAGCGACGGGTTCCTGTGGCTGGGATCCGCTACCGGCCTCTACCGGTTCGACGGCATCATGTTCGAGCGGATCGAACCCGCAGACCGCGATCCGGCGCGATCGCTCCAGGTGACGGCCCTGCTTGCTGCGCGTGATGGTGATCTCTGGGTCGGGTACGATTATGGCGGGGTCGCGAGATATCATCGCGGTCAGTTGCGGTCGGCGAACGATCGCAGCCCGACCGGCGCCGTTTCCACCATCGCGCAGGACGAAGACGGCGCGATCTGGGTCTACTCAACCAGCTTGCGGGGCAATTTTCTGCGATATTACGTGCGCGGAAAGTGGCATTGGCTCGAGAGTGGACGCGACATGCCGACTGCGCGGTTGCTCGATATTCTCCCAATGCCTGACCGCACTGTGCTCCTGGCGTCTTTTCCCTCAGTCTATGTGCGCGATCGCGTCGGAAAGCTCGCCCGACAACGGGGTACAACGGCGCAATCCGGTCGGCTCGAAAAAGATGCCCGCGGCGATGCCTGGATCATCGATACAGACAGCGTCCATCGTGTCGACGGCGTTGGCGCCGCCTTGCCGCTGCCGCCGATCAAACAAAGTTGGGTCGGACTGAAAATCCTGATGGATCGCGGCGGGGACCTGTGGGTTACCCGGCAGGACAGTGGACTGATCCGGGTCAAGGCGGCGTCGCTGCGCGCGTTGACGGCCGGCAGGGCGGAAGGAATCCGGTTCGACACGCTCCAGGGCATCACCTCGGGCGTCCCGCTATCGCTGTATCAAGACCGCGAAGGTAACATCTGGGTCGGAGGCGAGCGCAGCCTGGACCGTCTCTCCGAACCCGACATCAATCTCTATACCAAAGCCCCGCAAACGATCACGACGTTCGTGCCGACGCGACCGGGCGGGCCTTTGTACTTTGGCACCTCTACCGGTATTTTTATGCTTCAGCCGGACGGTAGGGATCCCGAGCTGGCGCTGACCTTTCCGGGACAGATCACGGATTTCTGTGCGGCACGTGAAGGAAACGTCCTGGTCCTGACGAGCCGCGGCATTTTCGAAAAGGTCGGCAAGACGGTCACGCGCACCGACATCCGCCGCCCGGACGATGCAGCCCCGGTTGCCTGCGCGAGCGATGGCGCTGGCGGTTGGTGGATAAGCGCGCTCGACCTCTACCATCTGCACGGCACGAAGATCGACAAGGTTTCCGGGCCGCTAACGGCGTTGGGGCACGCGATGATGATGCGATCGCCCGCGCCGGGCGACCTTTTGTCCTATCGGGCGCTTAATGGACTGCGGTTATGGCACGCCGGTCGCGTGACCACGCTGTGGCAGGGCCGCGGTATTCCGATCGGCTTCATGAAGACCCTCGTCCGCGACGGACATCGCTGGCTGATCGGCGGCGAGCACGGGATCGCGCTGTTCGACGGTCGAACGTTTCGCGTGATCGACGACCGATCGCATCCCTTTTTCGCGAACGTCACGGGGATCCAGCCGCTCGCCGACGGAACGACCTGGGTGATCTCGGCAAAGGGCATTGCGCGGATCAGCACGTCCGAGCTGATGGCGACGTTCGACACGCCGAGCCGGAAGCTGTCCGCCTTCTCCATCGGGGAGGATCTCGGACTGCACGCCGCTGCGACCGGCTACGATCGAAACGACATCACGCTCGATTCCGCCGGAAAGCTGTGGTTCGTGACGAACCAGGGTTTGGCATGGGTCGATCCGCGACGGCTCGTGCGCAACGACCTTCCGCCGCCCGTTGCGATCCGATCGTTTACGGCAGACGAGCGCGTCGTGGACGTCTCGGGCGCGACCGTCCGCCTTCCTGCCGGGACGGGCCGCCTGTCGATCGCATTCACGGCGTTGAGCCTCACCAACCCCCGCGCCAACCACTTCCAGTACAGGTTGATCGGGTTGGACCGGCGATGGTCCAACGCGGATCTGCAGCGGGTCGCCTACTACAGCAACCTCCGCCCGGGGCATTACACGTTCGAGGTTGTCGCGGCTAATGGCGACGGGGTGTGGAACCGGAGGGGCGCCGCGATCTCCTTTGATATCGCGCCGTTCTTCTATGAGACCTGGTGGTTTACGATCGTCGTCATCCTCGCGGTCGTGGCCATCGCGCTCGCTTTGCTGCGGTGGCGGACCCGCAGTATTGCGGAACGTGTTCGCAATCGGGTCGAGGCGCGGGTCGAGGAGCGCGAACGGATCGCGCGCGAACTGCATGACACCCTCCTTCAAGGCGTCCAGGGTCTCATCCTCCGTTTTCAGGCGGTCGCCGAAGTGATCCCAAGCAACACCCGTGCTCGTGCGATGATCGAACAGGTGCTCGAGCGGGGCGACGATGTCATGATCGAGAGTCGCGAACGGGTGAGAGATCTTCGCGCCGCTCAGCCGGGTGACATCGAGCAGCGCATCGCGGCACTCGGCTATGATAGCGTGGACCTGCGTGTTCGCGGCGGCACCAGACCCGTTTGCGCGCCCGTCGTCGATGAACTCGTGGCGATCGTCGGTCAGGCCTTGTCCAATGTCGAACGCCATGCGCGGGCCGGGAACGTCGTTGTCGAGTTAGATCACGGTGCCCTCGCGCTCGACATTTTCGTTCGCGACGATGGGATCGGTATCGCTCCCACGATCATCGCGGCGGGCGGCCGCGACGGTCACTTCGGTCTGCTCGGGATGCGGGAGCGCGCAGAGCAGCTCGGTGGGCGCCTTCTTATCGAGAGCCGACCGGAAGGGGGGACGACGATCCATGTGCGGGTTCCGGCGCGCATCGCCTATCGGGCGCGATCGCTATGGCCTTGGGCGAGGCGGGCCAAAGCCATTTTGTAGAAATGAAACATCCTTTGCATCGGTGCGATGCAAACCTCCTGGCGCGCGTATCGCACGCCGCGAAGGGCGTTTAGCGTCGCGCCAAAGGAGATGCGCATGCGACTGCCCCCTATTGCTCCCGACCAGGTCACCCCCGAGCAACTGCCCCTGTTCGACGCAATGACCGCGGGTGTCGCGTCGAAATATGATGCCTTCGTCACCCGCCGCGACGACGGCGCGTTGCTCGGCCCATGGAATGCATGGCTTCACGATCCAGAGCTTGGCGAGGCCTTCTGGAGCGTGACGCAAGCCATGACGAAGGCCCGGCGCATTCCCGACGGTCCTCGCCAGATTGCGATCCTGGTGACCGGCGCGCATTTCGGCGCCGCCTATGAAACCTACGCACACGGTGCGGTCGCGGCGCGCAAGCACGGCATGTCCGAGCGGCGGTTGGCGACGCTTGCGGCGGGGGAACGTCCGGAAGATCTCGACGATGCCGAAGCAGTCGCGCATGACGTCGCGAAGGCGTTGTTGCGGGGCGGCGTACTGCCCGATCCGCTCTATGCGTTGGCCGTGTCGCGCTTCGGGCAGGCCGGGGCGAATGAGCTCATCTATCTGGTCGGCCATTATTGCTTCGTATCGATGACGCTCAACGGTTTCGCCGTCCCGGTTCCACGGGCCGACGTTAGTGTTTCCTCGGGCTGAGCGCGGGTAGCGCGCTTGCATCGCGCCACGGAGGATCGGCGTCACGGCAAAGCGAGGACACCCGATCGGGTGGTGTCGGACAACGCTTTGGGGGGCTGCTCCATCCGCCACGACCGGTAAAATGGATGCATGATATTTCAGCCGCTCATCCGTGGGTTTACGTGGCACACGCCAGGTCGACGCGCGCAGCGCGGTCCGGAGAAGGGATCGGCACTCGCTGCGGTGCTGGCAGCCTTCATATTCTGGTTCGATGCGTTCACGACGGATGATCTGGCCGTCGCCAGTCTCTATGTGCTGGTATTACTGATCGGATCGAGCGTCATCGGACCGGCGCGCAGGACCGCGATCCTTGCGTGGGCGACGATTTGCGTAGCCCTGGCGATGCTCGGTTACTGTATCTTCGAGAGCTATGGCGCGCCGCCGCTTGCGTTGGCGCACCTCGGGATCAGCTTGACGGTCCTGCTCGTCACGACGTTCCTGCTGCTGCGCAATCAGTCGATAAATTCTTCGAAGGAGCGCAGCGACCGACGCTTTCGGATCGTCTTCGATACATTGGCGATTGCGATCTGGGAGCATGATTTCACGCCGATCGTCGCCGAATTGACGCGCTTGCGGGAAAGCGGCGTGACCGACATTCGGCGGTATGTCGCCGAGCATCCCAAGTTCGTGGTCCAGATGCGGCGGTCGGTTCGGATCACGGATGTCAACGCAACCGCGCTGACGATGATGGGCGTGACCAGCAAGCAGGACTTCTTCAGCCATTTGAGCGGTTTTTTGCCCGAAACCGACGATAGCTTCGCCGAATGCATCGTCGCGATCGACGAACGGCGCGCACTGTTTCAGACAGAGGCGATCGTGCTGCCGCTGAACGGTGCGCCGCGGCAGGTCATCGTTGCATTCGGTCTCGGCCCGGATGCGTCGTTAGACCGGGTCCCAGGCTCAATTCTCGACGTCTCCCACCGCCGCGCGCTCGAGATCCAGATCTTGCGAACCCGCGAGGAACTTGCGGATTCCCATCGAACAAGTGCCGTCGCAGCAATGTCTGCGTCGATCGCGCACGAACTCAATCAGCCGATGTCCGCGATCCAGAGTTATGCCGACGCGGCCAGCCGGTGGCTCACCAGAAGCCCGGCGAACCTCAACGAGGCGCGCGACGCGCTGGCGGGACTCACCCTCGGCGTTCAGCACGCTCGAATGGTGATGCAACGTGTGCGTGCGCTCGTCGGGGAATCGCGTATCGAGCTCTGCGAAATCGAGCTCGAGGGTCTGATAGCAACCACCGTTGCGCTTATGCGACGAGAGGCCGCCGAGCATGGTGCTCGGATCCTGATCATCCCGGCGACCGAGGAGACGCTGACGGTCAACGGCGATCGGATTCTCCTGAAACAGGTCCTCATCAACCTGATCACGAATGCCATCCAAGCGATGGTGAATACGCCGCCCGATCGCAGGATCGTGACGCTCACGCTCGATCAGAAGGATGACCAGGCTGTTGTGACGGTCGCGGATGCAGGGCCAGGCTGGGATCCGGCAGAAGCCGGCAAGGTCTTTGGCAGTTTTTTCACGACAAAGCGGACGGGAATGGGCCTCGGACTCTCTATCGCAAAAATGGTCGTCGACCGGCATGACGGCTCCATTTCGCGCCGCAACGGCACGGGCGGTGGCGCCATCGCGGAAGTGACCCTTCCGCTAATCGCCCTCAGCGCGATCGGGGGTGCCGATGGCCATTCGGACGGCGCCCAGCAACGCTTGGCCGTCTAGTGGCTTCTCGAGCAGTTCCACGACCACACCGGCATTTTTGGCATTGGCGGCGCGCGCTTCCGGATAGGCGGTGATAAGGATGATCGGGGGTGCTATCGATTGTTTGTGCAGCAGGTTCGCCAATTCGACGCCGGACATGCCAGACATCTGAATGTCGCTCACAACGCAATCATAGGCGAACCCGGTGTGGCTCAGATACTCTTCGGCGGAACCGAAGGCGTGGCAATCATAACCGAACGATCGCAGCAAGCTTGTTGTCGCCGAACGGACGAGCGGATCATCATCGACAACAGCAATGAGGCGATTGCCCAAAACGCCGCTCCCCCGGAAAAAGGATACCATCCGACAGCGGTTACGGGAACGTGCGGGCGTTAGCGATCCCCAACGAAGGTTTAGGATCGGTCGTAGTTCACCGGGGCCTTAATCAGATCGGAAAGCCGTAATAGATCGGGAACCCGTTTCACGCCCATTTTCCGCATCAAGCTCAATCGATGAAGTTTCACGGTCATTTCCGCAATACCAAGCTCGCCGGCGATCTGCTTGTTGAGAAGGCCTCTTACGACGCCGTCCATAACCTCGCGTTCGCGCGGCGTGAGGGTTTCGTAGCGGGTCTTTGCTTCGGCATTCCCGCGGCTCGCTTCGCGGTGCAGGCGAGCCCGCTCGATTGCCGCGCCGACAGCGTCGAGCATATCTTGATCTCGAAACGGCTTGCTTAAGAAGTCGATCGCGCCGGCCTTCATGGCGCGAACACTCATCGGGATGTCCCCATGCCCGGTCATGAAGATCACCGGTATCTCGGCCCCGCGGCCATTCAACGCGGTCTGAAATTCGAAGCCGCCAATCTCCGGCATTCGCACGTCGGTGACGACGCACGAGACCATGTCGGGGAGTGTGTCGGCGAGCGCCTCCCGACCGCTTGCGTAGAGCCGGGTTGCAAACCCAACCGACCGAAAGAGGCTGTCGAGCGCGGTTCGCACCAGCAGATCGTCATCGACAATGATGACCATCGCGCTCGGTTCGAGGGCTGGTGGTGTAGTCATGTCTTGAGGTTCGGTTCGCGCAAAATCGGTGCCGTCCATACAATCTCCCGAGGGAGCCTAGTCTTTATGAAGTCGGTGGAAGGTCGCGCTGCCCGCGATCCTTGGAGACCTTAACGATGCCCTACGTAACTGCCAAGGACGGCACGGAAATCTATTACAAGGATTGGGGGACCGGCCCGGCGGTATTTTTCAGTCACGGCTGGCCACTGAGTGCTGACATGTGGGAGCAGCAGATGATGTTCTTCGGCATGAACGGCTACCGTGTGATCGCGCATGACCGCCGCGGGTTCGGTCGTTCGAGCCAGCCGTGGGACGGCTACGACTATGATACCTTTGCCGACGATATCGCCTTGGTCCTGGACGCCGCCGGCGTCGAGGACGTGACGCTTGTCGGTTTCTCGATGGGCGGCGGCGACGTCGCGCGCTACATCTCGAAGTATAAGGGCGTGCGGGTAGCGAAGGCTTGCTTGACCTCTGCGGTGACCCCGTACTTTATCCAGGCGGACGACAACCCCGAAGGCGCGCCGGCGGAGATTTTCGACGGGATCAGACAGGGCCTGCTCGCCGATCGTCCGCAGTTTCTCGATGATTTCAACGCGCTGTTCTATGGCACCAATCAGAATCCGGGTGCCGTTTCCCAAGGCGTATTCAAGCAGACGCTGCAGATCGCGTTGATGGGCGGCATCAAGGGCACGTATGACTGCGTCGGTGCATTCTCGGAAAGCGATTTTCGACCGGACATGGCGGCCTTCACCATGCCGACGCTGATCGTCCACGGCGCGGCCGACCAGGTCGTGCCGATCGCGCCCACCGGCGCGGCCGCGCACAGGCTGATCCCCCACTCGCAATTCCTTGTCTACGAAGGCGCTCCACATGCGCTGACCTTTACCCACAAGGATCGGTACAACGCCGATCTGCTCGCCTTCCTGCGGAGCTAGGACGCCTCGCCCCCGGCTGCAGGGCAGTTCCTCCCCCGCTGCCCCGCTCCGCAAGGGCCCCAGGGTCGCGATCCCATGGATCGGGACCCTGGTGTGCGTTCGCATCATTTGCTGGCGGGTAACGGTTTGGGAAAACGTGGCAGCAGGCGACGACGCGATCGTCGGGATAGGGGCGTATCTGGCCGCACCATGGCCGCCGCCGGGGTGGCGGTCCGCTCCGAGCCGCGAGAGGTGCAGCGGTGGGGCTTGGCTCGGCGTTTTTGGCCGGGTGTGGCGCCCTCACGGGACTGAGAAAGTCTCGGTTCCAGGCGTCGCTGCGAAGACGTCATGTACGTCCAAGACGCGCACACGCCATCCGTGACCTAAACGTTGTCCCATGGGGGGCTGTCGTTGGGGGGAGAGTAAGACATGAGGGGTACGGGCCGCGCAGGAGGAGCCTCGGATGTCGAATGATCGGCATGTGCCCGTTGATTCGATCCTGCCGATCGGTCGATGCTGCGGCACCGCACTCGATGTCGTTGCCGGTGAACTTTCGACGATTGCGGCGGATCTGGCGATCGTCGGCATCTGTTCGCGCACGCCAGCCGGCGCTGAGCTTGCAGCCGCAGTCGAGGGTCTCGACCATGCGATGCACGGCGCGATCGCACGGTTGCGTGCGGACGGAATCTTCGCTGGAAAGTGGGGCGAGACGCTATTCCTCTCGTCACCACCCGCCCCGATCAAAGCAAAGGGCGTGCTGCTTCTCGGCCTCGGCCCGACAGGGAGAAGCGTCGCGTCGCATACCCGCCGAGCGCTGCGTTCGGCGGCGAACCAAGCGGTTCGCCTAAGCGGTGGGCACGCAGCTTTTGCACCCGCGCGTCTGGTGACCAGCGGCACACGATTCGAAGCCGCTCCGAGCACCCGTGCGATCCTGCGTGGCATCATCGATGTCTTGAGCGCGCAACCGGGAAGGCTCGAGCGCTGGTCATTTGTCGCACCGCCTGCAGAGGCCGCCGTTCTGGCAGACGAATTCCGCATGGCGTTCGCTCTGGTTTGGGAACAATAGCTATTCGCCCGTTTTCGCCGGGGAGATGGAAAGCGCGTAACATGACCAAGCCCGATCGCATTCGAATCATGGTCGTCGACGATCATCCGCTCCTGCGCGAAGGCGTATGCGCCGTCATCGAAACCCAGGGCGACCTCGAACTCGTGGCGGAAGCCGAGACGGGCGAACAAGCCATCGAGCTCTATCAAATCCATCAGCCCGATATCGTCCTGATGGATCTGCAAATGCCCGGGATGGGCGGCGTCGCCGCGATCGAAACGCTGCGGAGCGTGCACCCGTCGTCACGGATCATCGTGCTCACCACCTATTCCGGCGACGCGCAGGCGATGCGCGCCTTGCGGGCAGGAGCGGTTGGATATTTGTTGAAAAGCAGCATGCGAAAGGAGCTGTTGGAGACAATCCGCTCCGTGCACGGCGGCGCCAAACACCTTTCATCCGCAATCGCGACCGAAATCGCCCTGCATCTGGCCGAAGACGTCTTGTCCGGACGCGAGTCGCAAGTCTTGACGCTCGCTGCGGCAGGCAACTCCAACAGGCAGATCGCGGCCAAGCTCGGCCTCGCTGAAGACACGATCAAAGGGTATCTGAAAATCATCTATTCCAAGCTCGGCGCTGCCGACCGAACGCACGCAGTGACCATCGCAGCACGGCGCGGCGTCATCGACCTCTGAGGCTGCGCGGAGCGGACCAGCCACCCCCTAGAACTTTTGGTTGGGGTGCGCAGGCCTTTGATGGGGTGCGGACGCTACCCCTGTTCGATTCAATTCGGGGGCAACCCGCTCGATAGTGATCCTGCCATCCACGGCTGGGGGACCACGCTATGCTGCTCAATGTAATCGAAAAGGCCGCCGCTTCGAGGCAGGCGCTTCCGCCCTATCTCCTTGATCTGCTCGGACAGGCGCGCCGATCCATCGAGGTCGATCCCTCTTTCACGCGCCGCTGTCTTGACGAGGCCTCGACGCTTTTGGGCAACGCCGACACGCTCGAGCGCTCCCCGGTCGAGAGTGCGCCGGCACCGGCCAACGCGACGAAGGGCGGCCTAGCACCCTGGCAACTGAAGCGCGTGCGCGCCTATGTCGAGGAAGAACTCGACGGCACCATCCTGATCGACGATCTCGCAGTCGTTGCCGAACTGAGCCCCGGCCACTTCTGTCGTGCCTTCAAGACCAGCACCGGCGAGACGCCGCACGGCTACATTGTGCGGCAACGCATCCTTCGCGCGCAACGGCTCATGCTCGAAACGAACGACACGCTCAGCCACATTGCGTGCGCATGCGGCATGACCGACCAGGCGCATCTCACACGCCTCTTCCGCCGCGTCTTGAATGAAACGCCGCTCGCATGGCGGCGCAACTGGCGCACCGCCTGAAGCAACCGGGGCGGGGAGCCAGCCGCGACCCAACCGTTTAACCTGAGCGGTGCGCCGCAGGAGCCGTGCCATGACAACCTTGACGCAAGCAGAACACACGGCGATTGTGCCAACGCCAGCCGGGATCAGCGGCGGCATGAAGTTTGCGATGGCGATCGCCGCGGGCGTCGCGGTCGCGAATATCTATTACAACCAGCCGATGCTCGGCGTGATGGAACGTGACCTTCCCGGACGTGCGACCGGCCTGATTCCGACCGCGACCCAGTTCGGGTACGCAGCAGGACTGTTCCTGCTCGTGCCACTCGGCGACCTGGTCGAGCGCAAGCGGATGATCGTAATCCAGTTCGCAGTGCTCGCCGTGGCGCTCGTCGCGGCAGCGCTGGCGCCCAGCGTCTGGCTGGTCTTGCTGGCGTCTCTCTTGCTCGGTGTCGCGGCGACCGTCGCGCAGCAGATCGTGCCATTTGCGGCCCATTTGTCTTCGCCCGAGAAGCGCGGGGCCACAGTTGGGACCGTGATGTCAGGGGTCCTGTGTGGCATATTGCTCAGCCGGACGCTTGCTGGACTCGTCGCCACCCATGCTGGCTGGCGCGAGATGTTCTGGCTCGGCGTACCCATGGCGCTCGGTGCCGGGGCCCTCATGCTGGTCACGCTACCGGTCAGCCGACCCGACAGCCGCATGACCTATCGAGGCCTGCTCGTCTCGCTGGGGCATCTTTGGATGGAATTCGCCGATCTGCGAATTGCGGCCGTGACCCAGGCCCTGTTGTTCGGCGCCTTCACTGCCTTTTGGACGATCCTCGCCTTGCATCTTCAGGAACCGCGCTTTGGTCTTGGAGCCGATGTCGCCGGCTTGTTTGGCGTCGTCGGCGCGGTCGGTATTCTGGCGGCGCCCATCGCCGGTCGCTTTGCGGACAAGCGCGGCCCGCACGGCGTGATTGCGTTCGGCGCGTTGCTGACCTTGGTTTCGTGGGCGATCTTCGGTCTCTGGTCGAGCTTGCCTGGCCTTGTCGTAGGGGTGATCGTTCTCGACTTCGCGGTCCAGAGTGCCCTCGTTTCCAACCAGCATGTCGTATACGCGCTTCGCCCGGAAGCACGCGCGCGGTTGAACACGATTTTCATGGGAGCGATGTTCCTCGGGGGTGCCGCCGGTTCGGCAGCGGCCACTGCTGTCTGGGGTTTCGGGGGATGGCAAGCAGTGTCGCTACTCGGTGTCGTCCTGTCGCTGCTGGCCGTAGCATTGCAGGCGCGAAGCCTGCTCCATCGGCGCTGACGCGGTGCAGATCGCTGTTGCAGGAGGGCACGTGGGCGGACTGATCGCGGCGTCGGAGGCTATGATGCCGCAGTTGGGTGGGAATTAGCGATGACGAAGCATAGATCCGTTGGCGACCATCTGGGCGTTGGCATCGAGGTCGCGGCCTGGGACGGCGTTGCCGCGACGGTGGACCTCTCGTGCGCCTGCATGTTTACGCGTGAAACGCGCGGCGATCGGCCCGGTGGCGGCCTTGCCCATCTTGATGCCGCGCTTTCTGGAAGGCTCCTCGTCGCGCGCGCGAATGGTGTCTTCCGCGCGGAACGGGGTGAAATCCTGTTGATCGATCATCCGCCGGATGCAGTAGAGGCCGCTGCAATACTCGTCGTGGGCCTCGGCGATCCTGACGATTGGTCGACTGACGTGATGGCTGGCGCAGTATCGACTGCCTACGCTTCGGCTGTTCTGATGCGAGTAACCAGCGTCGCGTTTGCGCCTGGCATGCTCGATAGCGGCCTGTCCGGAGCACAGACTGCGGGCGCTGCTGCAAAGATGATAGGTGCGCTGACCAGCGCGATTGCCAAACGGGCATGGCTGCGAGACGAGGCACTCGCGCGCGACAGTTCGGTGCGCCAATGGGTGTTCGACGTTGGCGTCACGCGATACGAGGACGCTGTGGCGGAATTCGCAGCTGCGTTACGGGACAGCGTGTCGGCCTCAGGTTGCTGTCAAGGCCCTCCGGTCCGGTCGTAATTCCAGCCGATTGCCGCAATACACCGGATCCCGCGGAGCGGGATTCCGCTGCATGGTCCCCTTTCTAGCGATCTTTCGTGGCCAACCCAAACAACGGTATTGAGCGCAGGGATTCTGCGCCCAACGACCATCGTTGCCGTCCACCCGAAAGGGTGGTGTTGGGCTAGCCCGATCATGCTAATTCTGCGCCATGGGGAACAAACGGGGGAAGGGTGTCGGGTGGCGGCTGTCGCGCGACTATTTTCCAACAGCCTGAGCTGTCTGGTCTTCGCAAGGCTCGTTGTCGGCGGTGCGAACGCGCAGGCGCTCGACCGATCGATATCGTCGACCGACGGCGCAAACGCTTCGGGCGACATCGTCGTGACGGGTGCACGGCAGGAGCAGCGCAACTCCATCGATGTAAAGCGGCGGGCGACCGTCATCGCCGATGGCATCGTCGACGACGAAATCGGTGCTCTTCCCGACAATTCCGTGGCGGATACGCTGGAGCGCATTCCGGGCGTGACGGCCGATCGCTTCAAGGGCAATGCGAACGACCCCTCGGTGCGGGGGCTCGGACCCACGCTCAATTTCATGACCATCAACGGGCGGGAGGCATCGGCGGCTGGTGTCGATCGTTCCGTAAGCTTCCAGCAATTTCCGTCCGAGCTGATCAGCGCGGTCATGGTCTACAAGACTCAGCAGGCAGACTTTTTGGAGGGCGGGATCGGAGGTGTCATCGACCTTCGCACCGCCCGCCCATTGGACGCGAAACGCGCGCGTCTGACGGGGGAGATACTGGGTTCTTACTTTCCGAAGGATGACGCGATCCGCGGCCGAAACGGTGTCGGCTACAGAGCCTATGTCACCTATCTCGACCAGTTCCAGACCGCGGTCGGTGACATCGGCATTTCGATCGGGTTGCGGCGGCAGGATAGTGCCGCGCCAGAGGACTATTACAACGGCAACGCGAACTTCGTGCCGTGCACGACCTCTGCTTCCAACGGTACGCTCGTCCGCGGGACGGCTTCGCAGCTGTCCGCTGCAGGTGCGAGCGCGAATTGCGCGAACGCGTCTGCGGCGCGGTCAGGCATCCGCGAAAAGGTCGGGCAAGTCTATTACGCGACCCAGTCCAGGAGTTTCCGTGAGCAAAAAACACGCGAGCTCAGAAATGCGGCCTTTGGGACGCTGGAATGGAGACCGGCGTCCAATCTGGATATCACCGTGGACGGCCAATATTCCCGCCGGCAGTCCACCGAGAATCGAAACGTCCTTCAGATAACCGAGGGTCTGCGCGGCGTCTCGCCGATCCTCGTTGGTGATGGCAGCAACGGCTGGTCGAAAGGCGCGTTGATCGCTTATTCCGGTAATTCTTTTCTGGAGGACCAGCTAGAGCGCCGATTGCGAGACGAGACATATTTAGGGGTTGGGGCAACCACACGGTGGACCCCGGGCCGCTGGACAGTCGAAGGCGACGTCAGCCTTTCCAAATCGCATCGCACCGAGACCCAGCAGCAAACGCGCATGCGCTCGAACACGCGCGTCGGGTACACGCTCGATTACCGGAACAGCCCTTTCGTTCCGGCGATCATGTTCGATAGCTTTGACGTGACCGATCCGGCCAATTTTGGTAACACCGCAGCAACCGCCGTCTACGCTCGGAACCGGCTCGCGACCGACCGTCACGACGACATCTATGCGGCCAGATTTGATATTGAACGCGCACTCGATGGCTTTCTTCGCTCCATAAAGGTGGGCGCGCGCTACTCCGAACAGCGTCGAACCTTGGCGCAAAACGCGAACAATGATCTCAATACGCTCGTGCCGTCCGGCGGTCGATCGGTCGCCGAAATTATCAACGGCGCCAATCTGGCCTGCCGCACGCCTTTTTCCTCGTTGAGCTATTTTTCGGCGACCGATGCTCCCAAACAGTGGGCGACCTTCGACAATGCCTGTTTGTTCAGAGCATTTGCCGGCAGCGACGGCGCGTTGCCCTTTCCAAACGACCGGCGCGACCCGAGCGATATAAATGTCTCCGAGCGGATCACCGCTCTGTACGCCATGGCGAGCTTTGCGGGTTCGTTCGCATCAACGCCGTTCAGCGGGAACCTTGGCGTCCGCTACGTCGAGACCTCGGTTACTTCCATCGGCTACCGGCTGCCCTTCGTAGTGACGATTGATTCCGCGGCCGACAATTATACGGTTGCAGCTGATCCGACCGGTTCGATTTCAACCGATACGCTGGGCGGCGCGTACCGATACTGGCTCCCTAGTGCCAACGTTGCGTTTGATCTTTCGCGAACGACGAAGCTGCGGCTTGCTGTTTACAGAGCCTTGGCAAGAACCGGGATCGAGTCCTTCGGGGCGGGGATCACGCTCAATCCATCCGCCGGTTCCGGCGGTTCGGATACGGTCACGTTCAATGCGACGAGCGGTAACCCTGGGCTCAAGCCCCTGCGGGGGTGGAACGCGGACGCCAGCTTGGAATTCTACCCGTCGCGCGACACCGTTCTTTCCGCCGCCGTCTATGGAAAGTGGTTGCGCGGAACCGTCATCTCGGGCGTGGGGGCAATCCCGACCGCGATCGACGTGAACACAATCGTCGATGGACGGCCTGCGGGACTGCGCGATTATTCGGTGAACCTCATAGCCCCTGCCAATGATCCAGGGCTTCGTCACTTGTATGGCGTCGAGGTGTCCGCTTCGCATGCGCTGACCTGGGCCCCGGGCCTGTTGAGCGGCTTTGGCGTGACCGGTTCGCTGAATGTCGCCGATGCCGATTTCCAATATCCCGACACATCAGCTCTCGCGAATTACGTCGACCCGGCAAACCTGCCCGGACTGTCGCGCTACGTCGCCAGCGGCACCGCCTATTGGGAGCGCGCCAGGCTTTCGCTGCGTGCGAGCTACCGGTACCGTTCCTCCTACCTGAAACCCAACGGAGGTACCAACCGAAGCGTTCTGGCGGCAGGCTATCTGAACCTTTCCGCGCACTATCAGCTGACGGAACGTGTGCGAATAAAGCTCCAGGCACTGAATGTGACAGGGGCCAGGGACGTCTTCGTCAAAGGCGGCAGCGATAGCATCGCCGAAGTTAGCGACAGCGGGCCGCAATATTATGGTGGTTTGCAATTTCGCTTCTAGATCGAATCGTCTGTCAGCACCTGTTGCTGCTGCGGTTCTCCTATCGTCAGCAGTGGTTCCGGGCCAGGCTGACGGCGCTTCCGCGTGCGATGGAGGGACAGGATCTGCACGCGACTTGGGGGGGGCGTCGTATCTCTCTGCTTAAACCGGAGCCCATCGCACTGCTGAACAGAGCTTCGGCATACAGCTGTATGTGAGTGCGGCCTATCGGGTTTGTTATCCCGTGCCGACAGCGCTCTTGGACACCCGCCGCTCAGCGCGTGACGTGCTCCGTCTTTCATCCAGCGGCGAGCACAGACCGGCCGTTGTTGTCGCGCAGGAGCGCAGGTGAAGTGCGGCGACAAACGCCGCCGGTCTAGCGTAGCCAGGGGAGGAGTGTGACCGTTCGGTGTTATAGTCGTTGATCCAGCGCGCGAGGATCGATCGCGCCTGGCGGACCGTGAAGAAACGTGTCTCGTTGAGCAGCTCATCGCGCAGGCGACCGTTGAGGCCTTCGACGAACCAATTCTGTGCTTGCTTACCCGGCGCAGTATTGTGCCACTCGATGCCAGCATCGCCCGACGACGCGAGCACCGCGTTCGAGGTCAATTTGATTCCGATGACGCTGACGATCATCTTGGGTTCGCCACGCTCGGCGGTCAGATCACCCAGATCGCGCACCAACCGCTTACCCGAGGTCGCCGCGTCGCATGTCGTGAAACGGCAGAAATGGTGCAATCTCTGCCATTCCAGCAGCGCCGCGGGGCGATGAAGCACAGATGAAGGAACGTCGGGAGTTGGGGGCGCGGATGGGCGTCGGGAATGGCCGGGCTTGGGTCTAGCCGGCCACCGAGCTACCGGGCGGCTAAGGCCAATAGCGGATCTTAGTTTTTTGGCGGAGTAGTGCCACCCCAAGAATTGCCGGGAGGGACACGTGCTTGACTGAATGTAGCGTTCTCCTCGCCCGACCCTGTAACCCGCACACTTTTCGCGAACATCGTATCGATCACGATGGGCGTCCCGCGGCGTTTTGTAAGATGCGTTCCACTGCACCCGCTACTGCGTGACCGACAGCACCGTGACCGATTTCGGCGGTAGCGTCAGGCTGATCCGCCCGTTGCTCACGCGGGCAGCAATCTGCCGCGGCACGACCGAGTCCGGCTTGTCGTAGGTGTTGACGGCATCGACCCGGTCGGCGGTCAGCACCGTGCCGGACGCGGCCCGCGCCCGTATGCCCTGGATCTGCGCATCGATTTGCGCCGGCGCGCTGGGGTCGACGTTTGTCAACGCGATCCATAATTTTCCGTCTGCTGCGCGCGCGGCGATCGCGTCGATGCGCGGCAAGCTGACATCGCCGAAACGATAGATGCCCGCGTCAAAGGTAATCGGCAACCGCGTCGCATCCTGGAACGGCACGTACATCTTGAACAGATGGTAGGTGGGCGTCAGCACCATCTTCGGTCCGTCGGTCAGGATCATCGCCTGAAGCACGTTCACCATCTGGGCGATCGCGGTCATCCGAACGCGGTCGGCATGGCGCGCGAACATGTTCAGGTTGATGGAGGCGATAATCGCATCGCGGATCGAGTTCTGCTGATGCAGAAAACCGTCGCGGCTGCCGGGCAGCTTGGCCAGCCAGACGCCCCATTCGTCGATGACCAGCGGGACCTTCTTGGCCGGGTCGTACTTATCCATGACGGCGGAATGAATGCGGATCATATCCTCCATCTTCAGCGTGTCTTTGATCAGGGTCGCATATTCGCGCTCACCGAACCCAGTGCTGGCGTAGGTCGGCGGCCAGCTGACCCAGGTATAATTGTGCAGCGACACCCCTTCGATGCTCCAGCTCCAATCGTGTCCCTTCCACGCGCGCATCACCGCCTCGGTATAGTCGGTCCCCGGCGATCCCGGCCCGACCGCGATACGCCGCATAGGACTCGATCCGGCGACCGATCCGCCCGCCGGGTTGTCTGTACCTTGCTGCTTGAGGTTCAGGTTGCGCGCGAAGCGGGCGTAGCGCTTCATCTCGTCAACGTAATATTCCGATCGATACGCGCCGCCGCAGCTCCAGCTTTCGTTGCCGATACCGAGGAACTTCACCTGGTAAGGATCGCGGTGACCGTTGGCGGCGCGTTCGGCGCCGGCAGTCGTGCCCGGGTCGGCGGTCATATACGCCATCCAGTCGGCAGCTTCCTTGACGCTCCCCGATCCCATGTTGACAGAGATATAGGCCTCCGATCCGATTTGCTGGATGAAGTCGAAAAACTCGTCCGTGCCGAAATCATTTTTTTCGAGCGCGTTGCCCCAGCTTCCGTTGACGGTGACGGCACGCTTTGCTCGCGGACCGATGCCATCGCGCCAATGATATTCGTCGGCGAAACAGCCACCGGGCCAGCGTACGCTGGGTACTTTCAAGCCCTTTAGTGCAGTCACAACGTCGCTGCGTAAGCCGCGCACGTTCGGGATGGCTGAACCCTCGCCAACCCAAACGCCCCCGTAAATCCCAGTGCCCAGATTCTCTGCAAACTGGCCGAAGATGTCGGGATTGATCTTAGGGCCGGTGCCATCCGCCGCGATCGAAACCGTAATCGGTGCCGCTTGTGGAGGAGCTGAAGATGCCGAAGAGGCAGCCATTGCTGCCGCGACCATACTGAAGAGCTTTCTCATGCCATCCCCCCTTGCAGCCGCTTCGGACAGCCCGCAATTATCAGACAACATAGCCTGAACTATTCATAGGAACAATTCCGCGTGTGTTGTCCCGAACCTGTCCCGACCCACAATCTTATCACTGCGTTATGCGGCCTAGGGCCACCTAAACTTTATCGAATTGTTCAAAGTCGAGCGCAGCGCCACAAGACGTCGGCAGCTGCATAATCGATATCAACGCACCTGAATGAGAGTCTGAAGTTGGGCAGCGGGGGAGGGGGCGCAAATGGCCGACTATGGGTTAAAAAGGATCCAAACTTGATTATCAAAATCTGAACCATTAATTGTTCAGATATTGATCGACAGCTGGCCGTAATTGCATAAAGCGCTTGCTGGATGGATGGCCGAGGTTAGTAGGCGACAGCGAGCGTCGTTGACTTGTTTTGGGTTAGCGCCGCCGCAGAGCCGATGGCAGCTCTCGACCAACTCACGCCATTCTTCACCTAGGTTTGAACGGCGGCTTCTACCAAAACCTGCCACTTACGCTATGCGAGCACGATGCGCGGCTTCGTGACCCATGCCAGCCATCCCCCTGATGAGTGAGAGGCGAGTTGCCTGCCATGTCCGAAAATACCTGTTTGTCGCACAGTCATGATTACAAACGGGTTTTCCGCCCATCCGGCCGCTGAACGGCTACAATTGGTGGTGAGTGGTCGGGCCGGTTAGGATGCTGCCGCGGTCAAAATCCCCGCACAAAAGCCTCGAAAACAGGCAAATAGACCTGGGCCAACGTCTGCTTTTGACCGCGCCAAACCTGCATGAGAAACCGGCGTGCGCCTAATCGGTCTTACTAAGCCACTTGCTCATAAGTATACGGGGTGACTCCTCGTAGCCGAGGCGCTGATAAAAAGGCACCACCGCCGTATTCGTGTTCCGGATCATCAGCTGAACCTTAATTACATTTCTCTCCCTAAGCCACTTCTCTCCAGCTTCGATCATCGCCTGACCGGTGCCTTGCTGTTGCTGATCAGGGGCGGAAGCGACATAATAAAGCCAGCCGCGGTGTCCATCGTGTCCCACCATAACGCTTCCGCAAATACGACCTTCCGCATTGCCAACAAGAACGGTCGAGTTGGGGCCTAGCAACGCGAAACGGAAGTCTACTGCAGGGTCGTTGTAGTTCGCCACGAGATTGCAGGACCGCCACAACTCAGTGACGTCGGTTTCGTCTTCTGACGTTGCGGTGCGTACGATCATAAACATGACGCCCTCGTAGTCTTCTATCTCATGACGGGGAAGGTGCTGGCCGAAGGCTTCGATCTGCAGGCTGCCAATCGGGATGTGCAGCCAATCAGAATGTCAGTCCAAACCCGTTTTGCCAGGCGACCAATACGCCTTGCTCATGATGCGACGCGGTTGAACATTTAGGTCCTTGAGCCCAGCCTGCAGATGCTGGATCGTCTGGGCCTTACCCGTCAGAATAAACGTCGCGCCCTCATCCGCCAAGGCAGGAAGTGCCGCCCTTAACGTATTGAGGTGGCTTTCGTTGGCGGTTCGCGCCACCACATTCATGGTATTAAGATTCCATTGCTTGCAGAGATCATGCGTAGATTCCGCATTTCGCACCTCGACAAAACAAGAGCAAAGGTTTCGCCCCTCTCGAGATAGTGCATAGGCGAAAGCTACCGATGTCTCGTCGCCGAAGAACGCGACGGGCCCTTCCGCGGGCCCCACGGTTAGTGAATGGCGGGGACCAAGAACGTCGCAGGAGTCGCCAGCTCTTGCCGTGCGGAGCCAGTCGCATCCTGGCCCAGAGCCGTGCAGAAACCCTAAGATTCGGAGGCGGCCCATGTCCCGATCCCATTCGAATGGCGTGTAGGTCCGAGTTTCAAATATTGAACTCATCGCGATCTGCACCTTCTCACCAGGCGTCCACTTCACGCCCTTAAAGCCGGGTGCCTCGAGCGTTATTACCACGAGGTCGTGTCCGAGTTTTTCTGTGGTGACGATCGTCGCGCGTCGTGCGATCACACGGGCGAACGCGCGGCTCAAGGCGCCTGCGGAATTGGCCATATAGTCTTGATCCTTGCTTCGCGTGATGGGTATTGGACTGGCTAAGCGGCTGAACCGCCCGTTAGCCTGAGCCAGTTGCCATGCGCGAACGCCGCCTTATCGACGTCGCTCAAGCCACATTCTGCTAGGAAACGACGCGCGTCGCCGCCTTCACGGTATTGGTAGGGATAATCGGTCGAGAACAGCAGCCGGTCCGGGCCAACCACGGCCAACGCCCGCTCCAGATAGTGGGGCAGGAACATGCCGCTTGCTGTCACGTACAGGTTGTGACGCATATAGTGCGCGAGCGGATGCGACAGACCGGCGAAGCGATCCATGACCGCCAGCCGCTCTGCATAGAAGAGGATAAGCTCGCCCCAATGGCCGAGGATTACCTGAAGCTTCGGTAAACGATCGAACGTGCCTGCCAGGACGAGCCGCAGAAACTGAATGCCGGCATCATAGTGCCAGCCCAGCCCGACGGTCGCAAGGACGGCATCCACGCGCGGTGAAAAGCCGGAATAGTATGCATCGCGTACCGCTGTTGGTGGCGTGCGGGGATGCAGCAACACCGGCACACTTAACGCCGCTGCACAATCGAGAAGGGGCGCAAGCGTCGGATCATCCAGATGGAGCTGGCCGACCCGGCCGCACAGCATCGTGCCACTAAACCCTAATGTCGAAACGCAACGCTCAAGTTCGCACGCTGCTACGTCGGGCATGGACACCGGCAGTGTCGCCATCGCTTGAAACCGGGTCGGGTGGCGCGCGACCGCCTCGGCCACGGCATCGTTGGTACGCTGCGCCAACTCTACGCTCTTGGGGCCGAGATCGTGCAGCGCGGGCGTGGTTAAAGACAGTACCTGCATGTCCAGGCCGGTTTCGTCCATCAACCTGAGCCGTTCGTCCGCCAAGTCGATGAGGCGTCGACCGAACGCACCTTGATGGTAGCCGACGCTCGGGTCGGTCGCTTCCAGGCCGATCGCGTGCCAAGCACTCTCGATTGCGGGGGTGAGAAAGTGTTCTTCGATGCCGATGAGCATCGTCGGAGACGCAATCACCATGGGACCGTGTTCCCGTCGCGATCAAGGAAGGCCAGACCTGGGTCGCCTTGACGGCCGAGCAGTGTGTCGACGATGAGGGGAGCGCTCTCCTCCACACCAAACGGCGCCTTGGGACCGCCGAGCCGAGTTCGGATCCAGCCGGGTGCCATCAGCACCAGCGCGCGACGATCCTCTGCATGGCGTGCTGCGTAGCTCCGCACGAGCTGGTTGAGTGCTGCCTTGCTGCTGCGATAGACCTCGTGCAGGCCGTTGGCATTGTTCGTGATGCTGCCCTGACCCGAGGACATGACCCCGATCAACCCCTCCGCTGTGACGAGGTCTCGGCAGGCTTCGATCACGCGCATCGGGCCGAGCGCATTTGTTACCAGCACACGCGCAAATTCCGCGCTCGCGATCTGGCCGGCGATTTCGTCCTGCATGTTCGCGGTGCCGGCGTTGACGAACAGCATGTCGAAGGACCTGCCGACGAGGCGGTCGCGCAGCGAAAAGATCTGCTCCGGTTGCGTAATATCGACGGTCTCGACCTCGATATGGTCGGGGTGTGCGTCGGCCAAGTCGTGCAGCTCGGTTCGAGCGCCCGCGCGCGCGGTGGCGACGACGTGCCACCCACGCTTCGCGAACTCATCGGCCAAACCGAGGCCTAGGCCGCGGGATGCGCCGATCAGCAGGATCGTGGTGGAATTGGAAGTTTCTCGAGTCATGCTGTGCTCCGGCAGTGTGTCGGGGCGATATGCATCGTTGCTGGATCAACGCGCTAGACGCTGCCCGTGCACTGTATAGTTGCATATAACGCCTGTGATAACGGTCTTGGATCGCGCATGGGTGCCACCATGACCAACCTCGACCTCAACCTACTAGGCGCGTTGGACGTGCTTCTGTCCGAGGGGAGCGTGACCGGGGCAGCGCGAAAGCTCGGGCTGAGCGCGTCCGCTATGAGCCGGACCTTGACGCGGCTGCGAAGCGCCACGGGTGATCCGCTGTTAGTCCGAGCTGGACGTAGCCTGGTGCCGACGCCGCGGGCGATTGCGATGCGCGACGAGGTGCACGCGCTCGTGCGCGACGTTCGCGCGGTCCTGAGACCGGCAGCAGGCGAAATTGATATTGCAAAGCTGGACCGCACCTTCACCATCCGCGCAAGCGAAGGCTTCGTCGAGATGTTCTGCGGTCCTTTGGTGGCCGCCATCGCGTCAGCTGCGCCGCGTGTCCGCCTGCGCTTCGCGCCAAAGCCCGACAAGAATGCCGAGCCGCTGCGCGCAGGGCAGATCGACCTTGAAATCGGTGTGCTTGGCGCTTCCGCGCCCGAGATGCGCACGCGACTCATCTTCCGCGACCGGTTTGTCGGGGCAGCTCGGACGGGACATCCGCTTCTTTCAAGCGCGATCACCCCCGAACGTTATGCTGCCTGCCGGCATGTCACGGCGTCCCGCCGTGGCATGTTCACCGGACCGGTCGATGCCGCGCTGACAGAGCTGGGACTGAGCCGCGATACGATGGTCGTCGTGCCGGGCTTCTCCGACGCCTTGCGGATCGCCAGTCAGTCGGACCTGATCGCGCTCGTACCCGGTTCGGGTTTTCGTCGCAAAACATCGGACTGGGAAGGGATCGCCACGTTCCTACTTCCCGTGCCTACGCCGGAGATTGCCGTCTCGGCGATCTGGCACCCCCGTATGGACGCAGATCCCGCGCACCGGTGGCTGCGAGAGACTGTGATCGGTATCTCCCGGAAAACGGTGCCGGACCGCTAAAGCGGAGTGATCCTTGCTAAACTCGCAGAGATGCTGGGGTCGCCGTCGGTAGCAGCAACACCCGCCGGCTCAACGGCGGTCCCCCGGTTACGATGCAAAGCTGGTTGAACGGGAAAGCGCATCCCATGCGCCGATCTCGGCCTTCATCGCATCAAGCTTCTGGTGGACCACACCTAGCGCGTCCTCGCCCAAGAACAGGCGTACTGGTGGGGTCTCGGCATCGACTAATGCGAGCAAAGCCTGTGCGGCCTTGGCCGGGTCGCCCGGCTGATTGCCGCTCTTGGCCTGACGCGCCGCCCGGATCGGATCCATCACAGCGTCGTAGTCGGAGATACTGCGCGGGGTGCGATCCATCGAGCGTCCTGCCCAATCCGTCCGAAACTGGCCGGGTGCTAAGGCGGTCACCCGAATGCCCAGATCCGCTACCTCCTTGTTGAGCGCCTCCGAGATGCCTTCCAACGCAAACTTGCTACCGCAGTAGAAACTGATTCCCGGCATGGTGATAAATCCACCCATCGAGGTCACGTTGATGATGTGGCCGCTACGACGCTTGCGCATGCCGGGAAGCACGGCTTTCATGATCGCGACCGGCCCATACACATTAGCTGCAAATTGACGCTGAAGATCGTCCATCGACGATTCCTCCAACACGCCTTCGTGACCGTAACCGGCATTGTTCACCAACACATCGATCGGACCGGCGTGCCGCTCCGCCTCGGCCACTGCAGCTGGAATTGCCGCGAAGTCGGTCACGTCGAGGATCAGAGGATATGCACGGCCCTTTGCGAGTGCACCGAACGTATCGGCGTCGGCCTCGTTGCGCACCGTGCCGATTACGCGGTAGCCGGCGCTCAAGACACCCTCGGCAAACGCGCGGCCAAGGCCGGAACTTACGCCAGTGATGAGGAACGTCTTTGCGGTGATGGTTGCCACGGGCTACCTCCATTATACTCAAGAAGTATATCATGATATAGATGGTGGCATGGCACAGGACAAGACACGGGAGAAGATTGCTATCCGGGGTGAGCCCGTGCGCCAGCGCGTGATTGACGCGGCGGAACGACTGCTTCGGAGTGGCAAGGCCGACTTTTCCATGCGCGACCTAGCCGCCGAAGCTAGCGTCAGCTTCGCCACGCCCTTCAATCATTTTGGGAGCAAGGGGGCGATCATGCACGCCCTGTCGGAACGCCGAACGGACAAGATGGCGATGCGCTTCGCCCGGGCGCCACTTCCCGCTGACGCTGCATGCCGCGTAATCTTTGCTGTCGACACAGCCGTCGCCGTGATGCTGGAGGAGCCGGGGGTGAACCGCGCCGTGATGAGTTGGATCGGCACGACCGGAGGGTCTGCTGGTCATGCCTGGGCCCGGTCTACTGCGTTGTGGGCGCTAGCGCTGGGAGCAGGTGAAGGTATCCCGGACACCTGCCGGGCGAGCGCATTGGCCTGCTTGCCGAGGCAACTCGCTCTTGGTTTTCGTGGCGCGTTGTCGTTTTGGAGCGCTGGCGAACTCCCTGACGAGGCGCTCGGTCCTGACGCACGCGCCGTTGCGAGCACCTTGTTACTGGGGTTTAGCGAACGATCGAAACTGTCGGTCTAGATCTTAGAACGTCTGTAGTGCTCACTATACAACAGCATTTCCAGAAACCTCATTCGCAGGAACCGCCGGGCGCGGGAGGCGGCCAGCTAATCGTGACTTATCTATGAAAGCCGCCTGTCTGCCCCTCACCGTCACAAGCGTTAGATCGCTAAGCACATTCGCCGAATGCAACTCGCAGATCGATAAGAACGGACGATCGAAGATGGGAAGTCAAGGACGCAGCGCGAACGTCCACAACTGGGTCAAGAACCTGCGGCGTAAGGTGTATCAGACAAAGCAGCATGCGTACCGCGCACTCCTCGGTCGACTAAAGCCAGAAAAGTGCCCTTCGCTGCATCAAGGTCGCCCGTTTCGCTCATTTTAGCGTGCGACTGTACGAATGCGGTGCTCCATGCCGAAGTGATCAGCCCGGCAGCGAGGTAGGCATCAGCATCATCGCTGGGGCGATCCGCAACTTTTGCCAAAACAGGGGCTAAAAAGCGGATGAAGTCATCCCGCATCTGTCGTGCCCGAGCCTTCAGCGCCTCGCTTGCCTGTGCCGTCTCGACAAAGGCCTGGGTATCCACAAACAGGGGAAAGGCCGGTTCACGTTGGTCGGCCATGCGGTGGGCAAGCTTGCCAAGGGCCTCGATTGGCGACGTGCCCGGTGAGCGCGACCTGATGGCCTCGACAGCTACATCATGAGCCTCACGCTCGCGGTCAAAGAACATGTCTTCCTTTCGCGGGAAGTGATTGAAGACTGTCATGCGTCCGACATCTGCCGCCTCCGCAATCTCGTCGATCGTAACCCGGTCAAAGCCACGTTCCATGAACAGGCGCGTGGCGGCATCGGATATCGCCTGTCGGGTCACGAGCCTCTTGCGCGTTCGGCGGTCTAACGTCGATCCATTCATAGATTGTACATAAATATATACTCGGTATAGATTTGTAGCTTATCCAAGCTTGAGGATGTTCGTATGCCTTCATCAACCGTCACGCCAGCAGCGATCAAAGCAGGCCACAAATCGGCGCTCGTCAGTGGCGCGAGCTTTGCCGGCATCGCTACTGCCTACTGGCTGCACCGGCTCGGGCACAGCGTCACAATCGTCGAAACAGCATCTGAACTGCGGCGGGGCGGCACGCCTGTCGATATCGAAGGAGAGACGATCGAAATCCTTAGCCGCATGGGACTTGCAGACGCGGTGCGCGCTAAGGCCCTGCCCTCGCGCGGGTTCGAGTTCAAGGACGCGGATGACGCCACCTTGGGATCGATCGGTATCGACAACGAACCAGAGGCGCACGAACGATACGAGATTCACCGTGATGACCTGCTGGATATCCTGTCTGCCGCGGTGAAGGACAAGGTCGAAATCCTCTTCGGCCAATCGATCGTCGAGCTCGATGAGGGCACAGATGGCGTGTCGGTGAGCTTCAGCAACGGCCACCGGGGTGACTATGCTCTGGTCATCGGGTGCGACGGCAACCGGTCCAACACGCGCAAGCTCGTTTTCGGTGAGGGTGAGCAATTCACCTACTTCATGGGCGGCTATTTCTTTCTGAAGGTGGTGCCGCACATCAGATTACTTCCCGCCAACATGTCACAAGTTTTCAGCGTGCCCGGACGTATGGCGATGCTGAACGGCTATGAGGATCGAACCGACATCGGCTTCGGTTTTCGGACTGCCGGCGAGATTGACTATCACTACCGCGATCGCGCTCAACAACGCCGCCTTATTCACGACCATTTTGACGGTTTGGGATGGAAAGTGCCGGCAATGCTCGACAGCGTGGACGGGGACGACAACTTCTATTTCGACAGGATCAATCAGATCAGAATGCCCTGCTGGTCGCGCGGTCGTGTGACCTTGGTCGGCGACGCGGGCTACTGCGTCTCGCCGCTCGCAGGGTTCGGCGGCTCGATGGCGATCATCGGCGCGGGCCGGCTAGCGGACGCACTCGAGCGGTATCCTGACGATCATGGTGCGGCCTTCCGTCATTACGAAAGTGAATTGCGGCCGTTCGTCGAAGAGGTCCAGGAGCGCGCCGCCACTAACGGCTTGGCCATGATGTTTCCTGCCGACGAGACCGAGCTTGCGGAGCGCGATCGCAAGCTCTTGGCAGGTGAGATGGACATATAGGCGTTGCTGCCCGGTAATCGGACGGCAACGGCGCCCGAGGCTTGCACGGGACGCCGTCGCTAACCGCTAGCTTCAGGATGCTGCACACTTCCGGCCCCCACAATCCTGTGCCTCGCACTCTCGGGGGATGACGCTGGGTGCCCGCGGATCATCGATAGCCCGCAGCCTGAAGCTCGAACAGTTCGGCATAACGGCCCCCAGCAGCGAGTAGATCGTCATGAGTACCCGACGCCTCCACTCTGCCGTCGCTGAGCACGAGGATGCGGTCCGCCATGCGCACGCTGGAGAAGCGGTGCGAGATCAGCACCGCCGAGCGTCCTGCGCTCAGTTCCCGGAAGCGCTGGAACACCTCGTACTCGGCGCGCGCATCCAGTGCGGCCGTGGGTTCGTCGAGGATCAATACCTGAGCATCGCGCATGTAGGCGCGAGCGATCGCCATCTTCTGCCATTCGCCACCTGAAAGGTCGACGCCGTTCCTAAACCGTTTGCCGATCATCTGGTCGTAGCCATCCGGAAGTTTGGCAACAACGCCGTCGGCCAGCGCGGCGGAGGCTGCCGCCTCGATCCGCGGGCGATCGCCGCGCGCCTCGATGCGGCCGACCGCGATGTTGTCCGCGGCGGGCAGGTTGTAGCGCACGAAATCCTGGAAGATTACGCCGATCGCGGCGCGCAGACCGTCGAGATCGTATTCGCGCAGGTCGCGTCCATCGAGCAGAAGACGACCCTCTACCGGATCGTACAGTCGAGCCAGCAGCTTCACGAGCGTGGTCTTGCCTGCGCCGTTCTCGCCGACCAGTGCGACCACCTCGCCAGGTCCCAGCGCGAGGGACAGGTGGCGCACCGCCCATCGTTCGGCGCCCGGATAGCGAAAGCCTACATCCTCGAAGATAAAGCCTTGGCAGACGGGATCGGGGAATGGCAGCGCTCCCTCCGGTGAGCAGATGCCGGGCTCGGTCCGGAAGAAGGAGAACAGGTCGTCGATGTACAATGCCTGGCCAGCGGTCGACGAGAAGCCGGTGAGCAGTCCTTCCAGCAGTCCGCGAAGCCGCAGGAACGAGGCCGCGAGGAAGGTGAGGTCGCCGATTGAGATCGATCCGGTGACCGCGCGCCAAGCAATGTAGGCGTAGGCCGCGTAATAGGTGATCGTGCCAAGAGCGGCGAAGCCCGAGCCCCAAACCGCCCGGCGCTGCGCCAACCGTCGGCTTGCGCTGTAAGTGTCGCGTGAGATGGTACGATAGCGGTCGATCAGAAAAGGGCTGAGGCCGAAGATCTTGACCTCCTTGGCCGTAGGCGACCTGGCGTACGTAATCGAGCTTGCGCCGCTGCGGCGTACGCATGTAGCTGAGCGCGTAGCTCAGCGCGTTGAAGTGCGCTTCGCCGAGGAACGAGGGCACCAGAGCGACGGCAAGCAGCACGATCAGCCACGGGGCGTAAACGACCAGACCCGCGGCGAAGGTTACGACCGTGATGATGTCCTGGGCCTGGCTGAATAACTGCCCCATCAGCGACATGCGGCCGCTGCCCTGCATGCGCGCGCGGTCCATGCGATCCTGGAAGGCCGCGTCTTCGAAGTCGGCGAGATCCAGGGTTGCAGCGTGCTCCATCAATCGTACGCTCGCGTCATTGCTGACACGGTCGGATAGGAGCCCGTCGACGAGCAATACGATCCGACCAAGGAGGTCCGATGCGACCGCCAAGGCGAATTCGGCCAGTAGCAGTGCCTCCAGCCGATCGAGTAGGCCGGAGCCCAGCCATCCCATGAGCCCAGCCGGACGAGCCGTTAGGTGGGTCAGGTGCACAACCTCGTCGATGATGAGCTTGCCCACGAACAGCGTCGCCACGGGCAAAAGCGCTCGCACCAACCGCACGGCGACCGTCGTGGCGGTAAGACTTCGGCTGCTACCCCATACCATAGCGAGGAAGGGTGGTAGATTGCGCAGGGCGCCTAGCCGCTCACGCCAAGTGGTAGGACGGACGGGTACACTGCCACGACCTTGTCTCACGCCGTCTGCCATTCAGTTGCTCCGAGGCGACATGCTGCCGCGCGTTTCGGACCTGCGTGGTGAAGGTGATGAGGTCAGCTGCATGACCCCCGATACACAGTCGGTGGTATCAGGGGTACTGGATGTCGGATTGAGCAGCGGTCGCACCCTGTCGGATAATGCGTGTCTGAAGTTGGGAAACGGGGAAGGGCGCGCGAATGGCCGACTATGGGCGCTTAAGGTCCGTCTGCTTCCGTGCTTCAAATTAGCCGGTCGGCGTTGCGAGACAATGGTCGCGATCATAGCAGCTGAACGTCGCAATGTGATCGGGAGCGGATCGGCAGCTTTCGAGCGCAGAGCCCCTGTCGGGAAACACATGATTGGCGACAGGGCAGATCGCAAATTCTGGAGAATTGCCGCGAGCGCGGTGACTTACGTGCTCGATGTTCGGACTACTGTCCGAGATACCCTGTCGGATTGTGAAAGTGCGCGACAGCCTTGGAGGCGGGGTTTTTAGTCACGGGAGAGGCGGCTGCTATTTTGGTCTGAGATCCAAACTCGGCGAATTCGCTACCGTGAAGGTTGGCTCGTTGCCCAGCAGATCTCGGGAGCCGCGCGAATGGCGAGTTTATCCGAAACCCGACATTCACGCCCGATTAGCCGAACGACGGGTTTGTCCCACATCTCGCCGCTTCGCGTGAAAGATTTGGTCGCTGTGAGCGCTGACTGGATCGCACTAACAAATGTCCGCTTCCGGAAAGCCGAGCTGGCAGTCTGAATGTCGCCTTCTGAGTAACCAGAGTTCAAGCTTTATGGTCAAAATCTGAAACATTGATTGTTCAGATTTTGATCGCGAGCTAGGCGTCATGCTCAACGCGCTTGCTGAAAGGATGACAGAGGGTGGGTAGACGACGGCGAGCGTTAATTGATTGGCTTTGAGTCAGCGCCGCCGCAAAGCCGGCGGCATTCCTTTACCCATATTAAGACACCAGTACCGGTGACCTGCTCCCCGTTTTCAGACCGCTGATAAGTTAGCTTTGGCTTCTATATGCTCCGGGCGGGGGCGGTTCGTAAACTTGACGGGTGTCAACCCCCCAAGGCTGCTGCGCGGACGCCGGTGTTGTAGTCCGTCCGCCATGCCTCGATGATCCGTCTCGTCGCAGCCAGCGAAGGGAACAGGTGCTCGTTCAAGCATTTGTCGCGCAAGCGACTGTTAAATGATTCCACGAGGCCGTTCTGCTGGGGCTTGCACGGTGCGATGTAATGCCACTCGACCCCGGTGTCCTGGCACCAGGCAAGAACGGCGTGACTTGTCAGCTCGGTTCCGTTGTCGCTAACCACCATGCATGGCAGTCCACGACGCTCGGCGGTGGCGGCCAGCTCGCGGACAACGCGCCGGCCTGAAAGCGAGGTATCGAGGATGCACGCCAGGCACTCCCGGCTGTAGACGTCGATGACGTTCAGCATACGGAACCGCCGGCCGCAGGCCAGTGCATCCGATACGAAGTCGAGCGATCAGTGCTGGTTGGGTTCCTGCGGGGTCGCCATCGTCGCCCGCGTGCCCAGCGCCCGCTTGCGGCCGCCACGCTTGCGCACCGTCAGCCGGTCCTTGTGATACAGCCGATACACCTACTTCAGGTTCATGCCTTTCCCCTCACGCTCGATCAGGATCGCCAGCCGCCGATAGCCGAACCGACGGCGCTCATTGGCGATCTCGCGCATCCGCACGCGCACAGTATCATCCTGCCCGCGCAGCGGATTATATTGCCATGCTGACCGATCGACCCCGATCAGCCTGCAGGCGCGACGCTCGGAGAAGCCATGATCGCCCATCAGCTTCTCCACCGCAGCGTAGTGCTCCGCAGACCGGGTCAGTCTTTTCCCAGCAGATCCTTCAACGCCGACACGTCCAGCATCGATTCCGCCAGCAGTTTCTTCAGTCGGCGGTTCTTGTCCTCGAGCGCCCGCAACAGCGCCGCGTCGGACACCGTCAGGCCACCGTATTCATTGGCGTGAAAGAAAGGTGAGGCAGCTGCTGTCCTTGCCGGGTCCTGGAGTAGCCGGCGATCTGGATGCCGGCTGCGACGTTCGTCCCTTCACCGAGGTCTGAATAAATTGCGCCTAGGATTTGGCTAATCGCACCTACATCCTTTTTGACCGAACCTGGTGCCAGCCTACCTGGCTCCGGCTGCTGTCGGTCGCTTTCCTCCCAGATCTTCCGTTTCTGAAGCGCCTGATCGATCACCGAGCGTAGTGTGGAGCGGGTAGCGGCGAGCTTGGCGAGTTCGGTTTGAGGCGGGATGTCCGCGATGAGATTGCGGAACTCGATCACCTGCGCCCGGGTGATGTCGCCTACGATGACATCGCCGAACAAGGCGATGTAACGGGCGACACCACGTCTAGCTTCGGTCACAGCCGACTGGCGGGGACGACGCTGATTGATCCAGTATTGCAGGCCTTCCAACAGGCGCATCGCTGAGAGGCTAGGATTGTCCACGGCAACCGGGACAGGTCGCGGTACGGCAATCGGGACAGGTTGCGGTTTGGCAGGCTCTGCCGGAGCCGCACCCCAACCGAGCGGCGACAGTGCTTCGATGACATTCTCCGGCCAGCTATCGAACCGATGGTCAACCAGTCGACGTAGATAAGCTTTGGCAACGACCTCATAGAGTGTGTCGGGTTCGAGAGGCAGGTCGGGCTCCAGCGAGCGCATATAACTGACTACCGACCAGAGCGGATGATACACTCCCCGGTCGAGGAGAATAGCAGCAAGTTCTTGATGCACGAGACCGTCGATGATGCCGCGCCCCTCCAGCAGATTGGCTTTCAGCCGATAGACCGTGCGCTCGCGTTCGCTATCGAGAGAAGGAACGGGTTCATCGCAAATGACTGGCTCACGGACGAGAAAGTCTCCCCACCACTGCTCACCCAAGTCCTGTCCTGCTCCGGCCCAGGAATCCACGACCAGGTTCGCCAGCAGCTGTAGTTGCAATTGAATCGCGCGGTCCATCGAGCCTCGCGCCTTGGCCAGCCGCTGAAAGGCTTGATCCAGCAGAGCTACGGCATCAACCTCCGCTTGGCGGGCGATCTCCGCTTGCGCCGCCGCGATCCCCGCTCGCGCTGCCGCGATTCCTTCTCGCGCTGCCCCGATCTCCGCAGTGTATCTGGCCACCAGATCGGCGCGCTTTCTGCAAGCTATCAGATGGTCAGTGGTCCGAAGCGATTCCGTCCATGCGGTTTTGCCGATGACCCCGCGGACGTCCTTTGGAACGACCATGCGAAATTGCTCGATATGCGATTTGCTGCGCTTGCCGGAATGCGACATGCGACGTCCCATTTGTAGCACCCTTTTGTAGCACCGGGCGCCTTACGAAGCGTTGATTTTCTTGATATTCCGTCAGTCTCAACCACTTGGTGGTGAGATGGTGACCCCTACGAGAATCGAACTCGTGCTTACGCCGTGAGAGGGCGTCGTCCTAACCGCTAGACGAAGGGGCCGTGCGCGGGAGGTGCGTCCTTACGCACGCGCTCGCGCCGCGTCAACAGGCGTTTTGGCCAGCCGGTGCTATCCGCGGATCGCGTGGAACCGGTTCGGCAGCGTTACGTTCCGCTACCGATGGGTGACGTGTTGCCCATTCCGGCGAGGGGCCGGTTTTGAAAAGGGACTTTATATGCTTTGGACCATCGTCGTCATTCTGCTGGTGCTTTGGGCACTCGGCCTTGCGGTTCACATCGGCGGCGGATTGATCCATCTCCTGCTCGTCATCGCAGCCGTCGTCGTGGTCGTTCGGCTGCTGCAGGGTCGTTCAGCGATCTAGTTTAGCCGGTCGGCGCGGGGCGGCTCAGGCCGCCGCGCGCCGCCGTTCCGCCATCTCGACGTTGAGCATTTCCGCGAGCAGGAATGCGAGTTCCAGACTTTGACCCGCGTTGAGCCGCGGGTCGCAATGCGTGTGATAGCGATCGGCAAGCGACTGTTCGGTCACGTCGACCGCACCGCCGGTGCATTCCGTGACGTTCTGCCCCGTCATCTCGGCGTGAATGCCACCTGCGATCGAGCCCTCGGCGCGATGCACGGCGAAGAACCCGCGCACTTCCGCCAGAATACGATCGAACGGCCGGGTCTTGTACCCCGTTGCCGCCTTGACCGTATTGCCGTGCATCGGATCGCAGCTCCACACCACCGGATGCCCCTCGCGCAGCACCGCACGCACCAGCTTGGGGAGCCCCGCCTCGATCTTGTCGTGGCCATAGCGCGTGATCAGCGTCATCCGCCCCGGGATGCGCGACGGGTTGAGCGTGTCGAGAAGCCGCAGCAACGCGTCGGGCTCAAGGCTGGGCCCACACTTCATCCCGATCGGATTGCCGATCCCGCGCAGATATTCGACGTGCGCGCTGCCTTCGAAGCGGGTGCGGTCGCCGATCCACAGGAAATGCGCGCTGGTGTCATACCAGTCGCCGGTCAGCGAATCCTGCCGCGTCAGCGCCTGTTCGTAGCGCAGCAGCAGCGCCTCGTGGCTGGTGTAGAAGCTCGTCTGCGCGAGCTGCGGCACCGTTTCCGGGCTGATCCCGCACGCTTCCATGAAGTCGAGCGACTCACCGATCCGGTCGGCGACGTCGGCGAACTTCTTCGCCCACGGGCTGCGGCCCATGTAATCGTGCGTCCAGCGATGGACCTGGTGGAGGTTGGCATAGCCACCGCCCGCGAACGCGCGCAGCAGGTTGAGCGTCGCCGCCGACTGGCTGTACGCGCGGATCATCCGCTGCGGATCGTTCGCGCGGCCCTCAGGCGTGAAGGCGATGTCGTTGACGATGTCGCCGCGATAGGCGGGCAGGGTGACGTCGCCGATCGTCTCGGTGTCGGCCGAACGCGGCTTGGCGAATTGCCCCGCCATTCGGCCGAGCTTCACCGTCGGCAGCTTGGACGCGAAGGTCAACACGACCGCCATCTGGAGGATGACGCGGAACGTATCGCGGATGTTGTTCGCGCTATGCTCGGCGAAGCTCTCGGCGCAGTCGCCGCCTTGCAGCAGGAACGCCTTGCCCTCGGCGACGCGCGCGAGATCGGCAGTCAGGTTGCGTGCCTCGCCCGCGAAGACGAGCGGGGGGAAGGAGCTGAGCTGCGTCGTCGCGGCGTCGAGCGCTGCGGCGTCTTCGTAATGCGGCATCTGGCGCGCGTCGGCGCGGGTCCAGCTATCGGGGGCCCAGCTGCTCATGTCGTTCTCCATACGAATCTGTAAATACCAGTCGGCGTGTGCCGCGATGGCGTTGGCGGCGATCTGGTTGACCACCGGGCCGCTGGCGCGCTTGCCATCCTCTTCCCAGCCCTGAACGGTCGAGCCCGGCGCGCCATACCACGCCCCGAACGCAGCCCGGGTGAGGCCCCGTTCTTCGCGGAAGCGTTTGATCTTGAGGCCGGCCATCGTTGTCATGCGGGAGGTTATTACCCAGGCTGGGTAAGAGGTGCAACACGGATTTCCCTTGCTGGGTAATTTGTAGGCCGTCATGTTTGCTGCGGGCCGCTGATGGCGATTTGCCGCCGCCCTGGCTGATCTGATATCTTGTCCTGGCTAGGCGTTTTGGTGGCACCCCCTCGGCAGCGTTGCCGGACAGATACGGGAATCCGACATGAACGACGCGATCGCGACCGGCCTGCTCGAAGCGAGCATCGAACGGGTCTGGAACGAACATGACGGCGACAGGAGGCTGGCCGCGCTGGCGGAGATCTATCACCCCGAGGCGCACATCTACGAACCCGAGCGGTCGATCACCGGACATGCCGCCATTTCCGATACCGTCGCGGGTGTCCTTGCTGATATGCCGCCCGACTTCCGGTTCGCGGTCACCGGGCCGACGCTTGGCCATCACGGTATGGCGGTCACACGCTGGCACGGCGGGCCTCCGGGACAGATCACCGTCAGTGGCGCGGATGCCGTGCGTATTCTTGACGGCAAGATCCATGAACACTGGTTCTTCTTCGATCCGGCGGGGGCGGGGTAGGCGGTCCGATCGCTAATGCGGATGACGGCCTTGGCCCAGTTGCGGACATCGCACCGGGCTGGCATCCTCTCGACGATGACAATGAAAGCTGCGCGCCTGAAACGCGCTCGTCGCCGCTTGCGGGGCTACTTCTTAGGTAGCGGCATCATACTCGCGTTTCTCTACATGGTAGCTGCCGCCTTCATCGTTCGCTTGGTAGGCGTCGAAGTGACCCAGTTCTGGTCCATGGTGCTGATCGCGGCAGCCGTGCTTCTCGGTGGAAGCTATGGAATTATCCTGTTCAGCTTTATCGGCATGCACACCGTTCGCCGCTTGCTGAATCGGCAGCCGATTATGGATGCGGAGGATTAGACTGAAACGTCTGCTTACCGCCAGGTCGTGACGTTCAGGCACTGCAAGCGCGGTGACCGTTCCTCAAAGCCTACGAGCACCTTTTGGGCGTAGAAGCAAACGAGCCGAAAACGCCCAATATGAGTTGTTTAGAGCGGTAACGACCTATTCCAGAGACCGCCACTTTGAATCACGAGCGCGTGACTACAATCCAGAGCAACGGGCTTGCTATGACGCTAAAGTAAGCCGCCATAGCGAGCGCCCACTGGCGGCCCTCATGTAAACTTGCCCAGATGGTCATGCTGATCGCAAAAACCGGTATTACGATAATTGCAAAAATCCAGTTAGGCTGGTCAAGGAAATGCACTCCCATCGAACCAGCAATTTGCGTCGCGCCGAGTGAAAGTGATACCACCCCGTAGGTGCAAAGACCGGCGGCGACTTTCGCGATCTGAAGCGGCACCTTGCGTTTGAGCATTGGGACGGTTTAGCGACGCGCCTTGCAGGTGTCCACGGCGACGACTTCTATCCGCCCTTCCGTTTCTGAGAGCCGCCTGTCCGCTGCCCATTAGTTCCAGCCCTCCCGCCAATGTTTGCTTTCCACATCCTTGGTCGGTTGCGATTTTGCGGCCTACGTCCACGTAAGGCCGAGGGTGCCCCGGCCCGCCAAGCGGTGTTGGTCAGACGACGTAGCGTCTGGCGGCGGTGAACGACCGGACATCGCACACGACGCGCCCGCCACCCTCAATACCCCGCTTCGAGATCCACCACATTCTCCATCGGCTGCCCCGCCTGGAATCGCGCGAGGTTGCGCAGGAACAGCTCGGCGGCGCGACGGAACATCTTGGTCTGGCTGCGACCGGCGAGATGCATCGAATGGATCACGTTGGGGGCGGTCCACAGCGGATGCTCGGGCGGGAGCGGTTCCGGGTCGACCGTGTCGAGGAACGCGCCCGCGATCGTCTGGCGGTCGAGCGCGTCGATCAGCGCGTCCTGATCGACCATGTCGCCGCGTGCGATGTTGACGAGCCACGCGCTCGCTTTCATCGCCGCGAGTTCGGGTGCGCCGATCACGGCGCGGGTGTCGCCGGTCGAGGGCGCAGCGAGGATCACCCAGTCGAACTCGGCGAGCCGCGGCTTCCACGCATCCGGCGTCAGTGTCCCGTCGCGGCCCGAGCGGGTGACGCCCGTCACGTCGACCCCGAATGCCGCGAGCCGTTCGCCGATCAGTCCTCCAATCGCGCCATAGCCGACGATCAGCGCGCTGGTTTCGTACAGTTCCTGCCGCCCCGGTGCATAATCGGGCCATGCGCGGCGGTCGGCGATCCGTACCACTTCGTCATAACGCTTGGCCGCGACGAGCACGCCCATCACCGCATATTCCGCCACCGCAATCGCATTGATCCCGGCGCCGTTGGTGACGACGGTGCCCATCGCGCGCAAGGCGGCGAGATCGAGCGACTCGATCCCGGCGATCGCGGTGAACAGCCAGCGCAGCTTGCGCGCGGCGGCAACCGCCTCGCCGGTCAGCCCGCGCGGATACAGGTCGACCCAGCCGATGTCCGCGTCCGCCATCGCCGCGGTCGCCTCCTCCCGCGTCGTCACCCACACCAGGTCCAGCCCGTCCGGCAATTGCGGTTCGAGCAGGGCACGGGCGAGCGCGGGCAGAACGACTTTCATCAATGGCTCCATCAGGCGGGCATCAGGCGGGGTCAGAACCAGGCGGTATCGCCCTCGACATATTTGCGTTCGAACGCTTCGTCCGGCGTGACCAGATAGATGATGCATTCGATCAGCGCGATGATCGCGATGATCGCGGTCGGGACGCCGAACAGGATCGACCCGAACACCGCGACGCACAGCATGATGATCCCGGCCTTGATCCGCCCGAGATAGAATTTGTGGAGCCCGAGCGTGCCCAGGAAGAACGCGAGCAAGGCGGCTACGAAACGGTTCTTGTCCGCCGCCATCGCGCCGCCGCCGGTGACGTAGATGCCGGCTGCGCGACCGTCCTGCGCATCGAAGTCGACGCGTTGCCCGCTCTGCGGCGCGCTGCGGTGCCGCCATTCGGTGGGACCGAACGCATAGCGGCGACCGTCCTCGCCGCTGATCATGCCTTCTCCGCTGCCGGGGTCGAACCCCAAGATCTTGCCCTGCATCGTCACGTCCCCCCGGTTGTGGTGCGGCAGCTTAGCAAGCGGCGGGCCGAAGGGAAGGGGGGTGTTCTCCGTTCGTTTCTGAGGGGGGCGGGGAAGGACGAGGGGTGCGTGTTGGGAGGGAAGGTTTCGCCCCATGCCGTCATTCCCGCGCAGGCGGGAATCTATTGGCACCGCCGGTCCGTTGCGGAGAGACCAGCCAGTATGGATCCCCGCCCACGCGGGGATGACGGACGTGAAGGGGCTCGCAGCACAAACCCGATCCACGGCGCCTTCAGGAAACCGTCAGCTTCCAGTCCCATCCCAGCGCATCGCCGTCCATCACCTCGACCCCCGCCGCCGCCAGCTCGTCGCGGATCGCGTCGGACGCGGCAAAGTCCTTGTCGATCCGCGCCTGTTTGCGATCGGCGATCAGCGCGACGATCGTCGCTTCGTCGATCGTCGCATCCACCGGCCGCAACCGCAGCTCGGTGCGCGTCAAATCCGCGAGCCGCAAGCCCAGCACCGCGTCGAAATCCGCGATCGCGCCGATCCGCACCGCAGGCGACAGCTTCTTGTCCGCGATCAGCTCGTCGAGCACGATCAGCGCGCGCGGCGTGTTGAGATCGTCCGCCACCGCCTCCTCGAGCCGCGCGAGATACGGCTCGGCATCGCCCTTGATCGTCCCGTCGTCACGCCCGCGCAACGCATCGAGCGCGATCACCAGTCGCTTGAGTCGAGTGAGTGCCGCGGCGAGATTGTCCCAGGTGAACTCGAGCTCGCTGCGATACTGCGCCTGCAGGCACATCAGCCGATAGGCTAGCGGGTGGAACCCGGCATCAACGAGTGTCTGGAGCCGCAGAAACTGACCCGTCGACTTGGACATCTTGCCGCCGCGGTCCACCAGGAAGTTGTTGTGCATCCAGATCCGCGCACCACTGTCCCCGCACCCGCAGAACGCCTGGTTCTGCGCGATCTCATTGGGGTGGTGGATCTCGCGGTGGTCGATCCCGCCGGTATGGATGTCGAACGGATGCCCGAGATGCTTGAGGCTCATCACCGAGCATTCGAGATGCCACCCGGGCGCGCCGCGGCCCCAAGGCGAATCCCACTCCATCTGGCGCTGCTCGCCCGGCGGCGACCGTCGCCAGATCGCGAAGTCGGCGGCATTGCGCTTGCCCGACACCGGATCGATCCGGCTTTCGCCCGCCTCGGTGTTGCTCCGCGCGAGCGCGCCGTAATGCGGCACCTTGCTGGTGTCGAAATACAGTCCGCCGTCGATCAGATAGCAATCGCGCTCGATCCGCTGTGCGAAGTGGATCATCTCGCTGATATGGTCGGTCGCGACGGTCCATTCGGCGGGCGGCTCGATGTTGAGCCGCGCGACGTCGTCCTTGAACGCGGCCGTATAATGCGCGGCGATCTCCCAGATCGACTTGGCCTGCGCGGCGGCGGCCTTTTCCATCTTGTCGTCGCCCGCATCCGCGTCGCTCGTCAGATGGCCGACGTCGGTGATGTTGATGACATGCTTGGTCGGCCAGCCTTTCCAACGGATCACGCGCCCGAGCGTGTCCGCGAACAGGAATGCGCGCATGTTGCCGATGTGCTGATAGTTATAGACGGTCGGTCCGCAGGTGTAGATCCGCACGACATGCGGATCGATCGGGGTGAACGTCTCCAACGCGCGCGTCAGGCTATTATACAGTGTAAGGGGTGTTCCGGTCATGTCGTTCGCTTAGCGAGAGCGGGGCGGGCAAGTCACGTAAAAGCTGTGCTGCGGGTTGAAACTTACGACCCAGCCGTGTAGGGCGCACGCCTTGCGACGCGGACCCTCGGTTCGCGGCGGCGCTTTTCTATCGATTCGGAGCTGTTCGGGTTTATGCAAATCATCGTTCGCGACAACAACGTCGACCAAGCGCTGCGCGCGCTCAAGAAGAAGCTGCAGCGCGAAGGCGTTTATCGCGAAATGAAGTTGCGCCGCCACTACGAAAAGCCGAGCGAGAAGCGCGCCCGCGAGCGTGCAGCCGCCGTTCGCCGCGCCCGCAAGCTCGAGCGCAAGCGCCTGGAGCGTGACGGAGCACGGTAAGACCGTGACTTCGGGCGGGTCGCGATGACCTGCCAGCTTCTTTTCTCCTGAACTGACCGCCCATCTGGGAGCGCCCATGTCGATCACCGCTGTTCCGCTGAAGCCCGTCAAGCGGCGTGTGCTGGTGTATCTGTGGGCCGGAATCGCGGTCGCCGCGGTCGGTGCAGCGGCGCTTGCTGTACAGACCCCGGTCGACCCGGCCGCAACGTTCCTTGCGCACAATGCGCAGAACAAGGGTGTGAAGCAGACGCCGTCGGGGCTGCAATATCAGGTGCTGACCCCCGGCACCGGTGCCCCGCCGACCGATCAGGACGTCGCGCTCGTCAATTACGAGGGCAAGTTCGTCGACGGTACGGTGTTCGACAAGAGCCAGCGCCCGTTCCCGGTGCCGCTCGGCGAGCATCAGGTCGTCCCCGGGTTCGAGGAAGCGCTGACGCTGATCCCTAAGGGCGGCAAATATCGCGTCTGGATCAAGCCGAGCCTCGCTTACGGCGACACCGCGCGTCCGGGGATGCCTGCGCATTCGACACTGGTGTTCGACATCGAGATGCTCGATTTCCTCTCCAAGGCGGCAGTCCAGCAGCTTCAGCAGCAGCAGATGATGCAGCAGCAGATGATGCAGGGCGGCGGTGCGCCGGGTGGGATGCCGCCGGGCGGTATGCCCGGTGCGCCGGGTGGTGCCCCGGGCGGAGCGGTGCCGCAGGGCAACTGAGCGCTTCGGCACATTGCCAACGATACCAGAACCCCGGCCTCGGTCGGGGTTTTTGGCGTTTGGACGTACCGTCCAACGCCGTCATTCCCACGTAGGCGAGCGATCTGCATAACTGCCCGTCATCCTGAACTTGTTTCAGGATCCAGTTCTCCGCGAGTCCGGACTATGCCTGTTGCGCGGTGGATGCTGAAACAAGTTCAGCATGACGGCAGTTTTTGGGGCGCGGGGTGACGATCAAACCTTCGATTCCCTCCATGCAGAGGTCCGGCAATGGCGGGTATGCGTTACCGCAACGGCGGCGGTAACAGCGACGGCCAGCCAGTATGGATCTCCGCCTCCGCGGGGATGACAGTTATTGAGGGGAAGGGCGAGCGCGACCCTAGAGCGTTAGCCGTCGTCGCCCATCCGCAGCGCAGCGATGAACGCTTCCTGCGGGATGCTGACCGAGCCATACTCGCGCATCTTGGCTTTGCCCTTCTTCTGCTTTTCCAGAAGCTTCTTCTTGCGGGTCGCGTCGCCGCCATAGCATTTCGCGGTCACGTCCTTGCGCATCGCGCTGATCGTCTCGCGCGCGATGACCTTGCCGCCGATCGCTGCCTGGATCGGGATCTTGAACAGATGCCGCGGGATCAGGTCCTTCAACCGCTCGACCATGCCGCGGCCGCGCACTTCGGCGGTGCCGCGGTGGACGATCATCGACAGCGCGTCGACCGGCTCCTCGTTGACGAGGATCCCCATCTTCACGAGATCACCCTCGCGATAGCCGATCTGATGATAATCGAAGCTCGCATAGCCCTTCGACATCGACTTCAGCCGATCGTAGAAATCGAACACCACTTCGTTGAGCGGCAGTTCGTAGGTCGCCTGCGCGCGGCCGCCGACATAGGTCAGGTTCTTCTGGATGCCGCGGCGATCCTGGCACAGCTTGAGCACGCTGCCGAGATACTCGTCGGGGACGTAGATCGTCGCCTCGATCCAGGGCTCGCTGATCGTCGCGATCTTGTTGGGCTCGGGCATGTCGGCGGGGTTGTGCAACTCGATTTGCGTCGTGCCCGCAGGATCGGGGTGCGTCAGCTCGATCTCGTACACCACCGACGGCGCAGTCGTGATCAGGTCGAGGTCATATTCGCGCGTCAGGCGCTCCTGGATGATCTCCAGATGCAGCAGCCCGAGGAACCCGCAACGGAAGCCGAAGCCCAACGCTGCCGACGTCTCCATCTCGAACGAGAAGGACGCATCGTTGAGGCGCAGCTTGGAGATCGACTCGCGCAGCTTCTCGAACTCGGCGGCATCGACCGGGAACATCCCGCAGAACACCACCGGCTGGACCTCCTTGAAGCCCGCCAGCGCTTCCAGAGCAGGCCGCTTCGCATCGGTGATCGTGTCGCCGACGCGCGTCTGCGCAACCTCTTTGATCTGTGCGGTGATGAAGCCCATTTCGCCCGTGCCGAGCTCGGTCAGCTGCTCGATCTTGGGGCGGAAACACCCGACCCGGTCGACCAGATGCATCGTGCCGGTCTGCATGAACTTGATCTGCTGGCCCTTCTTCAGGACGCCGTCGATCACGCGGACAAGGATGACGACGCCCAGATACGGATCGTACCAGCTGTCGACCAGCATCGCTTTCAACGGCGCATCGGGATCGCCCTTGGGCGGCGGGATCTTCGTGACGATCGCCTCGAGGATGTCCTCGATACCGATCCCCGACTTGGCGGAGGCAAGCACCGCGCCGGACGCGTCGATGCCGATCACGTCTTCGATTTCCTTGCGGACCTTCTCGGGTTCGGCGGCGGGCAGATCGATCTTGTTGATGACCGGCACGATTTCGTGGTCATGCTCGATCGACTGATAGACGTTGGCCAAGGTCTGCGCCTCGACGCCCTGCGCCGCGTCGACCACCAGCAGCGCGCCCTCGCATGCGGCAAGGCTGCGGCTCACCTCATAGGCGAAGTCGACATGCCCCGGCGTGTCCATCAGGTTGAGGACGTAATCGAGACCGTCCTTGGCGTGATAAGCCAAGCGCACGGTCTGCGCCTTGATCGTGATCCCGCGCTCTTTTTCGATGTCCATATTGTCGAGCACCTGCTCGGACATTTCGCGCGCGGTCAGGCCGCCGGTCTGCTGGATCAGGCGGTCGGCAAGCGTCGACTTGCCGTGGTCGATATGCGCGATGATCGAAAAGTTGCGGATGCGGTCGAGCGGGGTGGTCATGCTCGGGGCGATAGCATGCGCGGGGGCCAACGCAACATCAGCGATTCGTCCGCTGCGATTCGTCGCTGGCGGAACAAAAGGGGGCAGGCTAGGCTTTGCAAAAGATCATCAGGAGAAGTCGCATGAAGCTCGTCCGTCCGTATGCCGCAGCCGCCCTTGCACTGACGGCGACCATCGCCTTCGCCATGCCCGCCAACGCCGCGCTCAAGGTCGGGGCGAAGGCGCCCGACTTCACCACGCAAGGCGCGCTCGGCGGCAAGCCGTTCACCTTCTCGCTCGCGTCGGCGCTCAAGAAAGGGCCGGTCGTGGTGTATTTCTTCCCCGCCGCCTTCACCGCGGGCTGCACGATCGAGGCGCACAAGTTCGCCGAGGCCGCTGCCGACTTCAAGAAGGCGGGCGCGACGCTGGTTGGGCTGACCGCGGGCGGGATCGACAAGATCGACGCCTTCTCCAAGGAAGAATGCCGCAGCGCCTTCCCGGTCGCCGCTGCGACTCCGCCGATGATCAGCAACTATGACGTGTCTTATGCCGCGGGCTCGAAGATCACGAGCCGCACCTCGTACGTGATCGCGCCGACCGGCGAGGTGATCTACGAGCTGACGCAGAACAATCCGGTCGGGCATGTCGAGGGCACGCTCGGCGCGGTTCGCGACTGGCGTGCGAAGCACAAGGGCTGAGGCACGGCCCCTTAACGCTGGCGCTTCCCCGGCGAAGGCCGGGGCCCAGTCGCGAAGGTCGATGTAACGTCGCGCAGCGCCTGTTCGCGAAACGCCCGCTCCTGGGCCCCGGCCTTCGCCGGGGAAGCATAGAAAAATAGGAAGTTATTTCGGGGAACCTGCCTCGAGCCATTCAGGCGAAGCTATCGCTGCAATGGTCGGGGCGATAGGATTCGAACCTACGACCCCTGGACCCCGAGACCAGTGCGCTACCAGACTGCGCCACGCCCCGACACATTGCAGGGGCGAGCGGTTAGCCGGGGCGGGGCAGGGGAGCAAGCGAAAAGTTGCGGTCCCACGCTTTAGGCCCGCGCGGCGAGCATTTCTGCGATCGTCGCGAACTTCTCCCGCGGTGCGCCGCTGCGCGCGCGCGTGACTTCGGCAGCCTCGATCTTCTGCCAGTCGCGGAAGGTGACGATGTCGACCCCGCGATCGGCGAGCAACATGTCGAGCCCGACACGCCCGGTCTTGCCGCTGCCACCGGGAACATCTGCTGCGATCAGTTCGGCGATCGCGAAACCGTCAGGCCGGTTGGTGCCGATCGTGCCGGTCGGCCCGCGCCGTGCCCAGCCGACCGCATACAGCCCCGCCGCGATCCGCCCGTCGACATTGGCAAACCGCCCGAGCGCCTCGTCATACGGGACGCCCGCGATCGGGGGCGTGCGATATCCGATACAACTGACCACCAGTGTGGCGGGGATCGTATATTCCTCGCCGGTATCGACTAGGCGCCCGTCAGCGTCGAGTCGCGTGCGCGCGACGATCACGCGTTCGGCATGGCTTTCGCCTTCCACCCGGACGGGGCGGGCGAAGAAGTCGAACACGATCCGGACCGGCTTGTCCGCCTGCGGCAGCGCGAACGCGCGCAAATGCGCCACCGCCTTGCGCATCCCCGGATCGAGATCGACATCCGCCTCCGTGGACGGCAAGTCCGCCGGGTCGACCAGCGCCACCGCACGCGTCAGATGCGCCAACTCGCCCAGTTCCTTGGGCGTCATCGCGATCTGGTGCGGCCCACGTCGCGCAAGCAGCGTGACCGTCGCATGTTCGGCATCGCGCAACCGATCGAGCGCGTGGCCGACGATGTCGGAGCCGCCAAACTCGGCCTCGGTCTTCGCAAGGATCCGCGCGACGTCGAGTGCGACGTTGCCAGCCCCCACGACCACTGCATCGAGACCGCCGACCGGCGGATCGAGCGCGGCGAAATCGGGATGCCCGTTATACCAACCGACGAACGCCGCCGACCCGATCACGCCGGGCAGATCGTCTCCCGGTACGCCGAGCGGCTTGTCCGATGGCGCCCCCGTCGCGAGCACGACCGCGTCGTACAACTCGAGCAACTCCGGCACCGACACCGCGTCCCCCACCGACACGTTGCCGACGAAGCGCACGGTGTCGCTCAGCGCGACCGCCTCGTAGCGGCGCGCGACCGCCTTGATCGACTGGTGATCGGGCGCGACCCCGCTGCGGATCAGCCCATAGGGGACAGGCAGACGATCGATGATGTCGACCCGGCAATCGTCGCCGAACGCCTTCTGGCACGCCTCCGCGGTATAATAGCCCGCCGGGCCCGAGCCGATGATCGCGATATGCCGCATGGCGTACGTTCTCCTGTGCGGGGATCGTAACCCGAGGAGATCATGGGGCAAGCACCAAGCGCGCTGACACGTCGAACGCCCCGAGGAATCCCGCTGCATGAACGCGATGTCATCTTGGCGTCGTCGTATCGCCATGCCAAGGCGGCAATGCGATTGTGTACGATCGTTACAGTTGGGAAGGTTTCCAGGGATGCCTCGTCGATGAGCCGCGCACCGATCTTCTACGATGCGTCCGGTCGCCGGCGTCGGCGTTTCGCGATGGCGGTGGCGGCGTTCGTGCTGCTCGTCCTGCTGTCGATCGTTGCGCTCGGGGTGTCGATCGGCGCGGTCCCGGCTCCTCCGCTGCTCCCGGTCGAGGCGGAACACGCCGCCTACACCAAGCTGCCGCCGCCACACGATCCGCTGCTGCGCCGCGCACGGCGTAATATCATCGATTATGCGCGCCTGATGGGTGCCGCGCCGGCGCGCGGCGTCGGCACTGCGGTCGACCAGCCGCTTGCGATCGGTTTCCATGTGCCGTGGGACCAATCGAGCGTCGCGTCGCTCAGGCGGCATATCAACGATCTCGACTGGTTGATTCCGGGCTGGGTCTCGGTCACCGGTACCAACCACGACATATCCGTGTTCCGCGATACGGCGGGACGCGAGATCATCAACCGCTCGACGCATCGTCCCTTGCTGCTGCCGATGATCCAGAACGCCAAGGATGGCGTGTGGGACGCGAAGGGCATGGAAACGCTGTTGCACTCCGCGACGCAACGCGCGGCGTTCCTCGACAAGCTGGAACCGTGGCTGGTCCGTAACCGTGCCGGCGGGGCGTTCTTCGATTTCGAGGAACTCAGCCCGCGCGGGCAGGCGGACTTCCGCACGTTCCTGCGCGAAGCCAGGGCGCGCTTCGCCAAGCATAACTGGGTCATCGCGATCGCGGTGCCGATCGGGGCGGCGGAAGGCGAGGATGGCTGGAACATCGCCGCCTTCGCTTCGATCGTCGATCGCGTCTTCCTGATGGCGTATGATGAGCATGAGACGAGCGGCGATTCCGGCCCGATCGCGTCGCAAAGCTGGTTCGAACGATCGGTCGCGCGCGCTGTCCAGGGCGTGCCGCGCAACAAGATCGTCGTCGCGATCGGCAGCTATGGCTATGACTGGCACGACGGCGGCGGTGATCCGCTCGCGATCGACGAAGCCTGGCAGTCCGCGCGCGAATCGAGCGCGATGCCGATCTTCGACAAGGCCAGCGGCAACACCGGTTTCGCCTATATGGAAGGCAGCAGCCGCCACGTCGTCTGGCTGCTCGATGCGGCGTCGGCGTATAACCAGATGAAGTTCCTAAGCCGGGTCGGTCTCAACGGAGTCGCCGTATGGCGGCTCGGCGCGGAAGACCCCGGGCTGTGGTCGATCTTCGGGCGGTCGCATCGCACGCTGCCGGCGCCCTCCGCGATCAACACGATCCCCGCCGGGACCGATGTCGACATCGAGGGCAGCGGCGAAATCCTCAAGATCGCAGGCGTGCCGGTGGCGGGCGTGCGCCAGGCAATCGCGGCCCCCGATGGGGGAATCGCCGACGTTCATTTCGTGACCCTGCCATCGCCGTATATCGTTGCGCGGACGGGCTATCGCCCCGGCCTCGTCGCACTGACCTTCGACGACGGCCCCGACCCGACCTGGACCCCGCGCGTCCTCGACGTGCTCAAGCAGAAGCAGGTGCCGGGGACGTTCTTCGTCATCGGCGAGAATGCGCTGACGCAGCGCCGCCTGCTCGACCGCATGATCCGCGAGGGGCATGAGATCGGCAGCCACACCTATACGCATCCCAATCTTGCGGGCGCGTCCGAAACCGAAACGCGGTTCCAGCTCAACACCACGCAACGGCTGTTCCAGGCGTTCACCGGCCATTCGCTGCGGCTGTTCCGTGCGCCCTATTTCGGGGACGCCGAGCCGACCACCTCGGACGAAATCTACCCGGCGCTGCAGGCGCAGAACCGCGGGTACATCTCGGTCGGGCTGCACGTCGATCCGGACGACTGGAAGCGGCCGGGCACGCAGGCGATCATCGACCGCACGGTCAGCGAAGTCACCGATCCGGCAGGCCGCTGCACCGGCGACGATGAACCGCAGTGCAGCCGCAACATCGTGCTGCTCCACGATTCGGGCGGGGACCGCTCGCAGACCGTCGCCGCCTTGCCGCAGATCATCGATCAGTTGCGCGCCAAGGGCTATCACTTCGTGCCCGTGTCCGAGCTCGCCGGCATCCCGCGCGACGTCGCGATGCCACCGATCACGGAGAGCGAGCAGGTCACGGCACAGTTCAACCTGTTCATCTTCAGTGCGCTCGGCGGGATCGTCGTCGCGCTTGGCTGGATCTTCTTCTTTGCGATCACGATCGGGATTGCGCGCGCGATCATCCTGTCGGCGCTGGCGCTGATCCAGGCGCGGCGCGAAAGCCGGATGGTATTCCCGCCGATCGACCCCGACACGTTCGTGACGGTAATGATCCCCGCGTTCAACGAGGAGCTTGTGATCGAACGCGCGGTCCACGGCGTGCTTGCGTCGACCGATGTGCGGATCGAGGTGATCGTGATCGACGACGGGTCGTCCGACGCGACGAGCGCGGTGGTGCACACCGCCTTTGCCCATGATCTGCGCGTGAAACTGCTCACGCTCGAGAATGGCGGAAAGGCCCGTGCGCTCAACCGCGCGCTCGATCTGGCGACGGGCGAAATCGTCATCGCGCTCGACGCCGATACGCAGTTCGAGCCGACGACCATCGCCCGGCTGGCGCGCTGGTTCGTCGATCCGACGCTCGGCGCGGTTGCGGGTAACGCCAAGGTCGGCAATCGCGTCAATCTACTGACGCGGTTCCAGGCGGTCGAATATATCACCGCACAGAACCTCGAACGCCGGGCGCTCGCGCGGCTCGATGCGATGGCGGTGGTGCCGGGCGCGGTCGGCGCATGGCGTCTGGCCGCGATCAAGCAAGTTGGCGGCTACCCCGACGATACGCTTGCCGAGGACCAGGACCTGACGATCGCGATCCAGCGCGCCGGGTGGAAGGTCACCTACGACCAATATGCGGTCGCGTGGACCGAATCGCCCGAGACGATCAAGGGCCTCGCCAAGCAACGCTTCCGCTGGGCGTTCGGCACGCTGCAATGCCTGTGGAAGCACGGCAGCATCATGGCGACGGGCAAGCCGCGCGGCCTCGCGCGCGTGGGGCTCCCGCAGGCAATCCTGTTCCAGATCGTCTTCGCAGCGATTTCGCCGATCATCGACCTCGCGCTGATCGTCAGTTTCGTGACGACCTATCTCGCGGTGCTCGCGCATGGCTGGGCGCAGACCCAGCATGATGTCGAGAAGATGCTGGTCTATTGGCTAGTGTTCACGCTGATCGACCTCCTCGCCGCGATCGTCGCGTTTGCGCTGGAGCGGCGCGAGGACTGGCGGCTGCTGTGGCTGCTGATCCCGCAGCGCTTCGGCTATCGCCAGATCATGTATTACGTCGTGCTCAAGGCGATCACACAGGCGTTGCGGGGACCGCGCGTCGGCTGGGGCAAACTGGTGCGGACCGGTCGGGTGAACGTATAGGCCGGGCTTACTCGACCCGCTCCACTTTCAGCCCGCGGTCGCGGAGCAAGGCGATCACCGAGCCCCGCCCGACCAGATGCCCCGCGCCGACCGCGACCAGCACGCGGCCGGGGCGTGCCATTCGTCCGACGATCGCGCGGGTCCAGCGGCGGTTGCGCTGATCGATGAGCGCATCCGCGATTGCTGGGTCCTGGCGGACGGAGTCGAGCGTTGCGGACAGCGTCGCCGCGTCGCCCTTGATCCAGGCGGCGAGCAGCGTGCGATAGCCCTTCTCAGGGTCAATCGCGTCGCGTGCGGCATCCAGCAGCAACCGACGCTGCGACGCCTCGGGCAACCGATCGAACAGGTGGAGCTGTCCCGCGCGCGATTCGAGCGCACCGATCGTCTTGCCCGCGAACCGCTGCGTCAGCACCGCCTCGACCCCGTGGTTCGCCGATGCTCGACTGACGTGCCCCGCACCCGCGCCGATCACCAGCGCGGCGGCCCAGGTCTTGTACCCGTCGAGATCGTCGGCGGACTGGCTCGCGGCGGCAATGCCCTGCCGCAAGAGCGCGCGATCCGCGGGGGCGACGCGATCGAGCAGCGCGGGCAGGCCCCGCTGCCGGCCGAGCGTTTCGAACTGCGCGTGCGCATCATCGCCTGCCACCGGGGGCACTTCGAGCACCAGCGTGTCCGCCGCGCCGATCGCGCGCTCCACTTCGGGTGTCTGCCATTGCACCTTTGGCGGCAGCGCGTGGATCGTCCCGATCAGCCAGATCGTCGTATCGGCATCCGACACCCGCCACAGCGCGGGCCGCGCCGGCGTCGGCGCCGTCTGGTCGCATCCCGCCAACAGCAGCGCGAGCGTAAGGCCGAACCGCCGGATCAATAGCGGATACGCACGGCTTTGAGGTGGCGCTTGGCCAGTTGCACCTGCACGCTGTCGCGCCCCGCGAGATGCCCCGCGCCGACCGCGATGAACACCGTGCCGGGCTTCTTCATCCGTTCAGCGACCCACGCCGCCCAGCGCTTGTTCCGCTCGACCAGCAGGATCCGGTACAGATTGGGCTGGCTCGTCAAATCCTCGTTCATCAGCGCGCTCAGCCCCTCGGCGTCGCCTGCCTTCCAGCGGTCGAGCATCGCGTTGATCATGCCGTCGAACTTGTCGATGTCCCGTACGCTCGACACGAGGAAAGCGATCTGGTCCGCCTGCGACAGCGCGTGGAAATAGCCGAGCTGTTGCTGCAGCGTCTCGAGCCCCGTGATCGGCTTGCCCGCGGCGGTCGCGGCGGCGGTGAGCGTGGCTTCCGCGCCGTCGGCCGCGCTGAACCCGGCCTTTTGCAACGCCAACTGGGAGAGGGTCACCGCGACGAACCACGGCTCGAACTTTTCGACCGCGGCGGGGGGAATGCCGAGCTTGGTCATCGCGGCGGCATAAGCGGCGCGGTCGCCCGCGTTGAGTTTCTGCGTCAACGGCACCCCCGATGTGTCAGTCGCGAGCGGGAGCATCACGCTTTGCGCGGTCGCGGGATCGGGGAGGGGGATCTCGAGGATCAACTGCCCGCTCGCGTCGAACGCCTTCTTCACCGCCGAGTCGAACCAGCCGAGATGCGGCTTGAGCGCATGGATCGTCCCGAACAGATACACGGTCGTGTCCCGGTCCTTGACCACCCACAAAGCCGGATCGGCAGGAACCGTGGCGGCGCGGGGGGTTGCGGGCATCTGCACCGGCGCGGGCGCCGTCTGCGCGACCGCGCCGCCGCTCAGCAACAGTGCGGTGAGCGCAAGGAAGGGGCGGGTGAGGATCATGCGAGGCGTCCCGATACGTGTCCGGCGAATGGTCGCCGCTCTACCCCCTAAACCAGCGCGGGTTAACAGCTTTCCGATCAAGCGTTGACCCCCTTGCGGCACTGCGCCAAAGCCAGCGCATCATGACCGATCGCCCGATGAGCTTCCAGCGGATGATCCTGACGCTCCATGACTATTGGAGCGACAGGGGATGCCTGATCCTGCAACCCTATGACATGGAAATGGGGGCGGGAACCTTCCACACCGCCACGACGCTGCGCGCGCTCGGCCCCAAGCCGTGGAATGCCGCCTTCGTCCAGCCCTGCCGCCGCCCGACCGACGGCCGCTATGGCGAGAACCCCAACCGGCTCCAGCATTATTACCAGTATCAGGTGATCCTGAAGCCCAGCCCGGCGGACTTGCAGGAGCTGTACCTTGGGTCGCTCGCGGCGATCGGGATCGATTTCACGAAACATGACATCCGCTTCGTCGAGGATGACTGGGAATCGCCGACGCTCGGCGCCTGGGGTCTCGGCTGGGAAGTATGGTGTGACGGGATGGAAGTCACCCAGTTCACCTATTTCCAGCAAATGGGCGGGTTCGACATGAAGCCCGTCGCGGGCGAACTGACCTACGGGCTTGAGCGGCTCGCGATGTACATCCAGGACAAGGACAGCGTCTACGACCTCGCGTTCAACGACGCGGGCGTGACGTACGGCGAGGTGTTCCACGAGAATGAGGTCGAGATGTCGACCTGGAATTTCGAAGTAGCCGACACCGATAGCCTGTTCGATTCGTTCCGCAAGCATGTCGCCGAATGCGAGAACAGTCTCGCTGCGGGGTTGCCGATTCCGGCTTATGAGCAGGCGATCAAGGCGAGCCACGTGTTCAACCTGTTGCAGGCGCGCGGCGTCATCTCGGTCGCCGAGCGGCAGGCGTATATGGGGCGGGTGCGCGATCTCGCGAAGGGCAGCTGCCAGGCGTGGATCGAGAAGCACACGCCTGCGTGGCAGGAAGCCTATCCAGGGTGGACCGCATGATCCGCGCCGCAGGCAATTTGTCCCTGCTTCGTGGCTTTGTGGCTTTGATTGAGCAGAAGGGTTTTATCACGCAAAGGCGCAAAGGCGCTAAGATGGCGTGTACCACAGCAGGCGGCGCGCGCGCTGGCGAAGGTTTCGTTAAGCTTCGCTCGGGCAAGCCCGCCGAAGGCTATCAAACCTTCTCCTCCTTTCTCTTAGCGTCTTTGCGCCTTTGCGTGATCAAACCCTCCCTGATCAAACCCCTCCCAACGGTGCCCGCATGACCGATTTCCTCCTCGAACTCCGCTCGGAAGAAATCCCCGCGCGGATGCAGGACCGCGCGCGCGAGGATCTCGCCAAGCTGTTCGCCGCCGAACTGGCGAAAGCCGGGCTCGCCGCGACCGAGCTCGTCACCTACGCGACGCCGCGCCGCCTCGCGCTGATCGCCCGCGGGCTCCCGACCGAGACCGCCGCGGTGTCCGAGGAAACCAAGGGGCCCAAGGCGAGCGCACCGCCGCAGGCGCTCGAAGGCTTCCTCCGCAAGACCGGCCTCACGCGCGAGCAACTGGTCGAGCGCGACGGCGTGCTGTTCGCAGTGGTCGAAAAGCCCGGCCGCGCCACCACCGGCGTGCTGGCGGATGCGATCCCCGCGATCATCCGCGCCTTCCCCTGGCCCAAGGCGATGCGCTGGGGCGGGGCGTCGACCACGATGGAATCGCTGCGCTGGGTCCGCCCGTTGCAGGGGATCGTCGCGCTGTTCGGCGAGGAGATCGTGCCCGTCGAGATCGCCGGGATCACCAGCGGTGCCGCTACCGTCGGGCATCGTTTCCATCATCCGGGGATCATCACGATCGGCTCGGCGGACGATTATGTCGAGAAGCTGCGCGCCTGTCATGTGATCGTCGACCAGGCCGAACGCCGCCAGATCATCGCGCTCGGCGCAACGATGGCTGCGCGCAAGGCGGGGCTGGAGCTGGTCCAGGACGAGGGGCTGCTGACCGAGAATGCCGGGCTGACCGAATGGCCGGTGCCTTTGCTCGGGCGCTTCGACGCTGCGTTCCTCAGCGTGCCGCCCGAGGTCATCCAGCTGACCGCGCGCGTGAACCAGAAGTATTTCGTGTGCCGCGATGCCGGTGGTGCGCTGGCGGATGCGTTCGTCTGCACCGCCAATATCGATGCGGTCGATGGTGGCGAGAAGATCGTCGAGGGCAACCGCAAGGTGCTCGCGGCAAGGCTTTCGGATGCGAAGTTCTTTTACGAGACCGATTTGAAGGTGCCGCTGGAGGCGCAGGCGGAGAAGCTCGACCGGATCGTGTTCCACGAGAAGCTCGGCACGGTGGCGGACAAGGTCGCGCGCGTTGCGAAACTGGCACGATGGCTGGTCGAAGAGGGGATCATCTCTTCTAAGCCCCTCCCCTTCAGGGGAGGGGTTGGGGGTGGGGCCGTGCCTACTTCCGAAGGCCAGATTGCTGAACTGCCCCACCCCAACCCCTCCCCTGAAGGGGAGGGGCTAAAGGAAGAGCTCGCCAACCTGGCGGAACGCGCAGCCCTGCTCTGCAAGGCGGATCTCGTCACCGGCATGGTCGGCGAATTCCCCGAGCTGCAAGGCCTGATGGGCGGCTATTACGCCGCCGCCCAAGGCGAAGACCCCCGAGTCGCCGCCGCGATCCGCGATCACTACAAGCCGGTCGGGCAGGGCGACGACGTGCCGACCGATCCGGTGACTGTGGCGGTATCGTTGGCGGACAAGCTGGATACGTTGGTCGCGTTCTTCTACGCCGACCTGCCGCCAACTGGATCGAAGGATCCTTTCGCGCTGCGTCGCGCCGCGTTGGGCGTATTGGAACTAATCACCCGCAACAACCTCCGGATGAGTTTGTGGCACGCCATTACGCGAGGCTTGGCTGGTATGACGACATTGCGGTGTTCGCCTGAAATGTCGAAGGAAGCCGATGAGGCGCATACAAGTGCGATGCGCGCAACGTTCAAGACGCTTCCGGCCTTCTTCGCCGACCGCCTCAAAGTCCAGCAACGCGAAGCCGGCGTCCGTCACGACCTGATCGACGCGGTGTTCGCGCTTGGTGGGGAGGACGATCTCGTCCGCCTGCTCGCCCGGGTCAATGCATTGCAGAAGTTCATCGGCACCGAGGACGGCACGAACCTGCTCGCAGGCTACAAGCGCGCGGCGAATATTCTGAAAAAGGAGGGCGTCCCTTCTTCTCCCTCTCCCCTCCGGGGAGAGGGTCGGGGAGAGGGGGACGCATCAACCAGCGTTCCGCTCGAAAATGCAGCACAGCCCCTCTCCCCGCAGAAACCGCTGTCCTACACGCCCGAACCAGCAGAGACTGCGCTCGCCACCGCACTCGACTCTGCCGAACCCGCAGCCTCAGCCGCAATCGAGCGCGAGGACTTCGAGGCCGCAATGGCAGCGCTGGCAACGCTTCGCGCACCGATCGATACGTTCTTTGAAACCGTGATCGTCAACGACCCCGTGCCCGAAAAGCGCACGGCCCGTCTCGCATTGCTCGACCGCGTTCGTGCTGCAGTGCACAATGTGGCAGACTTTTCGCGGATCGAGGGGTGATGCCAACGCGTTACGCCTGACCTTAGCCTAACCTTCCAATCGCCTCCCCAGCGAATTCAACCTGTTAGAGGGAAGACGCATGACTCAGTACGTATATCGCTTCGGCGGCGGGGTGTCCGATGGGGGCAAGGGCGACCGGAACTTGCTGGGGGGCAAGGGCGCTAACCTGGCGGAGATGGCATCGATCGGCCTGCCGGTCCCGCCGGGCTTCACCATCTCGACCGATTTCTGCGCGGTCTATTACGATGAAGGCGGCCAGTTCCCGCAGGGCCTGCGCGACGAAGTCGCGACCGGGATCGCACATATCGAGGGCATCACCGGCAAGACCTTCGGCGACGCCGCCGACCCGCTGCTCGTCTCCGTCCGCTCGGGTGCGCGCGCCTCGATGCCGGGGATGATGGACACCGTCCTCAATCTCGGGCTCAACGACCAGACCGTCGAGGGCCTCGCCGCCACCTCGGGCGACGCGCGCTTCGCGTGGGACAGCTACCGCCGTTTCATTCAGATGTATTCGGACGTGGTGCTCGAGCTCGACCACGGCGCGTTCGAGGAAGCGCTTGAGATCGCCAAGGAAGATCGCGGCTATTTCCTCGATACCGATCTCAGCGCGGACGACCTGCGCGGCCTCGTCGACGAGTACAAAGGCCTGGTCGAGCAGCAATGGGGCAAGCCCTTCCCGCAGGACGTGCATGACCAATTGTGGGGCGCGGTCGGCGCGGTGTTCGGGTCGTGGCAGTCGGAGCGCGCGAAAGTCTATCGCCGCCTCAACGACATCCCCGCGAGCTGGGGCACCGCGGTCAACATCCAGGCGATGGTGTTCGGCAACATGGGCGAGACCTCGGCGACCGGCGTCGCCTTCACCCGCGACCCCTCGATCGGCACGCGCGCTTATTACGGCGAGTTCCTGATCAACGCGCAAGGGGAAGACGTCGTCGCCGGCATCCGCACCCCGCAATATCTCACCGTCGCCGCACGCGAAGCCGCCGGTGCCAAACCCGCCTCGATGGAAGAGGCAATGCCTGAAGTCTACGGCGAGCTCGCCAAGGTGTTCGACCTGCTCGAGACGCATTACCGCGACATGCAGGACATCGAATTCACGGTGCAGCAGGGCAAGCTGTGGATGCTCCAGACGCGCTCGGGCAAGCGCACCGCCAAGGCCGCGCTCAAGATCGCGGTCGACATGGCGAACGAGGGGCTGATCACGCGCGAGGAAGCGGTTGCGCGGATCGATCCGATGGCGCTCGATCAGCTGCTCCATCCGACGCTCGACCCCAAGGCGACGCGCGACGTGCTGACCAAGGGGTTGCCCGCATCGCCGGGTGCCGCCTCGGGTCATGCCGTGTTCGACAGCGACACTGCCGAGAAGCGCTCCAATGCGGGCGAGTCGGTAATCCTGATCCGTACTGAGACGTCGCCAGAGGACATTCACGGCATGCACGCGGCACGCGGCATCCTCACCGCGCGCGGCGGGATGACCAGCCACGCGGCAGTGGTCGCACGCGGAATGGGGCGGCCGTGTGTATCGGGCGCTGGTTCGATTGCGATTGACGCCAAGGCAGGCACGATGCGTGTGGGTGACCGCACGATCAAGGCGGGCGACATGGTGACGATCGACGGCACCACCGGCGAGGTGATGGCGGGCGAAGTCCCGACCGTTCAGCCCGAATTGTCGGGTGATTTCGCGGCGCTGATGGTGTGGGCGGATGGCGTGCGCCGCCTGAAGGTCCGCGCCAATGCCGAGACCCCGCTCGACGCCAAGGTCGCGCGCGAGTTCGGTGCGGAAGGGATCGGCCTGTGCCGGACCGAGCACATGTTCTTCGATGCCGAGCGCATCACCAACGTCCGCCAGATGATCCTGGCCGAGGACGAGGCGGGCCGTCGCACCGCGCTCGACAAACTGTTGCCGGAGCAACGTGCGGACTTCGTCCAGCTGTTCGAGGTGATGGCGGGGCTGCCGGTGACGATCCGCCTGCTCGATCCACCGCTGCATGAGTTCCTGCCGCACGAAGAATCCGAGTTTGCGGATGTGGCGGCAGCCGCGGGGATCGCGGTCGACGTGCTCAAGCGGCGTGCGGCAGAACTGCACGAATTCAACCCGATGCTCGGGCATCGCGGTTGCCGGTTGGGCGTGACCTATCCAGAAATCTACGAGATGCAGGCGCGCGCGATCTTCGAGGCGGCGGTCGATGTGGCGCAACGTTCGGGCGCGGCACCGATCCCCGAGGTTATGATCCCGCTGGTCGGCACGAAGCGCGAGCTCGAGCTGATGAAGACGGTCGTCGACAAGGCAGCGCAGATCGTCTTCGAGCAGACCGGCACGACGCTCGACTATCACGTCGGGACGATGATCGAGTTGCCCCGCGCCTGCCTGATGGCGGATGAGATCGCCGAGGTCGGTGCGTTCTTCTCGTTCGGGACCAACGACCTGACCCAGACCACCCTGGGCGTCAGCCGCGACGATGCCGCGCGGTTCCTCGGCACATATGTCGAGCGCGGCATCTACGCGCGCGATCCGTTCGTCAGCCTCGATGTCGAGGGCGTCGGACAATTGATCGCGATGGCGGCAGAGCGTGGGCGCAAGACGCGGCCTGACATCAAGCTCGGCATCTGCGGCGAGCATGGCGGCGATCCGGCGAGCATCGCGTTCTGTGAGAAGGTCGGGCTCGATTACGTCTCGGCCTCGCCGTACCGCGTGCCGATTGCACGGCTGGCGGCTGCACAGGCGGCGCTGGCGAAGCGCGACTGAAGAAGGAGGGGCGTACCCGACGTCCCTCCACCGTCCCCGCGCACGCGGGGATCCATATTGGCGAACGGCGCGAGCAACGACGGACGGTGACTATGGATTCCTGCCTTCGCGGGAATGACGGGGAAGGGGCCGATAGCGGTTCCGCTTCAGATCAGGTCGCGCGGCGGCAGAGGCTCGGATCCGCGCAACGCCGCGATGGTCCGATCCGCCTCTGCCAGCTCGTGGCGTAGCACTTCGGTCTCACGGTGCAGATCCGCAACGCGCTGGTCGGCGATGCGCAGGCGGCCTTCCGCATCGTCGTGATAGGCGGCGTAGCGCGTCGCTTCGTCGCGCAGCTGCCGCTTGTACTTCCGCGTACCCGGCGCGCTGGCATAGCCGATCAGCCACCCCGCCACCAATATGACGAAGAGCAAAATGAACTGTTCGGGTGTCGTGAACGGCATTCCGGATCCCCTGTCGCAAAGCCAAGGGCGTGATCCTGGCCGCTCGCCAACCGTACCGCAAGTGCCTCTATTTGAACGCATCCGCGATCGAGCAGGCGGCCGGCCCGAGAATGACGATGAACAGCGTCGGCAGGATGAACAGGATCAGCGGGATCGTCATGATCGCCGGCAGCCGCGCCGCCTTCTCCTCGGCGCGCATCATCCGTTCGTTGCGGAACTCCGACGACAGCACGCGCAATGCGGAGGCGAGCGGCGTCCCGTATTTCTCGGTCTGGACCATCGTGGTGACGACGCCCTTGACCGCGTCCAGCTTGACCCGCGACGCAAAGTTCTCGAACGCCTGCCGTCGCTCGGCAAGGAACCCCAGTTCGATCGCCGTCAGCGTAAACTCGTCGCCCAGTTCGGGATAGGCCTTGCCCAATTCGCGTGCGACGCGGTTGAAGGCGGCGTCGACGGTCAATCCCGCCTCCGCGCAAATGACGAGCAGGTCGAGCGCATCGGGCAGGCCCTTCTGGATCGCCAGCGACCGCTTCTTGATCTTGTTGTCGAGGTAAAGGTCGGGTGCCTTGTACGACAGGACGAAGTTGGTCGCGACGATCGCGTACATCTTCCACGGGGTCCAGTTGGCAAAGATCCCGCTGCCATAGACCAGGTACAGGACCAAGACCCCCCATGTCAGCGGCAGCACCAGCCGCCCGAAGATCACCGCGACCGCATATTCCTTCGACCGGATTCCCGCCTGCATCAGCTTGACTTGGGCCGCCTTGACCTGGCTGTCCTGCAACACCTTCAGGCTGGACAGCAGGCTCTTGATCCGGTCGGTCGTCTCGTTCTTGGTGACGAGCTTGGCGCGGCGCTTGGTCGAGGCGGTGATCCCCGCCTTCAGCTGCTCGCGCCGGTCGTTGAGCGCCTTGACGCGCTTGGTCATCGGGTCGTTGACGGTGGTCACAGCGTAGATCGCGAGCAGCACCATGAACGCCGCCACCCCGGCGAGGAGCGTCGCCACGGTATAGACGTCGATGCCAAGGATCATCGGGCCGGTGGAGGATGGAGGGTTCATCGCTTAAATCTCGAAACTGACCATGCGGCTCATGATGAACGCGCCCATTCCCATCCACAGCATCCCGATCCCGCCCGTCACCATCAGCCGCTGATCGATGAAGAAGTTGGCCATGTACGGCGGGTTAATGATCCAGATGAGGGTGAAAACGATGAACGGTAGCGAGCCGACGATATAGGCGGACGCCTTCGATTCAGACGACATCGCCCTGATCTTGAGCTTCATCTGTCCGCGCATCCGCAGCACCGTCGCGAGGTTGGCGAGCGTCTCCGCGAGATTGCCGCCGGTCTCGCGCTGGATCGCGATGGTGATGACGAAGAACTGGAACTCGGGCGTGCCCAGCCGGTCGGCGGTGTCCTGCAACGCCGCGTCCAACGTCCGCCCGATCTTCATCTTGTCGGTAATCGACTTGAACTCGACCCCGACCGGGCCATCGACTTCGTTCGCAACGACCGAGATCGTCTCGGTGATCGGCAACCCCGAGCGAAGGCCACGCACGAGCAACTCGATCGCGTCGGGAAACTTGGCGGTGAACTTCGCGATCCGGCGCTTGATCGTGATGCCGATCACCTTGTGCGGCACGCCTGCGCCGATCACGACGCCGAGCAGTAGCGCCAGCAGGAGCGGCAGCCCGAGGATCGCCAGCAACAGCGTGACCCCGGTGATCGCGCCAAGCGTCGCCATCCCATATTGACCGACCGTCCAGGTCTTGCCCGTCATCGCAAGCCGCTTCTTGAGCAGCGCGACGTTGGGCAGGAAGCGCGCCGCCGCCACGTCCATGCGGTTGCTGCGCGCGGCGGCGATCCGGCGCAGCTGCGCATCCGCCAGCACATGGGCCGCCTCGCTGTGCCGCTCGCGCAAGGCACCCAGGCGACGCGCGCCCGCCTTGTCCGCATTGGGCCCGGCAAAGGCGAACGCCATCAGCATCAGCACAATGAGCGCGCCCACGCCCAGCGACAGGATCGGCATCAGGTTCATGACGCTATCAGACGCCTCGCACCGTTACAGGCGCGTTACCGGGGCAGGGGGTGGCGCTCATTTCTTCTTGCCCGACTGGCTGATCATCCCCTTGAGGTTGAACTTGCCGATCAGCGACGTCCCCTTGGCCCCCGTCGCCTTCTTGCCCGGCTTGCCTGCGCTGTCGATCGGCGCTGCGGAGTCCCCCACCGCCATCAGACTGGCGGCGAGATCGACCATCGGCTGGATCGTCTTGGAATTCTTGCCCGCCTCGGCAAGCGGTTTGCCGAGCTTGGCGGCTTGTGCCGCAAGCTTCTGATCGAACGGAATTGCGAAATCGACCTTGCGCTCGATCGAACCCTCAAAGTCCTTGCGGCTGATCTCGAGCTGGGCGGCGATCTGCACCTTGTTCGCGACCACCACGACCTGCGTCTGGGGTGCGTTCGATCGCAGCCACGACAACAGCCGGATCGTGTCGCGCGCCGCCGCCAGCGTCAGTTCGGTGACGATGACCGCGACCTGGATATCGGTCATCAGATGCGGATGCTGCACCAGCATGCCGCGCGGCAGGTCGACGATCGTGCATTCGAACGCGGCGCGCATTTCTTCCTGCAACTGGTAGAAGGCGCTGCCGTCGGTCATCACGGGGACGCTGATCGGCGCTTCGGCGGACAGCACCGACAGCCGCTCGCTCGCCTTGACCATCGCGCGTTCGATGAACAGTCCGTCGATCCGGCTCGGGTTGTCAATCGCATCAGTCAGGCCACGGCCGGGTTCGAGGTCGAGTGTCAGCGCGCCGGTGCCGAAATGCACGTCGAGGTCGAGCAGCGCGGTGGTGCGGGCGCCTTTCTCGCTCATCATCCAGGCAACCGAGGTCGCGAGCGTCGACGCGCCGACCCCGCCCCGCGCGCCGATGAAGCAGGTCGAGATATGCGGGCGCTCGGTCGACGCCTCGACCGCCTTGGGGGCGTTGAGCATCGCCTGCGCATGACTGAATGCATCGCGCAGCATGTCCGCGCTCAGCGGCTTGAGCAGGTAATCCTGGATCCCGCTGACGACCAGTTCACGGTACAGCCGCACGTCGTTGACCTGCCCTGCCGCGATGACGACCGTGCCCGGCTCGCACACTTCGGCAAGCGCATTGATGTCGTTGATCGGATCGCCGCTTTCGGACAGGTCGACGAACAGGATTTGCGGGGAGGCGGATACGGAGAGCGATTGCACCGCATTGCGCAAACCGCCCTTGTTCACCTTCTCCGGCGCCCAGCCCATTTCGACCGCGACCGGGCGCAGCGTCTCGGCGGTGGTTTCGTCGCAGACATAGGCCGCAAACGGATCGCGCAGCCCGAGGCGGCCTGAATTGAAGGGTGCGTTCATTGCTTGCTGCCGCTTCCGGTGGTTTCCGACTTGATCGTTGTGCCGCCGGCGCCGGTCGGTACGGCCTTGCGGTAGGTGTCGATCGCGCGGTTCGACGTGGCCTGATCGGTGATCGCGCGTCCGGTCTGGCCCCGGACGAGATCGCCCGGATTGGCGACCATCGCGGCGATGTTGGAATTGATCGCGCAGCCCTGGTTGGACGATGTGTTGCTCTCGAACTCAGGCGAACGGACGCGGCTGAAATCCGGACAGCCGGGCACCTTCGCGGACATCCGCGTGACGACGATCCGGGCGGTACCGGGAAGGACGGGCGAATCGGTCAGCGGCGTGTCGTTCGACAGGATCAGGCCGTACCGTTCGGTTTCGGCCGCGACCGTGTCGCGAACCGCGCTGCCATAGCTGTCGGACGTCTCGACCGAGACCGCATCGCCATAGCCGACCCGCAGCGACGCCATCCATCCCGCGAGTCGCTGTTGCTCGCCGGGCGCAAGGCCGTCCGGCGTGGTCGCCACGTCGAAGGCATAACTGGTCCGGCTGACAACCGGCTGATGCACCGATTCGAGGCCGCGGTTCTGGGTCCCGGCGCAACCGCCTGCGATCAGAAGCGCGGGGAGCAGGCCGATCGCGATCGACCGTGCGCGCATATCCATCATCATGTCCCTCGAAGACCTCACTTCAGGTTGAAACCGGGCGCGGCATTGCTGTCGCGCTTGGCGGACGAACGCGGGGCGGCGGTCGGGGCGGCCGGATCAACCGTGCGCGGTCCCTGGTTCATCGGAAGGGCCGGCGCGGCCGGGGCGAAACTTGGCTTCGGCCGTTCCGCGCCGGTCTTCCCTCCGCCGAGCTGGCCGAACAGCACGCGGTCGAGATCGGTCGGAGCCTTGATGCCGTCGGTCGGCAGGACGATGTCGTTCGCGTTGACCGGCTTGACCAGATACGGCGTGATGACGATCACGAGTTCGGTCTCGTTGCGCTGGAACGCGTTCGAGCGGAACAGCGCGCCGAGGATCGGCACGTCGCCGACACCGGGGGCCTTTGTGATCGAATTGTTGTGGCTGTTCTGGAGCAGCCCGGCGATCATCATGCTCTGACCGGAACCCAGCTCGACCGTCGTCTCGGCGCGACGGGTGGTGAGGGCCGGGATCGTGGTGCCCGAGATCTGCACCGCGCCGTCCGAGGTCAGCTGCGACACTTCGGGACGAACACGCAGCGAGATGCGGCCGTCCGCGAGCACGGTCGGCGTATAGGACAGGCTCACGCCATATTGCTTATACTCGACCGACACGGCGCCAAGACCCTGACTGAGCGGGATCGGAATTTCACCGCCTGCGAGGAACGAGCCCGTTTCGCCGGAGATCGCGGTGAGATTTGGATTGGCCAGCGTCGATACCTGCCCGTCGGTTTCCCCCAGATCGAGCGAACTCAGAAGATCCATGCCAAGCATGCGCCCGGCCAGCCCGATGGTCGTGCCGGAAGCCGTTGCACCCGGGAAGCCGAAGAGCGTGGCGCCGGGTCGCGCACCGTTTGCATCGACCGGAGCATTGGGCTGGTTCGGCACGCCTGGGACAGTCGTGATCGTACCCTGACGACCCTGGCTAATCCCGAACAGGACGTTCCCACTGCCGCGGTTGGTCAGATTGACGCCCAGATTCTTGACGAAAGTGCGGCTGACTTCCGCGATGCGGACCTGTAAGTTGACCTGCAATGGTGTCGCCGTGGCAAGGCGCGACAACACCTTCGTGGTTTCCCCCACGAACGCCTGGACGAGACGGGTGGCTTCCGCGCCATCCTCGGGCGAGGCGACCGTGCCGGTGAGCAGGACCAGCCCGTTCATCGGCGTCGCAACGATCTTTGCCTCGGGCATGGCGAGCCCCAGCATCTGCTGGATCGAGTCGAAATTGCTGCCAACCCGGATCGTCGCCGAATAGACGACCGCGCCGGTCCGGCTGGTCGCCGAGATCGTCGTCTCGCCCGCGCCCTTGCCGAAGATGTAGAGCTGGGTCGGCGAGCGGACCTGGACGTCCGCGATCTTGTCGTCGGCGACGAACACGTCGCTCATCGGGCGCATCAGCGTGACCAGGCGGCCACGACCGGTATTGACCTGGAACACCGGCGTGCCCGTGCCGGCTTGTACCGGCGCGGCGGTCTGCGCGGATGCGGCGGTGGGCAGGGTGGCCACACTGCCGGCGACCAGCGCGCAGGCCAGCGACCAGCCGAGCGAGATCGAAACGCTACGCATTTTACTTCTTCCCCCCGACGGCGACGTCCGTCACCGTATTGCCGCGTGCGACGCGGATCATTGGTCCTGTGGCCATCGAGCCGCCCGGGAAAGCGGCGCCGGTCGAGCTCGTCGGGGCCATGGGAACGCCGCCGTTCCCCCCGGATTGATCGACTGCCTTGCCGGGCACGGTGCGGCGCTGGTAGCGCGATACGTCCGCACCCGTCGCCATCGAGCCGCCACCCGCCGAGGGCGCGCTTGCGATCCGCGTCAGCATCGCGCGTTCGGCCTTGGGGTCATCGGGCATCGACACGTCGCCGCTCGCGATCGCCTGCTCCAGTTCCGTACTGTTGTCCGCGATCGAGCGCAGCGACAGCGACAACGTCCCCACCGTCTGCGCGACCGCGATCTGCTCTGCCATCCGCGGCGTCGCCTCGATCGTCACGTTGGAGAAGGTCTTCACGATCGTCTTGCCGTCGTCGCCGACGGCGTTGTCGGTGCGCTGGTCGGTCGCCAGGACCCGAATGTTGCGCATGATCGTCTCGGCTGCCTTGAGCGGTGGACCATCGCCCCCGCCCGCGACGCTCTGCGTTAGGATCAGGTCGATCCGGTCACCCGGAAAGACGAAGCCCCCGACGCTGGTGGTCGCCTCGACCGGCACGGTGACCGCGCGCATCCCGGGCCCGAGCGCCGCCGCGAGGAACCCCCGGTCGCCCGGCTTGACCAATGCGCCCTGCGTCAGCGGCTGCCCCGCGGTGATCGCGTTGCGGACGACGGTGCCCTGGAGCGACTTGGGGTCGAACCCGGCCTTCTTGATGTAATAGACGTTCTGGACGAGTTCCTTGGGCCACGGCTGATAGCGCAGCGAACTCGCGTCGAGGATCGTGCCGACCGGCAGCGCCTTGGTCGCGACGAGCACGTCCGGGCCATCGGGTGCCGCGGCGACGACGGTCATCGCGGCAGATTGCGGCGCCGGGCTGCCAACGATCAGCGACCGCGCCATGAATGCGGTGATCGCGGCGACGATCAGCGCGCCCACCAGCAATATGACCTTACGACTATCCATTTCCGACCTCTCGAACACGGCCGGTTGGGCCTGCGTTAAGCATATCCACCAAGGTGGTTAAAAAGCGGTGCACGCAGGACCAAAAGCGCGGCGATGGCGATTGCGACACCGTAGGGGACCTCGATTGGGGTGGTGCGCGGCCGCACCGCACGATCGATCAGCAACACCACCGTCAGCACGCCGCCCAGCAGCGACATCACGACCAGCATCCACATCAGCGGTTGCAGCGGCAGCCACAGCGCGAGCGCGCCGATCATCTTGACGTCGCCGCCGCCCATCCAGCCGAAGTGAAACGCCGCGACGAAGCCCGCGAACACTACCGCCGCAAGGCCCAGCTGGATCGCCATGTCAGGCCAGAGCGAAAGCCCGTTGCCCCACCACCACAAGGGCGCGAGCAGCGCGATCGTCGCGTTTTTCCAGTTGGCGATTTCCCGGACTCGCGCGTCCTCGACCGCGGCCGAGAGCAGCAGGCACACCAGCGCGAAGAGCACCGTGGCGGAAAGAGAAGGCGCGCTCATGGCCGAAAGCCCTAGACGACGTGCCTTTCGAAAACGTAACCATGCCGCATGGTCTCCCCCCAATTGTACCGGCGCGCGATTCCCGCAGCGGCGCGGATCACGCGCTGGGCCGCGCCGGACGGATGGATGCTCCGCCGGTTCGACTGGCCCGCCAAGGGCACGCCGCGTGGGCGCCTGCTGTTCCAGGGGGGACGCGGCGACATTTTCGAGAAGTATCTGGAAACCTTCGCGCACTGGCACGCGCAAGGTTGGTCGGTAACGTCGTTCGACTGGCGCGGGCAGGGTGGATCTGGGCGACTGGCGAAGACCCCGCACGTCGGCCATGTCGAGGACTTCAAACACTATATCGACGATTTTCGAGCTTTTTGGGCCGAATGGGTGACCAAGGGCGCAGGACCGCACGTCGCGATCGGCCATTCGATGGGCGGGCATTTGCTGCTCCGCGCGCTGGTCGAGGGCGCCGCGACCCCCGATGCGGTCGTACTCGTCGCGCCGATGCTGGGGTTACACAGTCCGGTCGGTCAGGGGCTGGGCGGACGGGTTGCGGACGCGATGGCGCGGCTCGGCGATCCCGCGCGCCCAGCCTGGCGCGGCAACGAACGCCCCGCCACGACCGAGACGCGGCAGGCGCTGCTGACGCACGATCCGGCGCGGTACGAGGACGAGATCTTCTGGCAGTCGACTCGGCCCGAGCTGCTGCTGGGACCACCGAGCTGGCGCTGGCTCGCGCAGGCCTTCGCCTCGACGCGGGCGCTGCAACGCGATTCGCGGATCGCCTTGCTCAGCGTGCCGACGTTGTTCCTCCTCGCCGATGCCGACAAACTGGTTTCGACCAAGGTCGCCGCGCGCGTCGCCGGCCGGATGCCGGCGAGCGAAACGCTGCGCTTCGGATCCGAATCGGCACATGAGATCCTGCGCGAGGCGGACGGGGTCCGCAGCCGCGCGATCGGCGCGATCGACGCGTTCTTCGCGGCGCACGCAGCAAAGGGATAAGCGGACATGCGGTATGATGTCGCCATCGTGGGCGCGGGCATGGCGGGCGCGAGCCTCGCCGCCGCGATCGCGCCACATGCCTCGGTCGTGCTGCTCGAGGCGGAAGACCAGCCCGGATATCACGCGACCGGGCGGTCGGCGGCGTTCTGGTCGGAGACGTACGGCGGTCCGGGTGTCCAGCCGCTGACCACCGCCTCCGGCCCCGCGCTCCACGGCGGCGGGTTCCTGCAAGCGCTGGGGTCGCTGCATATCGGGCGGGAAGCGGATCGCGCCGCGATCGACGCCTTTCTTGCGGAGTTCGACGGGAGCGGGGTCGTGCTCGAACGAGTCGATCCGCAGGCGATGGTGCCGGGTCTGCGCCCGGACTGGACGCTCGGCGTGCTCGAACAGAGCAGCACGTATATCGACGTGGGGGCGCTCCATGCGCATTACCTTGCGCAGGCACGGCGCGGGGGCGTGCGGCTGGTCGTGTCCGCGCCGCTGTCGGGTGTGGCGCGGGTCCACAATGGCTGGTCGCTCGAGACGGGGGCGGGGACGTTCGATGCCACGGTGCTCGTCAACGCCGCCGGGGCGTGGGCCGATGCGGTCGCGCTTATGGCGGGAGTCGCGCCGATCGGCATTACCGCCTACCGCCGCACGATGGTCCAGCTCGCGACCGATCCGGGCGCGCCGGAGGGATTGCCGCATGTTGTCGGGATCGGCGGGGATTTCTATTTCAAGCCCGAGGCGGGCGGCAGGATCTGGCTCAGCCCGCACGACGAGACCGCGACCGACCCGGGCGACGTCCAGCCCGAGGAAATCGACGTCGCCACCGCGATCGACCGGTTCGAGCATGTCGTCGACTGGCGCGTGATCAAGGTCGAACGGCGCTGGGCAGGACTGCGCAGCTTCGCGCCCGACCGGTTGCCGGTCTACGGTTTCGCGCCGGATGCGCCAGGGTTCTTCTGGTGCGCGGGGCAGGGCGGTTTCGGGATCCAGACGGCACCCGCGGCGGCGGCGCTGGCGGCTTCGTTGCTGCTGGGGCGGGTGCCGGACGATAGCGTGAGCGGGATCGATGCGGAGCGCTATGCGCCGGGGCGGTTCGGCGTGTGCAAGTGAAACCGTTTGCTAGGGTCGTTGCGAGCTGATCCCAAAGACGCTTCCCCGGCGAAGGCCGGGGCCCACTCGAAGTGGCCGACGTAACGAAGCGCAGCCGCACGCACCCTCAGGTGGCTCTACTGGGCCCGGCCTCCGCTGGGGAAGCACTTTGAAGTCTCACGATCTTGCTTCGCTATCCGCCGCCTTGCCGGGCCGATGCGGTAACCCAACGGCATTCTCATCACCGATAAAAGACGCCCAAACGCCCCCCGGCTGCCAGATGCTTTCCATCTCCTGCCGCGCCAGCTGTTCGTCCATGCCAAGGACGTCGCGGCGATATCGGTACAGGAACGCCGAAACGCGCGCATTCACGATGCAATGAACGTGCACTTTCGCCCCGGCCATGCTTTCCATCGCCGCACAGAAGCGGCGGAAATCCCCCTCGGTCGGAGCGTCGAACGCGACCGGGATGTGCGTATAGGTCATCCCCAGCGCGGTTACGCTGCCAGCTTCGTCCGGCAACGCACGCTCGTGCGTGTGCAAGGCCAGGTTGATGACATGTTCGACCCCGAGCGCCGAAAACGCCTTGAGATCGTCCTCCGTCGGCTGGCCGGATGTCGTGAGCTCTCCATCAAGGCGGCGCCAGACGGGGATGTGGGTCGGGTCGGACATGCGGCATCCTTTCAGTAATGGATGCCCAGGCGCGCGGCATAGTCTTTTCCGCTTCCCGGTGGTGCTCCACCCAAGTCGCCAGTCACGGACACGGTGCCGAGTGTACCCCACTGTTCGACCGTTCGCTACTGCGTGTCCCTCGGTATAGCGTGTCCTACAGGTCTCGCATTTGCTGTCGACTCTAGAGCTAGAATGCGATCCGTTCGCCCTGAGCGCAGTCGAAGGGCACCGTGTTACAGAGCGTGACGCTCGACGAGATGGCGGGGCTTCGACTACGTTCAGCCCGAACGGGTGTCAGAGATGCCAAACGCGCCAACCGGCACCCCCCACAGAGTTACCCGCGCCGCGCCGCCAGCACCGCCGCGTCGCTCGCCAACTTGTCGCACCGCTCATTGTCCGGATGCCCGGCGTGGCCCTTGACCCACACCCAGTCGATCCGGTGCGGCTTGGCGGCATCGAGCAGCGCCTGCCACAGTTCGGCGTTCTTGACCGGCTGCTTGGCGGCGGTCTTCCAGCCGTTCTTCTGCCATCCCTTGATCCACTTGGTCAGGCCATCCATCACATAGCGGCTGTCGGTCGACAGCGTGACGCGGCACGGGCGTTTCAGCGCGCGCAGGCCCTCGATCGCGGCCATCAGCTCCATGCGATTGTTGGTCGTCATCTTCTCGCCGCCCGACAATTCCTTCTCGGTCCCGCCGCTGCGAATCAGCGCGCCCCAGCCGCCCGGGCCTGGGTTGCCCTTGCAGGCACCGTCGGTGGCGATTTCGACCTTGGTCAGTTCGGGCGGGGTGATCGGGGGAGGGGTATCGGTCATCGGCTGCGCTTAGCCAGCCGATGGACGCTTAGCTAGCTCCGGCGCATAGTGCGAAAGCCGCCGGACATAAGCGAGCGGATCCTTACGCGTCACCAGCGCGTCCGCCGGCGTGTTGAGCCAGTCCCACGCGCGCGACAGCGCGAAACGGATGCATGCGCCCGCCGCAAGCGTCGGGAAGTGCGAGGTTTCGTCCGCCGTCAGCGGGAAGCGATCGGCATAGCCCGCCATCAACGCCGCGCTGATGCCCGCATCGAAATACGTGCCCGTCGGATCGAACGACCAGGCGGTGTCCATGATCGCGAGGTCGAACACGCGGATGTCGGTGCAGGCGAAGTAGAAGTCGATCACCCCCGACACCGATTCGCCGCGCATCAGTACATTATCCGGGAACAGGTCGGCATGGATCGCACAGCGATCGAGCGAATCACCGGGCCATTGGCGGACGACCGAGTCGAGCGCGAACCCGAGATCATCGTACAGGCCCGGCGCAATCTCATCGAGGCTGCGCCCGCAGCGGTCGAACAGCGGCTGCCAGCTGTCGACGCCCATCGTGTTGGGGCGGGTCAGCGGGAAATCGGCGAGGCCTGCGTGCATCGCCGCCATCGCCGCGCCCGCCGCGCGGGCCTGTCCCGCGGTCGGGTGCGAGATCGAGACGCCGGGCAGGAACTGGATCAGGCACGCCGGTCGCCCTTCGAGCGTGTGGATCGCGACCCCGGCGCGGTTCTTGATCGCGGGCGGGACCGGATTACCGCGCGCCGCGAGATGATCGAGCAGCGCGAGAAAGAACGGCAGATCCCCGCTGTCGACGCGTTTCTCGTAAAGCGTAAGGATGAACCGCCCGGTCGTCGTGTCGACCAGATAGTTAGTGTTCTCCACCCCCTCGGCGATCCCCTTGGCCGAGACGAGCGCGCCGCAATCGAAGTCGCGAAGGAAGGTGCCGAGCGCCTCGGCGGAAACCTGCGTGTAGACCGCCATGGTTCAGGCCGCGACTTCGAGGCCGCGGGGCAGCTTGAACGAGACCGTCTCGCGCTTGGTCTCGACCTCGCGCTCGGTTACGTCGTAGCGTTCCGCCAGCCGGTCGACCAGTTCGCGCACCAGCAGCTCGGGCGCGGACGCCCCGGCGGTCAGCCCGAGCGTGCGGACACCCTCGAGGAACGCCCAGTCGAGCTCGGCGGCGCGCTGGATCAGGCGGGCTGGGGTGCCTTCGCGCTCGGCGACTTCGACGAGCCGGACCGAATTGGACGAATTGGGCGCGCCGATCACCAGCATCGCATCGCAGGTCTGCGCGATCGCCTTGACCGCGGCCTGGCGGTTGGACGTCGCGTAGCAGATGTCCTCGCCCGGCGGCCCCTGGATCGCGGGGAAACGGCGCATCAGCACCGCGACCACCTCCGCGGTGTCGTCCATCGACAGCGTGGTCTGGGTCAGGAAGGCGAGATTGACGGGGTCGCTCGGGCGATACGCCTCGGCATCGGCGACCGTCTCGACCAACGTCATCGCGCCGTCTGGTACCTGGCCGAACGTGCCGATGACTTCGGGGTGGCCGCTATGCCCGATGAACACGATGTGGCGTCCCTGTGCGACCATCCGCTCGGCCTGGCGGTGGACCTTGGACACCAAAGGGCAGGTCGCGTCGAAGAACTCGAGCCCGCGTTCGGTCGCCTTGTCGGGCACCGCCTTGGGGACGCCGTGTGCGGAGAAGACGACGGGCACGCCGTCCGGAACCGCGTCCAGTTCCTCGACGAACACCGCGCCCTTGTCGCGCAGCATGTCGACCACGAAGCGGTTGTGGACGATCTCGTGACGGACATAGACGGGCGCGCCGTATTTCTGGAGCGCCAGTTCGACGATGCGGATTGCCCGGTCCACCCCGGCGCAAAACCCGCGCGGGGCGGCGATGACGAGGTCGAGCGGCGGCTTTGCGATGAGGGTACCCATACCCCAGGGAGCCTACGCGATTGCTTGCGTGCGCGAAAGGCGGTTCCTATGAAGCGAGGCGTCCGTTCCGTCGCTTTACGGGGCGGCATCCTTTTGCATGATAAGGTGCGTGCCCCCGTGACCAACCGGAAATCAGCCATTGCCGCTCTCGCGGTCAGCGCGTGCGGTGCGATCCTGCTTGGTGGGTGCGCCAAGACCGGCGAACTCGATGCGTCGGGCGGCATCACCGCGGTTCGCAATGCGTGCCCATCGGTCGGCGTGCCCGCCGCGACCGGCGACGTCACGATGTTCGATCCGCCCGCCAGCCGCGAAGCGAATGCGATCGATTTGACGGCGGTTTTGACCAACGTCCGTTCGACCTGCGATGATTCGACCGCCGACGTGCTCACGAAGCTGACGTTCTCGGTCGAAGCGCGCCGCGTTCATACCGAGACCGCACGCGACGTGACGCTGCCGTATTTCGTCACGGTCGTGCAGGGCGGTACCGCGGTCGTCGCCAAGCGCGTGGGTCGTGTGACGCTGCACTTCGATGCCGGGCAGGCACGCGCATCGGCGCAGGGCACCGGCGAGGCGAGCGTCTCGCGCGCAGCGGCGACGCTTCCCGACGACGTCCGCAAGAAGCTGACTGAGAAGCGTAAGGCCGGCGACGAAGACGCCGCGACCGACCCGCTGAGCCGTCCGGAAATCCGCCAGGCGGTGCTGCGCGCGAGCTTCGAGGCGCTGGTCGGCTTCCAGCTGACCGACGAACAGCTCAAATATAACGCGACGCGCTAAGCCTTCTCGTTGACTTGCCTGTTGCGGCGCGGCAAACCGGCCGCGTCGTTGACGGGCAACCGTCAAGGGTACGCGCGGGAGAGCGTCCGGGGTAACTCGGACCGCCGAAGGAGCAACCGCCCCGGAATCTCTCAGGCAACCGGACCGCGCGGATCGAATCGACACTCTGGAAAGCGCGCTGCCCTGTGGGCGAGCGCCACCGAAGGGGTAAGCGGAGCATGAGGTTCCGTGAAAGCTCTCAGGTTCCGTGACAGAGGGGGCGGCACATCACGGCGTTCCGGCGCCATGGCGCGCCGTTGACCTCTTGCGGAAGACCAACATGAGCGACCTCGACCCATACGAGACCGAAGCCGACGAGATTGCGATCGAGCAGCTCCCGCTCGATGCGTGGCATCGCGCGCGGGGTGGCCGGATGGTGCCGTTCGCGGGCTACGAAATGCCCGTTCAATATGAAGGCATCATGGCCGAGCATCTGTGGGTGCGCGAATCGGCCGGGCTGTTCGACGTCAGCCACATGGGCCAACTCCTGTTCCGCTCGGAAGAGGGCGCAGACGTCGTCGCGGCGCTCGAAGCTGTGCTGCCGGCCGATGTCGCCGGTCTGGGGCAGGGCAAGCAGCGCTATTCGCTGCTGCTGTCGGAGGATGGCGGTATCCTCGACGATCTGATGGTCACGCATCTGCCGGACGCCAACCCGTTCGACATCCAGGGCTATTACATGGTCGTCAACGGCGCGACCAAGATCGACGATATCGCGCATCTGCTCGAATATCTGCCCGACGGGATCGCGCTCAACCATATGGAAGACCAGGCGCTGCTCGCGTTGCAGGGACCCAAGGCGGTCGATGCGCTCGCACGGCTGGTGCCGGGCGTCGAAGCGCTGGTGTTCATGACCGCGGGCGCGTTCGCGTGGAACGGCGTTCCGCTGTGGATCAGCCGCTCGGGCTATACCGGCGAGGACGGGTATGAGATTTCGGTGCCCGCGGAGAATGTCGAGGCGCTTGCCGACGCACTGACCGCCGAGCCCGAGGTCAAGCCGATCGGTCTTGGCGCACGCGATTCGCTGCGGCTCGAGGCGGGCTTGCCGCTTTATGGGCATGATCTCGACCCCGAGACGACGCCGGTCCAGGCCGACCTCGGTTTCGCATTGTCGAAGCGCCGCCGCGAGGCGGGCGACTTCATGGGCGCGCCGCGCATTCTCGCCGAGCGCGAGTCGGGTGCGATCATCAAGCGTGTCGGCCTGCTGGTCGAAGGGCGCCAGCCCGTTCGTGAAGGTGCGGCAGTGCTCGACGAGCAAGGGTCCGAAGTCGGCCGCGTCACCTCGGGCGGGTTCGCGCCGAGCGTCGGTGCGCCGATCGCCATGGCCTATGTCCCTACCGCGCTGGCGGTTGCGGGCACCACGATCCAACTCGCGCAGCGCGGCAAGGTCCATCAGGCGACCGTGACGACGATGCCGTTCATTCCCCACCGCTATGTCCGTGCAGGAGGCAAGTGATGAGCCGTTATTTTACCGAAGATCATGAATGGGTCGATGTCGATGGTGACGTCGGCATCGTCGGCATCACCGAATATGCGCAGAGCCAGCTCGGCGACATCGTGTTCGTCGACGTGCCCGAAGAGGGCAAGGAGCTCGCCAAGGGTGACGAAGCCGCGGTCGTCGAATCGGTCAAGGCGGCGTCCGACGTCTATTCGCCGGTGTCGGGCACGGTGATCGAAGGCAATGCCGCACTCGCCGACACGCCCGGGCTGGTCAACGAGGATCCCGAGGCGGAAGGCTGGTTCTTCAAGCTTACGCTGAGCGATGCAGACGAGCTCAACGCGCTGATGGACGAGATCGCGTACAAGGCGTTCGTCGAGAAGCTGTGAGTCTTCCTCCCCTCCCTGGAAGGGAGGGGATCGAGGGGTGGGTCGCTCTCAACGGGAACGTCACGCCAGCCTCATGCCAACCCACCCCCAGCCCCTCCCTTCCAGGGAGGGGAGAGGATTGATTGATGCGCTATCTACCCCTGACTCAGCCTGACCGCGACGCGATGCTCGGCGTGATCGGCGTCGCGACGATCGACGACCTGTTCGTCGACGTGCCCGAAGCCGCGCGGCTCGACGGGCCGATCCACGGCCTGCCGATGCACGCCAGCGAAATGGCGGTCGAACGCCACATGACCGCCCTCGCGCGCAAGAACCTGACCGCGGGGGAAGCGCCGTTCTTCCTCGGCTGCGGCGCGTACAAGCATCATGTCCCGGCCTCGGTCGATCATTTGATCCAGCGTGGCGAGTTCCTCACCGCCTATACGCCGTACCAGCCCGAGATCGCGCAGGGCACGCTGCAGATGTTGTTCGAATTCCAGACGCAGGTCGCCCGGCTGCTCGGCACCGATGTCGCGAACGCGTCGATGTACGACGGTTCGACCGCGTGCTGGGAAGCGATCGGCATGGCGCGGCGGATCACCAAGCGCGGCAAGGCGATCCTGTCGTCGGGGCTGCATCCGCATTACGTCTCGGTCGCCAAGACGATGGCCAAGTTCACGGGCGACCTGCTGGAGACGTCGGTTCCGACGCTCGCCGCAGAAACCGACCTCGACGCGCTGATCGGCGCGATCGACAAGGATACGTCGTGCGTCGTCGTGCAATATCCCGACATTCTCGGGCGGATCGCGGACCTCACGCCGCTTGCGGACGCGTGCCATGCCAACAAGGCTCTGCTGATCGCGGTCGTGACCGAGCCGGTCGCGCTGGGCGCGATCAAGTCGCCGGGCGAGATGGACGCGGATATCGTCGTCGGCGAGGGGCAGTCGCTCGGCGTCGGGTTGCAGTTCGGCGGGCCCTATGTCGGGCTGTTCGGATGCAAGGACAAATATGTGCGCCAGATGCCGGGTCGCCTGTGCGGCGAGACGCTGGATGCGGATGGGCGGCGCGGGTTCGTGCTGACGCTGTCGACGCGCGAGCAGCATATCCGACGCGAAAAGGCGACGTCGAACATCTGCACCAACTCGGGGCTGTGCGCGCTGGCTTTCTCGATCCACATGACGTTGCTGGGCGAGAAGGGGCTGCGGACGCTGGCGCAGATCAACCATCGCGGCGCGGTCGCGGCGGCGGAGCGGCTGAGCAAGGTTGCCGGCGTCGAACTGGTCACGCCTGCGTTCTTCAACGAATTCACGCTCAAGCTGCCGGTCGAGGCGCGCCCGGTCGTGCGGACGCTGGCGGATCGCGGGATCCTGGCGGGTGTGTCGCTCGGGCGTCTCTATCCGGGTGAGGACGGTCTCGCCAACGGGCTCGTCGTCGCAGTGACCGAGACGACGTCGGCAGAAGATGTGGAAACGCTGGCGGCAGCGCTCGAGGAGATCTTGGCATGAGCATCAACGCAAGCGGATGGCGCCCCGAAGCGCCCGTCGCCGGGGGCAAGGCGTCCCCGACCGTCACCGGCAACAAGGGGCTGATGCTTGAAGAGGCGTTGATCTTCGAGATTGGTGATGCAGGGACGACCGGGGTAGATTTTTCTGAAGCCCCTCCCCTTCAGGGGAGGGGTTGGGGTGGGGCCGTACCAGGCGCTGGTCTCGGTGAGACTCCCCCCACCCCCAACCCCTCCCCTGAAGGGGAGGGGCTTGCTCGATTAGGCTCCCTCGCGCGCACCACCCCGATCGGTCTCCCCGGCCTGTCCGAGCCCGAGACCGTGCGACACTACACCCGTCTGTCGCGTCAGAATTACGGGATCGACCTCGGCTTCTTCCCGCTCGGCTCGTGCACGATGAAGCACAATCCGCGGCTCAACGAGAAGATGGCGCGGCTCCCGGGTTTCGCGGACATCCATCCGCTTCAGCCGATCGACAGCGTGCAGGGCGCGCTCGGCGTCATTCATGAACTCGCCACCTGGCTGATCACGCTGACCGGCATGCACGGCGTCGCGATGAGCCCCAAGGCGGGCGCGCATGGCGAGCTGTGCGGCGTGCTCGCGATCCGCGCTGCGTTGGAAGCAAAGGGCGAGGGGCATCGCAAGATCATCCTCGTCCCCGAAAGCGCGCACGGCACCAACCCGGCGACCGCGGCCTTCGCGGGCTATCAAGTCGAGGATATCCCCGCGACCGCCGAAGGCCGCGTCGATACGGCGGCGCTGATCGCGCGACTCGGGCCGGACGTGGCGGGCGTGATGATCACCAACCCCAACACCTGCGGGCTGTTCGAGCGCGACATGCGGACGATCTCGGACGCGGTCCATGCGGCGGGTGGCTACGTCTATTGCGACGGCGCGAACTTCAACGCGATCGTCGGGCGCGTGCGGCCGGGGGATCTCGGCATCGATGCGATGCACATCAACCTGCACAAGACCTTCTCGACCCCGCATGGCGGCGGCGGACCCGGCTCGGGCCCGGTCGTGCTGTCGGAAGCGCTGTCGCCGTTCGGCCCGTTGCCGTTCGTCGCCAAGCAGGCGGACGGCCATTTCGCGCTGATCGAGGAAGAGACCGCAGGCGACGATCACCCGCAGGCGTTCGGCCGGATGGTCGCGTTTCATGGCCAGATGGGCATGTTCACGCGCGCGCTCACCTACATCCTCAGCCACGGCGCGGATGGCCTGCGGCAGGTGGCCGAGGATGCGGTGCTCAACGCGAACTACATCCTGCGCAGCCTCGACACGACGCTCGACGCACCGTTCGGGGCGTCGGGGCCGTGCATGCATGAGGCATTGTTCTCGGACAACGGTCTGGCGACCGGTTTCTCGACGATCGATATTGCCAAGGGGCTGATCGACGAGGGGTTCCATCCGATGACGATGTACTTCCCGCTGGTCGTCCACGGCGCGATGCTGATCGAGCCGACCGAGACCGAATCGAAGGCCGCGATCGACCAGTTCGTCGCCGCGCTGCGTTCGGTCGCGGAGCGCGCCAAGGCGGGCGACGTCAGCCTGAAGAGCGCGCCGCATTTCGCGCCGCGCAGCCGCCTCGACGAGACGCTCGCCGCGCGCAAGCCGGTGCTGGTATGGAAGGAACGACCGCTGGCGGAAGCAGCGGAATGATCGTGCGGCGTCCGGCATGACCGGGTCGGGGCCCTGGATCCCCGGGGAGGCGGGCAGCGAGGCACGACGCCACGCGCCTGCCACGCTGCGCAACCGCATGGCGATCGCGGACGTGCTGCGCGAGCATCTGCCGCGCAGCGGAACGGTGCTGGAAGTCGCGAGCGGGTCGGGCGAGCATGTCGCCTATTTCGCGGAGGAGTTTCCAGCACTCGACTGGCAACCGAGCGATCCTGATGCGGACGCATTGGTGTCGATCGCGGCATGGTGCGACGGAATCGTCAACGTCGCGCCGCCGCTCGCGCTCGACGCGAGCGCAAGCGATTGGCCGATCGCGAGGGCGGATGCGCTATTGTGCATCAACATGGTCCATATCAGCCCGTGGAACGCGACGCTGGGCCTCCTGACGGGCGCGGCCAGACTGTTGGCGCCGGACGCACCGCTGATCCTGTACGGCCCGTTCCTGCAGACCGACGTGCCGCCCGCACCGAGCAACACCGCCTTCGACGAATCGCTGCGGGCGCGCGATCCGCGCTGGGGATTGCGTCAGGCCGAATCAATCGAGCGTATCGCGGCGGGGCACGGTTTCACGCGCGACCGGTTGATCGAGATGCCGGCGAACAATCTGATGCTCGTGTTCCGCGCCGGGTAACGCGTTACTGCACTTCTTCGAGCGCGCGTTTGACGTGGCGAACGCGTTCGCGCCACAGGATGTAAAGGCCACTCGCGACAATGACGGGTGCGCCGATCCACAGGGCGGCGGCGGGGAGCGTTCCGAAGATCAGCCAGCCGAACAGCGTCGCCCAGAGCAGCGACGAATAGTCCATCGGCACCACAACCGACACCGGCCCCCAGCCGAGCGCGCTCGTCATCGCCAGCTGCGCGATGCCGCCGATCAAACCCACGCCCGCGAGCAACAGCCAGACGTCGGCGGAATGACTGCGCGCGACGAACACGTAGATCAGGCCGAGCGGCAGCAACGACAGGGTCGAGAACCAGAAGACGACCGTCATCGCGCTTTCGGTCCGGGTGATCTGGCGCAGCAGGATCGACACGCCCGCGGTCCCCAGCGCGCCGAGCAGTCCCGTTACCGCGCCCCAGAGCGGAAAATGGCCGGTGCCGGGTTGCGCGATGATCAGCACGCCGACGAATCCGGTTACGACGGCAATCCACCGGTGCCAGCCGGTCGGCTCGTGGAGGATGAGCGCACCCAGTATCGTCGCGAAGATCGGCATCGTAAAGCCGAGCGTTGTCGCCTCGGCGAGCGGCAGCGTGACGATCGTCGTGAAGGTGAACGCCATCGCCACCAGACCCAGAACGGCGCGCGAAATATGTGCCCCGATTTTCTGCGTCGCGACCGAACGCCAACCGGGGCCGGCGAGCACGATGCTGCCGACCAGAACGGATGCCCCCAATTGGCGGAAGAAGAGAATTTCGCCCAGCGCGGCACCATGTTGTTCGGCCAGCTTGATGACGACGTTCATGATGGCGAACAGCATGACCGACACGAGCCGCATCCCGATCGCGGCAAGAATACGGTCGGGTGTGCGCAGGATGTCGCGAGGAATGTGCTTGCTGGGGGCAGGGGACGTCATTGGCGTCCTACTAGGAGGATGCTCGCCCGACCGCCAGCTACGGGGTCAGGCAAGCGCGTCCCAAGCAGCCTCGAACGCGCTTCGTTCGGTCTCGCTCAGGTGCAGGCCGATCTTGGAGCGCCGCGACAGCACGTCTTCCGCGCTCCGGGCCCATTCGCGGGTGCGCAACCACCGCGCTTCGACTTCGCTCACACCCCCGCCGAGGTCCTGGCCCAGATCCTCGGCACTTTTGACGTCCTGCAACATATCCGGAAGCATCGATCCATAGGCATGAGCCATCCGCTCCGCGCGGGCCGCGCCGAGAAAAGGCCAGGTCGCGCAGACTTGGGCGACATATTGCGGGAAGGCGGGGATTGCACCGCCGGGAAACGCGCGCGCGCGCGTGACGGGATACGCGCTGAAGCCCATCGGGGTAGACAGCTTCTCGAGCGCTTCCTCCGCCAGATGCCGTGCGGTCGTGATCTTACCACCGAAGATTGACAGGAGCGTGGGGCCGTTCGTGTCGAGCTCCAGCACGTAATCGCGCGTTACCGCCTTCGCTTCGCTTGCGCCGTCGTCGTACAGCGGACGGACCCCCGACCAGGTCGAGGTGACGTCCGCGGGGGTGATCTGCCGCGTGAAGTGGCGGTTCGCCGCTTCGCAGAGATAGGCGATCTCGTCCTGATCGATCACGGCGTCTTCTGGCGCGTCGACCGGGACGTCGGTGGTGCCGATTTCGGTGAAGCCGTCCTGATAGGGGATCGCAAACACGATCCGCCGATCGGGCTGTTGCAGGATATAGGCGTGGTCGCCGTCATACAGCCGCGGGACGACGATATGGCTGCCCTTGACCAACCGCACGCCCGAGGCGGCGTTGACGCCGAGGCGTCCGAGCAGTTGCGAGACCCATGGCCCCGCTGCATTGACCATCCCGCGCGCGCTGACGCTGCTGCCGTCGGACAGATGCGCCTGCCATACGGCTCCGTCCCGCCGTGCCGAGTCGAGCGCGACTCCGACCCGGATGTCCGCGCCATTGGCGGCGGCGTCGATCGCGTTGAGCACGGTAAGCCGCGAATCGTCGACGAACGCGTCCGAATAGACGAAGCCTTTGGACGCGACCTTGAGCGGGGCCACGAACGCCGCGTCGCTCTTGCGGAGCCCGCGCGAGCGCGCCAGCGTCATCTTGCCGCCAAGGAAATCGTACAGATACAGGCCCAGTCGGACCATCCACCACGGCCGCACCGCATTTTCGTGCGGAAGCACGAAACGGAGCGGGTGGATGATGTGTGGTGCCGCTTTCACCAGCCGTTCGCGTTCGCGCAAAGCCTCGGCGACGAGCTTGAACTCGTAATATTCGAGATAGCGAAGCCCGCCGTGGATCAGCTTGGTCGATGCAGACGACGTATGCGCCGCGAGATCGTCGCGTTCGACGAGCAGGACCTTGAGGCCGAGCAGACTCGCTTCGCGCGCGATCGCGCAACCGTTGATACCGCCGCCGACGATGAGGAGATCGTATGTCACCGTTGTCCTGTATCGCACTCATGCGCGCGATGCGACCCGGCGTTTACGTGCTTTAGGGGGTAGAATGGCAGTTTGGGAAACGAGCGGCCAACGCGGAAGGTTAGGGGCAAGTCAGGCGGAATGCGCCGGTCAGGGGGCGGATGTCTCGAAGGACGTGAGGATCGGGCACGGCCCGGTTCCCCCGCTGCCGCACAGTTGTGCAAGCCGGTGCAACGACGTCCGGGCCTGCTCCAGCTCTGCGATTTTTGTGTCCAGCGCCGCGATCCGTTCGCTAGCGAGTTCTCGCACGCGGGTTCGATCGTCAATCGCATCGAGGGCGAGCAGTTCGCTGATCTCCGCAAGCGTAAATCCGGCCGCTTGCGCCGAGCGGATAAAGCGCAGCCGGCGCACATCTGCCGCGCTGTAGCGCCTAACGGTCCCTCCATGTCCGGCGTCGCCCGGTCGGTCGGGCGTCTCCAGCAATCCGCGCCGCTGGTAGTAGCGCACGGTCTCGACGCCGACGCCCGCTGCGCGTGCCAGCCCGCCAATGGTCATCTGCGGCATCCCTTGACTCCGTACCATGGTACGCACCCCATATGGATGGCAATCCGACAGATACCAGTTCGAAAGCCGCTACTCATGAACACGATCGCCGAACCGCGCCGCGCCATCTTGTACCGGATGGTGATGGACGCGCACGTGTGCCCTTACGGACTGAAGGCCAAGGACCTGCTCCAACGCGAGGGGTACACCGTCGACGATCGCTGGTTGACCACACGTGAGCAAACGGACGCCTTCAAGGCTGAGCATCGCGTAAAGACGACGCCGCAGACTTTCATCGGCGGTAAGCGCATCGGCGGCTATGACGACGTCCGCCGCCACTTCGGCAAGGTCGTCCGCGATCCCAAGGCGACCACCTACACTCCTGTCGCCGCGCTGTTCACGATGACGGCACTGATGGCGCTTGCCGCCAGCCACGCGGCCTACGGCACGCCGCTCACGTTCCGGGCGGGGGAGTTGTTCATCGGGTTCAGCATGGCAGTACTGGCGCTGCTCAAGCTCCAGAATATCGACAGCTTCGCCACCATGTTCCTCAATTACGATCTGCTGGCGAAACGCTGGGTGCCCTATTCCTACATCTATCCTTTTGCCGAGGGCGTGGCGGGCGTGCTGATGGTCGCAGGGGTACTGCCCTGGATCTCGGTGCCGGTCGCGTTGTTCATCGGGACTGTCGGCGTGGTGTCAGTGTTCAAGGCGGTATACCTCGATCGGCGTGAATTGAAGTGCGCTTGCGTAGGCGGTTCCAGCAATGTGCCGCTTGGCTTTCTGTCGTTGACCGAGAACCTCATGATGATCGCAATGGCGGTGTGGATGGGGCTGACAGCCTCCGGTCTCGGCAGCGGGGCGGCGCACGCCATGCCGCATCCTTCGCCTGTCGCTGTGTCCCCTGCGACCGTAGCCGACCAAACGGGGCACAGCGCGATGACGCGCGGGATGACACAGGGCTATACTGGTGATGCGGATCAGGATTTCATGCGCGGCATGATCCCGCACCACGAGGGCGCGACCGCAATGGCGCGTGTGGCGCTCCGGCACGGGCGTGATCCGGAAGTGCAACGCTTGGCAACCGACGTCATCGTCAACCAGGAACGAGAGATCAGCCAGATGAAGGTCTGGCTGGCAAACCGGCACCGGCAAGACGCGGATTGACCCGGCATGCTCGACGCGCCGCCCGAACCCTTGACGGTTCGACCCGTCCCAGTGCCTGGCTTGCAGCGTTTCTGAACCATCCGACTCGGTTGACCCGATCGCCGTCTCGCTGTATGCGCACCTCCGCTCGACCGAAGGTTTTCCTGCGGGACAGTGCTTGAACATTGCTGGATGCATTCCAGGACCCGGGGGGCGCATGTCCCTGACGGTCCTTTTTGTATTCCCGAAATTTGTTCTCGGGGGGCGTGATGGCTCCAGCAAAGTAACCATCGATCCAAGGTGAAGAGATTCAATGCCGACAATCAACCAGCTGGTCCGCAAGGGCCGCGACCCGCAGAAGGCCAAGTCCAAGGTCCCTGCGATGGAAGCAAATCCGCAGAAGCGTGGTGTTTGCACCCGCGTCTACACGACGACCCCGAAGAAGCCGAACTCGGCTCTGCGCAAGGTGGCCAAGGTTCGCCTGACCAACCAGCGCGAAGTCATCAGCTACATCCCGGGTGAGGGCCACAACCTCCAGGAGCACTCGGTCGTGCTGATCCGCGGCGGTCGCGTTCGCGATCTTCCCGGCGTGCGTTACCATGTCCTGCGCGGTGTCCTCGATACACAGGGTGTCAAGGATCGTCGCCAGTCGCGTTCGAAGTACGGCGCCAAGCGTCCGAAGTAAGCCGGTCGGCTCTGATAGCCGACCATCTTATGGCTGAAGTTAGAAAAGGTTTTTGATATGGCACGTCGTCGTCGGCCCGAAAAGCGGGTCATTCTTCCGGATCCCCAGTATGGGGACGAGGTTCTCTCCAAGTTCATGAACAGCGTGATGCTCGACGGCAAGAAGTCGGTCGCCGAGCTGATCGTCTACGGTGCGCTCGCAACCGTCGAGACGCGTGCCAAGAAGGACCCGATCGCGGTTTTTCATGATGCGCTAACCAACGTGAAGCCCGGCATCGAAGTTCGCAGCCGCCGTGTCGGTGGTGCGACCTATCAGGTCCCGGTCGAGGTTCGCCCCGAGCGTGCCCAGGCCTTGGCGATCCGCTGGTTGATCACTGCCGCCCGTGCGCGCAGCGAGAACACCATGTCGGCACGCCTGTCGGGTGAGCTGATGGATGCGGCGAACAATCGCGGCAACGCGGTCAAGAAGCGTGAAGACACGCATCGCATGGCCGAAGCCAACCGCGCCTTCTCGCATTATCGCTGGTAATCGTTCAGACGGCGGCTTTTCGCCGACAGAACTAACACCTATATATTGGGGAGCCGGTTTCGCTGGCTCCCCATATCCTTAAGGAAGCACTGACATGGCCCGCAGCCATCCGCTCGAACGCTATCGCAACATCGGCATCATGGCGCACATCGACGCCGGCAAGACGACGACGACCGAGCGTATCCTCTACTACACCGGCAAGTCCTACAAGATCGGCGAAGTGCATGAAGGCACGGCGACGATGGACTGGATGGAGCAGGAGCAGGAGCGCGGGATCACGATCACGTCCGCCGCTACGACGTGCAAATGGCGCGCCGAAGAAGGCAAGGGCGAAGAGCATCTGATCAACATCATCGATACCCCCGGCCACGTCGACTTCACGATCGAAGTCGAGCGTTCGCTGCGCGTGCTCGACGGTGCGGTCGCCTGTTTCGATGGCGTTGCTGGCGTTGAGCCGCAGTCCGAGACGGTGTGGCGCCAGGCTGAGAAGTACAAAGTTCCGCGGATGTGCTTCGTCAACAAGCTCGACCGGACCGGTGCCGATTTCTATTTCTGCGTTCAGTCGATCATCGATCGCCTGGGTGCGCGTCCTGCTGTGCTGTATCTCCCGATCGGCATGGAAGGCGGCTTCAAGGGTCTCGTCGATCTCGTCGAGAACCGTGCGATCATCTGGCTCGAAGAGAGCCTCGGCGCGAAGTTCGAATATGCCGAGATCCCCGAGGATCTCGTCGAGAAGGCAGCGAAGTATCGCAGCGACCTGATCGAAATGGCGGTCGAACAGGACGACGCGCTGATGGAAGCGTATCTCGAGGGCAACGAGCCGAGCACGGCCGACCTCAAGAAGCTGATCCGCAAGGGCACGCTCAACTTCTCGTTCGTTCCGGTGGTTTGCGGTTCGGCGTTCAAGAACAAGGGCGTCCAGCCCCTGTTGGACGCGGTCGTCGACTATCTGCCGTCGCCGCTCGACGTTCCGGCCATTCAGGGTCTCAAGCTCGATGGCACGACCGTCGACGAGCGTCCTTCGTCGGACGAGGCGCCGTTCTCGGCACTCGCGTTCAAGATCATGAACGATCCGTTCGTGGGCACGCTGACCTTCGCACGCATCTACTCGGGCAAGCTCGAGACCGCGTCGCAGGTCACGAACTCGGTCAAGGACAAGAAGGAAAAGGTCGGTCGCATGCTGCTGATGCATGCGAACGAGCGCGAGGACATCCAGGTGGCATATGCGGGCGACATCGTCGCTCTCGCCGGCCTCAAGGACACCACGACGGGCGACACGCTCTGCGCGATGAGTGCTCCGATCATCCTCGAGCGGATGGAATTCCCCGAGCCCGTGATCGAGCTCTCGGTCGAGCCCAAGACCAAGGCCGATCAGGAGAAGATGGGCGTCGCGCTCAATCGTCTCGCACGCGAGGATCCATCGTTTCGCGTTTCGTCGGACTCCGAATCGGGTCAGACCATCATTAAGGGCATGGGCGAGCTCCATCTCGAGATCCTGGTCGATCGCATGAAGCGTGAGTTCAAGGTCGAGGCCAATGTCGGCGCGCCGCAGGTTGCTTACCGTGAATATCTCGGCAAGCCGGTCGATGTCGATTACACCCACAAGAAGCAGTCGGGTGGTACCGGCCAGTTCGGTCGCGTGAAGGTCAAGGTCACGCCGGGCGAGCGCGGTTCGGGCATCATCTTCAAGGATGAGATCAAGGGCGGTAATATTCCGAAGGAATATATCCCGGCGATCGAAAAGGGCTTCCGTGAGACGGCGGCGACCGGTTCGCTGGTCGGCTTCCCGATCATCGACTTCGAGATCCTCGTCTATGACGGCGCCTACCATGACGTCGACTCGTCGGCGCTGGCGTTCGAAATCTGTGCTCGTGGCGCAATGCGTGAAGTCGCGCAGAAGGCCGGGATCAAGCTGCTCGAGCCGATCATGAAGGTCGAGGTCGTGACGCCTGAGGATTACCTGGGTGACGTGATTGGCGACATGAACAGCCGCCGTGGCCAGATCCAGGGCACCGACACCCGCGGCAACGCGCAGTCTGTGGACGCGATGGTTCCGCTGGCGAACATGTTCGGCTATGTGAACGCGCTGCGCTCGTTCACGCAGGGTCGTGCGAACTACTCGATGCAGTTCTCGCATTACGAGGAAGTTCCTGCGAACGTTGCGGACGAAGTGAAGGCCAAGCTGGCCTAAGGCACCAAACCTGACGCCCGAGATGGGCGTCAGGGCTGGCGCTACCGAAAAACTCTCGCTATGGGGCGCGCTTCGCGTGGCGCTCCGGGCGAACCGAAAACGATCAATAAGGTAGGAAATCATGGCGAAGGCAAAGTTTGAGCGGAACAAGCCGCATCTTAACATCGGCACGATCGGCCACGTCGATCACGGCAAGACGTCGCTCACGGCTGCGATCACCAAGGTGCTCGCTGAGACCGGTGGCGCCACGTTCACCAGCTATGCCAACATCGACAAGGCTCCCGAGGAGCGCGAGCGCGGCATCACGATCTCGACCGCACACGTCGAGTATGAGACCGAAGCACGTCACTACGCGCACGTCGATTGCCCGGGTCACGCCGATTATGTGAAGAACATGATCACCGGTGCGGCACAAATGGACGGCGCGATCCTCGTCGTCTCGGCGACCGACGGCCCGATGCCGCAGACCCGCGAGCACATCCTGCTCGCACGCCAGGTCGGCGTGCCGACGATGGTCGTGTTCATGAACAAGGTCGATCTGGTCGACGACGCTGAGATCCTCGAGCTCGTCGAGCTGGAAATCCGCGAGCTGCTCTCGTCGTACGACTTCGACGGCGACAACATCCCGGTCATCCAGGGTTCGGCTGTTGCAGCCCTCAACGACGTCACGCCCGAGATCGGCCATGACGCCGTCCTCAAGCTGATGCAGGCTGTCGACACGTACTTGCCGCAGCCCGAGCGTCCGCTCGACAAGCCGTTCATGATGCCGATCGAGGACGTGTTCTCGATCTCGGGTCGTGGTACGGTTGTCACCGGCCGCGTCGAGACCGGCATCGTCAAGGTTGGCGAGGAAGTCGAGATCGTCGGTATTCACCCGGCAGTCCGCAAGACGACCGTCACGGGCGTCGAAATGTTCCGTAAGCTGCTCGACCAGGGCCAGGCCGGCGACAACATCGGCGCGCTGATCCGCGGCGTTGGTCGTGAAGAAGTCGAGCGTGGCCAGGTTCTGGCAAAGCCGGGTTCGATCACGCCGCACACCGACTTCCAGTCGGAAGTGTACGTGCTGTCGAAGGACGAAGGTGGCCGTCACACGCCGTTCTTCGCCAACTACCGCCCGCAGTTCTACTTCCGCACCACGGACGTCACCGGCACGGTCGAGCTGCCTGAGGGCACCGAGATGGTCATGCCGGGCGACAACGTTGCACTCGGCGTGAAGCTCATCGCACCGATCGCAATGGACGTTGGCCAGCGCTTCACGATCCGTGAAGGCGGCCGTACGGTCGGCTCGGGCATCGTCAGCGCGATCGCTAAGTAAGACCTAACCGTCTTTTTAAAAAAAGCTGCCGCCCGCGCCTCAAATCGAGGCGCGGGCGGTTGCCTTTTTGTGGAGGGCCGTGTAGTGGCCCGCCTCCGGTTTTTAAAAGAACTAACTAGCGCCCGGTAACGGGCCCGCTCTTTCGCATTGGTAGGGACTATGGACAGCAATATCCGCATCCGTCTGAAGGCGTTCGATCACCGTGTGCTCGATCAGGCGACCGGCGACATCGCCGACACCGCGCGCCGTACTGGCGCTCTTATCCGTGGCCCCATTCCTTTGCCGACGCGCATCGAGAAGTTCACGGTCAACCGCGGTCCGCACATCGACAAGAAGTCGCGTGAGCAGTTCGAGGTCCGCACCTACAAGCGCATGCTCGACATTGTTCAGCCGACCCCGCAGACGGTCGATGCGCTGATGAAGCTCGACCTCGCCGCAGGCGTTGACGTCGAGATCAAGCTCGCCTAATAGCGGCGCTTCGCAAGAGATTCGGTCCGCCAAAACGGACCTGATAGGGATACCGCCAGCTTCGGCTGGGTCTGCGTCCCCCGACACGTTTCCCGCCACGGCGGGGGCACCAGCCCGGGTCGGGGCAGCAGTATAAAAGAATTTGGGCTGAACCGGTTCCGAACGAGGCGAGACGCTTCGGTCGGGGCCAGCACGCATGTTCCGGAATGGTCCGGGATGTGCCTCTGCACTGATTGGAGCATTGGTCATGCGCACTGGCGTGATCGCGAAAAAGTTGGGGATGACCCGCTTGTTCCAGGACGATGGGCGCCACGTGCCCGTCACCGTCCTGGCACTGGAAAATCTGCAGGTGGTGGCCGTTCGCGAGGCCGACCGTGATGGATATGTTGCTGTGCAGCTTGGTGCCGGCGTTGCGAAGGCGAAGAATGTCGCCAAGCCGCAGCGTGGCCACTTCGGCAAGGCCGAAGTCGAGCCCAAGGCGAAGCTCGCAGAATTCCGCGTCGCCGAGGATGCTGTCCTCGAAGTCGGCGCGACCATCTCGGCAGATCACTATGTTTCCGGCCAGATCGTCGATATCCAGGGCGTTACCCAGGGTAAGGGCTTCCAGGGCGGCATGAAGCGTTGGGGCTTCGGCGGTCTTCGGGCAACCCACGGCGTTTCGGTTTCGCACCGTTCGCTCGGTTCGACCGGTCAGCGTCAGGATCCGGGCAAGGTCTTCAAGAACAAGAAGATGGCCGGCCAGATGGGCGACAAGAACCGCACCCAGCAGAACCTCGAAATCGTATCGACTGACGTCGAGCGCGGCCTCATCTTCGTCAAGGGTTCGGTCCCGGGCTCGAAGGGTGGCTGGTTGCTCGTCAAGGACTCGGTCAAGGTCGCGCGTCACGCTGATGCGCCGTACCCCGCCGGTCTCCGCCAGGTCGCCAATAACAACGACACCGCTCCCGCCGAGACGCCTAACGACGTCGCGACCGTGGACGCGACCGACGGCCAGGAGGGCTGATCATGAAGGTTACCTCTCAGTCTTTCGACGGCGCAGCCGGCACGGAAGTCGAGCTCAACGACGAGGTCTTCGGCCTCGATCCGCGCGCCGACATTCTGCACCGCGTCGTTACCTGGCAGCTCGAGAAGCGTCGTGCGACCGCAAGCGGTACGCGTGAGCGCGCCGACGTTGCTCGCACCGGCAAGAAGTTCGGTCGCCAGAAGGGCGGCGGTACGGCACGTCACGGCGATCGCCGCGCGCCGATCTTCGTCGGTGGTGGTAAGGCGCACGGTCAGCGGACCCGCGACTTCAACCCGGGCCTGAACAAGAAGGTTCGTGCGCTCGGTCTGAAGATGGCGCTGTCTAGCCATGCGCAGGCTGGCACGCTGGTCGTCATGGACAGCCTCGCTGTCGAGGCGAACAAGACCAAGACGCTGATCGGCAGCTGGTCGAACATCGGTGCGGGCAAGACCGCACTCGTGATCGACGGCGACATGGTCGACACGAGCTTCGCACTGGCTGCGGGCAACCTGCACACGATCAACGTGATGCCGGCTGCAGGCGCCAATGTGTACGATATCCTGAAGCACGACACGCTGGTCCTGACCCGCGCTGCCGTCGAGAAGCTGGAGGCCCGCTTCAATGGCTAAGCAGAAAGAGGCGATCGACGCACGTCACTATGACGTCATCGTCGCGCCGCACATCACCGAGAAGGCGACGCTGCTCAGCGAGCACAACGCGGTCGTGTTCAAGGTCACCAACGACGCGACCAAGCCGCAGATCAAGGCTGCGGTCGAGGCGCTGTTCGACGTGACCGTTCTGGGGGTCAACACGATCGTCCAGAAGGGCAAGACCAAGAAGTGGAAGGGTGCTCCTTACAAGCGCTCCGACATCAAGAAGGCGATCGTGACGTTGAAGGACGGTCAGTCCATCGACGTGACGACGGGGATCTGATCCGATGGCACTGAAGCATTATAATCCGACGAGCCCCGGCCAACGCGGGCTCATCCTCGTCGACCGTTCGGCGTTGCACAAGGGCGGCCCCGTCAAGGCGCTGACCGAAGGCAAGCGCAAGACCGGTGGGCGCAACAACAAGGGCCATGTGACCTCGCGCGGCATCGCCGGTGGTCACAAGCAGCGCTACCGCATCATCGACTTCAAGCGCCGTAACTGGGGCGTCGATGGCGTGGTCGAGCGGATCGAATATGATCCCAACCGCACCGCCTTCATCGCACTGATCAATTATGGTCAGACCGCGGAAGGCAAGGACAACGTCGCGTACATCATCGCGCCGCAGCGTCTGGCCGTTGGTGATCGCGTGATCGCCGACAAGAAGACCGACGTTAAGCCGGGCAACGCGATGGAACTGGGCCAAATGCCGGTTGGCACGATCGTCCACAACGTCGAGATGAAGCCGGGCAAGGGCGGTCAGCTCGCACGGTCGGCAGGCACCTATGTGCAGGTTGTCGGTCGCGACAAGGGCATGGTCATGGTCCGCCTCAACTCGGGCGAGCAGCGTTACCTCCACGCCAATTGCATGGCGACGGTCGGTGCGGTGTCGAACCCGGACAATGGCAACACCAACCTGGCGAAGGCCGGTCGTAACCGCTGGTTGGGCATCCGCCCGCTGACGCGTGGTGTCGCCAAGAACCCGGTCGACCATCCGCACGGCGGTGGTGAAGGCCGCACCTCGGGTGGCCGTCATCCGGTCACGCCTTGGGGCAAGCCGACGAAGGGTGCGCGCACCCGTCATAACAAGTCGACGGATAAGATGATCATCCGTTCGCGTCATTCGACGAAGAGGAAGGGCTAAGATGGCTCGCTCAGTCTGGAAGGGTCCCTTCGTGGATCTCCATCTGCTGAAGAAGGCAGAAACCGCGCAGGAAACCAACGCGCGTGGTGCGATCAAGACCTGGTCGCGCCGCTCGACGATCCTGCCGCAGTTCGTCGGCCTCACGTTCAGCGTCTATAACGGTCGCAAGTTCGTGCCGGTTTCGGTCAACGAGGACATGGTGGGAATGAAGCTCGGCGAGTTCGCGCCCACCCGCTATTTCCCCGGCCACGCCGCGGATAAGAAGGGCAAGCGCTAATGTCTAAGGCAAAAGCTCCCCGCCGCGTGGCGGACAACGAGGCGCTGTCGGTCGGCACGCAGATTCGTGGTTCGGCGCAGAAGCTCGGTCTCGTCGCGGCCCTGATCCGCGGCAAGAAGGTCGGCGATGCGATGAACATCCTGCAGTTCTCGACCAAGGGTATGGCCGTCGACGCGCGCAAGGTGCTGGCTTCGGCCATCGCCAACGCCGAGAACAACCATAACCTCGACGTCGACGCGCTCGTCGTCGCAGAGGCTTCGGTCGGCAAGTCGATCGTGATGAAGCGTTTCGCGACTCGTGGTCGCGGCAAGTCGACGCGCATCCTCAAGCCGTTCAGCCGTCTGCGCATTGTCGTGCGCGAGCAGGAAGAAGCATAATGGGTCAGAAATCGAACCCGATCGGTCTGCGCCTGCAGATCAACCGCACCTGGGACAGCCGTTGGTACGCCGAAGGCGCCGACTATGGTCGTCTTCTCCTCGAAGACCTCAAGATGCGCACCTACATCATGAAGACGCTGCCGCAGGCCGCGATCTCCAAGGTGGTGATCGACCGTCCGGCCAAGCTGTGCCGCGTTTCGATCTTTGCCGCACGCCCCGGCGTGATCATTGGCAAGAAGGGTGCGGACATCGAGAAGCTGCGTCGTACCCTCGGTGCGATGACGTCTTCGGATGTCAGCTTGAACATCGTCGAGATCCGCAAGCCGGAAGTCGACAGCAAGCTCGTCGCCCAGGGCATCGCCGACCAGCTCGAGCGTCGTATCGCTTTCCGTCGCGCCATGAAGCGTGCGGTTCAGTCGGCGATGCGCCTCGGTGCCGAAGGTATCCGGATCAACTGCGGTGGCCGTCTTGGCGGCGCCGAGATCGCACGGTCGGAGTGGTATCGCGAAGGTCGCGTTCCGCTCCACACGCTGCGCGCAAACGTTGATTACGCCGAAGCGCAGGCACACACGGCTTACGGCGTGTGCGGCGTGAAGGTCTGGATCTTCAAGGGCGAAATCCTGGGTCATGACCCGATGGCGACCGACCGGCTGATGATGGAAGCGCAGACTTCCGGCGTCCGGCCTGATCCGCGCCGCTAAGGAATAGATCATGCTGCAACCGAAAAAGACCAAGTTCCGCAAGGCCTTCAAGGGCCGCATCCATGGCGACGCCAAGGGTGGCACCACGCTTAACTTCGGGTCGTATGGCCTGAAGGCGATGGAGCCGGATCGTCTCACCGCACGCCAGATCGAGGCGGCTCGCCGCGCGATCACGCGTCACATCAAGCGCCAGGGCCGTTTGTGGATCCGCGTGTTCCCGGACGTTCCCGTCTCGGGCAAGCCCGCCGAAGTCCGCATGGGTAAGGGCAAGGGTTCGCCGGAATATTGGGCAGCCCGCGTCAAGCCAGGCCGCATCCTGTTCGAACTGGATGGCGTTCCCGGTGACATTGCCGCTATGGCGTTCAGCCGCGCAGCGATGAAGCTGCCGATCAAGGTGAAGGTCGTTGCCCGTCTCGGCGACACCTCGCATCTGGGAGTTGCATAAGATGGCCCGCATCGACGACCTCAAGGCGAAGTCCGAGGACCAGCTGGGTGAAGAACTCGGCAACCTGAAGCGCGAGGCCTTCAACCTCCGCTTCCAGGCCGCGACCAACCAGCTCGAAAAGCCGAGCCGGGTTCGTGAAGTCCGTCGCGACATCGCTCGCATCAAGACCCTGCAGACCGCGCGTTCGCGCGACACTGCGGCAAAGTAAGGATTTAGACATGCCAAAGCGCGTGCTGACGGGGCTGATCGTCTCCGACAAGGGCGACAAGACGGTGGTCGTGAACGTGGAGCGCAAGGTCAAGCATGCGCTCTACGGCAAGATCATTCGTCGTACCAAGAAGTACCATGCCCACGACGAGGGCAACGAGTTCAAGCTGGGCGAGATCGTGCGGATCGAAGAGACCGCGCCGATTTCCAAGCTGAAGACGTGGAAGGTGATCGAGCGGGTTAACGCCCACGCGACGCCGCAACGAGTTGACGTCGACGCGTAAGCGTCAGCGTTTATTGAGGCGGGGACCGGTCGGTATCGGCCCCAGATGAGAAGGAAGCGGATCCAATGATCCAGATGCAATCCAATCTCGAGGTCGCTGACAACAGCGGCGCGAAGCGGGTTATGTGCATCAAGGTGCTTGGGGGTTCCAAGCGTCGTGTTGCAGGCGTCGGCGACATCATCGTCGTCAGCGTGAAAGAGGCCGCACCGCGCGGCCGCGTGAAGAAGGGCGACGTGCACCGTGCCGTCATCGTGCGTACGGCGAAGGACATTCGCCGCGCCGATGGCACCGTGATCCGCTTCGATTCGAATGCGGCCGTGCTGGTCAACAAGAACGAGGAGCCGATTGGCACCCGTATCTTTGGCCCAGTCGTGCGTGAGCTTCGCGGCAAGAAGCACATGAAGATCATCAGCCTTGCGCCGGAGGTGCTGTAATGGCCGCTGCACGTATCAAGAAAGGCGACCGTGTCATCGTCCTGTCCGGCAAGGACAAGGGCAAGACCGGTGACGTCACGATGGCCATGCCGAAGGACGGCAAGGTCGTCGTGTCCGGCGTGAACATCGCCGTTCGCCACACCAAGCCGAGCCAGGGTGACCCGCAGGGTGGCCTGATGCGTTCGGAAGCGCCGCTGCACGTTTCGAAGGTCGCGCACGTGACCGCCGACGGCAAGCCGACGCGCGTTCGTTTCGAGACCCAGGACGGCAAGAAGGTTCGTGTTGCGGTCAAGACCGGAGACAAGATCGATGGCTGATGCAGCTACCAAGCCCCGCATGAAGGGCATCTACGACGACAAGGTCGTCGCAGCGATGACCGAGAAGTTCGGTTACAAGAACGCGATGGAAGTGCCGCGCATCGAGAAGATCACGCTCAACATGGGCGTGGGCGAAGCGACGCAGGACAAGAAGAAGGTCGACCAGGCTTTCGGCGAAATGGAATTGATCGCAGGGCAGCGTCCCGTCGTGACCAAGGCCAAGAAGTCGATCGCGCAGTTCAAGCTGCGTGAAGGCATGCCGATCGGCGTCAAGGTCACGCTTCGTCGCGAGCGCATGTACGAATTCCTCGATCGCTTCATCACGATCGCGCTGCCGCGCGTTCGCGATTTCCGCGGGCTCAACCCCAAGTCGTTCGACGGACGCGGCAACTATGCCTGCGGTCTGAAGGAGCAGCTGGTGTTCCCGGAAATCAGCTATGACAAGATCGACAAGATCCGCGGTCTTGACGTGATCGTCACGACCAGCGCGAAGACCGATGACGAGGCGCGCGAGCTGCTCCGTCTGTTCGGCTTCCCGTTCCCGCCAGAAGAGACTGGCTCAGAGTCTGCTGACGACCAGAAGAAGGCGGCATAAGATGGCCAAGGTAAGTTCGGTGAACAAGAACGAGCGTCGCAAGATGCTCGTCAAGAAGTACGCGCCCAAGTACGCCGCGCTGAAGGCAATCGCTGCCGACAGCACGCTGAGCGACGGCGAGCGCATCGAGGCTCGTCTGAAGATGGCCGAGATTCCCCGCAACGGGAACCCGACGCGCATCCGCAACCGCTGCGAGCTGACGGGTCGTCCGCGCGCATATTATCGCAAGTTCCGCCTCTGCCGTATTCAGCTGCGCGATCTGGCCAACAAGGGCCTCATCCCCGGCGTTACGAAGTCGAGCTGGTAAGGATCACGAGATGGCATTGACCGATCCCCTGGGTGATATGCTCACCCGCATCCGCAACGGCCAGCGCGCGCGCAAGGACTCTGTCCTGACGCCGGGCTCCAAGCTGCGGACCCGCGTTCTCGACGTGCTGCAGCGCGAAGGCTACATCCGTGGCTATAGCGAAGAGCAGATGGGCCCCGCGGCCGGCATCCGCATTGAGCTGAAGTATTTCGAGGGCCAGCCCGCAATCAAGCACGTTGCCCGTGTCTCGAAGCCCGGTCGTCGCGTCTATTCGGGTTCGACCGAATTGCCGCGCATCATGAACGGCCTCGGCATCACGATCGTTTCCACCCCCAAGGGTGTTCTGTCCGACGCGGAAGCGCGTGAACAGAATGTCGGCGGCGAAGTCCTCGCGGAGGTGTTCTGATGAGCCGCATCGGTAAAAAGCCGATCACCGTTCCCGCCGGCGTCACTGCGACGATCGACGGCGGGCAGATCAGCGTGAAGGGTCCCAAGGGCACCCTCGCGATGCCGCTGCGCGACGAGATCAGCTACACGCTCGAGGACGGCGGCATTTCGGTCGTCCCAGCGAACGAGACCAAGCGCGCACGTGCCTTCTGGGGCATGCAGCGTACCATGGTTCAGAACCTGATCACCGGCGTGTCGGATGGCTTCACCAAGAAGCTGCTGATCAACGGCGTTGGTTATCGTGCTGCGGCCCAGGGTCGTAACCTGAACCTGAAGCTCGGCTACAGCCACGACGTCAACATCAACGTGCCGGAGGGGATCGAGGTCAAGACCCCCGACAACACGACGGTCGAGATTTCGGGCACGGACAAGCAGAAGGTCGGCCAGCTGGCCGCGGAAATTCGCCAGTGGCGTAAGCCCGAGCCGTATAAGGGCAAGGGCATCAAGTACGACGGCGAGTTCATCTTCCGCAAGGAAGGGAAGAAGAAGTAATGTCGACCAAGGGTATGTCTCTCTTCGAGAAGCGGCGCCGCCGCAATCGCACCGCGCTCCGTGCGCGTGGAACGGGCCGTCCGCGGCTGTCGATCCACCGCTCGGGTCGTCACATCTATGCGCAGATCATCGACGACGCCAAGGGCGTGACCGTTGCTGCTGCCTCGACGCTGGAAAAGGACGTGCGCGACACGACCGGGGCCAATGTCGATGCAGCGATCGGTGTCGGCACGCGTGTTGCCGAAGCTGCCAAGGCAGCCGGCGTGACGCAGGTCGTCTTCGACCGTGGCGGCTTCCTGTTCCACGGCCGCGTCAAGGCGCTGGCGCAAGCCGCGCGCGAAGCCGGATTGGAGTTCTAAGACATGGCGGATGAGATCAACACCGGCGAGATCGCCGCACCGGCAACGACGCCGAACGATGCACCGCAGGGCCGTGGCCCCCGTGGTGGTCGTGGTCGCACCGGCCCAGGTGGCGGTGGTCCAAACCGGGGTGGCCGTGATAGCCGCGGCGGTCGGGACAATCGCGGCGGTCGTCCGGGTTCGGACGATGGTGGCGAAGAGCTGATCGAGAAGCTGGTTCACATCAACCGCGTCTCGAAGACGGTCAAGGGCGGTAAGCGCTTCGGCTTCGCAGCGCTGGTCGTCGTGGGCGACGGCAAGGGCCGTGTCGGCTTCGGTCATGGCAAGGCACGCGAAGTGCCGGAAGCCATCTCCAAGGCGACGGCTGCTGCCAAGAAGGCGATGGTTCGCGTTCCGCTGAAGGAAGGCCGTACGCTGCATCATGACGGTCGCGGTCACTTCGGTGCCGGCCTCGTCACGCTGCGCTCGGCGCCTCCCGGCACCGGCATCATCGCAGGCGGCCCGATGCGCGCCGTGTTCGAGGCGCTCGGCGTCGCGGACGTGGTGACCAAGTCGGTCGGCACTTCGAACCCCTACAACATGATCCGTGCGACCTTCGAATCGCTGACCGCGCAGGTCAGCCCGAAGGCGGTAGCGCAGCGTCGCGGCAAGAAGATTGCAGACCTGCTCGGCCGTGGTGGCGCGGACAAGGACGTCGCCGAGGCCCAGGCCGAAGCGATCGCGGAGTAATATCGATGGCGACCATCAAGATCACGCAGACCGGTTCGCCGATCCGCCGCGAGAAGGACCAGCGCGCAACGCTGATCGGTCTCGGCCTCAACAAGATGCACAAGACGCGCGAACTCGAGGATAGCCCGGAAGTCCGTGGCATGATCCGCAAGGTCGCGCATATGGTGAAGATCGAGGCGTAAGGGTCGCGGGGCCTTTGCAAACAGGCCCTGTGGCGCCCGCCACGACAACAGATATCGCCGGGCGGCTGCTTTTGCAGTCTGCCTAGTGACAAATGCGGGGAAGGGGGCTAACGGCCCCCTTCTTCTTTTTCTCAGCGCGACAAAAGCGAAAGCGAGTGCAACTTATGAAACTTAATGAAATCCGCGACAACGATGGTGCCCGCAAGTCCCGCATGCGGGTCGGCCGGGGTATCGGTTCGGGCAAGGGCAAGACGGCTGGCCGCGGCCAGAAGGGCCAGAAGAGCCGTGAAGGCGTTTCGATCGCCGGGTTCGAAGGCGGCCAGATGCCGCTTCACATGCGTCTGCCTAAGCGTGGCTTCAACAACATCTTCGCCAAGGATTATGCCGAGGTGAACCTCGGTGCGATCCAGAAGGCGATCGACGCGGGCAAGATCGAAGCGAACGCTTCGATCGACCATGAGGCGCTCAAGGCCGCTGGTCTCGCACGTGGTGGTAAGGACGGCGTCCGTCTGCTCGGCAAGGGCGAGCTGACCACGGTTCTCAAGTTCACGGTTGCCGGTGCGTCGAAGGGCGCGATCGAGGCCGTTGAAAAGGCTGGCGGTTCGGTCGACGTGATCTACGTCATGCCGGCAAACGAGAAGGCCGCGGCCAAGAAGGGCGTGAAGTACAAGGAGCGCCAGGCGCACAAGGCGTCGTTCAAGGCGTAACTGTCGCTCGGCGACGCGCACCACTCCGGCAGTTTGCCCCGGGTTCATTCTCGGGGTGAACGGCCAAATCGGGGTGGGCGCGAACGCTAGGCATTAGACAAGCCCGTTCGGGCCCCTATATGAAGCGGCGGGGCGGTAAAACGTTTCCCGCCATTTTTGTTTCCGCCGATATCGATTCCAGGACGATCAACCGCATGGCATCCGCAGCCGATAAAATGGCCTCAAGCATCAGCCTGTCGAAGTTCGCGCAGGCGACCGACCTCAAGAAGCGGCTGTGGTTCACCATCGGCGCGCTGATCGTGTTCCGCCTGCTCAGCTACGTGCCGCTGCCGGGGATCGACCCGACCGCGCTGGCCGCGCTGGCGAGCCGCACCAATGGTGGCGTGCTCGACTTCTTCAACGCGTTTTCCGGTGGTTCGCTCAAGCGAGCCAGCCTGATCGCGCTGGGTGTTACCCCGTACATCACCGCCTCGATCGTGGTGCAGCTCGCGACCTCGCTGTCGCCGACGCTTGCCGCGATCAAGAAGGAAGGCGAGAGCGGGCGCAAGCGGCTCAACCAATATACGCGCTTCGGCACCGTCGGCCTGACCGTCATTCAGGGATATTTCCTCAGCCTCGGCTTCCAGAGCCAGGGCGTCGTGGTCGATCCCGGCATGCTGTTCATCGTCGGCTCGGTCATCAGCCTCGTCGGCGGGACAATGTTCCTGATGTGGATCGGTGAGCAGATCACCAGTCGCGGGATCGGCAACGGCATGTCGCTGATCATCATGGCAGGGATCGTCGCCAACCTTCCGACCACGCTGTTCAACCTCGCGCAGACCGCGCGGACCGGGGGCGGGAACGTCACCGGATTCACGCTGGTCGCGATCATCGTCGCGGTCGCCGGGCTGATCCTGTTCATCTGCTTCATGGAGCGCGCACAGCGCCGCATCCTGATCCAGTACCCCAAGCGTCAGACCCAGCGCGGGATGCAGTCGGACCGCAGCCATCTGCCGCTCAAGATCAACACCGCAGGCGTCATTCCGCCGATCTTCGCGTCGTCGTTGCTGCTGATGCCGCTGACGATCACGCAGTTCGCGGGCAAGAACGTGTCGGGCGATACCTGGTGGGGTTCGGTCGTGATCACGCTCAACCAGTATCTGCAGCATGGCAGCGTCGCCTACATGCTGCTGTACGGCGCCGGCATTATCTTCTTCTCATTCTTCTACACCGCGGTCGTGTTCAACCCGGAAGAGACCGCGGACAATCTGAAGCGTCACGGCGGCTTCATCCCCGGCATCCGTCCGGGCAAGAACACCGAGACCTATTTCGATTATGTGCTGACGCGCATCACCGTGATCGGTGCGGGCTATCTCGCGATCATCTGCTTGTTGCCCGAGTATCTGGTGTCGGCGCTGTCGATTCCCTTCTACCTCGGCGGGACGAGCCTGCTCATCGTCGTCAACGTGACGATGGATACGGTGACGCAGATCCAGAGCCACTTGCTTGCGCACCAATATGGTGACTTGATCAAGAAGGCGAAGCTGAAGGGCGGGCGCCTGCGCTGAAGCGCGGCGACAGTAAACGGGAGACGCGCGTGAATATCATTCTGTTGGGCCCCCCGGGCGCGGGCAAGGGCACCCAGGCGGCGCGCCTCGAAAGCGACCGCGGCATGGTTCAGTTGTCCACCGGCGACATGCTGCGCGCTGCGGTCAAGTCGGGGAGCCCGGTCGGGCTCCAGGCGAAGGCGGTGATGGAATCGGGGCAGCTCGTCTCGGACGAGATCGTCTCGGGCATCATCGGCGAGCGGCTCGACATGGGCGACACCGGCAAGGGTGTGATCTTCGACGGCTATCCGCGCACCGCGGCGCAGGCCGAGCAGCTCGACGCGATCCTCGCCGCGCGCGGCCGGACGCTCGACAAGGTGATCGAACTGACCGTCGACGAGGACGCGCTGGTCGAGCGGATCGTCGGGCGGTTCACCTGCGGCAATTGCGGTGCTGGCTATCACGACCATTTCAAGCAGCCCAAGGTTGCCGACACGTGCGACGTGTGCGGGCACCACGAGTTCAAGCGCCGTCCGGACGATAACGAGGAAACCGTGCGCACGCGCATGGCCGAGTATCGTGCAAAGACCGAGCCGATCATCCCGATCTACGAAGCGCGCGGGCTTCTTGCGCGGGTCGACGGGATGGCGGACATGGAGAGCGTGTCCAAGGCGATCGAGGGTATTCTCAACGCGGTTTGAGGCGTGAGGGGGCGTTCTAGTTGCGGCTAGCACGTTGCGGCTTGGCTGCGCCGTGATCATCCGCCGGCCCCGCCCCACTTCCGTCATCCTGAACTCGTTTCAGGATCCAGCCGTCCACGAGTCCGGTCTAAGCCCGTTGAGCGGTGGATGCTGAAACAAGTTCAGCATGACGCCAGAGGGCGTACGGCGCCCCCGCACGAACCAAAAACCATGACATATTCGTCATCCCAATGTCACCGGATCGCGCAGGCAATCCGGTGCAAACATCCCCCGTGGCCGATGCACGCGGCCGGAAATGATTACCGAGATCGGCACTCGCACTCCCGGGGGTGTCGGTGGCCGGCGGAAGGCTTGCTTTCCGTCGGCCTCATTTCATTCTAGGCATGAGGAAACCGCCCGGAATGCCGCCTGTGACCCGCAAGATCCTGATCGTAGAAGACGATAATTCGACCGCCGCCTATCTCGCGAAAGGACTGGCAGAAGCCGGCTATGCCGTCGAGACCTGTGCCGATGGCCGCGACGGCCTGTTCCTCGCGAGCGAGGGGATCTTCGACCTGATCATCGCCGACCGGATGCTGCCGGGCCTCAACGGGCTTGCAATGCTGGGCGCGATCCGCGCGGCGGGGGTCGGCACACCGACGCTGGTGCTCTCAGCGCTCGGGACGGTCGACGACCGGATCGACGGGCTCAATGCCGGTGCGGACGACTATCTCGTCAAACCCTTCTCCTTTGCGGAGTTGACAGCGCGAATCGATGCGATCTTCCGCCGCGTCGATCGAAACGCAGCAGAGGGGCAGACGACTCGCCTTTCGGTTGGCGACCTCGAGATCGATCTGCTCGCCCGCACCGTCGCGCGGCAGGGCAAAGCGATCTTGCTTGGTGCACGCGAGTTCAACCTGCTCGAATATCTCGCCCGCCACGCGGGGCAGGTGGTGACGCGCACGATGATGCTCGAGAAGATCTGGAATTATCACTTCGATCCGGGCTCGAACGTGGTCGACGTCCATATCGGTCGGTTGCGGCGCAAGATCGAGGACGGCTTCCCCGCGCCGATTCTGCATACGGTGCGTGGCGCCGGGTATCGGTTGTCGGTCGAGCCTTGATTCGTCTGTCGGTCACGGCGCGGATCGCGCTGCTGTCGATCCTGCTGGCGTTGGTCTCCAATCTTGTCCTCGTCGCCTTCGTGTGGAAGGTGGTACGCGACGATGCGATCGACGAATTGCGCCGCGACACGATCGAACAATCCGACGCGCTGATCGCGGTCTATCGCAGCGGCGGTCTCCCCGCGCTGGGTCGCACGATCCGCGAGGCGCGGACGCCGGGCGATGTGTCGCGGATCGTCGCGGTGATCGCGCGGGATGGTCGGCTGATCGCCGGGGTCGGCCCTGAACTCGACGGATTCGCGCGCTGGCCCAATCTCGGTTTCCGCATCCGCGCGATCGGATCGCCCTGGGCGGACCGCGAGGTCGGCTATGCGGTCCGCCAGATCGGGCCGTATCGGCTCGTAAGTGGCCGCGTGCTGGATGACTGGGATGCCGAGCAACGCGGGATCGAACGCGGGCTTGCGGCCGCGATGCTGCTGTCGCTAGCGCTGGGAGTCGGCGGGGGACTGGTCGTCACCCGCTATGTCGGACGTCGGCTCGATCGAGTCGCGGACGTGATCGAGGGCGTCGCGGCGGGTGATCTATCGCGGCGCGTCGGCAATGCCGCGAGCGGCGATGCGTTCGACCGGCTCGCCGTTCGCCTCAACGCGATGCTCGACAAGACCGAGCGGTTGATGAGCGAGCTCAGGATCGTCACCGACGGGCTGGCGCACGACCTGCGCTCGCCGCTCGCGCGGTTGCGCGCCAAGGCCGAGGCGGCGGTGCTCCAGGCGGACCCTGCGCAACGCGAGGCGGCGATGGGCGGACTGCTGATCGAGACCGATCTGGTGATGCGGATGCTGTCGACGATGATCGAGATCACGCGCGCGGAAAGCGTGTCGCGCGACCGGCTCGCGCGGATCGACCCGGCGACGCTGGTCGAGGAAATCGCGGATCTGTACGCGCCCGTGGTCGAGGATGAGGGCATGCGGTTCGAGGCGATCGTCGCGCCTGCGCTGCCGCAGATCACGCTCCACCGCGAGTTGATGACTCAGGCCATCGCCAACCTGATCGACAATGCGCTGCGCCATGCGGTGCAGGGCGGGGAGATCGTGCTGCGGCTTGCGCTTCGGGACAATGAAGCGCGTTTTCAGGTCGAGGATCGCGGCCCCGGCATCGCCGAAGCGGATCGCGCGGAAGCGCTGCGGCGATTCGGTCGGCTCGATCGGGCGCGGAGCTTGCCGGGGGCAGGGCTCGGCATGGCGCTGGTCGAGGCGGTCGCGCGGCTGCATGACGGGCGAGTCGAACTGCAGGACAACGCGCCCGGCTTGATTGCCGCGATCGTGGTTCCCATCTCTCGCTAGGCAAACGGCTCACGTGTGCTTGACAGGCGGCGAGTCGATCTTTACCAGCCCAGCATTCCAAACCACCGGTCTCCGGCGGCGCATGCGTGCGCTCGTCGGTATGTTGCGTTTCGCGGCTAGGCACGGAGTTCGGTAACGCAACGCGATGAGATGGGATGTGCAGCCATGCATGTCCCGTGGAGCAGGAGAACCAAGTTCATGGCACGTATCGCCGGGGTCAACATCCCGACCAACAAGCGCGTTGTTATCGCGCTCACCTACATCCACGGCATTGGAGACACCAAGGCCAAGGAAATCGTCACCAAGCTGGGCATCCCGATGACTGCGCGCGTGCAGGACCTGACCGACCAGGAAGTCCTCCACATCCGCGAAACCATCGATGCCGATTACACGGTCGAGGGTGATCTTCGTCGCACCGTCGCGATGAACATCAAGCGCCTGATGGATCTGGCCTGCTATCGCGGTCTGCGCCATCGCAAGGGCCTCCCCGTTCGCGGCCAGCGCACGCATACCAATGCGCGCACCCGCAAGGGCAAGGCAAAGCCGATCGCCGGTAAGAAGAAGTGAGCTTGAGCCGCGGGTGACCGCGGCTCGCTCCTGCAGTAGGGTTAGGACAAGACAATGGCACGTGAACCGCAACGCATTAAGCGGCGTGAGCGCAAGAACATCACCTCTGGTGTCGCGCATGTGAACGCAAGCTTCAACAACACCATGATCACGATCACCGATGCCCAGGGCAACGCGATCTCGTGGTCGTCGGCCGGCGCAATGGGCTTCAAGGGCTCGCGCAAGTCGACCCCGTATGCGGCCCAGGTCGCAGCGGAAGACGCGGGCAAGAAGGCTGCCGAGCACGGCGTCCGGACGCTCGAAGTCGAAGTGAAGGGCCCGGGTTCGGGCCGTGAGTCGGCGCTTCGCGCGCTGCAGGCGGTCGGTTTCCAGATCACCTCGATCCGTGACGTTACCTCGATCCCGCACAACGGCGTGCGTCCTTCGAAGCGTCGCCGCGTCTGATTTCGTCTCGGCCGTGCGCGGTTGATCGCGCTGCACGGTCCGATTCCCACTTGGTCGGCATCGCCCGTGCCGACCCAAAATCAAGGGATAGCCTATGTCCGTCAATGCAAAGAACTGGCAGGAGCTCAAGAAGCCGTCCGGTCTCGAAAAGAAGCCCGGCGGTGACGGCAAGCGCAAGGCGACCTTTATCGCCGAGCCGCTGGAGCGTGGTTTCGGCCTGACGCTCGGCAACGCGCTGCGGCGCGTTTTGTTGTCTTCGCTGCAGGGCGCGGCGGTGACGTCGATCAAGATCGAGAACGTGCTCCACGAATTTTCGTCGCTGGCGGGCGTTCGCGAGGACGTGACCGACATCGTGCTCAACGTGAAGCAGATTGCTTTGCGCATGCAGGGTGAAGGCCCCAAGCGGCTCCAGCTGTCGGCAACGGGCCCGGGTCCGGTCAAGGCGGGCGACATTGCGGTTTCGGGCGACATCGAAGTGATGAACCCGCAGCTCGTGCTCTGCCATCTCGACGATGGCGCGACGCTGAACATGGAACTGACCGCAGACGTCGGCAAGGGCTATGTCCCCGCCGTCGCCAACCGTCCGGCCGATGCGCCGATCGGGCTGATCCCGGTTGATGCCTTGTACTCGCCGGTCAAGCAGGTCAGCTACAAGGTCGAGAACACCCGCGTCGGGCAGGAGCTCGATTACGACAAGCTGACGCTGACGATCGAGACCGACGGCACGGTTTCGCCTGAGGAAGCCGTCGGTTATGCCGGTCGCATCCTGCAGGACCAGCTCGCGCTGTTCGTCGGCTTCGACGATTCGAGCGTGACGCGTCAGGCCCCGATCGGTCAGGCAGCGCCTGCCGCTGGTGGCACCGAGGTTTCGGGCGATACGCAGCAGATCAACCGCTACCTGCTCAAGAAGGTCGACGAGCTCGAGCTTTCGGTTCGCAGCGCCAACTGCCTCAAGAACGACAACATCATCTACATCGGCGATCTGGTCCAGAAGACCGAAGCCGAGATGCTGCGCACGCCGAACTTCGGCCGCAAGTCGCTCAACGAGATCAAGGAAGTGCTGTCGAGCATGGGTCTCCGCCTGGGCATGGAAATCCCCGGCTGGCCGCCCGAGAACATCGAAGAGATGGCGAAGAAGCTCGAGCAGGAAATTATGGGCTGAGCCGCACGGGATTAGCGCGAGCTAATCCCGAGACGGCGAAGGCCCGGCCGGCGGACCTCGGTCCGACCGATGACGCGGCTTCGCCGCGGCGTATCCGGCATCAGTTAGGGTTCCCGCCATCGCGGGTATGACGGTAATTTGGGTGGGCCACCGTCCCCACCGGCTCTGGGGTACCTCACACGGCCCCTTATCGAACGAAGGAAATACCATGCGTCATCGCGTAGGCGGCCGTAAGCTTCAGCGGACCTCGGCTCACCGCATTGCCCTGTTCCGCAACATGAGCGCCGCGCTCATCAAGCACGAGCAGATCACCACGACCGTCGCCAAGGCGAAGGAACTGCGTCCGTACATCGAGAAGATGATCACGCTTGCGAAGAAGGGTGGCCTGTCCAACCGTCGTCTTGCGCATGCGCGGTTGCTCGACGATGCGCAGCTGACCAAGCTGTTCGACGTTCTGGCCGAGCGTTATGCCGGTCGCAACGGCGGCTACACCCGCATCATCAAGGCCGGCATCCGCCTGTCGGATGCGTCGCCGATGGCGATCATCGAATTCGTCGACCGTGACGTCACCGCCAAGGGCCAGGACTCGGGCCCGGTGATGACCGGCGAGGAGTATGACGAAGCGGCATAAGCCCCTCGTCATCGGACGTTGAGAAAGGAGTCGCACTCGTCCAGAGTGCGGCTCCTTTCTTCGTTTCGGGGCTTTGCATGCGACCTTTTCCGATCCTCGCGGTTCTCTTGGCTTCCCCCGCTATCGCGCAGACACAGGCTCCCATGATGCACTATCCCGAAACGCGCCGCGTTCCCCAGGTCGACGAGCAGTTCGGCGTGAAGGTCGCCGATCCCTACCGCTGGCTCGAGAATGACGTCCGCACCGATTCCGAGGTGGCCAAGTGGGTCACGGATCAGAATGCAGTGACCAACGCCTATCTGGCGACGCTTCCGGGGCGCGACATTTTTGCGGCTCGATTAAAGCAGTTGCTCAACTACGAGCGGTTCGGCGTGCCGGTGAAGAAGGGCGGACGCTATTTCTATAGCCGGAACGCCGGCCTACAGAACCAGGCGGTGCTGTACGTGCGCGACAGCGTGGACGGCGAGGGCCGCGTGCTGATCGATCCCAACGGATGGTCGAAGGACGGCGCGACCGCGCTCGCCGAATGGTCGCCCTCGGAAGACGGCAAGAAGCTACTGTATGCCGTGCAGGATGGCGGGACGGACTGGCGGACGGTCAAGGTGCTCGATGTCGCGACCGGTGCGGTGTCGGACTCGATTGAGTGGGTCAAGTTTTCGGGTCTGTCCTGGGCGAAGGACGGGTCAGGATTCTATTATTCGCGCTTCGCCGCACCGGCGGACGGTTCGAAGTTCCAGGCGCTCAACGAAAACCAACAGGTCTATTTCCACAAGCTCGGCACGCCGCAGTCGGTCGATGCGCTGATCTACGCCACCCCCGACCAGCCGAAGCTCGGGCACAATGCGCAAGTGACGGATGACGGCAAGTGGCTGGTCGTCACCACGCATGAGGGCACCGACAACCGCTATCAGATCACCGTCATCGACCTGACCGCGCCCAAGCCTGCGCCCCGGACGATCGTCAAGGGCCTCGAAAACGAGTGGACGCTCGCGGGCAATGTCGGCGGCAATTTCTATTGGGTGACCAACAAGGGCGCGCCGCGCGGGCGGATCGTCGCGACCAACCTCTATGCGCGATCGGCCGAAGTGCCCGAAACCGAGGTCGTTGCGCAGGGCAAGGACGTGATCGATGGGGCGAACCTGGTCGGCGGGCGGCTGCTCGTGTCCTATTTGGCGGATGTGAAGAGCGAGGTCCGTCGATTCACGCTGGAGGGCAAGGCGGACGGCACGGTCGCGCTGCCCGGAATCGGCGATGTGGGCGGCTTTGGCGGGGACGCGGACGACAGTGAGACCTTCTACGCCTTCACCAGCTTCGCCACGCCCACGACGATCTATCGTTATGACGTCAAGACCGGCAAGGCGACCCCCTGGGCCGCGCCCAAGGTCGCGTTCGACCCGGCGCGCTATCACGTCGAGCAGCGGTTCTACACGTCGAAGGATGGCACACGCGTGCCGATGTTCGTGGTGCGCCGCAAGGATGTCACCGGTCCGGCCCCAACGCTGCTCTACGCGTACGGCGGGTTCAACATCTCGGTCACGCCGACCTTCTCCGCGACGCGGCTGGCGTGGCTCGAGCAGGGCGGTGTGCTTGCGGTCGCCAACATCCGGGGCGGCGGGGAATATGGCAAGGCATGGCACGACGGTGGCCGCCTCGCGCAGAAGCAGAATGTGTTCGACGATTTCATCGCGGCGGGCGAGTATCTCAAGGCGGAGAAGATCACCGGCAAGGACCAGCTCGTGATCCAGGGTGGCTCGAACGGCGGGTTGCTCGTCGGCGCGGTGACCAACCAACGTCCCGACCTGTTTGCCGCCGCGATCCCCGCGGTCGGCGTGATGGACATGCTGCGCTTCGACCGGTTCACCGCGGGGCGCTATTGGGTTGACGATTACGGCTATCCGTCGAAGGAGGCCGACTTCAAGACGCTCTACGCCTATTCGCCCTATCACAACATCCGCGCGGGCAAGCCCTATCCGGCGATCCTCGCGGAGACGGCGGACACCGACGATCGCGTCGTGCCGGGCCATACGTTCAAATATACCGCGATGCTCCAGTCGCTCGATCTCGGACCAAAGCCACGGCTGGTGCGGATCGAGACTCGCGCGGGGCACGGCTCGGGCAAGCCGACCGACAAGGTCATCGCCGAAACCGCGGATGCCTGGGCATTTGCGGCGAAGTGGACCGGGTTGCAGGTGAAGCCGGTTCAGTGACCTCGTGGGGCATCCTGCCCCGCATCGCGCAGGGGCAGGATGACCCGCACGCCGTCGAGCACCAGCACACGGTCAGGGGCGACCGGAGGCAAAGGCGCGTCGGGTAGAAGAACGTAGAGCCGCCGCGGGTCCAATACCCCGCGGGCAAAGGCGCGTTCCTCGGCGATCAGCCGGGCCGCAGTCACACGGTTGGTGCGGGCGGCATAGACCAGCCTGACGGGCCGTCCCGCGTCGATTGCCCGCCACGCGATCTCCTGGAAAAGGTCGAGCCGCCGCGTGGCGTCGGGTGGCATGATCGTGACGTCCCGCGCGCTCGCGATCGCGCTTTGCCAACGCGGATCGGTCGTCCGCTTCCAGATGGTACGGTCTTGCGCCGTATCGGTTTCGGCGCGCGTGAGCCGTGCCAATCCGCCGACATCGAGCAGCTGGATCGCCACCGCCAGGGCCATCAACAGACGCCCCCGCGCGATCGGCAGGCGATAGGCCGCCGTGATCGCTGCAAACAGGAGTCCATAGGCAACGGGCCAAAACAGCCGCGCGGATGCACGGACCGGATCGAGCACAGCCAGGACGCGCGGTGACAGCGGGAGGGTGAACAGCGTCGACCCCGCGAAATCGACTCGGTGCGAGATGGCGAGGAGGGTCAGCACGGTACCGGCCGGCAGCAGCCAGCACAGCCGCCGGTGCAGTCCGGTCGCAGGCGAGGGGGCATTCTGCGTCGTCGCCAATGCGAAAGGCATTGCGATGATCATGAGCAGCAGCCCTGCGCCCAAATACTGGAACGCTTCCAGTTGCCGGTCCGGCGCTTGCGCGCTCGCCGGCAGGAACCGCGACAGACCCGCGATCGCCGGGTTCCACGGGGCATCCAGAGGCATTCCGAACCGCCCGAACGTGCCCGTCGCAACGAACCCTCCGCGATCGATCAGCAAGCCCAGAACCAGGCCGACCGCGATCACAACGACGACCGCTCCTGCCAGCAGTCGTCGACGCGCCACCCAGCCCCCGTCGGCGCTGGCCAACCGCTCCAGGAAAGCGCTTCCCCAGATCGCCGCGACCATCAGCAACAGATAGCTGTGGATCAGCGCGGCGGTCACCAGCACCGCAATCCACCAGCGCCAGTCGCTTGCCCGGTGCGGACTGGCGTAGGTCCACAGCGCCCACAGGATCAGCCAGTGAGCACAGAGATTGACGTGGATCTGGCGGAGATACAGCGACGGCAGCAGCGCCAACACCAGCACACCGGCCCACAACATCCAGCGGTTCGGCGCATATGGCGCCAGCAAGGCGCGCGCCAACCCCAGGTGGAGCATCAGGCATGCCAACAGCCACGGCCCGACGACCTGAAACTCCCGGCCGATCAGGTGCCGGAACGGCGCAACGATCGTCGCCAGCAGGGGATTGCTGTCGGTAAACAGTAATGCGACGCCCTCGGGCGCGTTCAGCATTTGCGTCCGCCACAGACCAGCATGGGGGTCGTTCAGCCAGGCATGCAGCCCAAGCGCATTCTCGCCATTGTCGGTGCCGCGCAAAAGCCACCCGATATTGCCGGGGTCGAGCATGTTCACGTTGAAGAACGTCCAGAACAGCGCGATCGCCAGCACAACGATCAGGGCGAGATCTGTCGGTAGACGGGATGATGAACGCATACAAAGCCAGTGCCACGGCATGATGTAGGACGTGTTAACCGCACTGATCTGCGGAACATGCGCGGCCGGGGGGCTAACCACGCGGGTCTTCTCCGCGGCGCGGCGAAACTTGCGGTGCGACTCTGGCATCGCGGCGCACTTCTGCTATCTGGCCGCATGACCCATCCCAGCGACTCCATCCTTATCGTCGATTTCGGTAGCCAGGTGACTCAGTTGATCGCCCGGCGCGTGCGCGAAGCGGGGGTCTATAGCGAGATCGCGCCCTTCACCACCGCCGCCGATGCGTTCGAACGGATGCAGCCCAAGGGTGTGATCCTCTCGGGCAGCCCTGCGTCGGTGCTTGATGAAAACAGCCCGCGCATTCCGCAGGCGATCCTCGACAGCGGCGTGCCGATCATGGGGATCTGCTACGGCCAGCAGGTGATGATGCACCAGCTCGGCGGGACGGTGACGCTCGGCGACAGCGGCGAGTTTGGCCATGCGGTAATCGAGATCCGCGATACCTGCGCGTTGTTCGATGGCGCATGGGAGCCGGGCGAGTCGCATCAGGTGTGGATGAGCCACGGCGACAAGGTGACCGAGCTCGCCCCCGGCTTCCGTCCGGTCGCGGCAAGCCCCGGCGCGCCCTTCGCGGTGATCGCGGACGATGCGCGGCATTATTACGCGATGCAGTTCCATCCCGAGGTCGTCCATACGCCGGACGGTGCCAAGCTGATCGCGACCTTCGCGCGGCATGTCTGCGGGCTGAGCGGAGACTGGACGATGGCCGAATTCCGCGCGACTAAGATCGCGGAGATCCGCGCGCAGGTCGGCAGCGGTAAGGTCATTTGCGGTCTGTCGGGTGGGGTCGATTCGGCGGTCGCAGCGGTACTGATCCACGAGGCGATCGGCGAGCAGCTGACGTGCGTATTCGTCGACCACGGCCTGATGCGCAGCGGCGAGGCCGACCAGGTCGTCACGCTGTTCCGCAACCATTACAACATCCCGCTCGTCCACGTCGACGCCGAGGAAACGTTCATGGCCGGGCTTGCGGGCGTCACCGACCCCGAGGCGAAGCGCAAGTTCATCGGCGGTGCGTTCATCGACATCTTCGAGGCGGAAGCCAAGGCGATCGGCGGGGCGGACTTCCTCGCGCAGGGTACGCTGTATCCGGACGTGATCGAAAGCGTCAGCTTCACCGGCGGGCCATCGGTGACGATCAAGAGCCATCACAATGTCGGCGGCCTGCCGGCGCGGATGAAGATGCAGCTGGTCGAGCCGCTGCGCGAACTGTTCAAGGACGAAGTCCGTGCGCTTGGGCGCGAACTGGGGTTGCCCGAGATCTTCGTCGGGCGGCATCCGTTCCCGGGGCCGGGTCTGGCGATCCGTATTCCGGGTGAAGTCACCAAGGACCGCTGCGACATTCTGCGCAAGGCGGATGCGGTCTATCTCGACGAGATCCGCCGCGCCGGGCTGTACGACGCGATCTGGCAGGCGTTCGCGGTGCTGCTACCGGTGCGCTCGGTCGGGGTGATGGGCGACGGGCGGACCTATGATTACGTGCTCGCGCTGCGTGCGGTGACGTCGACCGACGGGATGACCGCGCAGGCATTCCAGTTCCCGGGTGACTTCCTCCCGCGCGTCGCCACCCGGATCGTCAACGAAGTCCGCGGCGTGAACCGCGTGACCTATGACTATACGAGCAAGCCGCCCGGCACGATCGAGTGGGAGTGAGACCAGCGTCCCGCAAGTTCCTGGCTCGGTAAAAGAGCCGGCTTGCGGAAACGAGGGAAAGGTTGGCGCGCCCGGAGGGAGTCGAACCCCCGACCGAGGAGGTAGAAGCTCCTTGCTCTATCCAACTGAGCTACGGGCGCGCGCCGGGGTCGGCTTTAGCGTGGATTGCGCGTTTGTGAAACGGTCTTCATACCGGTGATGCGGATGGGATGGGGGCCGATGAACGCACCAAAGAGCATGGCCGCGCGCGACCTGGGCGGGCGGGCTTTCCGATATTATGATTTCGTCATGGTCGCGTTCGTCGTGATCCTGCTGCTGTCCAATGTGGTCGGTGCCGGAAAGCGATCGGTGATCGACCTGCCGGGAGTCGGGCTGTGGCCGTTCGGTGCTGGCATCCTGTTTTTCCCGGTCAGCTATGTGATCGGCGACGTGCTGACCGAAGTCTACGGCTACGCGCGTGCGCGGCGCTGTGTGTGGGCGGGGTTCGGCGCGCTCGTTTTTCTGGCCGTCATGGAGCAGATCGTCGTCGCGTTACCACCCGCGGCTGGGTGGAACGGTCAGGCGGCGTATGAATATGTGTTCGGGCGTTCGGTCCTGATCGATCCCGCGGCCGCCACGGGATTGCGGATCATCGTCGCGTCGGTTGCCGCCTTCTGGGTCGGAGAAATTGCGAACAGCTTCGTTCTGGCGAAACTCAAGATCCTTACCGAAGGCCGAATGCTCTGGACCCGCACGATCGGCAGCACGATCGTCGCGCAAGGATTCGACAGCCTCATTTTCTACCCGCTGGCGTTCCTGGGCGCGCCCGACTGGCCGGTCGAGGCAATGCTGTCGGTGATGATCAGCCAGTTCGTGCTGAAGGTGTCGTGGGAGGTGTTGCTGACGCCGGCTACCTATCTGGTGGTGGGGTTCCTCAAACGTCGCGAGGGAATCGACGTGTACGATCGCGGGACCGATTTCTCGCCGTTCAAGGCGGGCGTCTGACGCACGTCCCGCCGCAGTGTCTGCCACGGCTGCCCTAGCCGGACCGGCAAACGGGGCTTAGGGTGGATCGTGGAAGGAAACTCCAATGACCACCGCGTATGACAAGCAAAAAAAGCTGCACTTCGACCTGACCAACGTGGGGCTGCGCGCGCAGGCGACCGCAGTGGGGCTGGTGCAGCTCTGTCATGAACTCAAGCGCGCGAATGTGCTCGACGAGGCAGCGATCGACCGGATCAAGGATGCGATCGCCGACGAAGTGTCTGTCACGGCACCGCGCTCGCTCGCCGCGAAAGGCTATCGCGGGGAAATCCGCACCCGCCTCGACCGTCTGTTCGACGGAGAGCAGCAGGTCGGAAGCGCTGATGCAATGGCGCTCGGCCACCAGCCGGAGTGATATGAGAGACGGGGGGCTTACGCCCCGACCGTCTCCAACAGGCCTTCGAACATCCGGCGGCCATCATTCCCACCGTGCGCTGCGCCATCGATGCGGCGCTCGGGATGAGGCATCAGGCCAAGCACGTTGCCGGCGGCATTCAGGACGCCCGCAACGTTGCGCGCCGATCCGTTGACGGGTTCGGCATAGCGAAACGCAACGCGGCCTTCGCCTTCGAGCCGATCGAGCGTTTCGGCATCCGCCGAATAATTGCCGTCATGGTGCGCGACCGGGATGATGATCTTCTCGCCCGCGGCATAGCGGCTGGTGAATGCGGTCTGCGCATTGTCGACCGTCAGCGCGACATCGCGGCACACGAAATCGAGCCCGGCATTGCGCATCAGCGCACCCGGCAGCAGACCCGCCTCGGTCAGCACCTGGAAGCCGTTGCACACGCCGAGCACCGGAACGCCGCGCTCGGCGGCGTCGCTGACAGCGCGCATGATCGGCGACCGCGCGCCGATCGCGCCCGAGCGCAGATAGTCGCCGTAGGAGAAGCCGCCGGGGAGGGCGACCAGATCAATCCCGTCGGGCAGCGCGGTGTCGCCGTGCCACACCATCGTCGGCGCGGCCCCGCTCACCTCGCGCAGCGCGACCGCGACGTCGCGGTCACAATTCGAGCCCGGAAAGACGATGACCGCGGTCTTCATGCGCGTTCCACCCGGAAATTCTCGATGACAGTGTTGGCGAGCAGCTTGCGGCACATCTCGTCGACCTGTGCGTCGGCCATGTCGTCGGCGACGTCGAGTTCGATCAGCTTGCCCGCGCGGACATCGTTGACGCCGGCAAAGCCGAGGCCGTCCAGCGCCTTGTGGATCGCGCGACCCTGCGGATCGAGCACGCCGGGCTTCAGCGTGACGAAGATGCGGAGCTTCATAGATATGTCCTGCTGCGACGGTAGGGGATGCGGGCCGCTATGCTCGCCCGGGCTACGGGCTGCAAGGGTTGGATGCGGGGGATCGTCCGCCACACATCTTCAATAGTCCTTCCCCGGCGAAGGCCGGGGCCCAGTAGAGGGCGGGTTATGGCGGGCGCTGTACCCGTCACCAGAACCTGTCCGCCTGGGCCCCGGCCTGCGCCGGGGAAGAAGTAAGGTGAAGCAAGCCCCGCGGCTTACTTACCCTTGTTGAGCCGGTGCTGTTCCATGTCGAGCACCGCACCATCGGCTTCCTCGGGCAACAGCCCGAGCCGGCGGGCGACTTCCTGATACGCTTCGACTTCCCCGCCAAGGTCGCGACGGAAGCGATCCTTGTCGAGCTTCTCGTTGGTGGTCATGTCCCACAGACGGCAACCATCGGGGCTGATTTCGTCGGCGAGGATCACGCGCGGGTAATCATTGTCCCACACGCGCCCGAATTCGAGCTTGAAGTCAACCAGACGGATGCCGATCCCGGCGAACAGGCCGCACAGGAAATCGTTTACGCGAATCGCCAGGTCGGCGATGTCGGCCATTTCTTCTTGGCCCGCCCAGCCGAACGCGGCGATATGCTCGTCGGTGATCATCGGATCGCCGAGCGCATCGTCCTTGTAATAATATTCGATGATCGTGCGGGGCAACTGCGTGCCTTCCTCGATCCCGAGGCGAGTCGAGATCGAGCCCGCCGCCACGTTGCGGACGACGACTTCGATCGGGATGATCTCGACCTGGCGAATCAGCTGTTCGCGCATGTTGAGGCGACGGATGAAGTGGGTGGGCACCCCGATCGCGCCGAGCAGCGTAAAGACGTGCTCGGAAATCCGGTTGTTCAGCACGCCCTTGCCGCTGATCGTGCCCTTTTTCTGGGCATTGAAAGCGGTGGCATCGTCCTTGAAATACTGGATCAGCGTACCCGGCTCAGGACCCTCGTACAGGATCTTGGCCTTGCCTTCGTAGATCTGGCGGCGGCGTGCCATGTTTGCGCTAACCCCTGGAAATGAGCGGCCCCGGCAACGCGGATCACGCGGGCCGGGGCGGGAAGATCACGCCTATACCGGATCGATGCCGGGGGTGCAATCAATCGCTTGGCAGGCGTTTACGTAACCGCGTTGCGCGCCTGATACGCGGGATCGCGGTAGGCACCGCTCGACACGATTTCGCCCAGGATCTCGCCCGCCCGAACGACGTCCGCAAAGCCGAGATACAAGGGCGTCAGGCCGAACCGCAAGATATCGGGATCGCGGAAGTCGCCGATCACGCGGCGATCGATCAGCGCCTGGCAGATGGCGTAGGCATCGGGATGGCGGAACGAGATATGGCTTCCACGTTTTGCCGGATCCGCCGGGCTGACGCAGTCCAGTCCGGCCGCCGCGCCGACCGCCGCCAGCGTATCGAACAAGGCGGCGCTCTTCTCTGCGACCTGCTGCTGATCGACGTCGCGCCAGATGTCGAGGCCGGCTTCCAAAGCGGCCATTCCGAGCATCGGCGGCGTCCCGGCAAGCCAGCGCGTCATGCCGGGCGCGGGGGCATAGGCGTCGGCGAATCCGAACGGTGCCGCATGCCCCATCCAACCCGACAACGGACTGGCGAGCGTGTCCTGCAGCCGTTTGGATACGTAGAGGAAGGCTGGCGCACCGGGGCCGCCGTTGAGATATTTGTAGCCACAGCCGACCGCCATATCCGCCCCGGCACCGTTGAGGTCGATCGGGATTGCGCCGACGCTATGGCTGAGATCCCATAGGGTTAAAGCACCATTCTCACGTGCCTTCGCGGACCACGCTAACATATCGAAACATTCGGATGTTTTGTAATGGACGTGCGTCAGCATCAGCAGCGCGGTCTCGCTGTCGAGCGATGTCGCCAACTGGTCGCGCGCGACGGCGTGGAGACGTGCGCCGGGGACGCAGCCGACCGCGCCTTCGGCGATGTGCAGGTCGGTCGGAAAGTTTCCCGTCTCGCTCAGAATGGTCCCGCGCGGGGTCGCGTGGCGCAGCGCGGCAACAAGCAGTTTGAACAGATTGACCGAGGTCGAATCGGCAACGATCACTTCGTCTTCCGCCGCGCCGATCAGCCGGGCGATCTTGGCGCCGACGCGGCGGGGGGCCTCGATCCAGCCTTCGTTCCAACTGCGAATCAGCCGATCGCCCCATTGCCGCTCCGCCATGTCGGCGAGCGCGGCAGGCGTCGTTCGCGGGAGTGGCCCCAGCGAATTGCCGTCGAGATAGATCACGCCTTCAGGAATGTGAAACGCATCGCGATACGCACGAAGCGGATCGGCGGCATCGCGGGCTTGGGCTTCGGCGAGGGTCATTTCGCAAAAGCCGCGCGGATCAGGCGCTTGGTCGTCGCCCAGGCAGCGGTTTCGGGCGCGACCAGTTCGACGTGCCCGGTTTGCGCAACGATATGCAATTCGGCGCTATCGCCCTTGGCACGCGCGGCGGCGACGTAGGCGGTCCCCATCCGCAGCGGAATGATCTTGTCCTCCTGCCCGTTGACGAGATCCTGCGCCACGCCGAGCGGCAGCAGGCGCGGCACCGACGTGTCCGCATAGACGTCGGGGCGTGAACCGGGTGCCCCGACGAGCTTGCCGACGACCTCGACCCCGCAGCCATTATCCGGGCTGGCGGCGGTGGCCTCGAGATCGGGGAGGCCGCCGAGACTGATCGCATAGGCAATCTTGAGCGGCGACCGGGCATAGAGCGGGCTCGTCCGCGCGATCTTTCCGCGCGCGGCGAGCCACAAGGCGAGATGCCCGCCCGCCGAATGCCCCACCGCGACTACATGCTTCGCATCGAGGTGATATTTGCGCGCGTTGGTCTTCAACGCATCCGCCGCCGCCGCCGCATCCGTGAAGGTCCCCGGATAGCCACCGCCCGGCCGATCGACCCCGCGATAGTCGACGTTCCACACCGCGATGCCGTCCTTGCGCAGATCGTCCGCGATCCAGTTCATCAGACTGCGGTCCGCGATGCTCGTCGTCCAGCAACCCCCGTGAACCATCAGCACGGTCGGGAAGGGCCCCTTGCCCTGCGGCACCCAGACGTCGACCTTCTGATAGGGATCGGTTCCGTAATCGACCGTCGCATCGGGCGCAGGCTTGGCGCGCTCGGTCAGGTCGGGCCAGGTCAGCAAGGGTTTCGGGGCATCCTGCGCGGCAACCGCGACGGGGGTGAGCACCGCGGCGGCGGCGAGGGCGAATCTGAGCATCCCCGCATCGATACGACGCCCCCGCGCGCTTGTCGAAGGGGTGTCACGGTGATCGGATGAGTCGCGGTGGACGGGGGCGGCCCCGGCCTGCTAACCGGAACAGATGGCGACCGACATCATCGACCCCAACGACCCCTTCAACGCGATCGCCGACGCACCGTTCGATAGCGCGCTGTCGGATCGGTATCTGGTCTATGCGCTGTCGACGATCACTGCGCGCTCGCTTCCCGATCTGCGCGACGGGATGAAGCCGGTGCATCGCCGATTGCTGTGGGCGATGCGCGCGTTGCGGATGGACCCCGGCACCGCGTTCAAGAAATCGGCACGCGTCGTCGGCGAAGTCATCGGCAAATACCATCCGCACGGCGACCAGTCAGTCTATGACGCGATGGTCCGGCTCGCGCAGGATTTCTCGGTCCGCTATCCGCTGGTCGAGGGGCAGGGCAATTTCGGCAATATCGACGGGGATAATGCCGCTGCGTTCCGGTACACCGAAGCCCGGCTGACGCAGGTCGCGATCGACCTGATGGCGGGGCTCGACGAGGACGCGGTCGCGTTCAAGCCGACCTACAATAATGAGGAACAGGAGCCCGAGCTGTTCCCCGGCGCCTTCCCCAATTTGCTCGCCAATGGCGCCGCGGGGATCGCGGTCGGCATGGCCACCAACATCCCGCCGCACAATGTCGCCGAACTGTACGACGCCGCGATCGCGCTGATCGACCGATCGGGGGATCTGACCGGGTTCAACATCCTGGATCACGTTCGCGGGCCCGATTTTCCGACCGGCGGACTGGTGGTCGATTCGCCCGCCGCGATCGCGGAGAGCTATGCGACGGGTCGCGGTGGGTTCCGCGTGCGCGCGCGCTGGCAAGTCGAGGATCTCGGGCGCGGGACATGGACCGCGATCGTCACCGAAATTCCATACGGCGTGCAGAAGGGCAAGCTGATCGAGCAGCTCGCCGCGATCGTCAACGACAAGAAGCTGCCGATCATGGCGGACGTCCGCGACGAATCGGACGCGGTGATCCGCATCGTGATCGAACCGCGCAGCCGCACCGTCGACCCGGTCGTGTTAATGGAGAGCCTGTTCAAGCTGTCCGACCTCGAGACACGCTTCAGTCTCAACCTCAACGTGCTCGACGCAAGTCGGACGCCGCGCGTGATGAGCCTGGCCGAGGCGCTCAACGAGTGGATCACGCACCAGTTCATCGTGCTCCAGCGGCGCACGGCGCACCGGCTGGGCAAGATCGCGGACCGGATCGAGCTGCTCGACGGCTATATCGTCGCCTATCTCAACCTTGACCGCGTGATCGAGATCATCCGCACCGAGGACGAGCCCAAGCCGGTGATGATCGCCGAGTTCGGGCTCAACGACCGGCAGGCCGAAGCCATCCTCAACATGCGGCTGCGATCCTTGCGGCGGCTCGAGGAGATGGAGTTGCGCAAGGAGCGCGATACGCTCGACGCGGAGCGCACCGGGCTCGAGGCGCTGCTCGGCAGCGAAGCGCGCCAGCGGACGCGGCTGAAGCGCGACTTCGGCAAGCTGCGCGACCGCTACGGGCCGGAAACCACGCTCGGCAAGCGGCGCACCACGATCGAACAGGCGGCCCCTTTGCGCGACATTCCGCTCGACGCGATGATCGAGCGCGAGCCGATCACCGTCATCCTGTCGCAGCGCGGCTGGATCCGCGCGATGAAGGGGCATGTCGATGCCGCCGGGGTCGCTGCAGTCAAGTTCAAGGACGGCGATGCGCCGCTGTTCGACTTCCACGCGCAGACCACCGACAAGATCCTCGTCGCGGCTGAGAACGGACGGTTCTTTACGCTACCCGCGGACAAGCTGCCCGGCGGGCGCGGGTTCGGCGAGCCGCTCAGGCTGATGATCGATCTCGACGGCGACATCGGGATCGTCGGCGTGTTCCGCTCCAGCCAGTCCGACCGCTGGCTCGTCGCAGCGACCGACGGACGCGGGTTCATCGTCCGTACCGCCGATACGCTGGCGGAGACGCGCAAGGGTAAGACGGTCGTGACGCCGCGGCTGGGCGCCAAGCTCAAGCTGGTCAAGCCGGTCGGGCTCGAGGACGATTACGTCGGTGCGATCGGCGACAATCGCCGACTCCTCGTTTTCCCGCTGAGCGAACTTCCCGAACTGACGCGGGGGCAGGGGGTGCAATTGATGCGCTTCCGGGATGGCGGGCTGTCCGACGCGATCACCTTCGTCTTTGCGAACGGTCTGAGCTGGCAAATGGGCGGCGATACCAAGCGCGTTCGGACCGAAACCGATCTTGGTGCGTGGCGCGCCGCGCGCGGTGCTGCGGGGCGCATGCCGCCCAACGGATTCCCGCGCGACAATCATTTCGGATGAACAGATACGATCGCACATAGAAGCCGCAAGGCGCGAGGTAGGATCCATCTCACGCGGTTTTGCCGCGTCCTACAATGTTCTTTCTGCTCGGCTTCGTTGACCAAATCATCCCTGTTCTGAGCACCGATGCGGCAAGAAATCCGTCATCACGGGCATGGTCGACACCCGGTGGAATCGTACGATTGCAGCGGCTTGTTAACTATTGCGCACTACTACCGAATGCATGGCGCTCAGGACCAAACCCGTCTTGGTGGAAGATCCCGTGGTCAGCGCGCTGACCATGATCGATAACAATGCGCTATCGGTCATGCTGGTGTCCCGCGCGATCGATTTGTTGCCGATCCCCGCTGCGCTGGTTGTCCTTGGGGATGACGGTGTACGCATCGAGGTCTCCAATACCGCGTTCGATCTTGCAGGGCTGGGACCGGGCGAGCGACGGCAATCGCTGGTCGCGCAGATCGAGCCGCAGATCACCGCCTTCATCCGCGGCGAAACCCTGCGCGCCGAATTTCGGATCGATTTCGGCGATCTTGTGGACGGGCGCCATTACCAGGCGACCCTCGCGCGGCTTATCCGCAACCCTGAGCAACGCTGCATTCTGACACTGGTCGACCAGACCGCGGAACTGCGCACCGAACATAATCTGCGGCGCGAGATGCTGACCGATAGCCTCACGGGGCTGCCGAATCGCGCAGGATTCAGTGATCGGCTGGAAGGATTGATCGAGGACCCTGCGACGCGGGAACGATATGCCGTTCTGGTGATCGATCTCGACCGGTTCAGCCGCGTCAACGCCTGCCTGGGGTCGATGGCGGGGGATGAACTGCTCATCACCGTCGCCCGGCGCATGAAGGGCGCGCTTCGGGCGCAGGACGTGCTGGCGCGCACGGGGGGCGACGAGTTCGCGATCCTGTTGACGCTTGAGGATGGCGCAGTCGATGCGGATCACGTGTCTAAACGCATTTTCGGCGCGCTGGCGACGCCATTCCGCTTGTCCGACTTTGAGATCCGGGTCGCCTGTTCGATCGGTATCGCCTTCGGGGCGGCCGAGATCGACGATGCGGAAGAACTGATCCGCCACGCCCAGTTCGCGGTCAAGCGGTCCAAGGTGACGGGCAAGTCCGAAGCATATCAGATTCAGGCGTTCGACATCGCGCGGGAGCAGTTCGGCATCGAAACCGCGCTGCGCCGGGCGATCGAGCGTGGACAGATGCGGCTGTGCTATCAGCCGATCATCGATCTCGCGACCGGCAAGCTCGTCGCCTTCGAATCGCTTGCCCGGTGGCGCGCGGAGGACGGGACCGAATATTCACCCAACGATTTCATTCCCGTCGCCGAGGAATCCGGGCTGATCGTTCCGCTCGGGCGGTGGGCGATCCAGGAAGCGGCGGCGACGCTGGCGGGATGGGATGCGCGCCTCGGCGGGGATTGCGGCATCAAGCTTGCGGTCAACCTATCCGCAATCCAGTTGCAGCGCGACGCGATTGCGCCGGTGGTCCAGGCGGCGCTCGACTGCAATGGTCTCAATGGGGACCGTTTCACGCTCGAATTGACTGAAAGTGCGCTGGTTAGCGATCCCGATCGGATCGCAACGATCATGCACGCGCTCAAGGCGCTGGGCACGACGATCGCAATGGACGATTTCGGAACGGGCTATTCCAATCTCGCCTATCTGCAGAAACTGCCGATCGACGTGCTCAAGATCGACCGCAGCTTCGTGACGGGTATGCTCGCGGATCGCGACAAGATCGCCATCGTCCGAGCGATTCTCAGCTTGGCGCAGGCGCTTGGGATGCAGACCACCGCCGAGGGGATCGAGACGGTCGAGCTGTCGCAGACGCTCGCCGCGCTTGGCTGCTCCTACGGTCAAGGATACTTCTTCGCGCGGCCGCTTGAGGCGGACGCTGCTTACGCGATGCTGCTCGATCGCTGCCACTGATCGACGGCATCGTCCGCGAGCTGCGCGGTGCGATCGGCATCGGGGAAGCCTTCGGCAACCCACGCATCCTCGACCTGCCGCAATAACCGCGCAACATCGGGTCCCTTTCCGACGCCGCGCTGGACCAGCGCGCCACCGGTGAGGGGGAAGGCCGGGATCTCAAAACCGACGATCGCGCGCGCGCCCTCCACCGCCTCTGCACCCGACGTGGTCAGCAACCAGCGATCCAGCGCCCCGTCGCAACCGAAGCGATAGGCGAGGGTTTGCGGCGTGTCCCCGGGCTCCCGCTCCGGTCCACTCAGCGCCAGGATCAGGCGCCGACGCTGAGCGTTCGAAAACTTAAGCCTGTTTGCAATGACTTCGGCCATGGTAGGGTCATGCGGCAGCAGCGCAGCAAGACGGCGCAGCGGATCGGGCTGCAGACCGGCTGCCGTTTCGTGCTGTGCGACCTTGGCCATCTTGGCGACCCCGGCGGCGGTGATCTCAGGCAATACGGGCAGCAGGATGCTGTGGGCGATCATCAGCTCGAGCGTCGGCACAGCGCCCCGTGCGACCAGCAGCTTGAGCATCTCTGCCGCGATTCGTTCGCGCGACAGCGCCATCAGGTCGTTCGCGCGGGCGGTGCAGGCGGCGAGACCGTCGGGATCGGGCACGTCGCCAAAGCGCGCGTGAAAGCGGAAGAAACGCAGGATCCGCAAATGATCCTCGGCGATCCGCTGCAAGGGATCCCCGATGAACCGGACCCGGCCCGCTGCCAGATCATCGATGCCCCCGAAATAGTCGAAGATTTCCCCCGTGGCGGGGTCGGCATAGAGCGCGTTCATCGTAAAATCACGCCGCGCCGCGTCCTCGCGCCAATCGTCGGTGAAGGCGACGACCGCGTGGCGTCCATCGGTCGACACGTCGCGCCGCAGCGTCGTCACCTCGACCGGCCCGTCCGCCAGCACCGCGGTAATCGTGCCGTGTGCAAGGCCAGTCGGCACCGCCTTGATCCGCGCGCGCTGGAGCGCTGCCAGGACGTCTTCGGGTGCCTGTCGCGTCGCCAGATCGATATCCGACACCGCACAGCCGAGCAGCGTATCGCGCACTGCGCCGCCGACGACGCGCGTATCCCCCGCGTCCGCTCGGAGGACGCGGCACAGGTCCTGCAACTCTGCCCGGTCGCGCCACGCGGCAGGGGGAAGGGTCACGCGTTCCACCGCAGCCTCCGCGACAGGTTGACGATCATCGCAGCGGTCGCGCCCCAGATCCGGTGTTCCTCCCAGAAGATCTCGTAATAGTGGCGGTTGCGCCCCTGCCATTCGACGCTGGCCTCGACGTGGTTGCCCGAATCGAGCAGGAAGCCGAGCGGGACTTCGAACACGGTGGCAACCTCGGCGGGGTTGGGGGTGAAGACCAAGTCGGGCGGCACCACGCCAATGACCGGAGTCACTTCGAAGCCGGTGACGGTGCGATAACGATCCGCCTCGCCGACGACGCGCACGGCGTCGCGGGGGAGGGCGATCTCCTCTTCGGCCTCGCGTAGTGCCGCCGCGATCGCGTCTGGATCGCCGGGGTCGATCCGGCCACCGGGGAAGGCGACCTGACCTGCATGACGCGTCATCGTATCGGTCCGCCGCGTCAGGATCACGCCGGGTTCGGCGCGGTCGGTCACGGGCACCAGCACCGCCGCCTGCATGAGCGCAGACGGCAGCGGATCATGGTCGACATGGTCGCCGGTCAGCAACACGGCGTTGATCGCGGGCCCGCTCGAAAGCGCTTGCCCAAGGCGCGAGACGAGAGTCATTCCGCTGGCTCGATCGGGAAAAAGGTTCCGGCACTCCACACGCCGGGGGGCGCGTCGCGGCCATCGATCGCGCGCTGGGCCAGATCGTAATAAACCGTCCGCCCGATCACCGCATCCAGGCCGCCGCGGACGTGCAGATACGGGCGTGGCCCATCCTCGCGGTGTTCGAAGCGCAGCGGGTGCTCCGCGTCCGCGGTGACGATGTCGCCGGTATTGAGCTTGAATACGAGAATCGCATCGCGACCGTCGCGCTCCACCTTCAACTCGACCGCGACGAACGGTGCATCCTCGACCTCGATGTCGAGCTTTTCGACGGGCGTGACGAGCACATAGCTGCCATCCGCCTCGCGCCGGAGGATCGTCGAGAACAGGCGAACCATCGCGGGTCGGCCGATCGGCGAGCCCTGGTGAAACCACGTGCCATCGCGCGCGATCCGCATTTCGCTGTCGCCACAATGCGTCGGGTTCCAACGCTCTATCGGCGGCAGCTTATGATCCTGCGCCAGCCGGGCAATGTCGGCGAGCGAGAGGGATGAAAGATCGGGGATCGGCTCCATGGGCATGTCGCAGGCGGTAGGACAGCGCGGTGCAGGCGTAAAGCGATGCCTGAGCGGAGTAGCGTGAAGGTCGCTCAGACCAGCGCGTGGATGCGGGGACCGAGGATCCCGGCGCCGTCGGGCACGGCGCTGCCGCGCGCCAGCAGGCGATGCCGCTCGACCGGACCGGGCACGCGCCAACGCGTCGTCCGGCTGGCGTCGAAGCCGAAGAACCGCCCGTAATATTCCGGGTCGCCGATCAGCGTCAGGGCATCGGCCATGTCATGCTCTGCCGCAGCATCGAGCGCGTGGCTGGTCAGCATCCTGCCAATGCCGCCCTGCTGGTGTGCGGGGTCGACCGCGACCGGACCGATCTGAACCATATTCACATCGGTCGAGTCATCGCCCGCGAAGCGGATCGGCCAGCACTGGATCGTGCCGAGCAGCAGCGTGCCGGACAGCGCCGCGAAGCTCGCTTCGGGAATCACCGACATCCCCGCGCGAATACGGTAGGCGGTGCGCTCGTGACGCGCCGCGCCGAACGCGTGATCGAGCAGCATCTCGACGCGTTCGGCGGCGATGTGCGCAATCGGTACGATATCGATCGGGCTGTCGATCTTGGGGGCGACCACAGGCGTGTCCTCACCGCCGTACAGTCCCGGATGGACCGACGGGGCCGCGCGCTTTAGCCTTCGCGCGGGCGAACGCAAGAAAGAAGGAGTCTTCGCCATGAAACTCTTCGATGCCGACTGGGCACCAAGCCCGCGGCGCGTCCGGATCTATTTGGCGGAAAAGCAGATCACGGTCGAGCGCGCGGTGATTGACTTGCGCGAGGACGAACAGTTCAGCGAAGCCTATCTTGCGATGAACCCGCGCGGGATCGTCCCGGCGCTGCAATTCGACGATGGCGAAGTCCTGTGCGAGTCCGCGGCGATCTGCCGGTATTTTGAAGCAATGGGAGATCCATCCGCCCTGTTCGGCGAAACCCCGCGTGACATCGCGCGGATAGAAAGCTGGACCCGGCGGATCGAGAACGAAGCCTATGCCGCAGTCGTCTATGTGCTTCGCAATCAGCGCGCGGCGTTTCGGGATCGCGGCGTGGCGGGGAAGTGGCCGGCGATTCCGCAGATCCCCGAACTGGTCGAGCGCGGGCGTCTGATGTGGGACGCGTTCATGCTCGGGCTGGATACGCACCTTGCAAGCCGTTCGTGGATCGCAACGGAAGCGTATAGCTTTGCGGACATTTCGGCGTTGGTGACGGTGGATTTCGCCAAGGCGGTACGGTTGACGATGCCGGATCGGGCCAGCCATGTGGCGCGCTGGCATGCCGCGGCGACCGCGCGGCCCAGCGCTGCCGCGTGAGCACGGTTCCCCTGTCGCATCGATCTGCTATGGCGCGCCGATATTCCTTAGACGCGACCGAATGAAGGGCTTCCCTTGGACGACCGATTGACGCTGAACGTGCACGACCTCGAGGTGCAGGTGCTGACCGGCATCTATTCAGAGGAAACACATCTGCCGCAGCCGCTGCGCATCTCGCTGACGGTCGATCTGACGGTACCCGAGCGCTATACGCCGGACACGCCGCTCAGCGCGTCCAAGAACTATCTCGATCTCAAGCACGCCGCGACGACGGCGTTGCCGGAAGGCGTCCACTTCACGCTGATCGAGGCGGTGGCGGATCACATTTGCGAGACGCTGTTCCTGCAGGACAAGCGCGTGACCCGGGTCGAGGTGACGATCGTCAAGCTCGCGATTGCGGAAGCGGGCGAATCGATCGGGATCACGCTGACGCGGCATCGGCGGTGACGTCGCGGTGCTGAGCAACGCGGTCGCAGCAGCACTGGCGGGGCAGGCTGCGGTGGTCGTGGCGGATGCAACTGTCGCCCTGACCGATGTGCTAGCATCGTTGCGGACAGTATCGCCGGACGACGCGGTCATCGTCCTGATCCTGCCTGACGTGCCCGCGATCAACCGTGCGATGCTGTTGGCGGCGCTGGGGCCTCTCGCGATCGAACTGGCACCGCGGCGAATCGCTGCGATCGACGTGACTACGAACGCCGCGACCGAACGCGTCATTGCGGCGGGGCAGTATCTCGCGTCGGCATGCTCCATTACGGGACAGTCCCTGCGGGTAACCTGACCCGCGGACACGGCTCCGTCGAGGCGTCCTACGCGCCCGTGCGCCCCGCTGCGCGACCACAACTGCCGAGGCCGCTCATGATGGTGGCGTAATCCTCGGCCACGATCGCATTGTCGGCTTCGCTGCCGTGCAGCGCGGCGTCAGGCAACGTTGCGGGAAGGCTGCATGCCAGACGATACCACAGCAGTGTGTCACGCGGCGGGGGCGGCGCGGACTGATCGACGACTTCGCTGAGCGCGACCGACCAGCGCGGCGGCTGATCAGGACGACGCTGTACGTTGAGCGAAATCGGGCGGTGGTCTGCGGTCGTAAGGAAGATCTGCGTCTCGCCTTCGCCCGGCAGGTCGCCCGAGGTGTAGAACGCGTTGCCGATCCCAGTGACGGTCGGTGGCGTATCCGGTGCGAGCACTTCGCGAACGATCCGCCGTGTCAGCGCCTCGTTGCTCGCGGTCCAGTTGCGCTGGGCATCGGAGCGGACCAACTGGATCTGCCCTTGGTTGTTTGCGACACCGCGCGCGAACAGCAACACGCGCATCTTGCGGTACCGTGGAGGACGACCACGCGAATCCAATGGCACGTCGATCGTATACCCGATTCTCGGCGGCACGGCTCCGGTTCCACGAATCAAAGCCGTCACATCGGCCTCGATGTACAGTCGCACGGCATTTTGTGGGACATTTGGAGCTTCCGCCGGTTTCAGCCGGACTTCGCTTCGAACCGTCGCGTCGACGATCACGGGTGAGGCCACCACCAGGTCGGCGTAATCCGAATAGGGTACTGCGGTTAACGAAGGAGAAACCGCGGATTCCAGCGCCTTCGGTGGTGTTTGCTGCATTGCAGCAAGACTGGAAGCGGTTGCCAGAAGACAGGTAGCAAGCAGCCATTTGGGAACGTAGTTCATGCGTATCCGATACCCGACCGTGCCAGTTTTAAACAGAAATAATTCTGCCATGCATAGCTTGTACGTTTGTTGCGTCAGACAAAGCGTTTGCGTCGTGGTTTTTGGCGCGATAGAGGTTAGGGCCTGTCCAGGATACATTAACCCATGACAGGCCGGATAACGAGCGGACGTTACGGATCGGGCTTGGACCGTCGTGCCGGAATAGAGGAGTTTCGTTTCTGAATGGCTTACGCTGATCGCAATACAAGTGGCAGCCGCGCCGTGTCGATCGTGATCGTTTCGGTCATCGTCGCACTGTTCGCGTGGGGCTTCGTGAACGGTCTGACCTTCAAATATATCAAGAAGGTTACCGAGAAGTTAAACACGTTCGACGTCGTCGAGCCGCCACCACCGCCGCCTGACAAGCCGCCGCCCCCGCCGCCCGAACAGCCGCAGCTGCAGACCCCGCCGGTCGTGTCGCCGCCGCCAATCGTGCGCGTGCAGGCTCCGCCGCCGCCGGTCACCACCGTCATCACCCCGCCGCCATCCGCGCCCATCACGGTCGTGGCTGCTGCGCCGGCTCCCGTGCCGGTTCCGGCACCGCCTGCGGCACCGACCGTCAGCAAGGCGGCAGGACCCAAGGGGAACCCGGCCGACTGGATCACGAACGACGATTACCCGTCGGACGCGCTGAGTGCGGAAGCACAGGGCACGACCAAGATCCGTTGGGACATCAGCCCGGCAGGCCGCGTCGAGAATTGCACGATCGTCGCATCCAGCGGCAACTCGTCGCTCGATCGCGCAGCCTGTAGCGCGTTGACGCGGCGTGGGCGCTATTCGCCCGCGCTGGATCAGAACGGTGCGCCGATGCGGACCAGCGGCCAGTCGCGCAACGTCGTTTGGCGTCTGCCAGAATAAACCCAATCCTAGCCGTGAGGGCCTGCGAAGGGGCCCCATGGTGATCTTGTCGAGAAGGAAGTCCTCTAATGTCCATTATCATCCTCGCTGCCGAAGGTTCGGCTGCAGACAATTTCGGCTTCATGAACGCGATGAAGCAGGGCGGCCCCGTCACGTGGACGACCGCTGCGATCCTGACGATCTTCCTGTTCTTCACGCTCTACATCCTGTTCACCAAGATTTTCGAGCAGCAGAAGATCATCAACCAGGGCCGTCGCGTCCGGGCAACCTTCTGGAATTCGAACTCGCTGAAGGAAGGCGCTGCCAAGCTCGAGAAGAACTCGGCTTACAAGCAGATCGTCGATGACGGCCTGGCCGCTCAGGAGCAGCACGGCCGCCTGACCGATCCGGTCGAGGCACATGACTGGCTCCACGGTTCGCTCTCGCGTTCGGAAGCCATCATCAACTCGCAGCTGGGCGGCGGTCTCGCCTTCCTCGCAACGGTCGGCGCAACCGCACCGTTCGTCGGTCTGTTCGGTACGGTGCTTGGTATTTACCGCGCACTGATCGGCATCGGCCAGGCTGGCCAGGCATCGATCGACAAGGTCGCAGGCCCGGTCGGTGAGTCGCTGATCATGACCGCTTTCGGTCTGGTCGTCGCGGTTCCCGCAGTGCTCGCGTTCAACTACCTGCAGCGCCGCAACAAGGCGATCGCAGAGCACCTGAGCGCGTTCTCGACCGACGTTCTCGGCTACCTCGCTTCGGACGGCGCAGTTCGCCCGGCAGCAACGCGCGCAGCGGCACCGGTCAAGGGTGCAGCGGTCGTTGGTGGCACGAAGGCGGCTGCTCCCGGCACGACGACTGCCGGCCAGGCAGGTGGCGTCCAGACGCGCGTCTAAGGACGATACGGGGTCGTCCAACCGGGCGACCCCGCTTTTCTAGCCACTCGGACGTGCCGGGTGGCCTGACTGATACGGATAGGATGGCCTTTCATGGCGATTAGTACTGGTGGTGCAGAAGACGCCCCGATGTCCGACATCAACACGACCCCGCTCGTGGACGTCATGTTGGTGTTGCTGATCATCTTCCTCATCACGGTTCCGGCGATTGTGCAGAGCGTCAAGCTGAAGCTGCCAGACGTTAAGTACGACCCGACCGTGACCAAGCCCGAGAACGTCTCGCTCTCGATCACGCGCGAACCCGGCGGCGCCTGCGCCGTTTACTGGGGTCTGACCCGCGTGACGCATGAAGAACTGCTCAAGCGCGCGACTGACAAGCTCGAGGAAATCGTCAAGAAGGCAGGTGGCGCCGCCAACCTGACGACCGAGGATCTCCCCGAGGCACATATCCGCGGCGACGTGGAAACGCCGTACCGGTGCATTGGTGGTGCAATCTACACGATGCAGTCGGCAGGTTTCGCCAAGGTCGGCTTCATTTCCGAGCCGCCCCCCACCGGCGGTCCGTCATCGTAAGCGTGCGCTAGCACCGAGGAGTAATACCCATGGCTATGAGTGTAGGCGGCGCCGAAGGCGAGCCCATGATGGACATGAACACGACGCCGTTGATCGACGTCATGCTCGTGCTCCTCATCATGTTCATCATCACGATCCCGATCCAGACCCACGCGGTTAAGGTCGATCTGCCGATCAACGACCCGAACCAGGTCAAGCCGGCAGTCGATCCGCAGAAGAACAAGATCGTCATCACGCCAGACGGCGTGGTTCTGTGGAACGGCGCACCGACCGACGCGGCGACCCTGCAGCAGTATCTGACGCAGACGACTCAGCTGAACCCGGAGCCGGAACTTCACTTCCAGCCCGATCCGGCTGCGCGCTACGAAAAGGTCGATCAGGTCCTTGCGATCATCAAGCGGTCGAACGTTTCCAAGCTCGGCTTCATCGGCAACGAGCAATATCGCAACGAATTCTAATCGTTAGAATATAGTTGAGGTTTCAAGGCGGTCCTTCGGGGCCGCCTTTTTTTCGTCCATGCGTAACGGGCGTCATCCGAAAATCCGCCTTGCTGCCGTTTCACATATATGACACGTTAGTGTCACAAAAATGAAACCTTCCGATATTGGAAGGGCGAGGAGGTGGAGTGGTGAAAACCTTGCAATTTGTGGCTGCGACGGCAGCCTTGTTCGTGGCAGCACCCGCGGTCGCGCAGGACGACTATAACGGCGCGACGCAGATCCTGCAGGGCGACTATGCCAGTGCGGAAAAGGTCATCCTCAAACAGCAACGGATGTTTCCGGGGGATGCAGATCTCCTGCTCAATCTCGCGCGCATCTATAGCCTGACGGGCCGCACCAGCGAGGCGCGTGCGACCTACAGCGCCGTGCTTGCACGCCCCGATGACCTGATGGATCTGCCCAACGCGGCGCGACCGCAGTCTTCCCATGCACTGGCAGGTGCCGCGTTGCGACGGCTCGACGGCTATCAGATCACAGCGCGCTAAGGCTTTTAGCGAGCATGACCCGGGGGGGTGTCGGCGTGTTAACGGGCCGGCAGCCTGGGCCCAGGTAAGCGCGCGCGCCGTCTGCTTTGGTCGTGAGAAGCTGGAGGGTTATGGCCCGTTACGGGCGAGACCGCTCACAGGCGCGGCAACGTGACTCCGCGCTGTCCCATGTATTTGCCCGCACGATCGGCATAGCTCGTCTCGCACGGCTCGTTCCCTTCGAGGAATAGAAACTGACACGCGCCCTCGTTGGCGTAGATCTTCGCGGGCAATGGCGTCGTGTTCGAGAATTCGAGCGTGACATGGCCTTCCCAGCCGGGCTCTAGCGGCGTCACGTTGACGATGATTCCGCAGCGGGCATAAGTCGACTTGCCCAAACAAATGACCAGCACGTCCCGCGGAACGCGGAAATACTCGACCGTCCGCGCCAGTGCGAAACTGTTCGGCGGGATGATGCAGCAGTCGGTCTTGCGATCGACAAAGCTGTTCGACGCGAAATCCTTCGGGTCGACGATGACGCTGTCGATGTTGGTGAACACCTTGAACTCGTCAGACACGCGGGCGTCATAGCCGTAGGACGACAGGCCGTAGCTGATGCACCCGTCACGCTTCTGCCCATCGACGAACGGCTCGATCATGCCATGCGCAAGCGCTTGCTCACGAATCCAGCGGTCGGACATGATCGACATGCAATGCTCCTAGAAAGGTGTGCCCGTTTCGCGCGATCGACCGCGGCAGGCAAGAACGTTCAGACCGGCTTGCCGTGCCCGAGGTCCGCAGGGCCGAATGCATGCGGCAGAAGCTCCGATAGCGGATAGCGCTCGATCTGGTCGCCTTCTGCCGGGCCGCAATAGACAACCACGTCGCGACCGCCGATTTGCGCAGCTTCGTTGATGACCTGACGGCAGCGACCGCACGGGCCGACCGGCGCGGTGCCGGTCGGGCGACCGTGCGCGTCCATCGCCCCGCCGATGATGCCGATCGCGACCACGCGCGCCAGATCGCCCGCGCTGTTGACGGTGGCAAGCGCGACTGTCTCTGCGCAAAGCGACAGACCGTAGCTCGCATTCTCGAAATTGGCCGCGGTGACGATGCGCCCGTCGTCGAGCAATACCGCCGCGCCAACCGCGAAGCGCGAGTATGGCGCATGCGCGTTACGCGCCGCCGTGCGGGCTGCGGCGATGAGGGTGGCTCCGGTGGACGAATCGGTCATGGCAGCTTCTTTCATGGTCGGACGACATCCCAATGCACGGGTTTGTCGATCCCTTCGATATGCCGCGCATCATTCGCCTGCCACATCCGCCACGTGCGCGAAGGATAATCCGGGGCGATATAATTCTGTACGGCCCATACCGAACGGGGAAGGTCCGCGGTCACGGCATAAGCGGTATCGAACGCTCTGGTGATCTTGATGAGCACGGGCTTGCCGGTATGCGCCTCGACCATCTCCATATATCGGCGAAGGTCCTCCCGAACCTTCGCGGGCAAGGGACGGGTAGTGCAGTCCGGGGCGAAGTCGAGCACGACCGCCGCCGGCAGCGAATCTTCGGTGCGTGGGACGGTGGTGTTGAAGTTGTTGGCTTGGTCGGTCGCTGGCTTGCACAAGGAGTAACGATGCATCGCCCCGCGCCGCATCCCGGTCTCGCCGACGGCGTTCCAATTCTCCTCGAACCGCGTATCGCGCCGATCGGCACCGACCGTGGCGCGGAGGTACGCAAAGTCCGCACCGTCGCGTTTTACCGCCCACCAGTCGACCGGACCGTCCACGCCCGACACGTCGACGCCTTGAAACGTATATGGCGCACCGGGTCGCCACGTCATTGAATATACCCAAGCCACGATCGCCGCCACCCCGAGCGCCACAGCGACGCTCGCGAATACAGCGACCAGTCTGCCCAAACGGCGAACGGTCAACGCTTTACCCCTGATCTTATGCTTTGATGTGGAGGACGCAGATCAGCGTGAAGAGGCGTCGCGCGGTGTCGAAATCGATTTCGATCTTGCCGGCCAGCCGTTCGCGGAGAAGCTCTGCGGCTTCGTTGTGGATGCCGCGGCGCGCCATGTCCACCGTTTCGATCTGCGCGGGCGTCGCATTACGGATTGCCTGGTAGTAACTGTCGCAAATCGCGAAATAATCTCTGATCGGTCGGCGGAATCGGCCCATCCCCAGCACATAGGTTTCGAGCAGCGTCTCGTCATTGCGGTGGATGGCGATCGCAAGGCGGCCTTCCTCGACCGCCAGGGCGATTCGATAGGGCCCTGCATAGCTGTCCGGATATTCGCGCTGAGGCGCGAAATGGTTGCCTTCGATCAGGTCGAAGATCGCAATCCGCCGCTCCTGTTCGATATCCGCGGAACGCCACAGAATCGTGCGCTCGTCGAGCGTGACGGCAATGATGCGCGGATCGGCCATATGCCTGCCGTAGAGGGGAAGGGCAGGGAGAATCAACGCATTCCCGTCGTGCATATGCGGGGCGTTGCGCAAACTGTCCGGCGGCAATGCGGTTTGCCTGTTCTATCCACAATGATAGCAACATCTCTTGCCGAACTTGTTCGCGGGATACGCACATGCTTGTCCACAGACATATCCCACGAATTGCCGGAGTTATCCCGGCGATACCCACAGCTTTTCCGCACCTCACCCACAGGCAATACCGGAGTTATCCGCATACTTATCCACAGATCCGACGAGCGGTAGATCGCAACACGCTTGAGCGGTCGGCTCGACAGGTCCAGACCGCGCGCATGGCCACCGCATTTGCTCCTCCGCCCGTCGTCCCCGAAGCCGTTTCCTTGCCGCAGAACGTCGAGGCGGAAGCGGCGATGCTGGGGGCGATGATGATCGACAACCGGCTTGCCGACGATCTCGTCGACAAGCTGCAACCCGAGCATTTCTTCGAACCGCTCCACGGGCGCATTTTCAGCGCGATCAAGATGCTGCGCGGTAACGACATGCTGGTGACCCCGGTTACGCTGCGCCCGATGTTCGAACAGGATGCGGGGATGCGCGAACTGGGCGGCCCGGCGTATCTCGCGCAGCTGACGGGTAGCGGTGCGGGCCTGATCGGCGCGCGCCAGTTCGCCCAGCAGATCTACGATTTGGCGATGTTGCGCACACTGGTGACGGTTGGACGCGGACTAGTCGATCGCGCGATGGACACGTCCGAGGAGGTGAATCCACGCGCGCAGATCGAGGCCGCAGAGGAGGAACTGTTCAAGGTCGCGGCCGATGGCGGCAGCGAGAGTGCAATCAAATCGTTTGCGCAAGCGACGACGCTTGCGGTGCGCAATGCCGAGAAGGCGCTCAACAGCGGGGGTGGCCTGTCGGGGATCACCACCGGGCTCGACAGCGTCAACGCCAAGATCGGTGGCATGCACCACAGCGATCTCATGATCCTCGCCGGGCGTCCGGGCATGGGCAAGACCTCGCTTGCGACCAACATCGCGTTCAACGCGGCGGCGCGCTGGATGCGCGACATGCAGGACGGCATCAAGCCCGCCGATTCCGTCGGCGCGAAGGTCGCGTTCTTTAGCCTCGAAATGTCCGCCGACCAGCTTGCGACGCGTATTCTGTCCGAGCAGGCGCGGATTAGCTCGGAAGCGCTGCGCATGGGCAAGATCAGCCGCAACGAGTTCAACCAGCTTGCGGCGGCGGCGGCGGACCTCGAGAACCTCCCGTTGTTCATCGATGATACCGCGGGCCTGACGATCGGTGCCTTGCACACGCGAATGCGGCGGTTGCAACGACGGCATAACAACGAGATCGGGCTGGTGGTGGTCGATTACCTCCAGCTGCTGACCGGGTCGGGCAAAAGCTCGGAGGGCAACCGCGTGCAGGAAATTTCCGAGATTTCGCGTGGATTGAAGACGCTGGCAAAGGACATGAACGTGCCGGTGATGGCGCTGTCGCAGCTCAGTCGCGCGGTCGAAAGCCGCGAGGACAAACGCCCGATGCTGTCGGATCTTCGCGAATCGGGATCGATCGAGCAGGACGCGGACATCGTCTTCTTCGTTTTCCGCGAGGACTATTACGTCGCCTCGCGTGAACCCAAGCGCCCGGTCGAGGGGGACAACCCCAAGGTGTTCGAGGACCACGCGCAATGGGCGCTGGAGATGGAGCGGGTGTTCGGCCTAGCCGAGCTGATCGTCGCCAAGCAGCGCCACGGCGCAACCGGCAAGGTGATCCTGAAGTTCGAGCCGAGCGTTACGCGGTTCAGCGATTACGTGGGGTATTGAGAAGCGGGCTGTCGCAGCGTTCCCCTACCCCTTCCGCTTCCCCGGCGAAGGCCGGGGCCCAGTAGCGTCACCGGGATAGTCGCGCCGTGCGCACAGTTGCAAAAACCTGCGCTACTGGGCCCCGGCCTTCGCCGGGGAAGGGCAAATTGGGGAAGCGATAACAGAAGAAGTGCGAGTTTGAAGTGCGGCGAACGTTCAGAACACCGGTTCCTCACCCGGCGCTTCGGGAACGTGAATCCCGCATTCGACCTTGTCCCACCCGCGCCAGCGCCCCGCACGCGGATCTTCGCCGGGTTGTACCTTGGACGTGCACGGCGCGCAGCCGATCGACGGATAGCCCTGCGCCTCCAGCGGATGGCGCGGCAGTTTATGGTCGGCGAAATACGCTTCCAGTCGGGTCTTGTCCCAGTCTGCAAGCGGGTTGATCTTCAACCGCCCCTCGTCTTCCTCGAACCGGGGCATTGCGATCCGCGTGCCCGCCTGAAAGCCCTTACGCCCCGAGATCCAAGAATCGAACGGTGCGAGCGCACGCCGCAACGGTTCGACCTTGCGCAGGTCGCAGCATCCGTCGGGATCGTAATTCCAGCGAAGCCCCGTCGCGTCCTTGGCAGCGAGCAACCGCGGATCGGGACGGAAGACGCGCAGGTCGGTGAACCCGAGCATCTCCGACAGCTGGTCACGATACGCCAGCGTCTCGCCAAAGATCTTCTGTGTGTTGAGGAAGATCACCGGAATGTCGCGATCGACCTGCGCGATCAGGTGGAGCAGCACCGCGCTCTCTGCCCCGAATGAGGAGACTGCGGCAACACGGCCGCGTAATTCGCCCGTCAGCAACTCGCCGAGCAGGTCGCCCGTGCCGACGCCAGCATAGCGCGCCTCCAGCGCCGCTGCGTCGGCAGGCGTGAAGGGCGCGACGTCGATCAGGTCGAGTTTGCGCGCGCTGCTAGCCATGCCGCAGTTTCCACACCGGAACCTGGCCGTCTGCGGCCTTCTGATAGACGTGATCGTAGCGAGTCAGCGCTGCTTCCAACGTTGCCGGATCGATCTCCGCTTCCGGCGCAAAGCTGTCGAAACCGCACCGCTTCATGAAGAGGACCTGATCGACCAGCACGTCGCCTTGCGCACGCAGTTCACCGGTATAGCCCGCCTCGCGCAGAATCCGTGCCGCGGAATATCCGCGCCCGTCGCGGAAGCTTGGGAAGCTGACTTCGACCAGCGCGATGCGGTCGAGATGCGGGAGCAGCGCACGTGCGTCCTCCCCCGCTTCGAGGCGGACCGCCGTCGCGTTCGTCTGCGTGTCGAGGAAAGCGTCGAGCGTGACGGCTGGCTCGTCGTGGGTGGCATCAACCATAAAGCGCTTCCTTGAACGGTTCCATGCCGAGCCGGCGGTAGGTATCGAGGAAGCGTTCGCCCGCTTCCCGCTTGTCGAGATAGACGTTGGTCACGGTCTCGACCGCGTCGACGATGCCGTCCTCGCTAAAGCCTGGGCCTGTGATCCGGGCGAGGCTCGTGTCTTCGGCACCCGATCCGCCGAGGAGGAGCTGGTAATTCTCGGTGCCCTTCTTGTCGACGCCGAGGATGCCGATGTGGCCCGCGTGGTGGTGGCCGCAGGCGTTGATGCAGCCGCTGATCTTGAGCTTCAGCTCGCCCAGATCACGTTGCCGCTCGGGGTCAGCGAAGCGCGTGGCGATCTTCTGCGCGACCGGAATCGAGCGCGCGTTGGCGAGGCTGCAGTAATCGAGGCCGGGGCAGGCGATAATATCGCTGATCAGATCGACGTTGGCAGGCGCCAGGCCCGCCGCATCGAGGGCGCTCCAAACGTCGTGAAGGTCGCTTACGGCGACGTGCGGCAGGACGATATTCTGCGCATGAGTCACGCGCAACTCGTTAAAACTGAACCGTTCTGCCAGATCGGCCATGACGTCGATCTGGTCGGCCGTCGCATCGCCGGGGATGCCGCCGGTCGGCTTCAGGCTGATCGTCACGATCGCATAGCCGGGCTGCTTGTGCGCGACGGTGTTCTGCGCACGCCAGGCGTCGAACGCCGGGTTGGGCGCGGTGTCGGCCTGCGGTCCCACCGCGGCGAAGGCGGGGGGCGCAAACATCTTGGTAATGCGGTCGAATTCGGCCTTGGGCGGATCGAGCCCAAGCGCCTTGACCGCGACGAACTCCTCCTCGACCTGGCGGCGATATTCATCCGCACCCAGTTCGTGGATCAGGATCTTGATCCGCGCCTTGTAGATATTGTCGCGGCGGCCGTAGCGATTGTAGACGCGCAGACACGCCTCGACATAGCTGAGCAGGTCGTCCGCCGTGACGAAGTCCTTGATTTCGGGCGCGATCATCGGGGTGCGGCCCATGCCGCCGCCGACGAAGATGCGCCCGCCGAGGACGCCGTCGCGCTCGATCAGCTGAATGCCGATGTCGTGGAGACGCATCGCCGCACGGTCCTCGTCCGCGGCGATCACCGCGATCTTGAACTTGCGCGGCAAGTAGCTGAACTCAGGGTGGAAAGTGCTCCACTGGCGCAGCAGCTCGGCCCACACGCGCGGATCGGCGACCTCGTCCGCGGCGGCACCGGCGAACTGATCCGACGAGATGTTGCGGATGCAATTCCCGCTGGTCTGGATCGCGTGCATCTCGACCGTCGCCAGCTCAGCGAGGATGTCGGGTGCTTCGGACAGCTTGATCCAGTTGTACTGGATGTTCTGACGCGTCGTGAAATGGCCGTAGCCACGGTCATATTTACGCGCAATGTGCCCGAGCATACGCATTTGCCGCCCGTCGAGAGTACCATATGGCACCGCTACGCGCAGCATATAAGCATGAAGTTGCAGATATAGACCGTTCATCAACCGCAGCGGCTTGAACTGATCCTCGGTGATCTGCCCCGCGAGGCGGCGCTTCACCTGGTCGCGGAACTCCTCGACGCGGGCGTCGACGATCGACTGGTCGTACTGGTCATATTTATACATGGGCAATTCCGGGCAGGATCGCAGAAGGGGTTTTCACGCAAAGGCGCGAAGCCGCGAAGAGGGAAGACGATCGGTTTGCGGGACCGAACATCATATCACCCAGCTTCCGGCAGTCGGGTCGGCAGGCTTCAACGTCAGGTCGGGCCGCACCGTCGGACCCAGCGCACGAACGCGGTCCTTGATGTGCGCGGGGCGGGGGCCCTCGGGGGTCATCGTCGCGTCGATCACATAGGGGCCGGTCACATGCCGCGCGCCTTCTTCGACACGCGCGATGCTCTCGCCCTGGTCGGCGACGTCACCGGCGTCCTCGACATGGCGCGACCAGCCGTTGCCGGTCCACCAGATCACATCACCCGTCGGCAGATCATTTCCGGTCAGCAGTTTCACGCAGCAGTCTCCGCCAATGTCCCGGCGATTCGTGCCCAGGAACCCAATTTGTCTTCCGCGTCGGACAGTTCGACGACTTCGCCGACGATGATGATCGCGGGCGATGCAACCGCCTCGCGCTCGACCATCGCGCCGAGGTCGGCGAGCAAGGTGCGGATGGCGCGGTGGCCCTCCAGCGTCCCACGCTCGAGCACGGCAACCGGCATCTCGGGTGCGACGCCGTCAGACATCAGCTTGTCCGCGATGTCGGGCGCGGTTGCGACCCCCATGTAGATGACGAGCGTACGGCCCTTGCCGGCCAGCCCCGACCAATCCTGCTCGGCAAGCCCTTTGCACTGGCCTGCGACAAAGCTGACCGCGCTGGAATAATCGCGATGGGTGAGGGGCAGCATCACTTGCGCGGAGCAACCGAGCGCCGCGGACACGCCGGGGATGACCTCGACCAGCAATCCGGCAGCACGCACAGCCTCGACCTCTTCGCCGCCGCGCCCAAAAATGAACGGGTCGCCGCCTTTCAGTCGCACGACGACGCTGCCGGCCTTCCCGTGCTCGACCAGCAGGGCGTTGATTGCTTCCTGCGGTAACGTGTGGCGTGCGCGCTTCTTGGCGACCGAAATGCGCTGTGCTTGCGGTGGTGCGATGTCGAGAACGCGGGGGTCGATCAGCCCGTCATGGATGACGACGTCCGCCGCCTTCAGTGCCTCGACCGCGCGCACGGTAAGCAGGCCAGGGTCGCCCGGCCCGGCACCGACAAGAATGACTCGCCCGCGGGCGGTAGGATCAAGAAGTCTTGCCATCGCTGTCAGATGGGCTGGACCAAGCGCCACGGCAATTCAAGGATGCTTTGTCGGGGGGTAGGCAATCTTTCGTACGACCGGCGCTCCGGAGCGCCGGCCGCGTTACTCCTCGGTACGGATCAGAACCGCTTCGCCGATCATGAAGAACAGCAGGAACGGTGCCCAGGCCGCGAGGAAGGGCGGGTAGGCACCGATATTCCCCATCGCAAGCGCGAAATTGTCCGCGACGAAGTAGAGGAAGCCGAGCATCATCCCGATCACCGCACGGACGAACAGCTTGCCCGATCGCGCAAGACCGAAGGCGGCGACAGCACCGAGCAACGGCATCAGGATCGACGACAGCGGCGCGGACAGCTTGTGCCACATCGCGCCCTCCAGCGCCTTGGTCGGCCGTCCCCCGGCGCGCAGGTCCGCGATCGCGGAGCGCAATGCCCCGAACGACAGGCCCCCCGCGTCGATCGTCGACAAGGTGAATTGATCCGGACGAACCCCGTCGCCGATGACGGTCGTGGCAAGTGGTTGCTTCTTGCCCGTCACTACGTCGAAGCGCGCGGCGGGGGTCAATCGCCACCCGTTGCCCTCGCGGACCCCGGTCCCGCCGGTAACGACCGCGACTAGCGACCCGTTGGTGCGATCGAACAGCGTGACGTTGGTCAGGCGCGCCTTTGCGCCAATTCCGCTGACGCGTTCGACCTGGATCAGATCGTCGCCGTCGCGGACCCAGACGTTGGTTCGGTCGCCCCGGTCCACCGGCATCGGCCCGTAGGACACCTTCTGCCACGAATCGAGCGTCGCGGTCGCGCGGCTGACGACGCGGTCGTTGAAGGTGAAGGAAATGATCGCGACACCCAGGCTGGTGATCAGCAACGGGGCCAGCACTTGATGCGCGGACAGGCCGGATGCCTTGAGCGCGATGACTTCGCTGTTCTGGTTGAGCGTCGACAGCGTGATGATCGTGCCGAGCAGGACCGAGAAGGGCAGGAACTGCGCGACGATCTCCGGGATGCGCAGCGTCAGATATGTCCAGATCTGCGACTGGCCATTCCCCGGTTGCGCAAGGATATGGCCTGATTCGGTGAGAAGATCGAGCGCCTGGAGGATCAGCACGAGCATCGCGAGCACCGCGAAGGTGCGGATCAGGAACATCCGGCCCATGTAGATCGCGACCGTCCGCGACGGGAAGAGATCGAGGATCATGCGGCTTTCTCCCGGCGGCCGGGAATGAGCTTGAGGATCGCCTTGCCGAGCTTGGCGAAAACGCGTTCGAGCGCGCCGATCGGTTGTCCGCCTGGGACGAAGGCGACGGTGTAGAACATCCAGAGCGTCAGCCCCGCGAACACCACGAACGGCACCCAGATCGCGACCAGCGGGTCGATCTTGCCGAGACCGCCGACCGCCTGGGCGTATTCGTTCACCTTGTGATAGGCGACGATCATGATGATCGACAGGAAAACCCCCAGCGCCGAGGTCGAGCGCTTGGGCGGGACGCCGAGCGAGATTGCGAGGAGCGGGAGCAACAGGATCGTCAGCACTTCCGCGGTGCGGAAGTGGAAGGCGGCGCGGCTGGTATTGCGCAGCTGGCTCGGGGCGTCGCGATCCCGGCCGATGCGGGCAAGCTCGGGCAGGGTGCGTTCGAGGTTCTCGGCCCCTCGGACCCGGAAATTCTCGGTCTTGGGCAGCGGGATCGGCAAGTCGAACACGGTGAAGCGGAGCACGCGCGGCGTCGGTACCTTGGCCTCGGTGCGCACCAGCGTGCCCTGATCGAGCCGGAAGATGATCTCGTCGGGATTGTCGGTTGCGAAAAACTGCCCGCCCGCCGCGGTGATCGCGATCGACCCGCCCTTCTTGTCGTCACGGCGCAGGAAGATGCCCGACAGGCGGCGGCCCGACTCGTGGCTTTCTTCGATCCGCAGCGTCATGTCGCTGCCGAAGTGGGTGAACTCGCCGACCTTGATCGACGCGCCCAGTGCGCCGGTGCGCAATTCGTAGCGCAGCTTCTCGTAAGCATAGCGCGCATCGGGCTGGACGAAGCCGACGATCGCCAGGTTGATCGCGCCGAGCGCGATCGCATACATGTACGGTACGCGCAGCAGCCGCGGATAGCTCATGCCGACGGCGCGCATGACGTCCAGTTCGGACGAAGTCGCGAGCTTGCGGAAGGCGAGCAGGATGCCGAGCATTAGCCCGATCGGGATGCCGAGCCCGAGATATTCAGGGAGCAGGTTGGCGAGCATCCGCCACACGACGCTGACCGGTCCGCCTTCTGTTGCGACGAAGTCGAACAGGCGCAGCATCCGGTCGAGCACCAGCAGCATCGCGGAGATGATCAGCGTCGAGAACAGCGGCACCGCGATAAGCCGGGCCATGTAGCGGTCGATGGACTTCATGATGGCTGGGGGGACGCCTCTGGCCCAGGCGGATGCCGGGCGTGGTCCCGGCTATATCGCGACGTTCGCGGCTGAGCTACCCAAAGCTTTGCGCTCAATCCCTCATGCCGGTCGTTTCGGCGGGCAGTGCTGGCCGCAGCGTCTGGGGATCATTCCGCGGCGATGCTGTGGGGGGAATGCGACGGGCGGTCCTGCACCGCGGCGTCGATCGCCTGCGCCAGCCCCGCGAGCGTGAACGGCTTGCGCAAAACGTGCCGCCCGCCGAATTCCGCCTCGCCGCCGGCGTCTCCGGCGTATCCGGTCACGAACAGCACCGCCATGTTCGGACGCTGTGGCGCGACGGTGGCGATCAGTTCGGGGCCGGTGCGGCCGGGCATCAGCACGTCCGAAATGATCAGGTCGATGCTGCCAAGGCCGGCAAGCACTGCGGGGGCCGCGATCGGGTCGTCGCAGGCGATCGCACGGTGCCCGAGTTCCTCGAGCGCGCCCATCGTCGCGTTGAGCACGCGCGGGTCATCCTCCACCACGAAGATGTCGAGCCCTGAGCGTTCGTCCTCGATTGCAACAACCGGCGCGGGTGCGCTGCTGGTGTCGTCCTCCGCGATGTGACGGGGCAGGTACAGCGTGACCGTCGTTCCCTTGCCGACGACCGATTCGAGCAGGACCTCGCCGTCCGCCTGTCGCACGAAGGCGAACACCTGGCTGAGCCCGAGTCCGGTTCCCTTGCCCGAAGGCTTGGTGGTGAAGAACGGTTCGAACACGCGTTCCGCGAGATCGGGAGACATGCCGCATCCTGAATCCGACACCGCAAGCGCGATATACTCGCCCGTGCGGCACGTGCCGATCTCCCCCTGGAGCAACGTCACGTGGGTCACCGCGATGGAGAGGCCGCCACGCCCGTCCATTGCGTCGCGCGCGTTGACGGCGAGGTTGAGCACCGCATTCTCGAACTGGAGGCGATCGGACCGGACCATCCAGCCGCGCGCGGCATCGGCGCGGACCGATACCACCACGCCGTCGCCCAGCGTCCGGTCGAGCAGATCGGACATGCCGCCGATCAACACCGCGGGGTCGAGCGTTTCGGACCGGAGTGATTCTTCGCGGGAGAAGGCGAGCAGGCGGCGGGTCAGTGCCGCGGCACGGTCTGCGCCTTCGGCTGCGCTGGCGATGTGGCGCTGGGTGGCGGCGGGATCGTCGTCGACATGCCGCCGGGCAAGTTCCAGCCCGCCGATGACGACCGCGAGCATGTTGTTGAAGTCATGCGCGATCCCGCCCGTCAATTGACCGACGGCTTCGAGCTTCTGGACTTGTCGCAGTTTTGCTTCCTGCGCGAGCAATTCGGCCGAGGCCTTGGCGACCGCGGCTTCCAGTTCGATCGCGCGGTCTCGCTCCGATTCGGCTTCGGCGCGGGCCGCGGCGCTTTGGCCGAGCGCGGCGACGGTCAGCCAGCCCATCGCCAGCGCACCGAGCAGGATCAGGACGCCGAACACCCCGAGCGCGCTCGCAATCTTGCTGGACCGCGCAACCGATTTGAGCGCCGCCCCGCCGCGCTGTTCGAGCACGGTGCGTTCCTGGTCACCGATCAAGGTCAGCAACCGGTCGATCGCATCGCGCGCGGGCGTCTGCCGCACCTTGTAGTAAAGCCCCAGCGCCTGGGTATTGCGCTTGTAGAACGTGTTGAGCGCGATGGCGTCGAGTTCGGTGCTGCGCACCCTGAAGGCGTTGCGCAATGCCTCGATCGCAACCTGCTGGCGGGGGTTGTCGTGCGTGATCCGTTTGAGACGGCTGATCTGCTGCGATGCCAATTGCCAGTCGGCGGAATAGGCCCGGCCTACATGATCGTCGAGGCTGATGACATAACGGCCAAGCGACGCCTCGGCCCGGGCGAGCGTGCCGGCGAGGTTCGCCGTGAGGATCATAACGTCGTAGCTATGCTTCTGGAGCGTCAGCGCGCGATCGCGCTGCCGATCCGCGTCCCGCAGCGTGAGGCCAAGCGCGACGAGAACGAGCACGCCCAGCACGGCCATCACGACCAGCGTAAAGGAACGCCACGTCGTGCCTGACGTCGTGCCCTCCTCGGTTTCGCCGAAGTCCCCGATCATTCCATCAGCTTAGCGAATGGAATGACCGGTTGATAGGGGCGTTGCGCCCGTAACGATCAGGCAATGGCGCCGGTCGCGCGTCCTGCTGCCTCGAACATCTTCAGGACGGTGGCGATTTGCGCGGGCGTATGCTCGGCACAAAGCGAGCAACGCAGGAGATATGTGCCCGCCGGAGTCGCGGGGGGGCGCGCCATATTGACGTACAGGCCGCCCTCGAGCAGCGACTGCCACATCGCGACTGCCTGGGTCTGGTCTTCCAGGATGATCGCGAGGATTGCCGACTGTGGCGTCTCGGTGCCGAGGTGGAACCCCAACGCCTTCAGCCCGCCATGCAGCGCACGCGCGTTTTCCCACAGCTGGCGGCGCTTGTCGTGCGCATGCATCAGCTTGCGGATCGAGGTTGCTGCGGTCGCCACCACCGAGGGGGGGAGCGATGCGGTGAAGATGTACGGGCGGCACGCCATGCGGATCGCCTCGAACTTCGGGTGATTCGAGACACAGAACCCGCCGACCGTGCCGACCGACTTGGAGAAGGTGCCGATGATGAAATCGACGTCCGCCTCGCAGCCCTGGTCCTCATACACGCCGCGCCCGTTCGGGCCGAAGAAGCCCATCGAATGCGCCTCGTCCGACAGCACCATCGCGCCGTGCTTCTTGGCGATCGCGACCATTTCCTTCAGCGGGGCGATATCGCCGAGCATCGAATAGACGCCCTCGAGGATGACGAGCTTGCCGGCTTCCTTGGGCAGGCGGCCGAGGCGCTTGTCGAGATCCGCGACGTCATTGTGGCGGAAGCGGACAATCTCGGCATTGCCCTGCTTGCAGCCGTCGTAGATCGACGCATGGCTGTCCGCGTCGAGGATGATGTACTCGCCCTTGCCGACGAGCGTCGAGATCATCCCGAGGTTCGCCATATAGCCTGTCGAGAAGACGATCGCGCCGCTGACGCCGTAGAAATCGCGCAGTGCCTGCTCGACTTCCATATGATCGTGGAAGGTGCCGTTGAGCATCCGGCTGCCGTTGGTGCCCGACCCGAACTTGTCGAGCGCTTCCTTGCCCGCCGCGAGCACGTCGGGGTCGAAGGTCATCCCCATGTAATTGTACGTGCCGAGCAGGATCGTGTCGCGACCCTTGATCACCGCTTCGGTCGGGGATTTGACTTCGTCCATCACGATCGCGAACGGGTCGCGCACGCCGGTATCCTTGAGCGCCTGGCGTTCTGCGATCAGGCCGTCGAACTTGCTCATCAGGTCGCGCTCAGGTGCGACGGTCTCGGGTTCGGCGAGCGCGTGGGCGGTGGCAGCGGCTTCGGTCATCGTAAAATCAGCCCTTGAGCTTGGCGACGGCGTCGACGAGCTGGCCGACGGTCTCAATTTCGGCCTGCATGTTCATCGTGATGATGATGTCGAACTCGTCCTCGATCGCGGCGACGAAATCCATCACGGTCAGGCTGTCCCATTCGAGATCGCCCTGGAAGGTCGTCGCGTCGCTCAGCGTCACGCCCTTCTTGTTGAACGGCTCGATCTGCGCGGTGACGGTGTCGTAGATGGATTGGCGGTCGCTCATGCTCGGTCCTTGAAACTGGGTACGCTTTGCCGGGAAAATGCGGCGGCTTTATGCACCGCCTATAGCAAGCCGTTCGCGCGATACCATGCCGCGGTGTCGGCGAGGCCCTGCGCGGTCGGCACTTGCGGAGTCCATAGATCGGAGGATGGGCGCTTGGCCGGGTCGATCGTCCAGTCGGGATGGCACATGTAGCCGACGCGGTCGTGCGTCAGTTTCGCGGCCTTGCCGCGCAGCAGCGTGTCGCCGCGCGCGATCAGATCGAGGACGAAGCGGGGGAGGGCGATCGGCACGACGCGTTTGCGGCCCGAGGCGATGCCCATCGCGCTGAGCAGTTCGGCATGGCTCCAGCCGTCCGGACGACCATCGTCAGGCTCCAGGATCAGTTTGCCCGGATCGGTCTCCGCGACCGCGAGCAGCAGCATCGCGATATCGCCGACCTCGATCACCGACAGGCGACCGCCGGGGGGCAGCAAGGCGACCCCTTTGCTCGCCATGCGGAACAGGTCGCGCATCTCCATGTCGCCGGGACCGTAGATCGCCGGGGGGCGAACCATCGTCCAGTCGAGCGTGGAGGCCGCGACGACGGTTTCGGCCTCGCGCTTGGACCAGCCGTAGATCGAGATGTCGGGCTTGCGCGCAGCTAGCGAGGAGACATGGACGAACCGACGGACCCCTGCGCACATTGCTGCATCGACCACGGCTTGCGTGCCGGTAATGTTTCCGGCGACAAACCCCGCGCGATCGGGCGCGTTGACCACGCCGGCGACGTGCAGCACCGCGTCCGAGCCCGTAATGAGGGTGGTGAGTGCATCGGGCGTGTCGAGCGCGCCGGAGACCCAAGTGACGCCCGCGCGATCGGGCTGCGCGCGTCGGGTCAGCGCGCGGACGGTGTGTCCTCGGGCGAGTGCGAGATTGATCAGCCGGCTGCCGACGAAGCCGGTGCCGCCGGTGATGGCGAGGATTTTGGAGGTCATAGCAGCGCCATATGATTGCGGTGGATCAGCGCGGCGCGGGGCGCGTAGCCGAGAATGGCGGCTTGCGCCTCGCTGCGCAGGCCAATGATCGCAGCGGCCTCGGCGGCGTGATATTCGCTGAGGCCGCGCGCGAGGGTGCGGCCATCCGGGTCCATGACCGTGACAAGGTCGCCCCGCGCGAAGGTTCCCGCGACGCGAGTTGCCCCCGCCGCGAGCAGGCTCTTGCCGTTCCGGAGCGCGGCGATCGCGCCTGCATCGATCGTGATCTCACCCATCGCGGTCAGACCGCCTGCGAGCCACGCCTTGCGCGCGGGTGCGCTCTTTTCGGGGAGGAACACGCTGTGGCGGGCGGGTGTGGAGAGCGGATGGTCGATCTTGCCGCTGACGATCGCGAGCGTCGCGCCCGCTGCGTTGGCGATCCGGGCGGCTGCGATCTTGGACACCATCCCGCCGCTGCCCATGCCCGACGCCGAGCCGCGGTCCGCCATCGCCTCGATTGCGGTGTCGATCCGCTCGATCCGCGCGATGTGGTTGGCATCAGGCAGCGCCGGGTTGCGATCGTACAGGCCGTCGATGTCGCTCAGCAGGACGACACCCTGTGCGCCCGCCGCCTGCGCGACGCGCGCGGCGAGCCGATCGTTGTCACCGAAGCGGATTTCCTCGGTGGCGACGCTGTCATTCTCATTGATGACGGGCACGACGCCGAGCGACAGCAACCGACCGAGCGTGGCGGCGGCGTTGAGATAGCGTCGGCGGTCTTCCAGATCGTCAAGCGTCACCAGCATCTGCGCGGCGGTCAGCCCCTGCGCGGCGAGCATTTCGGCCCAGACCTGGCTGAGCGCGATCTGGCCGGTCGCGGCGGCGGCCTGCGCATCCTCGAGGCTGGCACGGCCACCCTTGACAAGGCCGAGCCGGCGCGCGCCGAGCGCGATTGCGCCGGAGGAGACGACCGCGACCTGTTGCCCGGCGCGGGCACGGTCGGCGATGTCGGCGACCAGCCCTTCGAGCCACTCGCGCCGCACCGTTCCATCAGGCGCGACGAGCAGCGCGGAGCCGACCTTGACGATCAGGCGTGGGCAGGAGGGGGGCGGGAAGACGGGCATGCGTGGGTTTGCGTTAGCGTGGCAGGGGCGCTGCGCCAATGCCCCTTGGCCGGGGATCGGTCGCGCGCGAAGATCTCGTCGTGGGGGATGGTGATGCCGAGGGTGGGGATAACGATCCCCGTTTGCGCGGAGAACATCTGCTCATACCACCCCATCGCCATGCGTTCCCGCGTGCGAACCATCTCGTTGATCGGATCCACGAACACGATGGTGCGAATGCTGGGCAGCGTTTCGTACAGATCGAGCTTGGTCCCCTGATCGAGCGTCGTGGTGCTGGGCGAAAGGACTTCGATTACTACCGTCGGGTCCGACAACGCCCGCACCTCGGTCAACTCGTCGCGCGGGCGCTGATCGCAGAAGATGCTGACGTCGGGGTAGCGCACGTCGGTCTCGGTGATCCGGACCGCCATGTCGGGGCCGTAGGGGCGGCACCGCGTCCCCTTCAACTTCATCCGCAGCCAGACGAAGATGTTCCCCTGAACCCAGGCGTGGGGCTCAGTGCCGCCCGCCATCATCACGATCACACCATCGGCAAGCTCGAACTTGCGATCCGTGCCGAACTCCATCGCGAGGAATTCGTCGGCCGTAATCTTTCGATAGGCGGGGTCGGGTCGCATGGCGGCATCATACCACCTGCGACCCGCCCGTCATAGACGGTGGCCCGTCCTCCTCAAACCGGCGACCACTCCGCCGGTTCGTCGCTGCCGTCCGCACGCTTCGCCACGGTCTCCGCTGGGCCGATCGCCTCGATCAGCCGGTTGAGGACCGCATCGATCCCATCACCGCTCGCGCCCGACATCGGCAGGACCTCCGCCTTGCTCGCGCGCTTGAGCTTGGTGATCAGCTTCTTGACGTCCGCCGGGTCGAGCGCGTCGATCTTGTTGAGGCCGATCACCTGCGGCTTATCCACAAGCCCCGCGCCGTATGCCTCGAGTTCTCCACGGACGATCCTGTAGTTATCCACAGGGTTATCCTCGGTCGCATCGACCAGATGGAGCAGCACCTTGCACCGCTCGATATGCCCGAGGAAGCGGTCGCCGATCCCCGCACCATCCGCCGCGCCCTCGATCAGGCCGGGAATGTCCGCGATTACGAATTCGCGATTATAGCGGCTGACCACGCCCAATTGCGGGCGGACGGTCGTGAACGGATAGGCGCCGACCTTTGCCTGCGCGTTGGTGACGGCATTGATGAAGGTGGATTTGCCCGCATTGGGCAAGCCAACGAGCCCGGCATCGGCAAGCAGCTTCAACCGCAGCCAGACATACATTTCCTGCGAGGGCCAGCCGGTGCCGTGCTGGCGCGGGGCGCGGTTGGTCGAGGTCTTGTAGGTCGCGTTGCCGCGTCCGCCATCGCCGCCGCGCAGGAACACGACTCGCTCGCCCGGTACGGTGAAATCGGCGAGCACTTCTTCCTGGTCTTCGGCCAGGACCTGTGTCCCGACCGGCACGCGGATGATGAGGTCGTCGCCGCCAGCGCCGGTGCGGTTCGAACCCGACCCGCCATTACCGCGCGGGGCGCGGAAATGCTGGGTGTAGCGGAAGTCGATCAGCGTGTTCAGGCCGGGGACGGCCTCGAAAATGATGTCGCCACCCTTGCCGCCGTTGCCGCCGTCGGGGCCGCCATATTCGATGAACTTCTCGCGCCGGAAACTGACGGCGCCGGGGCCGCCCGCGCCCGATCGGACGAAGATCTTTGCTTGGTCAAGAAAATGCATGGCCGCTCCTTAGCGGATTACGCGATTTTAGCCAGACTAGCCGAGTCGGCTTCCGATTCGCCACTGCGCGACGCAATCAGTGCACGAGTCGCTATCGTGCGCGCGGTCTCCGGCGGCAGGCCGAGCGCATTCGCCATTGCCCGCCCGAGCAGCGCATCGCCCATCGCCATCAGCACCAGTTGGAGCGTTTCCTCATGGATCGCTTTGCCTGCCGCATCGCCCTCGGCAAGATCGTCGACGAGCCGGTGGATCGCGGTCAGCACCGGATCGAGCGCGTCGTGGTTGCCCGACAGAATCATCCACGAGGCCATCGCGCCGGCACCGTTGGCGAACGCATCGAAGGTCAGGTCGACCACTTCGCGCGGATCCGCTTCGCCTGCGCGGGCGCGCTTGGCGGCATCGCCGATTTGCGCGGTGATCGTGTCGGCCAGATGCGTGATCAACGCGCGTTGCAGATCCGCCGCCGAGCCGAAATGGTGGAGCAGATTGGCATGGGTCCGGCCGATCCGCGCGGCGACGGCCTTCAGCGTGACGGCTTGCGGCCCCTGTTCGATCAACAGCGCGCGTGCAGCGTCGATAGCGGCATCGCGCGATTCTTCGGGGCTGAGACGCTTGCGAATAATTGACACGGTTGTAAGTAACGCCTATTGACAGTCTTGTCAGCAGTCACGGATCCTATGGTCCGCTGCATTGCAGAAACGTTTGGAGGTTTCCGTGGCGAAAGCAACCAGTCCCGCCGATCTGACGATCACGCCGCGCGACCTGCGCTTCGGGCGAGGCGTAACGATGCGGCGTTGGTGGCTCAACGACGATCCGTTCGCGACCGCTTTCTACAATGCGCTGTCGGTCACGTTTCCGAAGGGCGAAGGGTTCTTCGTCGACAGTGTCCGCAATTTTCGAGAAGGCACGCCGCCGCGGCTCCGGGCCGAGATTCAGGCGTTCATCAAGCAGGAAGTGATCCATACGCGCGAGCATGTCGCGTTCAACCGGCATGTCGCCGACCAAGGCTATGACACGCGGCTGCTGGAGCAGCATGTCGACGAGGCGCTGGCGCTGACCAAGGGGAAGCCGCCGATCGGTGCGCTCGCTGCGACGATGGCGCTCGAGCATTTCACCGCGATGCTGGCGCATGAACTGATTGCCAACCCGCGCCATCTCGCGGGGGGCGACGAACAGGCGGCGGCGTTGTGGCGCTGGCATGCCGCGGAGGAGATCGAGCATAAGGGCGTCGCCTATGACACCTGGCTTCATGCGACCCGCGACTGGCCGCGGCGGCGGCGCTGGCTGATCAAGGCGATCGTCATGCTGGCGACGACCAAGAAGTTCTTTGCCGGGCGGTACAAGGGGATGCTCGAGCTGCTGCGGCAGGACGGGATCACCGGCTGGCGCGCGCATCGCGGGATCCTGTGGTACGCGCTTGGCCGCCCGGGGATGGCGCGCAAGATCCTCGGGGCGTGGATCGCGTTCTTCCTGCCGGGCTTCCACCCGTGGAAACATGACGACCGCGCGCTGATCGCGCTGGCCGAGAGCGACTATGCCGCTGCTGTGCTGCCGCGCGTGGCGGTGGTGGGCTAAACTCTGCGGGGCGGTGACCGAATTGGTACTGCAGCCGTAGGTGTGCAATAAGTCACGCTAAAGTGAGATGAGAGTGGCTCGAGTGGCTCCTCCGCGGAGAGGGCAGCGGTCACGAGTTTTGGCTTGTGCTTCTTCCGGCCAGTCCTGATGGGTGGGTTGCACCCTCACGACAGGAGAGACGGTTTGTCGCGGTTCCAGTTCGTCGTGCCAGTTCTGCTTATTCTTGGTTTTGCCGGGGCGGCTCAAGGCGAGGCCAGCACGTTCAAGGGTTCGCCTGCAAAGGTCCAGGTTCCGAAGGTGGAACGCGAGGGGATATGGCAGCCAGCCCCGGGTGGAACACAGGTGCCGCTCTGGCCCGCGAGCGTCGTTTTGGCACAGCCCGACACGGGCGATCATCCCGAAGCGACCGGTAATGGCTCGCCGCTCGTGGGTGGACGGATGTGGTATTGGGCAAGCTATGTCACCCGACCGACCATAACCATCTACCGGCCAAAAGGGCGCAACACCGGGGCCGCGATGATGGTCCTGCCCGGCGGCGGGTTTTACGCCGTGGCGACCGATCTTGAAGGGACCGAAATCTGCGACTGGGTCGTGCGACAGGGCATGACCTGCGTGCTGCTCAAGTATCGGACACCGCAAGTGTGGGAGAACGCGATCGGAAAGCAGCAGCGGCCGAAGGTACTGCTGGGGCTTGAAGACGCGCAGCGCGCGATGGGGATGTTGCGGGAACGTGCCTCCAGCTACGGGATCGATCCGCACAGGATCGGTGTGATCGGCTTTTCCGCAGGCGCTTATCTCGTGGCGAACATGAGCAACACGGAGGAGCGTACATACCCGCTGACCGACGCTGCCGACCGGCAGTCGCCGCGGCCCGATTTTGCGATCGTCGCCTATACGGCGCGGATGCTCGATAGCAGCAAGGGGAAGAACAACCTCGAGCTGCAACCGTGGGTCAAGATCAGCGCGAAAGCACCACCGACGCTCATCCTCCACGCGATGAACGATCCGACGGACAACGTGCGTCAGGGCATGGCCTATGGGCTGGCGTTAAACGACGCTGGCGTGCCGGTGGACATGCGTCTCTATGCGAAAGGCGGTCACGCGTTCGGGATGCGACCGACCGCCGATCCGATCACCAGGGAGTGGCCGGGACAGGTCAAGCAATGGCTGCGAAACCTCGGTATGCTTGGACACCGATAGCAGTTCCGTCAGCCAAGGCAGATCACGCCGCCAGCGGCATCGCCTGCGCCGGCGCCAGATCTAGCGCATAGTCGACGCCAGCCACATCCGCGCCCCGCGCGCGGCAGGCGCGCTGCGCGACGCCGGTTTCGCGGAAGCCGAGCTTGCGCAGCACCCGGCCCGATCCCGGATTGTCGTGGAAGTGCCCCGCGTGGACATGCCGCAGGCCAAGCGCATGGCGCGCCATGTCGATCACCGCGCGGCCCGCCTCGGTGGCGTAGCCGCGGCCCCAGGCGTCGGGCGTCAGCCAATAGCCGAACTCGTGGCCCGATTCGTCCTGCGTGAACCCGATTCCTCCGACGAGCCGTGGCTTTGCGCCGCCGTGCGCGAGGATCAGCATCCGTGGGCTGCGGTGGTCGCGGGGCAGTGTCAGAAACGCCTCGGCATCCGTCAGCGTGTAAGGCCACGGCGCGCGCGCCAGCATCGTGCAGACCGATTCGTGCGCGATCGCTTCGACCAGCGCGGGGGCGTCCTCCGGCCAGCCGGGGCGCAGCGTCAATCTCGAAGTCCGAGCGAACATGATACGACTCTCCTCAGGCGGCGTCGCTCGCATGCCGGGATGACATGGATGCGACAGCGGGGAGGGAGCCATGAAAAAAGGGAGCCGGGGCGACCCGTCTCCCTTGTTTCGGTATCCTTGCGGATACGCGGGTCGCCCTGGTGGGCAACCCGTCCGGTTGCCCGTTATTCTGCGGCTTGCGCCAGCATCTCGACCGAGCAGAATTTGCGGCCGAGCTTGCCCTGGTGGAAGGTCACGCGGCCTTCGACGAGCGCGAACAAGGTGTGATCCTTGCCGATGCCGACGTTGGTGCCCGGGTAGAACTTCGTGCCGCGCTGACGCACGAGAATGTTGCCCGGAATGGCGATCTCGCCACCGAACTTCTTCACGCCAAGGCGACGGCCTGCCGAATCGCGACCGTTGCGCGAAGAGCCGCCTGCTTTCTTATGTGCCATCTCGAACTACTCCTTACGCCTGAGCGGCCGGGGCATCGGCCTTGGCCGGTGCTGCCTGCTTGTCATTGTTGCCGATCGCGGTGATGCGCAGGATCGTGTGACGCTGGCGATGACCGTTCTTGCGGCGATAGTTGTGACGGCGACGCTTCTTGAAGACGATGACCTTGTCCGCCTTCGCCTGCGCGATGATTTCTGCCGAGACCGTCAGGCCCTCGACCGAATGCAGCTCCGAGCCTTCGCCCGCCAGCAGAATGTCGCCGAGCGTGATCGACGCGCCGGCTTCACCGTCGAGCTTCTCAACGACGATCTTGTCTCCGGCGGCAACGCGATACTGCTTGCCGCCTGTGCGCACGATTGCGAACATGGCCCTCATCACCTTCAAAATACCTGTGCTCCACGCCACGGCAAGCCGAGCGCGGGAAAGAAGCGCCAGCTATGCCAAGCGTGGCGCGGTGTCAACCGCCGAGGCCGCCGGATGACCGCCAAAAGCGTTGCACAAACGCAATAGGACCACACGAATCGGTTCGGTTCGGACCCTTCTTGCGACGGTCGGTGAACTTTTTGTTGCAATGCGTCAGAACCTATGGCGTCATCGTGTTGGAACAGATGGAGCAATTACCAAATCAGCATCCACGGGATGCAATGAAGTAATAAGCGCCACAGGTTTTCGAGGCGGCAGAGACTGAGGCGCGAAATAAGGCGTCCGGTCAAGGTATGCGTGTCAAGTGTTCGGCAGGATTACTGGAATGTCGTGTTTTGCGGCAGGGGGAACTGCGTCAGCCACTTACTGTGGCGGCGTAGCTTTGGTGATGAATGACCTGACAACTGTAGAACCCTGGGAGGATTTCCTTGCTTTACAAACACTCCATTTCGACGCTTGCGCTTGTCGCGAGTATGTCGGCGATGCCTGCGCTGGCGGCAACGAATGACCAGGCGAACACCGCCATCGCGGCTGCAGCTGTGCCCGCGATCGCGCAGACTGACCCCGCGGACCCAAGTGCCGGTGACGTACCCCCGAATGACATCGTCGTGATCGGGACCAGGCGAACCGATCGCACCCTCACCAATTCGCCGTCGCCGGTCGACGTGATCAGCTCGGCCGAACTGACGTCGCAACCCGCGACCAACATGATCGACGCGCTCAAGAACATCGTCCCGTCCTTCTACGTCGGGCAGAATACGATCTCGGACGCGTCGACCTTCGTTCGGTCGCCTTCGCTGCGCGGATTGTCGGGCGATCAGGTGCTCGTGATGCTCAACGGCAAGCGGTATAACCGGTCGGCGCTGGTGCAGGTCTATGGCGGCAGCGATACCGGCCTTGGCCGTGGCGCGCAGGGACCTGATATCTCTGCAATCCCATCACTCGCGATCGGCAGCCTGCAGGTGCTGCGCGAAGGCGCGACCGCGCAATATGGGTCGGACGCGATCGCCGGCGTGCTCAACTACGGATTGCGCGAGGATCAGGGAATCGAGCTGGTCGGGCGTGCCGGCCAATATTACGCCGGCGACGGCGAAAGCTATCAGATTGCGGGCAACGTCGGGTTCAAGCGCGACTTCGGCTTCATCAACCTGACCGGCGAATATACCGATGACGGGCAAACCAGCCGCGGCGTGACGCGCCCCTCCGCTGCCAATTTTGCGAACAATTTCCCCGCGCTGGCGTCGCAATTGCCCAACTATCCGCTGCCGGTGCAGATCTGGGGCAGCTCGCCGTCGAAAGCCTATAAAGGCGTGGTCAACGCGGCGCTCAACGTGACCGACTCGAGCAAGATCTACTTCTTCGGCAATTACGCGAACAGGGAGGGCAACCAGAGCTTCAACTATCGCGCTTCGGTGTCGAGCACGGCGGTCGATTCGAACGGCGTGGTGCGCAATCAGGGCGCCAATGGCGCGTTCAACAACACCTTCTTCCTGACGGCGTGCCCGGCAGGCAACGCGACCTGCCCGGCGGGTGGATTTGTCCGTGACACCAACACCTTCCGCTTCGGCCAGCTTTATCCGGCAGGTTTCACCCCGCGCTTCGTTGGCAAGACCGAGGAATTGTACGGCGTGCTCGGCTACAAGGGCACGGCAGGCAAGTTCAGCTATGACGTATCGGGCACGCTGGCGCGCAACACCATGTCGCTGTCGATGTATGATTCGGCGAACTTCTCCTACGGCCCGCAGACGCAGACGCGCTTCGAGTTCGGCGATCTCATTCAGAACGAGATGAACTTCAACGCGGACTTCACCTATGCCGCCGACCTCGGGCTCGCCAGCCCGCTGACGATCTCGGCCGGTGGCGAATTCCGCAAGGAAACCTACGAACAGACCGCAGGTGACGCGCAATCCTATGGGGCTGGACCCTATGCCGTCGCGCAACAACTCTACACGCAGACCGCGCCGGGGGTGTATGCCTTCTCGGGCACAAGCGCCGCGCAAGGCGTGGGGGCAAGCGGCTATGCCGGCACGAGCCCGAGCACCGCAGGCAAGTTCAGCCAGGAGAACTTCGGCGCTTATGTCGGGCTGGAAACCGACATTACCGAGGCGTTCACCGTGGGGGCTGCGGGGCGATACGAACATTACAACACGTTCGGCGATGCCTGGGTCGGCAAGGTCAACGCGCTCTACAAGCTGGTGGACGCGCTGTCGGTGCGCGGCAGCTTCGGCACGGGCTTCCATGCGCCATCCCCGGGGCAGGCGAACGTCTCGATCGTCACGACCTCGTTCAACAATGGCGTCGCGTTCCAGAGCGGGACCTATCCGACCAACAATGCGGTCGCGCAATATTATGGCGCGACGACGCTGAGCCCGGAAAAGTCGACCAATTACGGCCTAGGGTTCGTCCTGGAGCCGTTGCGTGCGATGACGATCACGGTCGATGCCTATCAGATCAACCTGCGCGATCGAATCGGCCTGACGTCGCCCTTCATCGTCAGCGCAGCGGATCTGGCGGCGCAACCCGCGCTGCTGCCGGTCGGGGTCGGGGGGCAGGTGCAGTATTTCACCAACGGCTTCCGCACACGGACGCGCGGCGTCGACGTGGTCGCGACCTATCGTGCCCGGGTCAGCGAGGCGCAGCTCAATTTCTCGCTCGCCTATAACTACAACAAGACCAAGGTGACCGGGTCCGATGCCCGCGTGGTCAGCGTTGCGCAGCTGATCGACGCCGAGAACCTCGCACCGAAGCACCGAATCGTGTTCAATTCCGGGCTGACGCTGGGCGACTTCGGCTTCACCGTGCGCGAGAACTATTACAGCTCCTGGACCAGCGCGCAGGATTATGGCCAGACCAACGGCGTCGCGAACCAGACCTTCCGGGGCAAGTTCGTGACCGACCTCGAGCTAAACTACACCTTCGCCAAGCACTTCACGCTGGCGATCGGCGCGCAGAACTTCCTCGACGAGAAGCCGGACCGGCTGAAGGCGACGTCGACGGTGCAATTGTACCCGCTGACCGGGGGAACGTCGGACGGGCAGGTCTATGCCCGCAACGGGGGGCCGTTCGGGTTCAACGGCGGCTTTTACTACACGCGGCTTCGCGTGAAATATTGAGGTTGGGTTCCCGGGGCATCAGCGCGTCCCGGGGTTCTCGCGTCGAGAGGAGCGTGCCCGGACGCTAAGCATTTCCGACGTGATTTAATACCTGCTTCCCCGGCGAAGGCCGGGGCCCAGTCGGAATGGCCGAGGTAACGATGCGCCGTGCCCGCATTCTACCGTTTCTCGACTGGGCCCCGGCCTTCGCCGGGGAAGTAAGCGGAAATTGGGGAGGCGCGTTAGACCGGCGCCATCCCGCTCCCGCAACTGGGCCTTAGTGCCGGTGTTCGCGCCGCAACGGGTACTTCCCGCCCGCATAGTCCCCGAATAGCCCCGAGATCGCGGGATGATCGACCGGTTCGTCGGTGTCGTCCGGGATCAAATTCTGCTGGCTGACATAGGCGACGTAGCTCGACTCCATGTTCTCGGCGAGGAGGTGGTAGAAGGGCTGGTCCTTGGGCGGGCGGATGTTCTCGGGGATCGCATCATACCATTCGTCGCTGTTCGCGAAGATCGGGTCGATGTCGAACACGACCCCGCGGAAATCGAACAGGCGATGCCGCACCACGTCGCCGATCGTGAATCGGGCATGGCTGACCGGGGGGAGGGCGATGCTGCTGTCGAACGGCGGGGACGTGATGGGGGTACGGTACATGAGGATAATTTAGGGGCTCCGTGGCGGCACACAAGCGATTGCTGTGCGACAAACCTGCATCGAAGCGCTTGCGTACCGTAGAGCACTACGTTAGAGGCGCCCGCTCACCGACCGGTGCTGGCCTTACAGACAGCATCACACGACCTCGCGGAGAGGTGGCAGAGTGGTCGAATGTACCGCACTCGAAATGCGGCGTGCCCTCACGGGTACCGTGGGTTCGAATCCCACCCTCTCCGCCATTTCCTTCTTTCCTCGATGAGGTTAAAGCCCGCCACATGGCATCCTACAAAGAACCTTCCTTCAAAGACCGGGCAGCCTTGTCCGCCGACGCAAAGCAACGTGCGCTGGAAAAGCTGAAGTCCAAGCCGCCGGTCGATCCTGCGGTCGTCGCGGCCCGTGCGGCTGCGCGGGAAGCCAAGGAAGAGGCGGAAGCCAAGAAGCGCGAAGAGAAGAAAGCCGCGATCGAAGCGGCCCGGCTCGAGAAGATCGCCAAGGCCGAAGCCGCTGAGCGCGCGATCGAAGAGGCCAAGCAGGCCGCGATTCAGGCCGAGATCGACAAGAAGGCAGCGCGCGACGCCCGCTACGCTGCGCGGAAAAGCCGCAAGTAAGGCGGTTTGCTGCGCCCTACCTTTCACTTCCCCGGCGAAGGCCGGGGCCCAGTCGAAATGGCCATGGTAAGATAGCGCAGCGCAGACGTTCTCACGTTCTCGCTACTGGGCCCCGGCCTCCGCCGGGGAAGCACTACGGAAGCGCCACTGAAGCGCTCTTAGCCTAGAGCGGCAACCCCCGCGCCAGTTCCTCCAGCCAAATCCGCGCTGTCCCATCCGACGGCGCCCGCCAGTCGCCCCGCGGGGACAAGGCCCCCGCGCTCGATACCTTCGGGCCATTCGGGAGTGCCGAGCGCTTGAACTGGCTGGTCGCGAAAAACCGCACCAGAAACTTCTCAAGCCACCCGCGAATCGTCGGCAGATCGTACGCCACGTGCCCCGCCGCCGGGAAGTCGCGCGGCCACCGGCCTTGCTCCACGTCGCCCCACGCCTGCAACGCCAGGAACGCGATCTTGGACGGCGCCATGCCGTGGCGCACCACATAATGCAGGAAGAAGTCGTTGAGCGCATACGGCCCGATTCGCGCCTCTGTGCTCTGGATTGCCCCGTCCGCGCCGGCCGGGACGAGTTCGGGCGAGATTTCCGTCGCCAGAATCGCCTCAAGGATCGAATCGGTCGCGGGGTCATATTGATCGGTGCGGATGCACCAACGAATCAGGAACTGGATCAGCGTCTTGGGAACGCCTGCGTTGACCCCGTAATGGCTCATCTGATCGCCGACGCCGTACGTGCACCAGCCGAGCGCGAGTTCTGACAGGTCGCCCGTGCCGACGACCAGCCCGCCGCGCTGGTTGGCAAGGCGGAACAGATAATCGGTGCGCAAACCCGCCTGCACATTCTCGAACGTGATGTCATACGTAGGCTCGCCATCCGCGAACGGGTGGCCCATGTCGGTGAGCATCTGGCGTGCGGCGGGGCGGATGTCGATTTCGTCGGCGGTGATGCCGAGCGCGCGCATCAGCGCCCAGGCGTTGGCCTTGGTGCCGTCGCTCGTCGCGAATCCGGGCATGGTGAAGCCGAGGATCCGGTCGCGCGGAAGCCCGAGCCGATCCATGACCTTCGCCGCGACGATCAGCGCGTGAGTCGAATCGAGTCCGCCCGAGACGCCGATCACCAGAGTCTCGGCGCGCGCCGCCTCGAACCGCTTGAGCAGTCCCTCGACCTGGATGTTGAACGCCTCGTAGCAATCCTCGTCGAGCAGCGCGGGCATATTGGGGACGAACGGGAAGCGGCGGATGTCGCGCACCAGCCCGACGTCTGCAAAATCTGGCAGGTGATCGAACCCGATTTGCCGGAAGCGCGTCTCCGGGTGCCCTGCCAGATCGGCCGAATCGTTGAACGTGCCCACGCGCATCCGTTCCTGCGCGATTCGCCCGGCGTCCACGTCGGCAATTACCAGTTCGGCTTCGCGACCGAATCGCGTCGAGCTAGCGATCAATTCGCCGAGTTCGTGGATCGTAGCCTGGCCGTCCCACGCCAGATCGGTCGTGCTTTCGCCCGGGCCCGAGGCTGCAAAGACATAGCCGCACATCGCGCGCGCGCTTTGCGAGGCGCACAGCAGCGATCGCTCGCGCGCCTTGCCGACGACGATGTTCGATGCCGACAGGTTGCAGCAGATCAGCGCCCCGGCGAGCGCGCCCATCGTGGAGGGCGGGGTGGGGGCCCAATAGTCCTCGCAAATCTCCGCGTGGAAGATGAACGGCGCGAGGTCGCGGGCGGCGAACAGCAGGTCGGTGCCGAACGGAACGGTCTGCCCAGCGATGGTAATGTCGAGCCCGGTCAACCCGGTACCGCTCGCGAACCAGCGTTTTTCGTAATATTCGCGGTAGTTCGGCAGGAAGACCTTGGGCACGACCCCGAGGATCCGCCCTCGCGCGATCACCACCGCGCAATTGTACAGCCTCCCGTTCCGCGGAAGCGCCGCGCCGATGACCAGCACCGGCCGCAGTGTTGCGGTCTCTGCCGCGACCGTGGCAATCGCGCTTTCGGTCGCCGCCTGCTGCGCGGTCTGCATGTGCAGATCGTCGATCGCGTAGGAGGTGATGTTGAGTTCGGGGAACACGAGAAGGTCGGCGTGGCGCACATCGCCCTGTTGCGCGAGTGCGATCGTCTCGCCAGCGTTCGCCGCGGTATCGCCGACGCTGGCGCGCGGGGTGCACGCGCCGACCCGGATCAGCCCGTGCGTGTGGATCGAATGGAACGGATGCGCCTTCGTCTTCGCCATGTCCGGCGCTTAGCGAGCTTTGGCGTGCGATGCCACCTGCGCGCGGTCAGGGCGGCGTCAGGAGACCACCCGGCGTGCTTCGCCGACCTGCCATGCCAGCAACGCGGGGACTGCGATGATGATGTCGCGCGCGCGCTTGAGCAGCGACAGCGCGAGCGCATGCGCTGGGGGCAGGCCGAACAACGGGCCGATCAGCACATAGGCGGCTTCCTGCACACCGACCGCGCCGGGGATCGCGAAGGCGACGCTGCGCAGCGTGAAGATCAGCGCCTCGATCGTCAGTACCGCCCACAGCGGCAGGTCCGAGCCCATGAACCGAAGCGCGATCCACGCACCCGTCGCGCTTGCGAGCCATGCGGCGAGATTGAATATGAACGCGGCGATCACGCGGCGCGGGGTTTGGTAAATCGCGTCGAGTTGCTCGCGCACCGCCGCCATCGCTGCAACTGAGCCAGGCAGCATCCGCGCGCCGAGTGAGCCGGCAAGCCGAAGCATCGGCTTTTGCGCGAAGACGAACAGCAGCATCAGCGTGATCATCGCGGCGAGCCCACCGAGCGCGAGCGGCACGAGCCCCTGCTGTACGGGTTCCGCCGCAAGGACGAGCAGCAGGACCGCCACCCCGCACAGCGTGAAGATCAGCTGCGCCGCCATCTCGGTCGTCATATCCGCGATCATCGATGCATAGATCACCGGCTGCGGAACACCGAACACCGCTAGCGTCCGCGCGCCGACCACCAGCCCGCCGAGTTGCGAGAAAGGCAGGATATCGGTCGCCGCCTCGCGCGTGGTACGCGCCCAGACGAACCAGCCGAGCCGATCAATGGGTTGCCCCGGCGCGACCGCGAGCCACGCCATTCCCAACAGGACGAGCACGCCGATCGACCACAGCGTGAAGGTCGCCATGCCGATCCAGCCGATCGACGCCATGACGTCGACGACCTGGTGCAACCCGACCGTGCCGACGGTAGCCGCCGCCACTATGAGGCCGACGATCGTCGCAACGAGCAACCCGATTCGGGCGGAACGGCTCATCGCAGCAGCATCGCCACAGGAGGCACCTGTCGCGCGCTGTCGGTGCGGGCGGTGGAACGGCGGGATGAGTCGCGCAGCATTGGGGGGTCTTTGGGGCTTTGGACGCGGCAATCAACCCGGCTTGCGCCGATGACGTGGGTTCTTGCGGTCTGGAACGGCGATTTGGCGCACAAACGTGCAATAGCGCGCAGATGGCAGCGGAAGCGAACGCGCGCGGTGGGTGCTTTCGGGCGGTCGCCAACTGGCCCGCGTAGGGGCGACGCCGCAGCGAGACGAATGTCGGCAAAATCATCAGGGGCCTGGATACTTAAACACCTCTTAATCGGTGATAGTTAATCCATGTGCGCATGACCAACCCGGCGCTCAGGCTCGATCATACCATTCGGCAAGCCGCGCGCCTGTCGGGCGAACTTGGCATTCGCTCGCTGGATCTGCAGGCCGACATCGCTGCCCTGGCGGAACGGGTGACGGAACAGGCCACGACGATCGAAGCGATCGGGTCCGAGGCAAACATCCTGTCGGGCGATGTCGACAACGTCGCAATGGCCGCGCGAGACGCGCGCAACGATACTGCGGCGGCCAAGGGCGTCATCGAGGACTCGACCGCGCAACTCGGCACGGCAACGTCGGACGTCGTCGAACTGATCGAACAGGTCAGCCATATTCACAACGGTCTGGGAGCATTCAACACCGCGCTCAGCGATGTCAGCCATGTAACCGCGGGGATCAACGTGATCGCGCGGCAGACCAACCTGCTTGCGCTCAACGCAACGATCGAAGCAGCCCGCGCGGGGGATGCTGGGCGCGGGTTCGCGGTGGTCGCCAGCGAGGTGAAGAAGCTCGCGAGTGAAACCGCCGCTGCCACGAACCGGATCGAGCAGTCGATCGGGTCGCTCACCTTCGAAGCGGGCGTCATGCTGGACCGGATCGGGCAGGGTGTCGCCAAGGCGCAGTCGGCACATGGCAGCGCCAAGGGGATCGAAACCCTGGTGTGTCAGCTCGGTACGATCATGCAGGGGCTCGAACAGAATAGCGACAGCGTTGCCAAACGTGTCGAATCGATGGTGCAGGCGGTCGATATGGTGCGGGCGGGATTGATGGCGCTGTCGAGCGCCTCGACCCAGAATGCCACCGGGCTCCAGCAACTCTCCGCCCGCGTGAGCGCGGTCAGCGACGATACGAACGCACTGCTGCAAATGCTCGCCGAAAGCGGTGCGGATATGCTCGATTCGCCTTACATCAACTTCGGGCTAGAGGTTGCGCGGTCGGTCGGCGATGGTCTCGAGAAAGCGGTCGCGTCTCACGAAATTGCGCTCGACGCGATCATGAGCGATGATTACCGGCCCGTCCCCGCGAGCGACCCGCCCATTTTTACCCACGCCGCGCAGGCGCTGTTCACGCGGCTGGCGCGCCCGCACCAGGAGCGGGCGCGTCAACTGCCGGGCTTCTTCGGGATGAGCTTCACCGATCGAAACTGTTTCGGGGCGGTGGCGATGCCCGAACGCTCGCTTCCGCAACGCCCGAACGATCGCGTGTGGAACGAGGAGCATTCCCGCGCCGGGTTGATCTACACCTATCCGGAAACGCAGATACAGGTCCGGATCGAGGCACCATTTTGCCTGAAGGCCTATCGCCGACCCGTGGCGAACGGCGGCGTGGTTCTGCTCAAACAGGTCATCGCCTCGATCTGGGTTGAGGGCCGACACTGGGGCGTGCTGCAGCTCGCCTACGAGAGCCAGGACTGACCGCGGATCACGCCCGCGCGGGCTTCTTTCCCATGAAGCGCAGCACCAGCCGGATCATCCCCGGCACGAATTTCGGCCGGATCAGCCGCGGGTCATAGACCGCCAGCCGCCGGTCGTTTTCTGCCAGGCAGATCGCCGCCAGTTCGGGAAATTCGATCTCGACGCCAAGCTCCTTCGAGCCGTTGAGCGTGAAATTGTTTTCCTGTGCCTTGGTGTTGTCGTCGCCCATGCCCTTGGCCATGTCGATCCGTTCCCAGATCAGCGCGATCCACACCGCCCAAACCTTCATCTCGAACCACGGGCGGCGCCAGAACGGCATGTTACGGCGGTGCCAGGCGACCCAATTGACGAAGAACAGGATGTGGCGGCCTTCCTCGCGCATCACCGGCTCGAACGTGTCGATCAGCTCCTCAGGGAAGAAGCCGGTGTCGGCGGCGACCTTGAACAGGCCGAAGCCGAAGAAGCTGTCGATACACTCGGAAAATCCCGTCCGCATGAACGCGAATTCCGGGTCGCGTGGTCGTTTATACTCTTCCTCGGGCTGAAGAACGATGCCGTAAAAGGTCACCATGTCCGCGAGCACGATCTTGTGGCGGCTTTCCTCATAGGCGTTCATGTCGATCGCGTCGCGCAGCAGCGGGTCGCTGATCTGCTCGCCATAGGTCTTGACGTTCATGCCCGCGCGGCCTTCCGTCGCCACGGCGATGTCCCAGATCGGCAGCGAGACGATCTTGTTGCGTGTTTCGGGCTCGAGCACCGGCCAGTCGATCAGCGCGGGGCGATAGGGATCGTGCGTGTCGAGCATCGTGCGGCAGAACAGCGTCTTGTGTTCGGGGCTGCCGAGCTTGACGCGCACATCCGGGGCGGGACCTGCGGGGGCGATCGACTTGGGAATGAAATTCATCGGGGCTCTCCCGGTTTAAAGATCGGCAAAACGCGCCAGGGTGATGTCATTGTCCGAAACGATGGTACGTGCGACGGGGTCCAGCAGTGCCGCCAGCTCGGCTTCATATTGGTAACCGGGGGCGGACAGCGGGTAGGGCCCGGTCGCGGGGTGAAGATACACTTCGCTGACGCCATCGGGAAGGTGTCGCAGCACACCGCGGAGCCGTTCGGTGTGCATCGCGCCCGACCAGGCGAGGCCGAACGTGTGGTCGGGGACCTTCATGCCCCCGCTGCGCATCCTGCGCTGGACGCTGCGCGCGAACGGCCTTGCGATGTGGAGCCCGGTTGCCTTTTCGAACTTGGCCAGCACGTCGCGCGGTTCGACGGGCGCGCGGACGGTGGTCATGCCGTGGCGCTTGCCGACCTTGAGCACAGTTGCGGCAATCACCGGATGCATATGCATGTGCTTGTGCGAATTGACGTGATCGAGTGGCAGCCCGGTCGCCTCGAACAATGCGAACTGCGCATCGATCTCGGCCTCGAGCTGGCGGCGGACCGACGCCTTGCCGACCAATGCGAGCGCGACGGGAAGCGATTCGATCCGGAACTGGCCCGCGTCATCGACAAGGTCGGGGATTTCCGCGGGCGGCAGCGCGGGCGGCGTTTCGGCAAGCGCGATGTGCAAGCCAACGCCGAGCGTCGGCGTCCGCCGCGCGCGCCGCACGGCGTCCATCGCGGCAGCGCCCGTCACCATCAGGCTGGTGACGGTGAGGATCCCCTCGCGATGCGCTTGCTCGACCGCGGCGTTGACCTCGACCGAGACGCCGAAATCGTCCGCGGTGATGATCGCGGTCTTCACCGCGTCGCAAACCCGTAGAATTCAGGGTCAGCGAGCACCCCCTGCGCAACCCGACGCGGATCGGGCGCGGCGACGAGGCGCAGCAACAGGACCATCGCGTCCATGTCGCGCGCCTCGACCGCAGCGTTCCATGCGTCGAGCCGCCCGGTCGCTTCGAGCCGCTCGTTGACCGTCATACGGGCCATCGTCGTCATCGAACCTAACCCTTACACGGCCTCTTTGCGGCGCCGCAGGAAGTCGAAGAATTCGACGCCTTCGCGCAGCCGGCGCTTCATCATGTCCCAGTCGGTCAGCATTTCGCGAACGATTTCCCAAATTTTCGACGGGCGGAAATAGAAGCGCTTGTAGAACTCCTCGACCTTGTCGAAAATCACCGTCGAATGCAGATGCGGGTAGCTGAGCTGCGCGATCTGGTTGCCGCCGTCGGTCAGCAATTCGTGCGAATTGTCGAACCAGCCGTTCTCGGTCGCCTGCTTGTACAGGAAGGTGCCGGGATAGGGTGCCGCAAGCGACACCTGGATCGTGTGCGGATCGATCTCCTTGGCGTAGTTGATCGTCTCCTCGATCGTCTCGAGCGTCTCGCCCGGGAGACCCAGGATGAAGGTGCCGTGGATCACGACGCCGAGCTCGTGGCAATCCTTGGTGAACTGACGCGCGACGTCGGTGCGCAGACCCTTCTTGATGTTGTGCAGGATCTGCTGGTTGCCGCTTTCATAGCCGACGAGCAGCAGGCGCAGGCCGTTGGCTTTCAGCACTTCGAGCGTCTTGCGCGGCACGTTCGCCTTGGCGTTGCAGCTCCACGACATCTTGAAGCCGGGCTTGCCGAAGCCGAGTTTGCCGAGCGCGATCGCGAGTTCCTCGACGCGCGCATGGTTGTCGGTGAGCGTGTCGTCGTCGAAGAAGATCTCCTTGGTCTCGGGGATCTCGCGGATGATGTACTCGACTTCCTCGATCACCTTGGCGACCGAGCGGAAGCGATAGGTGTGCCCGCCGATCGTCTGCGGCCACAGGCAGAAGGTGCAACGGCTCTTGCAGCCACGCCCGGTGTAGAAGCTGACATACGGGTGGAGCAGGTAGCCGCCGAAATATTTGTCGATCTGCAGGTCGCGCTTGTAGACCGGCGAGACCATCGGGAGCGAGTCCATGTCCTCGATCATCGCGCGGTCGCGGTTGCGGATGAACGCGCCGTCCGAATCGCGCCAGGTGATGCCGTCGACTTCGCGCAGCGGCTTGCCTTGGGCGATCTCGAGGATCGTGAAGTCATATTCCTCGCGCGCGACGAAATCGACGTCGGGGGTGGCGGCGAGGCTCTTGTCGGGCTCGACCGCGACCTTCGCACCGACGAAGCCGATCAGGATCCGCGGGTTGCGCTGCTTGATCAGCGCCGCCGTGCGGATGTCCTGGTTGAACGACGGCGTCGAGGTGTGGAGGATCACGAGATCGCGATCGTCGAACTCATGCGCGATATCGTCCCACGACTGGTCGTGCGCGGGCGCGTCGATCAGCTTCGAGCCCTCGACCATTGCCGCCGGCTGCGCGAGCCAGGTCGGATACCAGAAGGATTTGACCTCCCGCTTCATCTGGTAGCGCGCACCCGCGCCACCGTCGTAACCGTCAAAAGACGGCGCCTGGAGGAAAAGCGCCCGCATCATGCCCGTTGCTCCGCATTCTGGATCTTGTGCGCCGCAACAATGCGGCCTTCAGTCTTCATTGTAAGGGTCGCGCCGCGCCAATCAACCGATCGGACGAAGAAGCTCGCGATATAGATGGCAAAACTCATGCCATCGTGCGCCAGCGCCATCCACAACGGAGCGATGCGCCTCCCTACAGTCGCATTCACGGTCCGCACAACCACCAACCGTGCAACGACCGCAAGCGCACACAGGATCAGCCCGACGGTCGGCCAGTACAGCATCGAGAGGATTGCGACCGGGAGCGGCAGACCGATGATGATCCCGACATACGGCCAGAAGGCCACATCGCGGACGGTCGCGCCCCAGCGGAGTTCGTGCCGCCACAGCGCCGCGAAGCTGATCTCGTCGAACGCATGGTCGACCAACATCGCCGGCACTGCGATCTCGAGCCCGAGCTCGCGGACCGCTTCGCCCATCGCGTAATCGTCCGCGAGTTTGTCGGAGAAGCGGGTGAACCCGCCGATCCGGCGCAGCGTCTCGCGCGTCATCGCGATGGTCGATCCCATGCACGGCGTCGCAAGCTTGTTGGCAACCCCGAAGACGAGGCCAAGCATGAACTGGTAGCTCACCCCCGCCGCGCCGAAGTGCGACCAGAAGCCGGTGTCGCCGCGACCGGCGTAGACGCAGGAGACGAGTCCGGTCTTTGGCTGATCGAGCGCGCGCAGGATCTGCGCGAGATAGTCGGGCGCGACCGCGATGTCGCTGTCGCTGAGCACGACCACATCGTGGCGGATCAGCGGCTCCATGTTGATCAGGTTGGAGAGCTTGCCGCTCGCGCCGTGGATCGTGCCATCGATCACGAGATCGATCTGCGCGTCGGGATGCGCGGCTTTCAGTGCCTCGACCACCGCGATCGCGGGATCGTCGTGGCGCTGGATCCCGCACAGCAATTGGATCGGCCCGGCATGATCCTGTGCGATGAAGCTCGCGAGATTGTCGGAGAGCCGCGGTTCGTCGCCGTAGAGCGGTTTTACCAGCGTGACCGCCTCGTGCCGCGCGGGCGCAGGCGTCGCCGCCGCGAAATAGCGGCGGAAGACGAGCGCGGCGGCGGTCAAATAGACCACGCCGAGCGCCGCGACCACGATCGTCAGCCAGCCCAAGACTGTGCCCAGTAGGTGCAGGATATGGATCACACAGCCCCCGTAGCGCCGCGGTGGTGACGGGTACAGGCGCGCGTTTGTGAAAAAGGCGTCACCTTGCCGTGCGCGAAGACTTTGTTGCTGCGACATTGCGCGAGATTGTTTGCGCTTGAGCGCTCGCGTTCTACAGCGTCGCCGCATGGAGGCTGCGTGAGCGATCAACCTATTACGCTGGTGACCGGAGTATCCGGTTTCGTCGGTTCGGCGGTCGCGCGGCGGCTGGCGGCGTCTGGCGCTCGCGTGCGCGGGCTGGCGCGCGCAAGCAGCGCGCGGACCAACCTGACCGACTTCCCGGGCGAGATCGTCGAGGGCGACGCGCGTGACCCCGAAGCGATGGCACGCGCGATGGCTGGCGTGACGCATCTGTATCACGTCGCCGCCGATTACCGGATCTGGGCGCCCGACACCGAGGAGATCGTCCGCAACAACCAGCTCAGCACGCAGACCGTAATGCAGGCGGCGCTGGGGGCGGGGGTCGCGCGGATCGTCTATACCAGCAGCGTCGCGACGTTGCGGCCGGACCACGGCAAGGCGTCGGATGAGACCCGCCCCGCGACCCCCGAACAGGCGGTCGGCGCGTACAAGCGCAGCAAGGTCGTCGCCGAGCGGCTGGTCGAGGCGATGGTGCGCGAGCAGGGGCTGCCCGCGGTGATCGTCAATCCCTCGACCCCGATCGGCCCGCGCGATGCGCGGCCCACGCCGACCGGGCGGATCATCGTCGAGGCGGCGTCGGGGCGGATGCCCGCGTTCGTCGAGAGCGGGCTTAACCTAGTGCATGTCGACGACGTCGCGGACGGGCATATCGCCGCGATGGCGCACGGCGTGATCGGCGAACGCTATGTGCTGGGCGGGCAGGACGTATCGCTGCGCGAGATGCTTGCGAGCGTCGCCGCGATCGTCGGGCGCAAGGCCCCGACGGTGCAGATTCCGCGTGCGCCGCTGTTTCCGCTGGCATGGGCGAACGAGAAACTCGCACGCGTGACGGGGAAGGAGCCGTTCCTGACGCTGGACGCGCTGCGGATGGCGGCGCACGACATGTATTATTCGAGCGCGCGGGCCGAAGCCGAGCTCGGGTATCGCGCGCGGCCTTACCGGGTGGCGCTGGAGGATGCGGTGGCGTGGTTCCGGCAAGCGGGGATGCTCGCGTGATTGGTTTTGAGCGCACGCACCGACCTGCACGTGCTCCCCTCCCTGGAAGGGAGGGGCTGGGGGTGGGTTGGCCAGCGGCGGCGGTTGCACTCTCCTCATACCCACCCACCCCCGACCCCTCCCTTCCGGAGAGGGGAGGAGAAGGACGACGCTCCTCGTGGCAGTTGGGGGTTGTCCGATGATACTGTTCTGGATTGCGATGGCGTCGCTGGCGATCTGGCTGGTGCTGGTGTTCGCGCGTGACGGGTTCTGGCAGACGAGCGAGCGGGATACGTCTCCGCTCGCTCCCCTCCCTGGAAGAGAGGGGCTGGGGGTGGGGTGGCCCGTGGCGGCGGACGCACTCTCCTCATACGAACCCACCCCCGACCCCTCCCTGCCAGGGAGGGGAGGAGAAGGGCCGTGGCCTTCGGTCGTCGCGATCGTCCCCGCGCGGGACGAGGCCGAGGTGATCGCGCGCGCGATCGGTAGTTTGGCCGCACAGGATTATCCCGGCGATTTCCGCATCATTCTGGTCGACGATTCGAGCAGCGACGGCACCGCCGACATCGCACGCGCCGCAGGCGGGGATCGGTTGCAGGTCGTGACGGGCGCAGCCTTGCCGAATGGCTGGACCGGCAAACTATGGGCCGTCTCGCAAGGGATCGCCGCCGCTGGAACCACGCCCGACTATCTCCTGCTGACCGACGCGGACATCGCGCACGCCCCCGACACGCTGCGCACGCTCGTCGCGCGCGCGGTGGCGGAGGAGCGCGTGCTCGTCTCGCTGATGGCACGGCTGCGGTGCGAAAGCCTTGCCGAACGCGCGCTGATCCCGGCGTTCGTGTGGTTCTTCCAGATGCTCTATCCGTTCGCGGCGGTGAACCGGCGCGCTTCGGGCCGGGCGGCGGCGGCGGGGGGCGTGATGCTGGTCGAGCGTGCGGCGCTCGACGCGGCGGGCGGGATTGCGGCGGTGCGCTCGGCGCTGATCGACGATTGCGCGTTCGGGGCACTGATGAAGCGGCAGGGCGCGGTGTGGCTTGGCCTGACCGATCGTGCGGTCAGCATCCGGCGCTATGACAGCTGGGAATCGGTCGCCGCGATGATCTCCCGCTCTGCCTATGCGCAGCTCAAGTATTCTCCGCTGCTGCTGGCCGGCACCACGATCGGGCTTGCGCTCACCTATCTCGTGCCGCCGCTTTTCGCGATCTTCGGTCAGGGCGAAACCCGGATGACCGCGATCGCCGCGTGGGGATTGATGGCGCTCGCGTTCCAGCCGATGTTGCGGTTCTACAAACGGTCGCCACTTTGGGGGCTGGCCTTGCCGTTGATCGCGACCTTCTATGCCGGATGCACGCTGCTGTCGGCATGGCAGCATGTCCGCGGGCGCGGGGGCATGTGGAAGGGCCGAGTCCAGGCGGCGCGGCATGAAGAAGGTTTTCCGTCATGACCGCCACCGCACTCGCCTCCGGCAAGGGGCATAAGGACGAGAACTTTCCCGTCGCCTCGGTTCTGCTCAAGGCCGAACATCGCGCGCCCGTGATGGCCTTCTATCATTTCGCGCGCGCGGCGGACGATGTGGCGGACAATCCGGCGGCGACCCCGCCCGAGAAGCTTGCGCTGCTGGGGGCGATGCGCGCGACGATCCTCGGGCATGGTGATGCCGAACCCACCGCGCTGGCGCTGCGCGAGACGATGGCCGTACACGGCCTGTCGTCGGATCATGCGACCGACCTGCTCGTCGCGTTCGCGCGCGATTGTACCGTCGATCGGTATGACGACTGGCCCGCGCTGATGGAATATTGCCGCTATTCCGCAATGCCGGTCGGGCGGTACGTGCTCGATGTCCACGGCGAGGACCGTGCGACCTGGGGTGCGTCGGACGCGCTGTGCGCGGCGTTGCAGGTGATCAATCACGTGCAGGATTGCGGCAAGGATTATCGCGCGATCCGGCGCGTCTATCTGCCGCGCGATATTTTGGCGCAGCATGGTGCGCGAGTCGAGGATCTGGGCGGTGCGGCGGCGACCCCGGCGCTGCGCGCAGTGATCGTCGACATGGCGACGCGCACAGACGGCCTGCTGGCGCAGTCGGCCGGGTTCGCGCGCCAGATCCGCGACCGACGGCTGGCGGCGGAAGTCGCGATCATCCATCGGCTCGCGGTCAGCCTCAACGCGCGGCTTAAACGGCGTGATCCGTTGTCGCAGCGAGTCCACCACCGTGCGCCGGAGGCACTTGGCCTCGCAGCGTTGGCGGCGGTGACGCAAATGATTAAAGGTCGGGCATGAATCCCAAGGCGACTCCCGCGCAGCTGCAGGCACAAGTCTCGGGCAGCTCCTTTTACGCTGGAATGCGCGTGCTGCCGAAGGCTGAGCGCGAGGCGATGTATGCGGTCTACGCCTTCTGCCGTCAGGTCGACGACATTGCCGACGACGAAGGCGGCAAGCGCGAGGACCGCGCGGCGGCGCTCGATGCGTGGCGCGCGGATATCGATGCGTTGTATGCGGGTCGCGACCCGGGGCAGGCGGCGTTGCTGGTCGACGCGGTGGATCGGTTCAAGCTCGAGAAGGCCGATTTCATCGCGGTGATCGACGGAATGGCGATGGACGTCGAGGAGGACGTGCGCTGGCCGCCGTTCGAGACGCTCGACCTGTATTGCGACCGGGTGGCCTCCGCCGTGGGGCGGTTGTCGGTCAAGATCTTCGGGATGGAGCAGGAGCCGGGGATCGCGCTCGCCTATCATCTCGGGCGGGCGCTGCAATTCACCAACATCCTGCGCGACATCGACGAGGATGCGACGATCGGTCGCGTCTATCTGCCGCGCGAACCGCTCGACGCGGCGGGGGTCGTGTTCGGCGAACCGCTTGTGCTCGTCGCCGATCCGCGGATCGACGGCGCGTGTCGGATGCTGGCGGCCAAGGCACACGAGCATTTCGCAGCGGCGCGCGCGATCCTGGGGGCGCGGCCCCGCGGGCATCTGCTTGCGCCGCGGCTGATGGCGGCGGTGTACGAGCCGATCCTGCGCAGGATGGAGGCGGTAGGCTGGGGCACGCCGCGCACGCGAATCCGGGTCAACAAGCCCGCGCTGCTGTTCACCGTCCTGCGGCTCAGCCTGTTCCGTTGAAGCGCGCGTCGAACCAGCAGCGCGTTCGCGTCATCGGCGCGGGCATGGCGGGCCTGTCCGCCGCGGTCGAACTCGCGCGCGAGGGGCTGGCGACGACGCTGGTCGACGGCGCGGCGCAAGCGGGCGGGCGGTGCCGCAGCTATCACGATCCGCAACTCGGCCGGACGATCGACAATGGCAACCACCTGGTGCTGTCGGGGAACAAGGCGGTGCATCGCTATCTCGACACGATCGGGGCGAGTGATCGGCTGAGCGGGCCGCCGCACGCCGATTTCGCCTTTGCCGAGATCACCACGGGTGCGCGCTGGTCGGTGCGGATCAACGATGGCCCGGTGCCGTGGTGGATCTGCCGCGACGGGCGGCGTGTGCCCGGCACCACCGTGCGCGATTACCTCCGGCTAGCCGGGTTGAGCGGTGGGAAGCCCGGGCAGGTCGTGGCCGACCGCGTCGATCCGAGCGGGCCGGTGTGGGACAAACTGATCGATCCGGTGCTGCTGGCGGCGCTCAATACCGCGTCGGCGACCGGCTCTGCGATGCTGACCTCGCGCGTGATTCGCGAGACGCTCGGGCGCGGCGGGCGCGCGATGCGACCGCAGATCGCCGAGCCGACGCTGGCCGCGGCGTTCGTCGATCCGGCGCTTGCCTGGCTTGCGGGCAAGGGCACGACACTGGCGCTCGGCACGCGGCTGCGCGCGATTCACGCCGAAGGCGACCGCGTCGTCGGGCTCGATTTCGGGCGCGGCGTGGAAAGCGTCGAGGCGGACGAGACGATCATTCTCGCGGTGCCGCCGTGGGTGGCGGGCGATCTGCTCCCCGGCCTGACCGTGCCGAACGATTTCCGCGCGATCGTCAACGCGCATTTCGCGATCGCGCCGCCCGCGGGGGTGCAGACGATGGTCGGCGTGCTCGGCGGGACGGCGGAGTGGATCTTCGCCTTTCCCGATCGCATTTCGATCACGGTCAGCGCGGCGGACCATCTGGTCGATCGCGACCGGACCGAGCTCGCGCGCGCCTTCTGGTCGGATATCCGCGCGGTGCACGGTGGCCCCGCCGAAATGCCCGCGTGGCAGATCGTCAAGGAAAAGCGCGCGACCTTCGCCGCGACGCCCGAGCAGGACGCCCGCCGCCCGGACGCGCAGACGCGTTGGCGCAACCTGTTCCTGGCCGGCGACTGGACGCAAACGGGGTTGCCCGCGACGATCGAGGGTGCGATTCGATCGGGCGAAGTCGCTGCCCGCTTGGCGCGGACGTCGGGGCTCGGCTAAGGCCGCGTCATGGGACTTGAAATGGTGAATCTGGAACGTGACGATATCGTCGCAGCGGCGGACGCGACCGCGCTGCGCGCCGCGGCGGCGCTAGGGGAACGCCAGCGCGACGACGGGCATTGGGTGTTCGAGCTCGAAGCCGACGCGACGATCCCGGCGGAATACGTCTTGCTGCGACATTATCTCGGCGAACCGCGCGATCCCGAGATCGAGCGCAAGATCGGCGTGTACCTGCGGCGGATCCAGTCGGCGGCGCATCATGGCTGGGGGCTGTTCCACGGCGGCGCGTTCGACGTGAGCGCGAGCGTGAAGGCATATTTCGCGCTCAAGATGATCGGCGACGACGTGGAGGCACCGCACATGGCGCGCGCGCGAGCCGCCATCCACAAGGCGGGCGGCGCGGCGGCGGTCAACGTGTTCACGCGGATCCAGCTGGCGTTGTTCGATTGCGCGCCGTGGCGTTCGGTGCCGACCCTGCCGGTCGAGCTGATCCTGCTGCCACGCTGGTTCCCGGTGCATCTGTCCAAGATGTCCTATTGGGCGCGCACCGTGATCGTGCCGTTGCTGGTGCTCGCGGCGAAGAAACCGGTGGCGCGCAATGTGTCGGGCGTGCGAGTCGATGAGCTGTACACCGCCAAACGCGCGAAGCTGACGAGCAAGGCGGCGGGGACCAAGGCGCACTGGACGCGCTTCTTCAACGGGCTCGATGTCGTGCTCAAGCGCGTCGAGCGATTGTGGCCCAGGGGGACACGGCAGCGCGCGATCGACGCTTGCGTGACTTTCGTGACCGAGCGGTTGAACGGCGAGGACGGGCTCGGTGCGATCTATCCGGCAATGGCGAACAGCGTGATGATGTTCGACTGCCTGGGCTATCCCGAGGACCATCCCGCGCGCGCGATTGCGCGGCGGTCGGTCGAGAAGCTGCTCGTGGTCAAGGACGATGAGGCTTATTGCCAGCCCTGCGTTTCGCCGGTGTGGGATACAGCCCTTGCGGCGCATGCGATGCTCGAGGCGGGCGGCGAGGAGGCGGAGGCGCGTGCGGCGGCTGGGCTTGCTTGGCTGAAGCCGTTGCAGGTGCTCGACGTGAAGGGCGACTGGGCGGAGGAGAAGCCCGACGTCCGGCCGGGGGGCTGGGCGTTCCAGTATAATAACGCGCATTATCCGGATCTTGATGACACTGCCGTGGTGGTGATGGCGATGGACCGTGCGCAGGGCCTTCTCCCTTCTAGCCCCTCCCCTTCAGGGGAGGGGTTGGGGTGGGGCAGTCCAGCACAACCGACGCCGGGGCAAGGTGATACGGCCCCACCCCCAACCCCTCCCCTGAAGGGGAGGGGAGAAGAGGGTGCAACCCCTCGCGTGATGGGAACGGGCGAAGGCTACGACCACGCCATCGCGCGTGGCGTCGAATGGACCGTCGGCCTCCAAAGCAAGGACGGCGGCTGGGGCGCGTTCGATGCCGACAACAGCTATCACTACCTCAACAACATCCCCTTCGCCGATCACGGCGCATTGCTCGACCCGCCGACCAGCGACGTTACCGCCCGCGTCGTGTCGATGCTCGCGCAACTCGGCGAGCCGATCGACAGTCCCCGCATGGCAGCGGCGATGGGCTTCCTCGAGAAGGAGCAGATGCCCGACGGCAGCTGGTTCGGGCGCTGGGGGGTGAATTACATCTACGGCACCTGGTCGGTGCTGTGCGCGCTCAACGCGGCCGGGCTCGACGGGCGGCATCCGATGGTGCGCAAGGCGGCGGACTGGCTGCTCCACATCCAGAACCTCGACGGCGGCTGGGGCGAGGACTGCGATAGCTATGCGCTCGATTACAAGGGCTACACGCCCGCGCCGTCGACCGCGTCGCAGACCGGCTGGGCGCTGCTCGCGCTGATGGCGGCGGGGAAGGTGGATCATCCCGCGGTCGAGCGCGGCGTGCGGCACCTGATCGCGACGCAGGACAGCGAGGGGCTGTGGGGGCAGGAACTGTACACGGGCGGCGGATTCCCGCGCGTGTTTTACCTGCGCTATCATGGCTATCCGGCGTATTTCCCGCTGTGGGCGGTGGCGCGCTATCGCAACCTCAAACGCTCGAACAGCGCGCGACCGGCGTTCGGGATGTGAGCGTGCTCGTCGCCTGCGGGCTGGTGCGCGAGGCGGCGATCATCGCGCGGCCGGGGTTCGTGGTCGTGGCGGGCGGCGGGGATTCTGCGCGGCTGGAGCGGGAGCTCGAGGCGGCGGTTGGGGGCGCTTCGCTGGTGTTGTCTTGCGGGGTGGCGGGGGCTCTGGACCCGGCGTTGCGCGCGGGGGATGTGATAGTGGGGACGCTCCACACTTCGCGCTCCCCCCATCACGCTGATCGCTTCCCCGGCGAAGGCCGGGGCCTAGTCGAGGAACAGAAGAGCCTCTCGCGTGGCGTTCAGTTACAACCACCTTCGCGACTGGGCCCCGGCCTTCGCCGGGGAAGCGGAGTAGGGGGGGCGTTGGTTGAGTGGCTCGCAAAGAACTTGCCCGACGCGCATTGCGGCACTGTCGTCGGCGCGGACAGCATCATTGGCTCCGTCGCCGAGAAAACGTCGCTCTACGCCAGAACCGGTGCGATCGCAGTCGACATGGAATCGCACATCGCTGCCCGTGTCGCTGCGCGGCACGACCTGCCTTTCGCGATCGTCCGCACCATCTCTGACAGCGCCGACCACGCGCTTCCCCCCGCAGCGCTCGTGGGGATGAAGCCCGATGGCGGCGTGGCGCTCGGATCGATCCTCGCGTCGCTCGCGCGCAACCCTGCGCAGCTGCCCGCGCTCCTTCGCACCGGGCGCGATGCGGGGTCGGCGTTCAAGGCGCTGGCGCGTGCAATGGAAACACTCGATGCTGGCGGCCTCGCCACGCTCGATCCGACCCGTTAACCCAAGTCAGGGCTTGGCGCAGGCATCCTCACGCGGGACAAGCCGGACGATCCACTTGGGATAGCCCTCTGGAGCACGCACGATATCGGGCAAGGCGACCGGATCATTCCCGGTCTCGACCCAGCCCGCGCCGTGGCAATGATCGCAGATCACGCGCTTGCAGCGGAAGCTGACCAGATCGATCTCGCTGTTCCACTGGCCGAAGCCGTGACAGATCGGGCAGCGCGCATCGAGCATGCCGTTGCGATGCTGGAGCGGGACGACGTCGAACGCGTGCGGGCTATCCGGTCCGTCGCAGAATACGATGTTACTGGCGTGAGGCATTGCGACCAAACGTCGTGATCGGAATTAGGCTCCACGGCCGCCACCCGGTCGGGCGGCGGCCGCAGACGGTCCATCAGGCCGCGCGCTGGGTGCGCTTGTAGCCCTCGGGATCCGCCGCCTTGATCTTGGCGAGTTCCTGCTCGACGTGGAGCGAATGGACGTCGGTCGACTTGCGCGCGTGGCTCAGATCGATGTCGGGTGCCATCGGCCCCTCGGTCTTCACGCCCTTGCGCCCGATGGTGAACATCTTGAGCGGGTGACGGATCGAGTCGGTCGCAGCGGTGCCCTCGAACCCGCAATGGACCATGCAGTTCGAGCATTTCTCGTACTTGCCGACGCCATACTGGTCCCAGTCGGTGCCTTCCATCAGATCGGCGAACGTCTCGACATAGCCTTCGCCGACGAGGTAGCAGGGCTTCTGCCAGCCGAAGACGGTGCGCAGCGGCATCGACCACGGGGTGCACTCATAGGTCTGGTTGCCCGCGAGGAAATCGAGGAACAGCGGCGAGTTGGTGAAGGTCCACGCCTTGCCGCCGTCGCCCTTGCGGAACACGTCGCGGAAGAAGTTCTTGGTCCGCTCGCGCGTCAGGAAATGCTCCTGGTCGGCGGCGCGCTCGTACGAATAGCCCGGCGAAATGGTGATCTCGACGCCGCGCTTCTGCATCTCGTCGAAGAAGCCCGCGAGCCGGGTCGAATCCGCGCCGTCGAACACGGTGCAATTGACCTGGACGCGGAAGCCCTTGGCCTTGGCCATCTCGATCGCTTCGATCGCGACCTCATAGGTGCCGGCCTGATCGACCGCATGGTCGTGCATGCCCTTGTCGCCATCGAGATGGATCGACCAGGTGAAGTAGGACGACGGCTTATAGTCGTCGATCTTCTTTTTCATCAGCAGCGCGTTGGTGCACAGGATGACGAACTTCTTCTTGGCGATATAGCCCTCGACGATCTTGGGCATGTCGCGGTGGAGGAGCGGCTCGCCACCCGCGATCGAAACTGCGGGCGCGCCGCATTCGTCGATCGCGTCCATGCACTGGTCGAACGACAGACGCTGGTTGAGGATCGCATCGGGATAATCGATCTTGCCGCAACCGGGGCACGCGAGATTGCAGCGCAGCAGCGGCTCGAGCATCAGGACGAGCGGGTATTTGCCGCCCTTGATGTGGTTCTTGAGGGTATAGGCGCCGATGCGCGCCAGCGGGGCGATGGGGAGGCTCATGTCGGCTCCTATGCGCTGATTACAGCAGCTTGGGTAGGGGTAGGCACATCGCGCAACTCACGCGGCAGGCCGAACTGGATCGATTCGTCTACGCCTGCGAGCTGGCTGACATCAACCGGGCCGAGCTTTCGCAGCGCGTCGATCACGCTGTCGACCAGTTCGTCCGGGGCGGATGCGCCCGCGGTCAGGCCGACGCGTTCGATGCCGTCGAACCACGCCGGATCGATCGCACTGCCATCGGCGACGAGGTAGCTCGGCAAGCCTTCGTCCGCGCCGAGATCGCGCAAACGACTCGAGTTCGAGCTGTTTTCGGAACCGACGACAAGGATGAGGTCGGCAACCTTGCAGAGGTCGCGCACTGCGCTCTGGCGGTTCTGCGTCGCGTAGCAGATCTCGGAAACGTCCGGACCAATCAGGTCGCTGAAGCGATCACCAAGCGCCGCGATGACGCCGCGCGTGTCGTCGACGCTGAGCGTGGTCTGCGTGATGTACGCCAGCGGCGTGTCGAGCGGCAGGTCGAGCGCGGCGACATCTTCCTCAGTCGAGACAAGATGGACGTGGACGTCAACCTGTCCGCGCGTGCCGATCACCTCGGCATGGCCTTCATGACCGATCATCACGAGCGTCCGCCCGGCCTTGGCATAGCGCCGCCCTTGCAGATGGACCTTGGTGACAAGCGGGCAGGTCGCATCGAACACGGGCAGGTTGCGGCGCTTTGCCTCTTCCTCGACCGTGCGGGCGACGCCGTGCGCGCTGAAGACAGTCATCGCGCCCTCGGGCACCTCGTCCAGATCCTCGACGAACACCGCGCCCTTGCCGCGCAGCGTATCGACAACATGGCGGTTATGGACGATTTCGTGCCGGACATAGACCGGCGCGCCATAGCGTTGCAGCGCACGTTCGACGATTTCGATGGCGCGTACGACACCGGCGCAGAACCCGCGCGGGTTGGCGAGAATCACTTGCAAGTAAAAACCTTTCCGTCCGCTCTCGTGCTGAAACCGGGTGCCGGACATAGAATGACCGGACCGTTTCGTCACGCACGCCCCCAGATAGATATTCTAGCCGCGCCGCAACATATGCGAAAGCGAGATTTCTCGCCTGTTTTTCCATATGTTGTGCTTTTGGCGGCACAAGCTGAAGGATCGGGTGGCCGTTTTGGCCGTTCATCGCGGCTACAGCGGTTTGTGCTAGCGAACTGGCGATGATACCGCCGCCGCGACGCGCGGGGGGCCGTTTCTGCTTTTCCCCAAGGAGCTTTCGCATGTCTTTTTCCTTCCGCACGGCGTTGACCGGTGCTCTCGTGATGATCGCAGCCCCTGCCGCTGCACAGACCGCCGACCCTGCACGCGCACCGGTGCAGATGCTCGACGACGGGCTGATCGCGATCATGAAGGGTGGAAGCAGCCTCGGGACGCAGGGACGGATCGCCAAGATCGGCCCGGTCGTCGACCAGACGTTCGACATTCCGCTCATCACGCGTCTCTCGGTCGGTCCTGACTGGGTCAAGGTCGCACCCGCTGACCAGAGCGCGCTGGTCGCGGCGATGCGGCGGATGACGGTTGCGCAATATGCGTCCAACTTCAGCAGCTGGTCGGGCCACAGCTTCGCGATCGACCCGAAGATCGAGACGCGCGGGGCCGACAAGCTGGTCCGTACGATGCTGTCCGCGCCCAAGGACGAGGCGGTGCCGATCGCCTATCGCCTGCGCCAGAGCGGCGGCAAATGGCGGGTGATCGACGTCTATTATCGCAATTCCATCAGCCAGCTCGCGACGCGGCGTGCGGATTTCGCCGGGGTGTTCGCCAAGGGCGGCGCGAAGGCGTTGATCACGCACCTCGACGCGCTGTCCGCCAAGAGCGGTCGCTGAAGCCAGTGCAGGTCCGGGGGGGAAGCAGCGTACTGGCGGTCGCGATCGTGCTGATGGCGACGCCGATGGCTGCGGCGGCGCAGGAGACCGTCGTCGCGCCGGCGCCGGTCGGCACCTATACGCGCGCCGCTGTGCGCGCGGAGGCGCCGACCGCGGGGGTCCGCGCGCATCATGCCAAGGGTGATCCGCTCGAAGGCTTCAACCGCAAGATGTATGCGATCAACCAGGTGTTCGACCGGGTCTTCTTCCGGCCTGTCGCGATGGTGTACAAGGCGGTCGTCCCGAACTTTGCGCGCAAGGGCATCCGCCACTTCTTCTCCAACGTCGGCGAGCCGCTGGTGTTCGCCAATGACCTGCTCCAGCTGAAGCCCAAGCGCGCGGTGAAGACGCTGGGGCGGTTCGTGGTCAATTCGACGGTGGGGGTCGGCGGGTTGCTCGACGTCGCCAAGACGAAGGACTTCCGCCTGCCGCACCGGGACAACAGCCTGGGCGATACGCTCGGGCATTACGGCATCGGGCCGGGGCCGTATCTGTTCCTGCCGTTCCTCGGGCCAAGCACCTTCCGCGATCTGCCGGCCGGGGCTGCGGAGGCGCAGGCGTTGCCCGTCGTGGTGGGGTCCCCGTTCGACCGGGCGGAATTCCGTATTCCGCAAGCGGTGCTGACGGGGCTGGACCTGCGGGTCGAGTCGGACGCGCCGCTGAAGGCGCTGACCGCGAGCGCGATCGACCCTTATGCGACGTTGCGGTCTTCGTATCTGCAGGATCGGGCGGGGCGGGTTGCCGCGACGCACGGAGCGCGGGGAGGAGGAGCGATGAGCGATCCGCTGGCGGACCCGCTGGCCGATCCGCTAGCCGATCCGATGGGTGGTTCCGGTTCGGCGACGCCAGCCATTGCAGCGCCGGGGACAGATCCGCTCGCCGATCCGTTGGCGGATCCGGCGGTTGCCGGGGCTGCTGAAACACCGACGCCAGAGCCGGCTCCCACCGCGGGAGATCCGCTTGCAGATCCGGCAGCCGGTAGCGCCGGCTCGGATACCGGCGCGTCGCCGAAACGGACGGCTTCCCCACAATAGTTCCGCTTCCCCGGCGAAGGCCGGGGCCCAGGAGCGAACGACAAGAATGCCGGCGACTGCGCTCCGTTACCGCGACCTTCGCTCCTGAGCCCCGGCCTTCGCCGGGGAAGCGCTGAGCTAAGCAGCGAAGCGACACGTTCTGGCACCGCCCGGGCGGCTGCCAGGAAAGGTCAGTCTCCCCCGATCACCGCATCCGCATGAACAGCGCGAGTGCGTTGCGGGTGCTGTCCGCGAAGCGGTCGTAGATCGCGCGGGCGACCTCGGCGATCACGGGCTGGCGATCACGCCCACCGCGCGCGAACACCGCAAGCGCCACGCGCCGACCGTCGGGCATCGTGATGAATCCCACGTCATTGGTGACACCGTCGAGTGTGCCGGTCTTGTCCTCGACCAGGGTGCCCGCGGGGAGCAGTGCGCGGATCCGGCGCGTGCCCGTCGCACACCGGCTCATCAACCCGAACAGAAAGCTGCGGCTTTGCGCGGTCAGGACGGTGCCGCTGTCGAGCCTGGACAACAAGGCGACCATCGCGACCGGCGTGGCGACGTCCTTGATGTCGGCAAGATGTCCGCGCTCGCGCAGCAGCTGGGCGATATTGCGGTCCACGCGGATGCCGGCCATCTGGTGCGACGACAGCCACTGCTGCACCGCGAGCGGTCCGCCGAGCGTGGCGAGAATCTGATCGGTCGCATAATTGTCGCTGCGGATGATCATCAGCTCCAGCACCTTCGCGGCGGGGCGACCGTAGACCATGTCATTGAGGGTGCGGCGTCCCTGGTCGACCTGCGCGAGGTACGCTGCTGCGATCGCCACCTTGACCGTGCTCGCCATCGGAAACGGGGTGTCGCCATTAACGGAAACGATCGAGCCGTCCCGCAAGTCGAGCGCGGCGATGCCATATTCGCCCGAGCGTTCGGCGAGCAGCATGCTGAGCTTGCGCTCGAGGCCCATCAGTTCGGGCGAGCTCGCAGCCGCCGGTGTAGGGGCGAGGACGCTTGCGGCGATACTGGTGAGAAGCAGGCGGGAAAGCAGTGCTGCGCGCATCGATCGTCCTTGCGTATTGTCCTTCAGCGATGTGCTGGTGCTAGACCGAAATACATGAACATGTCGTGTTCCATATCGTGGAACATCATAGCCTGGAAGCGAAACGCGTGTGTTACGTTTTCTTGCGCTGGGAGGGCGATTGCCCGACGCGATGCGCTGGTGCGATTTGAGGCGCTTCCCGCCAACCACACACGCTTCACCGGCGAAGGGCGGGGCCCAGTTGCGAAGGTCGTGGTAACGAAGCGCAGGCGCTCGCATTTTTCTGTTTCGCTACTGGGCCCCGGCCTTCGCCGGGGAAGGGCAGAGAATGGGATGGCTGATCTCACGCCTTCTTGCGCGGCGGCCCCAACAACGCAGGCTCGAAGATCAGCGCACACACCAGCGTCCAGGCAAGCGAGATCATCAGGATCTTGCCCATGCTCGCGGTGCCGGGATGGTGCGACAGCCACAGGCTCCCGAACGCGCTGCCTGTCGCCAGGGCGCTGAACAGCACCGCGCGCGCGAGGCTCGACTGGAGCAGGTCGGTCGCCCCGCCGCGCCATGCCATCACAAAATAGATGTGGAACGCGACGCCCACCCCGAACAGCAAGGGGAAGGCGATGATGTTCGCGAAATTGATCGGCTGCCCGATCAGCACGCAACTGCTAAGCGTCAGGAACATCGACAGCACGACCGGGGCTAGCGTGAAGGCAACCTCGCGCGCATCGCGCAACACGACGAACAGCAGCACGCTGACCAGCGCAAGCGCGAGCACGCCAGCCTCGACGAACGCCCAGGCGACCGTCTTGGCGGCTTCCTGTGTCGCAACCGGCAGGCCGCTGGCGGTGGGCGCAACCTTGCGCACCGCGGCAGTGAAGCGCCGGAGCACGGCGTTGTCGTTGCTGTCGCCCTTGGGGAAGACCTGCACCAGCGCGCGACCGTCCCTGGCGACCCAATTGCCCGCAATCTCGGGCGGGAGCGTCTCGCGCGTCACCGCCTCGGCCTGCAGCGCGGTGCGGATCTGGTCGAGCATCGTGCCGAGCGGGGGGACGAGCAGCGCGGTCGCGCGGGTGCGCAGCGTGGGGGTTCCCGCCGCGAGTTGTTCGAACGCGCTGGCAAGATGGAGCGCATCGCTCACCCCGCCACGCGGCTCCCCCGCCGCCACGGTGCGCAAGGCGATTGCGGTCTGGCGCAGCGCGGCGATGTTCTCGGCGTCGCTCGGGGTGGCGGCTACGTCGAACGGGTTGATCGTCGCATCCAGCAGCAGCGATGCGTCCTGCACCAGCGCGAGCTTGGCCTCCTGGTCCTGCGGGACATATCCATCGATCGAAACGGCCTCGGCAACTTCGGGGAGTGTCGACAGCTTGGTCGCAAGCGCCTGTGCGGCCTGCGCATTGGGGGCGAGGACGTTGATCGTGTTGGGGGTGCGCAACGGATCGCGCATCAGGTCGGTCAGCGCGCGCATTGCCGGGCCGTCCTTCGCACGAAGGTGGAGCGGGTTGAAGTCGAACTGGACGAAGGGGAGCAGCGCGATGCTTCCCGCCATCGACAGCGCGAACGCCCACAACACCGTCTTGCGGTGGGTGTGGAGCCAGCGGTCGACCGGCGCGGCTTCGGCAAAGCCGACCTCGCGGCGTGGCGCGCCCGGCTTGAACAGCATCAGCAGCGCGGGCAGCAGCGTGACGCTGGCGGCAAGCGCGACCAGCATCCCCAGCCCGGCGATGATCCCCAGTTCGGCGATCCCGACATAGTCGGTCGGCAGGAACGCCCCGAACCCGAGGAACACCGCCCCAGCGGCGAGCGCGAGCGGCGCGCCAAGCGCGCGGGCCGCGTTTTCCAGCGCAGGGCCGGTGGTAGCGCCGTCGAGCCGTTCGGCATTGAAGCGCACCGCGATCTGGATCCCGAAGTCGACGCCAAGCCCCACGAACAAGGGAATGAATGCGACCGAAATCAGATTGAGCGCGCCGACCGCGAGCAACCCGAATGCAGTTGTGACGACCAGCCCAGCCACAATGGTCAGCAGGATCGCGGTGACGATCTTCGCGGAGCGTACCGCGAACCACAGCGTCACCAGCATCGCCAGCGCCATCACCGCGCCGACCCAGCCGATATTCTCCTCGAGCGTCGCGAACTCCTCGTCCGCCAGCGGGACTTCGCCGGTCGTGCGGACGGTGACGCCGTGGGCGGGATCGAGCTTCAACCTTGCAGCTTCCGCAACGATCGCGCCGACCGCATCCTCGCCTGGCTGGAGCGCGCCGTAATCGAGTCGCGGTTGCGCGAGAATCAGGCGGCGGCGCGGCGGGGCGGTCTGGCCCGATCCGGCGAACAGGTCCTGCCACGAGAAATAGGCGGGTTTCCCCGCCGCCGACGCATCGAGCGCGTCCGCCATCGTTCGCATCGGACGCGCGAGCCGCGACAACGGAATGTCCCCGCGCTCGACCCCGGTGAGCATCGTGGAGAACGCGCCCGCGATTCCGCGGAGCGACGGGTCGCTCGCCAGCGGACCGAGCAGTGGCTGCGCCTCGATCAAAGCCTTGGTGGAGGCGCGGACCTCGTCGGTCGATCCGAACAACAGGCCTTCGCGGTCGAAGTACGCCCCGCCATCCGGCCGCTGGATGCTGCGGAAGTGCTGTGTGTCGGCAGTTAGCGCCGCCGTCAGTTTCGCGGTCGCGTCTTCGGCCAGTTCGGGTGTCTTGCCGTCGACGACGACTAGCAGGACGTCCTTCAGTTGCGGGAACGCCTGTTCGACCGCCTTCTCCTGCTTGCGCCATTCGATCGTGGGGGAGATCAGCGCCGCGGTGTCGGTCGTCATAGCGAAATGGCCGGCGGCATAGGCGCCTGCGCCGACCACCAGCGCAAGGCACAGTCCGAGGACCGCAAAGGGCGACCGCACGCCGAGCGCGACGAGCCGTTCGAGCAGGCGAGCGATCATCGTTTACTTGCCTGCCGTCGGCGCGTCGGGGCCGATGAAGTAGCGGAGTTTCAGGCGGATCGTGCGTTCCTGCCCGTCGTAATCGAACACGGCTTCGTCCCACTTCGGGGGAGCCATGCGGATCTTGGCATCGTTCGAGAAACCGACGCCTTCCTTGGGGATGCCGAAGAGTGCGCGATCAACCTTTTTATTGCCATTCTGGTCATAGAACGCCTGCACTGCGTAGCGGCCCGGTTTTAGGTTGCGCAGCGTCACCGTGGTCAGCCCGATGCTCGGCGGGGCTTCGGCGGTGATCGGGCAATCCTTGAGGAACTGCGGCTGCGTGCAGAGATCGACATGGACTCGCCCGGTCAACGCGCGGACGTTGTCGACCTGGACGTGAAGTGTGCCGCCGGAGGGGGCTGCACCGATCGCGAACAAGGGCGCGATCGGAAGCAGGAACTTCCAGCGGAGCGGGGAGGGGAACCGAGTCATCGCGCGGCTCTAGCCGGGATTGTGTCCGAGATTAAGGCGCGATCGGCCCGCCGGTCGGTGGGTCAGGCGAAGATGTCCGAGAGTTGATCGATCTGCGGGCCATCCTTCCAGTCGCGCAACTCGACGTACAGCGATGTCTGGATCGCCGCGAACGCCGCCGTGCTGACCGTCGTCGAGATGGCACCCAGCACCGACGACAGCGTCAGGAAGCCATCCAGACCGCGCGTCGCGGGCGAAGGGAATCCCGTGATCGCAACGGTGACGATCCCGACGCCGGCGAGCAGTATGTAGTACAGCACGAGCACTACCAGCCCGATCCCGAACACATTCCAGCGCGCACCGCGCGTCAGGAACGCGCTGCGCCCGAACGCGCCGAACACACCCGTTCCTTCGATCACCAGCGCTGGCACTGCGACCGCCCAGGCGAGATACAGCAACACGCCGGGAATGATGAAGACCATGAACCCGAGCAACAGGGCGAAACCCATCACGATCCCGAGCGCGAGCAGCGGCAGGGCAAAGCGCGCACCCGTCGCGACGCAGGCAGCGAAGCTGACGGTGCGGTGGTCGCTATGCGCGATCGTCGCGCGGACCAGCCCGCCTTGCGCGAGTTGCGTCAGCACGAAGCTCGCGAGATAGATGCCGCCGATCAGCACCGCATTGGTCCCGAAATCACGCGTCGGGCCAAGCCCGGCCTGCCACAGGTTGAGCAGCGCGATTGGTAGCGCGCTGAAGAGAAAGGCGATTCCGAACATCGTGCCAGCATTGGCCCCCAGCGCGGCAAACGCCCGGTTGAACACCCGACCGATCGACATGCGGCGGTCGGACGCTGATGCTGCGCTGGCCATCGTGAAAACCCCCCGTGAACTGGCACGACCCTGACGCGAGATGCGAGGCGGGGCAAACGGTTTCGTTCGCGCGCTTCACGCCGTTTTCCTGCGAAGGCGGGAGTTCTGGAAAACCGTCCGTCATCCTGAACTCGTTTCAGGATCCAGCCCTCCGCGAGTCCGGTCCGTGCTTGTCGCACGGTAGATGCTGAAACAAGTTCAGCATGACGGCAACTTTGGGGCGCGGGTGACGATCAAACCTCCGATTGCCTTTACGCAAAGGTCTCGCTTGCGCGGGAGAGCAGTCCAGGAGGGAAGGCTGGGCGGGTCCGATCCTCGGTGCCGCGCCCGGCAAGGCCATTTTGCCGTTTGCGTGCATCGCCCGTTGGTTTAGGTTCAACGGCGTAGCGCCAATTGCGGCCCGGGGGATGCCAAGTGAGCGGGGGAATCGCGCAACACGCCGCCGCCGACGGCGACCGGTTCGCTGCCGCCCACGCGGCGCTCCGCGCGGACCCGAGCGTGCAGTTCACCCTGACCCGCGCAGCCCCGCCACCGAAACCACCGGAATGGTTGACGCACGTCCTCGAGTGGCTCGCGCACGTCCTGCAGCCGGTCGCGCGGTTGATCGGCTGGATCTCCCGGCAGATGCCGCAGGCGCCGTACGCGCGGATTTTTCTGTGGACGCTGATCGCCGCGTTGGTCGTGCTTTTGGGATGGGTGGTGTATCAGCGCATCCGCCACAGCGAATGGCGCTGGCCGCACCGCCGCGGCACGCGTCAGACCGAGCCGGTCGTCCCCGATCCTGACTGGCACCCCGACGCCGCGCCGGCGCAGGCGTGGCTGCGTGAGGCGGACCGGCTGGCGGCGGAAGGGCGCTATGCCGAGGCGGCGCACGTGCTGCTGATCCGCTCGATCGACGATATCGCGCGCCGCCGTCCCCGCGCCGTACGGCCCGCGCTGACCAGCCGCGAACTGAGTGAAGCGGACGCGGTGCCGCCTGCCGCGCGGCGCCTGTTCGCCGGGATCGCGGCGCTGGTCGAGCGCAGCCTGTTTGGCGCGCGCGCCGTCGACGCAAACGACTGGGCCAGCGCGCGTGCGGCGTATGAAGACTTTGCGCTACCGCAGGCGTGGCGCGGATGAGCGACGTTTCCACGACACGCGGGGCGGCGGACAGCGCATTCGACGTCCGCACGGTCGCCATCCTCATCGCGGTCGGGATAGTCGCGTTCCTCGCGATGGTCGTGCTCGGCGCCTATGCGCCCGACCTGCGTTCCGGGCGCAACGGTGGCGCGCACGCCCTGTCGAATGCGGCGGTCGGGTTCGGCGGGATCGTGCGGCTGGCCGAAGCGACCGGACGCAACCCCCGCATCGTTCGCGATCCCCGCCTTTTCAACACCGAGAACGTGGTCGTCCTGACCCCCGAGCGCGCCGACACCGACATGACGAAAGTGCTCGCGCAGCGCAGCGTCAAGCCGACGCTGGTGGTGCTACCGAAATGGGCGACGACCAAGGACCCGCAGCACAGCGGATGGGTCAATGTCGCCGCCTTGCTGCCGGAGCGCGAACCGCAAGGGGTGCTGGCACCGCAATATCCGCTGGTGGTGAAACGCTATCGCAGCGGCGGGCGGCCGCTGAAGGGGCTGGCGTGGATGCCAGCGAGCATGCGCTTCATGGCGCCGCGTGCGGTACAGACGATTACCGGACCCGGTGTGCGCCCGTTGCTGACCGATGCCGCCGGGCACGTCGTGCTCGCGCAGATCGGGAAGCACCCGTTCTACGTCCTCGCCGATCCCGATTTGCTGTCCAACGTCGGGATGCGTGATGCGGGGCAGGCGCGGGCGGCGCTCGACCTGCTCGACTGGCTCAATTCCACGGGGGCGGAGTCGGTCGTGTTCGACGTGACGCTCAACGGGTTCGGTCGCGGGCCCAGTCCGTTGAAACTGATGTTCGACCCGCCGTTCCTTGCGATGACGCTGGCGATCGCGGCCGCGGCGCTGCTCGCGGGCATTCAGGCGACCGCGACCTTCGGCGCACCGCGTCAGCGGCCGCGCGCGATCGCGTTCGGCAAGGCGGCGCTGATCGACAATGCCGCCGCGCTGGTGCGCAAGGCGCGGCGTCAGGGTGGGCTGGGTCCACGCTACGTCGACGTCGTGCGCGACCGCGCGATCGGGGTGTTCGGCGTGCCGGCGCGGATGCGCGACGATGCGCTCGATCGCTATCTGGACGCGCTGGCGGGGCGCGCACGCTTCACGACGCTGGCGGAGCAGGCACGCACGGCACGCCATCCGCGCGACATGCTCGCGGCGGCACAGGCGCTGCATCATTGGTTATGGGAGAAGACACGGTGACCGTAGACGATGTGCGCGGGCTCGCGCAGGCGATCCGGCAGGAGATCGGCAAGGCCGTGGTCGGGCAGGAGGCGAGCGTCGACATCCTGCTGGTCGCGCTGTTCGCGGGTGGGCACGTGTTGCTCGAAGGGCCGCCGGGCACCGCCAAGACGTTGCTCGCGCGGACGTTCGCGCGGGTCGTCGGGCTGGACTTCGGGCGGATCCAGTTCACCCCCGATCTGATGCCGGGCGACATCATCGGCGCGAACCTGTTCAACTTCCAGACGAGCACCTTCACGCTGACGCGCGGGCCGATCTTCACCGATCTGCTGCTCGCCGACGAAATCAACCGTACCCCGCCCAAGACACAGGCCGCGCTGCTCGAGGCGATGCAGGAGCGCACCGTGACGATTGACGGAGAGAGCCTGCCGCTGGGCCCGCGCTTCATGGTGGTGGCAACGCAGAACCCGATCGAACAGCAAGGGGTCTATCCCTTGCCCGAGGCGCAGCTCGACCGCTTCCTGTTCAAGCAGACCGTCGATTACCCGTCCGCCGCCGAGGAACGCCGGATCATCGCGACGCATGGCGCGCACCAGCAGGCGATGGCCCCGGAGGAATGGGGCGTCGAACCGCGCGCGGATGCGGCCACGATCGGCGCAGCGATCGACACGGTCGCGGGCGTGCGGCTGGTGGACGAAGTGATCGATTATATCGCAGCCCTGGTGCGGGGGACGCGCGGGGTCGCCGATCTCGAAAGCGGCGCTTCGCCGCGCGCGGGCGCGATGCTGGCCGGCGCGGCGCGCGCGCGGGCAGCAATCGACGGACGCGATTTCGTCATTCCCGATGACGTGAAGGCGCTTGCCCCGGCGTTGCTGCGCCACCGCCTGATCCTGTCGCCCGCCGCCGAGATCGACGGGCGGACGGTCGAGGATGTCGTCGCGCAGATCATCGAAACGATCGAAGTGCCGCGGTGAGCAAAGCCACCCCGTGCGCAACCGTACGCCTGCGCAGGAGCACGGCGCGCGCGTGATTTATCCCACTCGCCTTGCGGTGCTGGCGGCAGCGGCAGGGGCGCCGGTTGCGCTGGTGATCGGCGTGCTGTTGCCCGATCGCTGGTATGCCGGACTGGCGTGGCCGCTGGCCGTCCTCATGCTCGCGGTGGTCGATGCGGCAAAGGGCAGGCGTACCGCCGTCGTGCGGGTGGATCTGCCCGCGACCGCTTCGGTCGGCGACACGATCGATGCGACCCTGACCGTGACGCTGGCGGGTACGGCAAAGGTCGGTGGCGCGGAGGTCGCGCTGGCGGCCAACGCCCTGTTCGCCGCGGAGAATGACGGACGCGCGTCGGTCGTGATGCGCGACGGCAAGGGGGCCGCGCTGCTGCCGCTGACGGCGCTTCGGCGCGGGATCGGGCGGATCGATCGCGTCTGGACACGCTGGCGTGGCCCGCTCGGCCTCGTCTGGCATCAGCGCGCGGTCGCCAGCGACGTGCGCGTCGCGATCCTCCCCGATATCCGCCTGCTCCACGATAAGGGTGCCGAAATCTTCCGACGCCATGCGATCGACGGCTTGCTGACTCAGGTCGATCGCGGCGACGGGACCGATTTCGATGCGCTGGTCGAGTTCCGCTCGGGCATGGACCGGCGTGCGATCGACTGGAAACAGTCCGCGCGGCACCGCAAGCTCCACGCCAAGGAATATCGCACCGAACGCAACAACCAGATCGTCTTCGCGGTGGATTGCGGGCGGCAGATGTCGGACCCGGTCGCGGGAGTCCCGCGGGTCGATCGCGCGGTGTCGGCGATGCTGCTGACCGCCTGGGTCGCGCTCAAGCTGGGCGACCGGGTCGCGCTCCATGCGTTCGATTCGCGGCCGCGGATCGCCAGCGGGCTGGTGTCGGGAATGCCCGCTTTCGCCAATCTCCAGCGGCTCGCGGCGGAGATCGACTATAGTGTCGAGGAAACCAATTATACGTTCGCGCTGACCACGCTCGCCACGCGGCTGACGCGGCGGTCGATGATCGTGCTGTTCACCGAATTCACCGACCTGACGAGCGCGGACTTTCTGGTGCGCGCGGCGATGCGGATCGTGAAGACCCACCTGTTGCTGATCGTCGTGTTGCGGGACGAGGACGTCGAGGCGATCGTCGACCGTGCGCCCGCCACTGCGAATGACGTCACGCGCGCGGTCACCGCCGCGGCGTTGTTGCGCGACCGCAAGCTGGTGCTGGCGCGGCTGGAGCATGTCGGCGTCCATGTCATCGAGGCCGAGCATGACCGAGTCGGCGAACGTCTCGTCGCGGGTTATGTCGCGCTCAAACGGAGGAACCTGTTGTGACCGCGTCCGTGTCGCCGGTAGCCCAGCCGATGCTGGTCAACGCCAGCCGTTTCCGCGCAGCGCACGCGCCCGAGTGGGAACGGCTCGACGCGATTATCCGGCAGATCGAGCGGCGCTCGATCCGGGCGGTGTCGCAGGAAGATCTGCTCGCGCTGCCGGTGCTGTATCGCACCGCGCTGTCGTCGCTGTCGGTCGCGCGCGAGACGTCGCTCGACCGCGCGCTGACCGACTATCTCGAGCAATTGTGCACGCGCGCCTATTTCCAGCTGTACGGCGTCCAGACATCGGCATGGACTCAGCTCAAGCGGTTCTTCGTGCATGGCTGGCCCGCTGCGGTGCAGTCGCTGTGGCGCGAGACGCTCGTCTCACTGTTGCTGACGGTCGCAGGGGCGGTGGTCGGCTATCTGATCGTGCGCGGCGATGCGGCGTGGTTCTTCGCAATCGTCGGCGATGGCATGGCGGGCGGGCGCGATCCGTCCGCTTCGGTCGAGACGTTGCGCAAGACGATCTACGCGACCGAGCAGCAGAACGCACTGGCGACGTTCGCAGCCTATCTGTTCACGCACAATGCGCAGATCGCGATCTTCTCGTTCGCGCTGGGCTTCGCCTTTGCGGTGCCGACCGCACTGCTCATCACCTATAACGGCATGATGCTGGGGGCGTTCATGGCGGTGTTCGTGCCCAAAGGGCTGGGCATCGGTTTTACCGGGTGGATCATGATTCACGGCACGACCGAATTGTTCGCGATCATCCTGTCCGGCGCGGCGGGGTTCCGCATCGGCACCGCGATCGCCTTTCCGGGACGGCGCACGCGCGGTGATGCGGCAGTCGCAGCGGGGCAGACCGGCGCGGTTGCGATGGCGGGGACGGTCGTGATGCTGCTCGTCGCGGGGATGCTCGAGGGGATCGGGCGGCAAGTGCTGACCGACGACCTCACCCGTTATGCGATCGGCACGGCGATGCTGATCGGCTGGTTGCTGTATTTCTACCTGCCGAGGAAATCCGATGCGACCGCCGCGGGCTGAGCGCCGCGCCGATGCGGCGACCTTGCGGCGCAGCTTCGTCACGCCCGAAGGCGTCGACCTGCGGCTGCACCTGGGGAGTGCGGGAACCCGTGCGGCGGCATTCCTGATCGACGCCGGCGCGATCGTGCTGGTGCTGGTCGCGGCGACGCTGGTGATCTTTTCTCTGTTCTTCTCGGTCCATGCGCCCGCGCTGGCGATCGTGTGGATGATCGGCTTCTTCGTCCTGCGCAACGGGTGGTTCACGCTGTTCGAAATGGGTGGGCGTGGCGCGACCCCGGGCAAGCGTATCCTCGGCCTGCGCGTCGTCGCGCGCGACGGCGCACGGCTGAGCGGCGGCGCGGTGATCGCGCGCAATGCGATGCGCGAAATAGAGCTTTTCCTGCCGCTGACTTTCCTGGGGCAGCAGGCGGCGGAGGGGACGGCGGATACCTTCGTCACGCTGTTCGCGCTCGGCTGGAGCGGCATCTTCCTGGCCTTCCCGCTGTTCAATCGCGACCGTTTACGCGTCGGGGATCTGCTCGCCGGGACCTGGGTCGTTCGTACCGTCGGGGTTGCGCTGGGGTCGGAACTGGCGATGCCGTCGGCGCACCCGCGCCGGGTATTCAGCGATGCGGCGTTGAACCTGTATGGCGAATATGAATTGCAGACGCTCGAGGAGGTACTGCGCAGCGGGAAGCCAGACGCGATCGCGACAGTTGCAGCGACGATCCGGCGCAAGGCGGGCCTGCCGGATGATGGCGACGATGCGGGCTTCCTGAGCGATTATTACGCCGCTTTGTGTGTCCGGCTGGAACGTGGTCTGCTGGTCGGCAGGCGGCGAGCCGACAAGTTCGCGGTTGGACGATAAAAAAGCCCGACGCGACGGACGTCGCATCGGGCTTTTCGACAATCGAGCCGCCGTGACGGCGGCAAGCGATCGCTCAGCCGCGGCGTGCGCCGAGGCCGGTGACCAGCGCGCCGAGCGCAAAGCCAACGATTGCAGTGAGGCCAAGCGCGAGCAGTGGGCTATCCTCGACGGTGGCGCGGGCTGCGTCGACTGCGTCGCCATAGGTTTCCTCGATCTGGCCAGCGACCTTGCGCGCGGCACCCGAAACCTCGGTGGAACGATCGCCGGTCAGATTGCCGAAGCCTTCCTCGATCGAGCCTGCGGCCTGCTTGATGCCGCCCGTTACCTGATGCGTGTCCATAAAAGTCTCCTTTGGCTAGGGGGTTATATACTCGAAAATCGGGATTTAGATCCGACGACCACCGCATTGATACGCTACAGGCGGTGGTCGTCGTCTCAGCGCGCCGGGGGGGCAGACGCGCATCCTCCGACGCCGTTAGGCGCGGCGGACTTCGTGGCCGCGGCGGCGCGTTGCGGCCGCCCCGGCAAACCCTGCTGCACCGGCACCCAACAGGAGCGCGATGACTGCGGTAAAGGATGTTCCTGCGGCGGCGCTGGCACCGGTGTCAGCCGCGGACTTGGCGGTTTCGACCGTGCTGTTCTTCGCTGCGATGAACTGCTGCTTGGCGCGCGTGACCTGCGCTGCCGCCTCCGGACGCGAGATCTTGCGCTGGGCCGCGACGATGTCGACCACCCGTGCCTCGGCGCGGTTACCCTCGGCACCGCCCTGCGCCATTGCGGGGAGTTGCTTGGCGACTTCCTTCTGCGCTTCCTGCGACGTCATCAGCGCGGGATCGCTCGGGGCTGCATCGAGATAGGCCGCAGCCTGATCCTCGACGTCGATGCCCGCTGCCTTGGCGACGGTCGGTGCGCTTGCGCCGATGCTCGTGCCAGCGACGCTAGCGACGCTGCCGATCGTGCGGAAGGTGCCGCCGATGATCGAGCCGACTGCCGAACTCAGCAGATACAGCGTGATGATGAGCGTCACGCCCCAGATGACGAGGCCGTGCACGAACCCGTCAAACCGGTCGGTCAGGCCCGCGATCCGCGATGCTGCATAGCTGCCCGCGCCAAGCGCGACGATCGTGCTCACGACCCACCACAGCCCTGCGCCGATCCCGAAGCCGCTCGCGCTGGGCGTCGAGCCGTTGACCGGATCGACCAAGCTCATCCCGATCCCGGTACCGAGCAGACCCAGCACGATCTGGACCGCGATCGCGATCGTCACGCCGGCGAACACCGCCTGCCACGACATGCGCGACCGGTGGACGATCGCCCCACCGGGCGCACCGAGCGCGCGATCGTGCGGCGCGATCGGGTCTGATCCGTGGATCGGGTCAACGTAGGTATGGGCCATATGCTATTCCTTATGCTGCGATGACGGAATCGCCGGGCGGAACCCGCCCGCGATCGTCCTATTTATCGAGGGTATCGCGTGTGGCGGACCGCGCTTCGCCGAGTTCAGCCTGTGCCTTGCCGGCGGCCTTCTCGGCGGCGCCTTGCGCTTCGATGTTGCGATTGCCGGTAATCTTGCCGATCGCTTCCTTGATCGATCCGACTACCTGCTTTCCGGCACCTTCGATGCGGTCGTCCATCTCGCAATTCCTTCTGCTACCGGCGACGCGGTCGAAACCGCGCCCCCGTTGAGACCAGAAGTAATACCGAAATGGGCTTACCCTAGATCGATTTGCACCAAATCGTTTAGTGCAGAATCAGGGTATATTAAATATCCTTGATCGCCGGACGCCGCGCGGACGGCAGCGGGAAGCCGCGCTCGCGTGCCCAAATGATCGCGGCGGAACGACGATTGACCCCCAGTTTGCCATAGATACGCGCGACGTTGTTGCGCACGGTGTTGCGCGATACGCCCATCGCCTCGGCGACCGCGGCGTCGTCGAGCCCTTCGCACATCAGGCTCAGCGTTTCGCGTTCGCGACCGGTGAGCGAGGATACTTCGGCGACATGGCGCTGTGCACTGGGCGCGCGAAGGTTGGCGAGTTTTTCGACGATCGTGCGGCTGAACCAGTTGGTGTCGCGCATCACGGTTTCGATCGCGCCGATCAGTTCGCGTTCGGACTGGCGGCGCTCGGCGATGTCTTGGATCACCCACAGCACGCAATCGCTGCCGTGCATCGGAATGATGCCGGTTGAAATCAGTACGTCGACGCGTTCGCCATCCTTGCGCTGAAGGCAGGCGTCGCGCGCGTGGAACCCGCCATCGTCGCGGATTGCACGTTCGATTTCGGTGCGCGCGTTTGCCCCGTCGATCAATTTGAGCGAGCAGGCCGACTGCTGCTGGATATCCTCGGTGGTGTAGCCGGTGAGTTCCAGCAGCGCCGCATTGGCCTGGAGGAACCGATGCCCGTCGAGCGTCGCGACCGCCAGGCCGATCGGTGCCAGCTCGAACGTCCGATGCGCCCGCGCCTCGCTTTCGCGCAATTCCCCCTCGATCCGGCGGCGTGGCTCGAGATCCGCGAAGGTGAACAGCATGCACGGTTGCTCGTTCAGGTCGATCGGCTGCCCGCCGACGATCACCAGTTTGCGCCCACCGTTCGGCAAATGCAGGTCCGCCTGCATCTGCGGGATCGTCCGCCCTTCGCGCAACCGCTGCTTGGCGAGGCCCGGGTCCGACACGTCCGCAAGCACGTCGAGTTCGTAGACGGTGCGGCCAAGCACGTCCTCGCGTTCGCGCCCGGTCATCTCGAGAAAGCCCGTGTTGACCTTTACGAAACGCTGGTCGGACAGGCGGCAGATTACCGCGGGTGCGGGGTTGGCCTTGAACGTCTGCTCGAACCGTTCCTCCGCCTCGAACAGCATCGAGACGTCCTGGATCACCAGCACGAGCAGATCGGGTTTGTCCTCGCTGTCGGTCAGCACCAGGCTGCGGATTTGGTGGATCCAGCGGGCTTCCTCGTCGCCCTCGCGTAGCACCTCGACGATGACCTCGCTGAACGCCTCGCCGGCGACGACGCGTTCCAGCGGATAATCGGGGGCTTCGAGCCAATGGTTGTTGCGATAGCGCAGGCGGAATCGGTCGCGATACTCATCGATCGTCTTGCCGAGATCGGGAATCCGCTCGACCCCGTGCATCCGCAAGCCCGCTTCGTTTGCCCACAGGATATCCTGATCGGGGGAAACGATGATCACCCCCTCGGTCAGGCCCGACACGATCTGCTGAAGGCGACGCAGATCGACGCCAGTGTGATGTAATGCGGGCATTGCCTTCGGCTTCCGTAAATCTAGTAACAAATGTTACAACGCGGATGACCAAGGGTCGGGAGCAACCGTTGCGAAAATTCCGGCGGACGCGGTCAGGTCGCGCTGCGTTCCGCCGTCATGCCGGTGCCAGGCGATACAGTGCCGCACCATGCACCGGCAGCCGCCGCGTCAGGCGACCCCGCACGACGCCTTCGTCCGTCCGGCTCCACAGATCGCGCACGCGTACCGCTTCCGGCGCGCCGACCGCGCGCAAGTCGATCGTCACGGTGCTGGGCTCCTTGCCGGTGTTGAACAGTGCGAGATAGCAGTCCGCCCCCGTCTCGGGGCGCGCCGACCAGACCCGTGCGGCATCGGTGAGGTAATGCGGCTGATTGTCCCGGCTTGCCTGGTTGACCGCGATGACCTCGGGGTTGGTGAGCAGCGCTAGCGTCGGCGCATCGAGATGCCGCAGATCGCCGCCCATGATCAACGGCGACCGCGCGATCGACCAGAGCGTCATCAGCGTGCGCTGTTCGTCCGGCGTGAAGCGCGTGTCGCGCTCGCCGAGCGACAGGCGTCCGAGCGGGAGCATGTCGGCATCGGGCCAGCCACCCGCGCGACGATAGGGGTTCCAGTTCTCCAGCCGGGTGAACTGCGCCTCCAGCATCGCCCAATTGTCCCAAAAATCGTCCGAAATCCTCCACATCTGGGCATGTTGCCGGACGTGTTCGGCACGATCCACGGGGGTTTCCCCGGGCGACAGACTCAGCAGGATTGGACGCCCGGTGGCGGCGATCGCGCGCGCGGCGGCTTCGATCTCGGGCGCATGCGCATCGTAGGGACGGCTCATGTCGTCCATCTTGACGAAGTCGACGCCCCACGACGCGAACAGCGCGAAGACGCTGTTATAATAGGCCTGCGCACCCGGTTTGCGCATGTCGACGCCGTACATGTCGGGGTTCCAGCTACACACGCTGGAGGTATCTGCGATCGCGCTGGCACGCAGGTTGGTGCCGAGGATCGGCAGGTCGCGCTCGACCGCAAGCCGCGGAATGCCGCGCATCAGATGAACCCCGAAGCGCAGGCCGAGCTTGTGCACGGTATCGGCGAGCGGGCGGAACCCTGCGCCACCCGCGCTCGACGGGAAACGGTTGAGGGCAGGGATCAGCCGCCCGTGCGCGTCGATCGTGGGCTTCGGCTTGGCGTTGTAAGTGTAGCTTTTGGCGTCGGGATCGTACCACTGGATGTCGACGGTGAACACGTCATAGCCCGACGGCAGCAGTTTTTCTGCCATGATCCGGGCGGTTTCGATCGCCTGCGCCTCGGTAATCGTGGTGGCGAAGCTGTTCCAGCTGTTCCACCCCATCGGCGGCCGCGGCGCGAGCACCGCGGCACCGCGCGCCCTGGCGGGGAGCGGCGCCGACACCGCAAGTGCAGCACCGCTGCCGATGCCGAGCCCGGCGCCCTGGAGGATTGTTCGGCGGGTTACGCTCATGGCGTCAGGTCTCCAATAAGGAAATTGGCCGTGCTCTACGCGCGGTCTGCAAGCGCGATGTCACGCGCGGATCAGGATCGCGGTGTCGGCTTCGGCCTGGCGGATCAGCGCGATCGTCGCCTCGCGCGCGGCGTCGGGTTCCCCCTCTGCGATCGCATCGAACAGCCGCTGATGCTGCGGCATCGAATCGCTGGGTTTGACGGGTTGGCGGTGTTTGTAGATCGTCGTCCAGCGCACCGCGGATCCGATCGTCCCGGCCAGACTGACCAGCAGCTCGTTGTGCGTCGCCTCGAGGATGATGTGGTGGAAGCGCTGGTCAGCGGCCTGACCGATCGCGGAGGCGAGGCCGTGCTGGTGCATTTCCTCGAGCGCATGGCCCATGCCGGACACCTGGCGCGACGTGCGGGTCATCGCGGCAAGCTCCGCCGCGGCGGGTTCGATGATCAAGCGGAGCTGGAACAGGCTGCGCACGAACGAGACGGGGGGTTCGGCCTCAAACATCCAGGCGAGCAGATCGGGATCGAGCAGGTTCCACTCGGCACGCTCACGGACCCGGGTGCCTGTCTTGGGCTTGCTCTCGAGCAGCCCCTTCGCGCTGAGCATCCGCAACGCCTCGCGCACGACCCCGCGCGAAATGCCGCGCTGGTCGGCGAGTTCGTGCTCGCCCGGCAGGATCGACATTGGCGGGTAGCGGCCCGTTACGATCGCGATGCCGATATCGCGCGCGACGGCGCTGTGCGCCGGGCCACGTCGTCGTTCGGCAATCGGGTGGCTGGTCATCAAGGCGTTCCTCCCCGTCGGTACTGCGCATCGTGCGCCACGTTTGGCTGCACGAACATAAAAGATTGCGGGCACCCTTATCACGCAAATTTCAGTCTTGTCCTACAATTTGAGCGTGCTAATAACTCATACAAGCAGTGGATGCGGACGACGGGCAAGTCGTTGACGACATCGCGCATAGGGGAAGGGGCCGGTCATCGCGAACATTCGCTACACCACGCTGTCAGGCGTATCGCCCACGGCGGATCGACATTCGTCAGCGATCGCCCAAGGCGGCGGTTCGTGCCCTTCCCATTGAGCCAGCAGCGTCGCCGCTGTTCGACTTTTGCACCCTATTGATTCCCTCCTGCCGACGTGGTGCCCTCCGCCACGTCGGCGTTTTTTCAGGTCCGGGGTCGATTCTGCCACATGTTTTTCGCCACCTTCCGCGCCGCAGTTTCGCGCCAGCGACCGTGCGCATCCCTTGATACGATACCGGGAGACTCAGATGAAGCTTCGCACCCTATTGATCGGCGTCAGCACGCTGGGTCTCGCTACCTCCGCCTTCGCGCAGAATGCCCCGCAGGTGCAGCCGGTACAGGTCGATCCGTCGCGCCCCGACTGGGAAAATCCCGCGGTGTTCGCGCGCAACAAGCTGCCTGCGCATGTGACGAGCTTCCCGTTCGAGACCCGCGCTGCGGCGCTCGCCGGGGACAAGGCGCGATCGGCGCGGTTCCTCAGCCTCGACGGGACGTGGAAGTTCGCCTTCTCGCCCTCGTCGGATGCCACCCCGACCGGGTTCGAGCAGCCCGGTTTCGACGTTGCATCCTGGAAGGACATCAAGGTGCCCGCGGACTGGCAGACGCAGGGGTTCGACCAGGCGCGCTACAATAACATCGTCTATCCGTTCCCCGCCAACCGCCCGCTGATCCCGCACGCGACCAATCCGGTCGGCAGCTATCGCCGCGACGTCACGCTGCCCGCCGCGTGGAGCGGACAGGACGTGATCCTGCACATCGGGGCGGCGGGTTCCGCTTATGACGTCTGGGTCAACGGCAAGAAGGTCGGCTATTCGGAGGATTCGAAGCTCCCGAGCGAATTCGACGTCACGCCCTTCGTGACCGCAGGCCGCAACACGGTGGCGATCCAGATCCATCGCTGGTCGGACGGCTCCTATCTCGAGGATCAGGATTTCTGGCGCGTCTCGGGGATCGAGCGCGAAGTGTATATGATGGCGGCGCCCAAGACCCGGGTGGACGACATCTTCGTCCACGCCGGGCTCGACAAGGCGTATCGCGACGGCGTGCTGTCGACCGAGGTGACCGTGTCGCCGACGACCAAGCCCGTCACCGCGCGCATGACGCTGATGGAGGGGGATCGCGCGGTGCTGGTCCGCGCGCAGGCGGTGAAGGCCGGCGCGGCGGCACAGACCGTGACGCTCGCGGCCCCCGTGCCGGGCGTGAAGCCGTGGACCGCCGAGACGCCCAATCTCTATACGCTGCTGGTCGAACTGGTGGGCACGGACGGCAAGGTGATCCAGGCGACGCCACAGCGGATCGGCTTCCGCACCGTGGAGATGAAGGACGGCCAGGTCAGCGTCAACGGCAAGCCGATCATCATCCGCGGCGTCAATCGCCACGAGCATGACCCGGAAACCTTCCACGTCATCTCCGAAGCGTCGATGCGGCGCGACATCGAGCTGATGAAGCGCGCCAACATCAACGCGGTGCGCACGTCGCATTACCCCAATGATCCGCGCTGGTATGCGCTGGCGGACGAATACGGCCTGTACGTGATGGACGAGGCCGATATCGAGAGCCACGCCTATATGGAGTATGGCAACAACCACGCCGAGGAGCGCGCCAAATACCAGCTCGGCTTCGACCCCGCGTGGAAGGACGCGCATGTCAGCCGCGTCGTCAACATGGTCGAGCGCGACAAGAACCACCCCTCGGTGATCTTCTGGTCGCTCGGCAACGAAGCCGGGATCGGGCCCAATTTCGCCGCCGCCGCCGCTGCCGCCCGCGCGCGCGATCCGAACCGGTTGATCAGCTATCTCGGCTGGGGGACGTTCGACCGCATCGACGACCATCGCCCGAACTTCTACGCCGACATCTACGCGCCGATGTACGACAGTGCGGATCAGATGGCGAACTACGCAACCAACTGGAACTTCGCGCAGCCGATCATCCAGTGCGAATATGCGCACATGATGGGTAATTCCGGCGGCAATCTGCTCGAATATTGGAACACGATATACGCGCATCCGAAGAAACTGCAGGGCGGCTTCATCTGGGACTGGGTCGACCAGTCGATGTACCGCTACACCAAGGACGGTCGTCGCTATTGGGGCGACGGTGGCGAATATGGCCCCAATTCCGGTGGCGACATCGAGTTCGGCGATGGCCTGCTCCAGTCGGACCGCACGCCCAACCCGGCGTGGTACGAACTGCAGAAGGTCTATGCGCCGATCCAGTTTGAGGGCTTCGACCCCGCAACCGGACGCGTGACGGTACGCAACCGGCATGATTTCCGCGACCTGACGGGCTTCGGCTTCGATTGGGAAGTACAGGAGGACGGCGTCGCGATCGCCAAGGGCGCGCTGCCGGCAATGAAGACCGCGGCGCACGGAACCGAGACGGTGACGCTCCCGATCGGCACGATCCCGCGCAAGCCAGGTTCCGAATATTTTGTGACGGTGCGTGCGCGCGCCGAGGCAGGGGCGGTGCCGCTGGTTCCGGCGGGGTATGTGGTGAGCTGGGAGCAGTTCGCGACTGGCCCCGCGCCCGTACAGCCAGTCGCGCCTGCGCGCGGGTCCGTCGCCACGACGGATCGGGACGGTGCGCTTACGCTGAGCGCGGGCGGCGCGACGCTGGCGATCGATCGCAAGACCGGGCTGGTGCGGCGCTATGCGCAGGGCGACGTGACGCTCGCGACCGGCGGCGCGCCGCACTTCTGGCGCGCGGTGACGGATAACGACCTCGGCATTGGCACCGCCAAGCAACTGGCGGTGTGGAAGACGATGAGCGACACGCGCACCGTGCGCAGCGTCACGCGCGTCGCGGGCGCCGATGGTGCCGCCGGTGTGCGCGTCGATTATGCGCTGGGCGACGGCGCGGCGACCTTCACCACGCTGTACACCATGACCGGCGACGGCGCAGTCGCGGTGCAGGGCGACCTGACCCCGCTCAAGCAGGACTTGCCGTCACCGTTCCGCGTCGGTCTGGCGTTCGCGATGCCGACCGCCATCACGACCGCGGAGTGGTATGGCCGCGGGCCGCACGAAAGCTATGTCGATCGCAAGACGTCCGCGCCGATCGGCCTGTGGCGCGGCGCGATCACCGAGCAGAACCACGATTACATCCGCCCGCAGGAAACCGGCAACAAGGTCGACGTGCGCTGGATGGAGTTGAGCGGGGCAGGGCACGGCTTGCGTGTCAGCGGTGACACACCGCTGATGATCAACGCGCTCGCCTTCCCGTATGCCGATCTCGACCGGCATACGCCCGGTACATGGAAGTCGACCGATGTCGTCCCGCACGGTCAGGTGACGCTGCTGGTGGATGGCGCGCAATGGGGCGTCGGCGGCGATACGCAGTGGAGCGAGCTCGGCAAGCCGCTGCCCAAGTACCGCATCCCGCTCGCCCCGACCCGCGTCAGCTTCCGCCTCGCGCCGTTCACCGGCGCGGGCACGACGCCCGACAAGGCGTTGCCAGCGACCGCAACCACCGGGGAATGACCCGCATTCTTCCTGCGGCCGATGGTCGCTACGGCACTCAAGGAGCTTATCGATGATCAAACGTTTTGCCGGACTGACGTTGGCCACCTTGCTGCTCAGCGCGAGCCTACCTGCGATCGCGCAGGAAGCCCCCGCCACCGCGCCCGATACGGTGACGGTCCACGGCGACCGCCCCGGGCCGAAATATGATAAGCGCCTGTTCGGCCAGTTCGCCGAGCATCTCGGCAAGGGCATCTATTCGGGCATCTGGGTTGGTACGAACAGCAAGATCCCCAACGTCCAAGGCTATCGCAGCGACGTGATCGCCGCATTGAAAGCGATCAAGGTTCCGTTAATCCGCTGGCCCGGCGGTTGCTTCGCCGACGAATATCACTGGCGGGAAGGGATCGGCCCGCGCGGCAAGCGTCCGGTCAAGGTCAACACCAATTGGGGCGGCGTGACCGAGGACAATGCGTTCGGAACGCACGAGTTCATGAACTATGCCGAGCTGGTCGGCGCGGAAAGCTACGTCTCGGGCAACGTCGGCACGGCGTCGCCGCAGGAGATGGCGGAGTGGGTCGAGTACATGACCTCGCCAACCGCCTCGACGATCGCCAACCAGCGGCGCGCCAATGGCCGCAAGGAGCCGTGGAAGCTGACGATGTTCGGCATCGGCAACGAGCTGTGGGGCTGCGGCGGCAACATGCTCCCAGACTATGGCGCGGACGTCACGCGGCGCTATTCGACCTTCCTCAAGGTGCCCGAAGGCCAGAAACTGCTCAAGATCGCGAGTGGCGCGAACGTCGACGATTACGTCTGGACCGAGACGATGATGCGTAAGGCGGGCGATCAGATCGACGGGATCGGCGCGCACTATTACACCATCCCCTATGACTGGAAGAAGAAGGGCGCGGCGACCGGGTTCGATGAGGACGCTTGGGCGCGCACGCTTTCCAAGACGCTGCGGATGGATGCGCTGATCGTCGGCCATTCCAAGATGATGGACAAATACGATCCGGCCAAGCGGGTCGCCCTGCTGATCGACGAATGGGGCACGTGGTACGACGTCGAGCCGGGCACCAACCCGGGCTTCCTGTACCAGCAGAACAGCCTGCGTGACGCGATGGTGGCGAGCCTCAACCTCGACATCTTCGCCCGCCACGCCGACCGCGTGCGCGGGGCCAATATCGCGCAGATGGTCAACGTGCTCCAGGCAATGCTGCTGACCGATGGCGCGCGGATGGTGAAGACGCCGACCTATTGGGTGTTCGATCTGTACAAGGATTATCAGGACGGCACCGTCCTGCCGATCGACGTCCAGTCGCATTATTACAACAAGAACGAGTGGACGATGAAGGCGGTCAGCGCGAGCGCGGTGCGCGGGACTGACGGCGCGGTGCATGTCGGGCTGACCAACGTCGATCCGAACAAGGCAACGACGGTGAGCGTCAAGCTCGACGGCGTGACGGGCGCGACCGTGTCGGGGCGGATCCTGACGGGAACCGCGATCGATGCGCACAACACGTTCGATGCGCCGGAGACGGTCAAGCCGGTCGCCTTCACCGGTGCGACGTTGCAGGGCGGGGTGCTGACGGTCGCGATCCCGGCCAAGGCGATCGTGATGCTCGACATCAAGTGATGGGCTGAGGGACCGCGGCGGCAACGTCGCGGTCCTTGGTTCGGAGCGTCACGACATCGCCTCCAAAGCGCCGTGGCAAAACACTGGGTCGGGAGATGTCGCTGCACGTCAACTGCGACAGTGACGCTGGCCAATATCGGTGTACGCTGCCACGAATGGCACAGGACGATCAGCGCGCGACCGCTCAAGCCGGATGGGCCGCATGGCAGCGGGGCGATGTCGCGACCGCCCGCGCCCTGTTCGAGGATGTCGCCGCGGCGGGCGTGGCGACCCCGGCATTGTGGCTGCTCCTGGCGCAGGCGCGGATCGCGACCGGTGCCGAAGACCTTGTCGATCAGGCGCTTGATCACGTGCTTGCGATGGAGCCACGCAACGTTGCTGCGTTGATTTTGAAGGGAGATCGTGCCGCGGATGACCGTGCGGCGACGTCCTACTATCAGTTGGCCGTTTCGCAGGGGCCAAGCGCGCAGGCTGCGGATCCCGCGACCAAAGCCTTGATAAGCCAGGCACAGGCGAAGCTGGCGCGGATGACCGAGCGTTTTGCGATGCATCTCCGGGGCACCATGGCAGCCCATCCGGCCGGCGCACGCTTCGACGAGGCGGTCGCGCTCGTGCTCGGGGAAAAGCAGTTGTATTTCCAGAGCCCGACGAGCTTCTTCTTCCCGGGCTTGCCGCACCGGCAATTCTTCCCATCGACCGAATTTGCCTGGGCCGCCGATGTCATGGCGGCAACCGATGACATCGAGGCCGAACTTCGGGCGGTATTGAAGGAGGGTTCCGGCCTGTCACCCTATGTCCGCGCGGACCCAACGCGGGCCAACCGCGGTCACGCGCTGCTCGACGATCCGCGCTGGAGCGCGTTTCACCTGATCGAGAACGGTGAGCCGGTCCCAAATGCCACAGAGCGGTTTCCGCGCACGATGGCGGCGCTGGCGAAGGTCCCGATGCCCGTCATTGCAGCGCGATCTCCGATGGCGCTGTTCTCCGTCCTGCAACCGGACACGCATATTCCGCCGCACACCGGTATGCTCAATACACGCCTGATCTGCCACTTACCGCTGATCGTTCCACCGGACTGCACGTTGCGCGTGGGCAATCAGATCGAGCCCGTGGAACGGGGAAAGCTCATGATCTTCGACGATTCGATCGAACATGAAGCGTGGAATCGATCGGACGCAACGCGCGTCGTGTTGCTGTTCGAGGTCTGGCGCCCCGAGCTTTCGGCGGACGAACGCGCCGCGCTGACGATCCTGTTCGAGTCAGTGGGCCTTTACGCTGGCGGGCAATGATCGCAGCCGGGGGAATGTCACATCACCGGACGGTCCAGCGGCTCCGGTCGGCATTGTCCGCCGTCACGCCGGGGTTGTCGGCGCGGAGCGTGCCGGCGTCGGTCAGGTGGAGATAGCGGTTGGTCGACAAGGCCATCAGCATCGCACCGCCGCTGAGGCTCTCCATCCACTGGAAGCTTTGCGTAGCGTCATGCCCGTCACGCTTGGGTTGCCACGCCACGCTGCCATCCGCTGCTGCCGTCAGCGCACGGTTGCCCTGTTCCAGACCGACGCGACCGAGACCGTGGTCGATTACGCGCACGCCGTCGCGTAGGATTCCGGCTGCGTCGCTCGTCCCCACCGGCGTGAAGCGGACCGTCCGGCCATAAGGGATCGTTGGTCGGCTTTCCGGTCGGCCTTCGGTGAGGGTGTAGGACAGGAAATCCGCCTGTCCACCGGCGGTGCCGCCACCGTTATAGGCGAACAAAGCGTAACGGACGCCCTGGAAGGTGATCAGCTGGAACGCCATCGGCACGGGTGAGCCCAAAGCCACGAACCGCCGCCCGTCGAGCGAATAGCTGTAGCGCGCGGTCTCGGTCGAGAAGTCGGCATCGCTGCGGAGCCAGACATGCGCGTTCTGGAGCGGCATGCGCGCCTTCTCACCGCCGGTCTCGTCGGTCTGCACCAGCGTCAGCCCGGTCGCATCGCGCCGCACCCCGAACCAGCTGTACGGCCGGTTGAGCAGCCCCAGCCCGGCCACATCGCCGACCTTAAGCGCGCTCGCGTCGAGCTCGACCGTCGGGGAGGATTGCGGACCGATCGCGCGCTGCGTGAGCGTATTGCGCGCTTGCAGGAAGCCGGTCGCGGGCAAAGCGTGGAGCCGCAGCGCGCCCTTGCGCTCGGTCAGCGACCAGGCGGCAGGAACGGGGACGTGGTTCCATTGCCATACGGCGAGCAAGCCGGGGCCATCGAACGTGTCGCTCCGCAGATACGGGGCACGGTCGGGCGTCTTGGGCAGGTCGGGTTTGACCCAGGTGCGCGGCGTCCGCCCGAGATTGCCGGGGAGCCCGAAATACGGCCAGCCGTCCTTCCACGTTACCGGCGACAGCGCGGTCAGGCGACCGACCGAGTTGCCCTCGAACATCGACCAGCCCCAGGTGTCGCCCTTGGGCGTCTGGATGATCCCGCCCTGATGCAGCGACAACCCGCCGCGTGCCTTGGGGTTGGGGGGCGTCAGCACCAGCGGATCGGCGCGCGCATCCTTGACGCGGTAGCCCTGCAACTCGCCGAAATCCTCCCACTGGCTGATCGACGGGTTGATCTCATACGGTCCGAGCGGCGAATCCGACCGGGCGGCAGGCATGCGGAAGGGGCCGGCATATTCCGCACTGGTGATGAAGTATTTGCCGTTCATCTTGAAGAAGTGCGAGCCCTCGCCCATCCCGCTGCCCTTGGGGATGATGATCCGTTCGCTGCCGGGGACGATGTCGGTCAGGCTTTGGTCGAGCTGTGCGAGATGGATCTCCTGATAGCCCCAGATGACGTAGGTCTTGCCGTCGTCGTCGAACAGCACCGACAGATCGTGGAAACTGCGTTTCATCGGCGTGCGCGTCCACGGGCCGCGCGGGGAGGGCGCGGTCAGCATCTGGGTCATCTGCCCGTTGACGTTGCTGAAGATGTAGAAGGTGCCTGCGTGATAGCGGAAGCTGGGGGCCCAGATGCCGCGACCGTAAACGTTCTGGCCGTTTTCGAGCCGATATTCCGGGCCAAGGTCTAGCGTGTCGAGCGCGTAGGCGACGAAATCCCAGTTCACCAGATCGCGTGAATGCAGGATCGGCAGGCCCGGCATCGCGTGCATGGTCGTGCCGGTCAGATAGAAGTCATCGCCGACGCGGATCATGTCGGGATCGGAAAACTCGTCGAAGAACAACGGGTTGGTGAAGGTTCCGTTGCCGTTGTCGGCGGTCCAGGTGGTGCCGGGCTGCGCCTGTTGCGGAGCCGCGTCGAGGGCGGTCGCGCAGGGGAGGGCTAGGGCGACGCTCGCGAGCCAACACCATTTCATACGTCTCTCCCCGCGCGTGGTGCGCGCTGCAAGGGCGCGGCTTCATTAGTATGAGTAATAGCGCGATCCGGCGGCTTGGCAACCGATCGCGCAGGCGTGACCGGTGAATGGGGTGCCTTCCGCAGGTCGTTTCCTGCGGAAGCATGGCCTCTGCAAAACCATTGTTGTTCGCCCGCAAGCTGCCGATCAGCTTTTGAGAACGGTGATCGCGTTCATTGTGGCGGAACGTCGCAATGTGGTGGAAAGCTGCCGTTCGATACGTGCTTCAGGCGCGAGCTTTCTTCGCAATCATCCATTCGACTGCCGTAAGCGCGAGCAGCGTCGTCACGAGGCAGATCATGACGCCTTTTTCGAGGGCCGGGCCAATATGAATGAGTTTCCAGTAGGATGCAGCAAATATCGCGGCAAAGATCAGCCCCGTCGCACCGACGATTTGCCGAACCGCTTGCATACCCAGTCTCCCCGTTGCGTTTTCCGCGAAGAGGTTGAGTGATTGCGCGAAGGTCTGCAAGTGGGCGGCATCGGACGTTCGGATGTGGTATCGGTAACCAGATTTCGTGTGCCGGACACGGTGAGCGGTTATATCAAAGGGGCCTCGTCAAATATGTGGCAAAATTTCCCGTTAGAAGTCTGCACTCGCAGCGCAATCCTAAGTACAGACTGCGGTACGTACTGGAGCGCGTGGTCAGCTATCGCGACAGGTGTCGCAGCTCTTATCGCACTTGTAGCGGTAGTAATTGCTCTGCTGGAGGGCTGGTTTCGGAGGAGGAAGGAGGCGAAGGCACGCCGGGACGTAATTAGAGAGGTCTGTTCCGCAGTAGACCAAATTCTAGCCTATCACGAGTTAGCCATAACCTCGGCGAAAGGAGGCTTCCCATTTCTAGAAAGTCATCAGTCGTTTAGGCAAATCCACGAGAACGCCATTACCCTGCGAGATGCGCTTGCGGTGCTTCAGGTGCGTTCAGAGCTGACCGACGGCGCAATATATTCTGCGATCGCCGTGCAGCGCATCGCGGCTCCACTTATCGTTCAAACTTTGGACCCTGAACACGTAGGTAATTGGCCTGATAGGGTAGCCAGACTGGAGCCGTTTCTTCCGCTAGCGCAAGTTGTTCGGCATCGCGTTGATGGAGTCCGCAAATATGCGAAGCTCGGTCCCTCGTCAGCGGCGAAAAAAATTAGAGATAAGTATCAGCCAGTCATTGCCGAAATGGAGCGTGCACAATCTGCCAAAGAAGTGCCAAATATTCCTAGCATATTGCGGGACCAATACTAATTGTCGAAGCGGCATTCGGCGAGGTACGTCTTAATACAGCAGGGTACCCATCGTTAGAAGCTAAGGCGCGGTTGTCGGTGGGGTTGAGTCATTCTGCGCGCCGATGTCCGAATCTGTGCGTTTGCAGTCGGTCCGCTCGGACACCCGAAAGCTGCCAGTCGGCTTATCATGAATGGTTGCCACGCCAGTAGCGGCTGAACGTCATGACCTGGTAGAGAGCACATGCTCCGCCCAATGCCTAAACTTACCGACGACGTTACTGCTGACGCATGTAAAACCAGCTAAGTGACGAGCAAACGCATCTTTGCCATAGCAGCATATGTTGCCTTTACGGCTGCGTGCGTAGCACTGCTCGGTCTTCTCTAGGTATCCCACAGCCTCCTGAGTTTCCCATGCGATAGCCCTGAAGATCCGCGGCCCTGTTCAGAAGTCGTTCCTTGGTTCTTTGCCACGCGAGGCCTCCTTCCGGTTGGCGGAATATGGGCTTTCCTTACGTGGGCAACGTTCAGTCGTCGCAGCAAACGGTAGATAGCGGCCTATTGTCCGCTACTGGCCCCGACCCCCCGTTCAGAAGCGCGCGATCGCTTTGAGCACATGGTCCGCCTCGACGATCAGTTCGGGCATCCGCACCGGGATGTCATCCGCGTCGAGACTGTGCGTGTGCAGCGCGTCGGTCGGGATGGCGCCGCTGAGCATCGCCCGTTTGACGCGCTCGAAATCGGCCGAGAGCGCGTTGCGGCTGGCGATCAGCGTTGTCTCGCGCTTGTGGAATTCGGGGTCGGCGAAGACCAGGTCGCCGGGGGCGACACCGACCAGGATCAGCTTCCCGCCATGCGCGACATACGCGAGGCTGCCCGCCATCGCGGCAAGCGAGCCAGTCGCGTCGAACACCGCATCGAACATCTCGCCACCCGTGGCCTCCGCCAGCGCGGCGGCCATGTCTGGGCCGGCTTCGACGGTGGCGTCGAAACCGAGCTTCTCTCGCGCAAACGTCAGTCGCGTCGGGCGCGTGTCGACGAGGGTCACGTGCGCGCCGTTGAAGCGGGCGAACAGCCCGGTGCCGACTCCGATCGGCCCGGCCCCCACCACCAGCACGCGCGCCCCCGACGGAACCTCCGCGCGCGCGACCGCGTGCGCGCCGATCGCGAGAAACTCGATCATCGCGGCCTGTTCGAGCGTCAGGTCGCCCGCGTCGAGCACCGCGCTTTCGGGGACGGCGATCAGTTCGGTCATGCCACCGTCCGAATGAACCCCGAGCACGCTGATGTTGACGCAGGCGTTGGGCTTGCCGTTGCGGCAGGCGATGCAGGTGCCGCACGCAAGATACGGGTTGATCGCGACGATCTGACCCGGACGCAGCGACGACCCCTCCGGCGCCTGTTCGACGGTGCCCGACAGTTCGTGCCCCATCACGCGCGGATAGGCGAGGAACGGATGCCGCCCGGCGTAGATGTGATAATCGGTGCCGCACAAGCCGACGCGCCGAATCCGGACCAGAACCTCACCGGCGCGCGCGGCGGGGGCGGGACGATCCTCGATCGCCAGATCGAACGGCTCCCGGCAAACGACGGTCTTCATGGTACGATCCTCAAAAAAACAGGGTCAGGCATGCGTCGGGTCTGACAATTTGTCGCGTATATGCAAGCAAGCGATCATATGCGCAATCCGGCGCTGGACTATTGCCGCATAGTGCCGGACAATCCTCGACAGGCAAACCGTTGCGGTAGGCGGTGGCGATTACGGCCAAGGGGAGGAGGATGCGGCGCATGAACACTGCGGATGGACTGACGCGGCGCGAGACGCTGGCGACCGGTCTTGCGCTCGGCGCGCTGCCCGCGGTCGCCGCCGCCGGGACAAGCACCGGCCACAAGGACGAGATGCTGTGGTATCGCCAGCCGGCGGGTGCCTGGACCGAGGCGCTTCCGGTCGGCAACGGTCGACTGGGTGCGATGGTGTTCGGACGCGTCGGGCAGGAACGGCTCCAGCTCAACAGCGACACGCTATGGGCGGGATCACCCTACGACCCCGACAATCCCGCGGCGCTGGCCGCGCTGCCGCAGGTCCGTGCGTTGCTCGCTGCTGGTCGCTACAAGGAAGCGACCGATCTGGCGTCGGCGAAGCTGATGGCCAAGCCGCTGTCGCAAATGCCCTATGGCGCGCTTGGCGATCTGTTGCTGACCTTCGTCGATGCGCGGCAACCCGACGATTATCGACGCGCGCTCGATCTCGCATCGGGGATCGCAACCACGACCTATGGGGGCGGCGGCAAACGCTACGCGCGCGAGGTGTTCGCCTCGGAACCCGATCAGGTGATTGTGCTGCGGCTGACCGCGGAGGGCGGGACGCTCGATTTCGACCTCGCGTATCGCGGCCCGCGCAAGGTCGCGGTTCCGCGCGAGCAGTTCGTCGAGGGTGCGGCCCCCCCTGCGACCGCCAAGACCGACTGGCTGCAGCGCGAGACCACTGAGGCTGCGCGACCCGGCGTCACGGTTGCGGTCGATGGCACGGATGCGATGCTGGTCACGGGCCGCAACGAAGCGTCAGACGGGATTGCGGCGGGGCTGACCTATGCGTTGCGCGTGCAGGTGCAGGGCGATGGCAGGATCGTCGCCAGCGCTGCGGGGATCACCGTCCGTGGCGCACGGCAGGTGACGCTGCTGATCGCCGCCGCGACGAGTTACCGCGGACCCGCCGACCAGAGTGCCGACCCGGTCGCCCTCGTCCGCTCGGTCGGCGCGGCTGCCGCAGCGAAATCCTACGAAGCGCTCCGGCGCGCGCATGTCGCAGATCATGCGGCGCTGTTCGGCGGGATGACGATCGACCTCGGCAGCAACCCCGCCGCCGCCGCACTGCCGACCGATCGCCGGATCGCGGCGGGGGAGGGCGGGACCGATCCGGGGCTGGCGGCGCTGTATCTGCAATATGCGCGCTATCTGATGATCGCGTCGTCGCGCCCCGGCACGCAACCTGCGAACCTGCAGGGGATCTGGAACGAAGGCACCAGCCCGCCGTGGGGGAGCAAATACACGATCAACATCAATACCGAGATGAACTACTGGCCCGCCGATCCCGCGGGGCTCGGGCTGTGCGTCGAGCCGTTGCTGCGGATGACCGAGGAGCTTGCGGTTACCGGCGCACGGACCGCGCGCGCGATGTACGGTGCGGGCGGCTGGGTCGCGCATCACAATACCGACCTGTGGCGCGCGAGCGCGCCGATCGACGGGCCTTTGTGGGGGCTGTGGCCGTGCGGCGGGGCGTGGCTGTGCAACACGCTGTTCACGCATTGGGATCATCACCGCACCGACGCGCTGCTCGGGCGGCTGTATCCGTTGCTGGCGGGTGCGACGCGCTTCTTCCTCGATACTTTGATCGAGGATCCCAAGGGGCGTGGCCTCGTCACATCGCCGTCGGTGTCACCCGAGAATCTGCACCCGTTCGGATCGTCACTGTGCGTCGGCCCGGCGATGGACCGCCAGATCATCCGCGACCTGTTCGCCAACACCGTCGCGGCGGGCAAGCGGCTGAAGCGCGATGCCGCCTGGCTCGAGACAGTCGCCGCCGCGCGCGCGAAGATCGCGCCGGACCGGATCGGTGCGCAAGGGCAGTTGCAGGAATGGCTCGAGGATTGGGACGAACAGGCCCCCGATCCGCATCACCGGCACGTCTCGCATCTCTATGCGGTCTATCCGAGCGGGCAGATCAACGTGCGCGATACGCCCGAGCTGATCGAAGCCGCCAAGGTCACCCTGCGGCGGCGCGGCGACCTGTCGACCGGTTGGGCGACCGCGTGGCGGCTGTGCCTGTGGGCGCGGATGGGGGAGGGGGACCATGCCCACGAAATCCTCAACGGGCTGCTCGGCCCCAACCGCACCTATCCCAACATGTTCGATGCGCATCCACCGTTCCAGATCGACGGCAATTTTGGCGGCGCGGCGGGGATCATGGAGATGTTGGTCCAGTCGTGGGGCGATACGCTTCATTTGCTTCCGGCGTTGCCGAGCGCGTGGCCCGACGGTGCGATCACCGGGTTTCGCGCGCGCGGCGATCTGCGCGTCGACCTGACATGGCGGCAGGGGCGGCCGCAGGCGCTGACGATTCGCGGACCCGCGGGATCGACGGTGGCGGTACGGGCTGGCAAAGAGAGCTTCACGGCCCGGATCGGCGCGGCGGGGCAATACCGGCGGCGCTGGGCGTGACCGGGCAGGCGTAACACATCGGGGAAGTGATGAAGCAAAGCGGCCCGCAAGGCACCTACACCGCACCGGCGATCGAAAAGGCGTTCGAGGTCATCGAACTGCTCGGGCAACATCCCGAGGGCGCGCTGGTCAGCGAAATGGCGACGTTGCTGGGGCGTTCGGTCGGCGAACTGTTCCGGATCATCATCGTGATGGAGCGGCTCGGCTATCTCGAGAAGTCGGCGCGGACCGATCGCTATACGGTCGCGTACAAATTGCTCGAGGTCGCCTATCGCGCCACGCCCGCGCAGGACATCACTCGCGCCGCCTTGCCGCAGATGCAGGGGCTGGCGCAGGATGCGGGGCAGTCGTGCCATCTGGTCGTGCCCAACGCCGGCAGCGGCCTGGTCATCGCATGCGAGCAGCAGCCGGGCATCCGCGGGTTTTCGCTGCGGGTCGGCGCCAAGATCGACATCGTCAACAGCTGCTCCGGACAAGTCCTGCTCGCGTTTTCGAGCGAGACGCGCGCCGGACAGATTCTCGCGGCAGCCGAGCAGGACCGCGCCGACCCGATCGATCGTACGCGGTTGGCGGAGCAGCTCGCGCTGATCCGCACGCGTGGCTATGATCGTCGACAAAGCCCGATCACGCACGGCGTGACCGACATCAGTTGCCCCGTCTTCGGGTTCGACGGCAACGTCGCCGCCGCGCTCACCATTCCATTCCTCGAACTGATCGACGGATCGCAGAAGGTGGACGCGGAAGCAGCCCGCGAGATGCTGCACGCGGCGGTGGCGCGCATTTCGGAAACTTTGGGGTATCGCGCCAATCGGTTAGGGTGATCCGCGACCCCGGGACTATCCCCTGCACCACAACGATGCCGTCTTAACGGCACGACCTAGGAGTGTACCATGACGATCGAGATCCGCCGTACCGGCGCCACGCGCAGACGCTTCCTCGCCAGTTCGGGCGCGGGCGGGCTGGTCGCGGGAATGTTCGCCGGGATGCCGGGCGTGGTCTTCGCGGCGCAGCCGTCGGCGACGACCGGCCTGCGCCCCAAGGCCGCGTTGCAGCCGTTCGACCTCGCCGACGTCGAGCTGTCCGAAGGACCGTTCCTCCATGCGCAGCGCAAGACGATCGCGTATCTGATGAGCCTCAGCCCCGACCGGATGCTCCACAATTTCCGCGTCAACGCCGGGTTGAAGCCCAAGGCCCCCGTCTATGGCGGCTGGGAATCGGACGCGCAGTGGGCGGACATCAACTGCCACGGGCATACGCTCGGCCATTATCTGTCGGCATGTGCGCTGGCGTATCGCTCCACCCGCGAGCCGCAGTTCAAGCAGCGGATCGACTATATCGCGGGCGAACTCGCCGCGTGCCAGGATGCCGCCAAGACGGGACTGGTCTGCGCGTTTCCCGATGGCGCGGCGCTGGTCGCGGCGCATCTGCGCGGCGACAAGATCACCGGCGTGCCGTGGTACACGCTGCACAAGGTCTATGCGGGCCTGCGCGACGCGACGTTGCTCGCGGACAGCGCCGCGTCGAAGGCGGTCCTGATCCGGATGGCCGACTGGGCTGTCGTGGCGACGCGCCCGCTGACGGCCGCGCAGTTCGAGACGATGCTCGATACCGAACATGGCGGGATGAACGAGACCTTCGCCGACCTGTTCGTGATGACCGGCAACCCCGCCTATCGCGAGATGGCCGAACGCTTCTCACACAAGGCGATCCTCGAACCGCTGGCGCTTGGACGCGACCGTCTGGACGGGATGCACGCCAATACGCAGGTGCCCAAGATCATCGGTTTCCAGCGCGTCTATGAAGTGACCGGCAACCCGCAGTATCGCGATGCCGCCGCGTTCTTCTGGAAGACCGTCGCGCTCACGCGCTCGTTCGCGACCGGCGGGCACGGCGACAACGAGCACTTCTTCCCGATGGCGGATTTCGAGCAGCACGTCTTCTCGCCCAAGGGGTCGGAGACGTGCTGCCAGCACAATATGCTCAAGCTGACCCGCGCACTGTTCCTGCAGAACCCGCAGGCGGACTATGCCGATTATTACGAGCGGACGCTCTACAACGGCATCCTCGCGTCGCAGGATCCGGATTCGGGGATGGTAACCTATTTCCAGGGCGCGCGGCCCGGCTACATGAAGCTGTACCACACGCCCGAGCATTCCTTCTGGTGCTGCACCGGCACGGGGATGGAGAATCACGTCAAATATCGCGACTCGATCTACTTCCACGACGATCGCGCGCTGTACGTGAACCTGTTCGTCCCCTCCTCGGTAACGTGGCGCGAGAAGGGTGCGGTGTTGCGGCAGGTGACGACCTTCCCGGATTCGCCGACGACGACGCTTCGCTGGACGCTGCGGCGGCCGACCGAACTGACGCTGCAATTGCGCCATCCGCGCTGGAGCAAGACCGCGACCGTGCTGGTCAACGGGGTGGAGACCGTCCGGTCAAATGCGGCGGGCAGCTACGTCAAAGTCGCGCGGACGTGGCGCGATGGGGATACGGTCGAACTGCGCCTCGCAATGGAAGTCGCGACCGACCATGCACCCGCCGCGCCGGACGTGGTGGCGTTCACTTATGGGCCGATCGTGCTGGCCGGGGTGTTCGGGACCAAGGGGCTGGCGAAGGACGCCGACATCATCGTCAGCGAGCGCAAATATGGTGAGTATAACGACGCGCCGTTCACCCCGCCGACCCTGACGGGGCTTCCGGACACGATCGCGGCACGAGTCCGCCCCGGTGCTGCGCCGCTGGAGTTCACGATCGCGTCGGAAGACCAGAGCGCGGTGCGGCTGGTCCCGTACCACCGCGTCGCGCACGATCGCTACGCGACCTATTGGAAGGTGCGGCCCGCGGCGGTGTAGCGGTCAGCGCAGTTCGGCCAGCAGCGTCGCGTTGAACCCGGCCGGGTCCTCGACCTGCGGGGCGTGGCCCGCGTCGGGGATGCGGATCAGGCGCGCATGGGGGAAGCGCTCGACCGCGCCCTCGGCGGCGCGCGGGACCGTCATGACGCGGTCGCGCATTGCCGCGGGCGCGGTATTGGCGCGGAAGGCGGTCAGGTCGCGCTGGCCGATGATGAGCGTCACCGGCGCGGTGATCCGGTCGAGCTCGGCGGCGACCGGCTGCGTCTCGATCATGTCCGACAGGCGCGCCTGCGCGTCGCGCACGGTGTCGCCGTCGGGGCTCGCATATTGCCCGGCGAGCATCGCCACCCAGCGGTCGTAGGCCGGGCGCCATGTGCCGTGATAGTAATTGCGCAACTGATACGCCTTGATCGACGCGGCGTCGGTCTTGGCTTCCTCCTGCCGCAATGCGCCGAGATCGGTATAGGGCACGCCCTGCGCCAGCGTGTCGTTGAGGCCGAGCGGATTGACCAACACGATGCGATCGACCCGGTCGGGATAGCTGAGCGCAAACCGCGCCGCGAGGATGCCGCCGGTCGAATGCCCAACGAGCGTCACCTTGCCGACCCCCGCCTTGTCGAGCAGCCCTGCCGTCAACGCACCGAGCGCACGGAAACTATACTGATAGCCCGCCGGCTTGGACGATTTGCAGAAACCGATCTGGTCGGGCGCGATCACGCGGTAGCCTGCCTTGGACAGTGCGCCGATCGTGTCCTGCCACGTTGCCGCGCAGAAGTTCTTGCCGTGGAGCAACACGACGGTTCGCCCGTTCGGCTGGCCTGCCGCGGGGATGTCGAGATACGCCATGCGGACCGTGGCACCCTGCGACGGGGTTTCGAACCATCGGACGGGGAAGGGGTAGTCGAACTTTTCGAGGTTCGCGCCGAGGGGCGTTACCGGGGTGGCGGGGGCGGCGGGGACGTCGCGCGCCGTGGCCGCGCTGGTCCATGGGGCGGCGAGCAACAGCAGGGCGGGGATGGCGCGCATATCGGGGTCCTTGGTTTCGCTGGAAAGCGACGTTGGATTCCTAATGCTTGCGGAGGGCAGGGCGTTCCGACGGGGCGGGGAGGCGATCGATACCGACGTTCAGGGATTGCAGTCCCGGCACCCTCTTCATTTTGCTTCCCCGGCGAAGGCCGGGGCCCAGTAGCGTGACGGTCGCAATGCGCGCGGTTGCGCCAAGCCACCGCTACCTTCGCTACTGGGCCCCGGCTTTCGCCGGGGAAGGACTTTGGGGTGAGGCAGCGCAGATGGTCAGCATCGCGACCCGCTGAGATCGCAAACTACGGACAAGCCCCGGGGTGTCGAATCGTTCAGCGCGTCAGGCGGGTCTTGTCGCGGATCGCCTTGAACTCGGACCCGGCTTTCCACGTCGGCCAGGCGGTCGAATTTGCAAGCTGCGTACCGATCGTGCCGATCAGGTCGATGTCCTGCACCGCCCCGTCCAGCTTCCAGTCGCTGCTCCACGCATCGCAGGCCTGATGGTAGCATTTGCCGGTATAGGCATCAATCCACGCCTGCCCCGCCGCGACGCCGCCCTGCTTGATGTCGGATGCCCCCGCGATCCCCATCAGCAATAGCGTCGGCACGCCCTGCTTGGCGAAGGAGAAGTGATCTGCGCGGTAGAATAGCCCGCGCTCGGGCAAGCCCTCGGGCGTGACGTGACGGCCTTGCGTCGCCGCGACGCGCGCCATGTCGTCCTCGAGGCTGTTCTGCCCCGCGCCGACCAGCACGACGTCCTTTGCGGCCCCCGCGGTTTGCAGGATGTCGATCGTCAGATTGGCGACGGTCTTCGCCATCGGAATGGTCGGATGCGTCGCATAATATTCCGATCCGAGCAGTCCGCGTTCCTCCGCGGTCCAGGCGGCGAATACGACGCTGCGCTTGGGCGGCGTCGCGGCCTTCATGTTGCGCGCGATCTCGAACAGGCCCGCGATCCCCAGCGCATCGTCATTCGCGCCCGCGCGGTAGATCCGCCCCTGCGCATCGGGCTTGCCAGACCCGTATGCGTCCCAATGCGCGCCGAACATCACCGCTTCGTCGGGCCGCTCGGTCCCCGGGATGCGCGCGAGCACGTTGTAGCTGTCGACCTGCTCGTGGCTGACCGGCACGTCGGCGGTGAAGGTCACGCCCTTGAGCGGCACCGGACGGAAGCTCGCCTTGCGCGCCTCGATCCGCATCTTGGCGAGATCGAGCCCGCCCGCCGCGAAGACGCGCGATGCGGCGTCGCCTTCGATCCAGCCCTGCAGCGCGAGGCTGGTCAGCTTGGACGGATCGCGCACGATGTCGTAATTCTCACCACCGCTGCTGACCACGACGTTCCAGCCGTACCCCGCGCCCGGCGTATCGTGAACGATCAGTGCGCCGATCGCGCCCTGCCGCGCGGCTTCCTCGAACTTGTAGGTCCAGCGACCGTAATAGGTCATCGTCCGGCCACCGAACGTCCCCGCGACGGGCTCACCCTTGGCGGCGGCGAAGTCTGGGTCGTTGACCAGGATCACGACGACCTTGCCCTTGAGGTCGGTGCCCTTGAAATCGTCCCACTTCCGCTCGGGCGCGGTCACGCCGTAGCCGACGAAGACGACCGGCGCGGCGGCGATCTTGGCCGCATCATCGGGGCGGATGGTGGAGACGTAGATCTCCTTCGATTGCTCGGCAGGAAGCGGACCCTTGGCCGCATCGAACCGCATCGTCCGCGGCGTGCCGAGCCGGGTGTGGATCAGCGGGACCTTCTGGACCCATCCGCCATCGGTCCCGGCGGGCTCGAGCCCGAGCGCCTGGAACCGCGCGATCAGATAGCCGAGCGTCCGGTCCTCACCACGCGTCCCCGGTGCGCGGCCTTCGAACGTGTCCGAGGCGAGCGTGCGGACGCTTTGTTCGACCCGCGCGGCGTCGGTCTTCATCTGGGCGGCGATGGGCGCGAGCGGGATCACCGTCGAAACCGCGAGCAATGCCGCGAGACGACGGAGGGAATGGCTGCGGCGACGGGGGAAGGGGCTCATCATTCCCGTTGCTTAGGGGACCTTTTCGCCGCCGCCAACGGCTTTACGCAGCGATCCGCAACTGGTCGCGCCCGAGCCGCTTGGCTTCGTACAGCGCGGTATCGGCCCGCTTGAGGATCACGGGCGCGGCACCGCCGGGGACGATCTCGGCCAGGCCGATGCTCGCGGTGACCGTGATCGTCTGGCCGTCGCCGATCGGGATCCGCAGCGCGCGGATCGCCTGCCGCAGCCGGTCCGCAGCGGTCTCGGCATCCGCCATGGTCGCGCCGCCGAAGATGACGCAGAACTCCTCGCCCCCGATCCGCGCGACCAGATCGTGGCTGCGGCAGAAGCGCATCGCTTCGGTCGCCACCGCCTGGAGCACCGCGTCGCCCGCCGGATGGCCGTACCGATCGTTGATCCGCTTGAAATGATCGAGATCGAGGATCGCGAGGCTCCCCGCGCGCGCGTTGGGCGAGGCGGAGGGCGTCGCCGCGCAACGCTGTTCGAGCTGCTCGAGGAACGCGCGTCGGTTCGCCAGCCCGGTGAGCGGGTCGAGCCGGGCCTCGCGGGTCAGCGACAGTTCCAGGCTCTTGCGGTCCGATATGTCGCGGATCGACCCGACGATGCCAAGCGCCTCGCCCTGCGCGGTCACCGCGCGGATCGATGCCTCGAACCAGCGACGCTCGCCGTCGTCGACGGGTGCGCCGCGATATTGCACGATGACCGCCCGGCCCGGAGTCTCCAGCGCCTGGCGATAGGCTTCGGCGACGGTCGGCGCGTCGTCGGCGAAGATGAAGTCCTGCGCGCTGCTGCCCACGACTTCATCCGACGGCAGGCCGGTCATTCCCGCGATCGCGGACGATGCGTAGCGGATCGTCCCGTCGGCGGCGACGTCGATGATCGCGTCGCCAAGGCTGTCGGCGATCGTGCGATAGCGCGCCTCGCTCTCGCGCCAGCGTTCCGCGATGATCCGGCGTTGCGTCAGCAGCGACGCGACCGGCAGCACGAGCAGGACGGTGCAGGCGATGAACCCCTGCAGCAGCAACGTCTTCTCACCCGTCGATCCCGGCATCAGGTTGATCGGGCCGCGGCCCTGCGCGGTCAGCACCGCGCCGGTCGCCCCAACGATGATGACGCTGGCGATCGCCGCCATCCGTCCGCCGCGCACCGTCGCCAGCACCATCGGGAGCAGCGGCAGGAACAGGATCGGCGCGGTCTTCTGGTAGAAGACGAACACGGACGTCGCCGCGACCACCAGCAACAGCGCGGTGTTCGCGAACAGGTCGCTGCGTTTCCAATGGCTGATACGGCCGATCCATTCCGGGTTGAACGCGACATAAGCGATCGGCGTGACCAGCACCGCGCCAAGCCCGTGGGCGACGACCCAGTGGAGCAGGTTGGTCCAATACGGTGCGTTTGCGTAGAAAACGACGATCGCGCCGGCGAACACTCCCGACACCAGCGGCCCGACGATCCCGGCAAGCCCGATGAACCACAGCATGCCGCGCACCGTCGCGATGTGCAGCCCCGGCCCCAGCACGCGGCGGAGCAGCATCGCCGCAAGGACCGGTTCGAGCAGCAGCACCGGCGTCAGCGCCGGAACCGCGCGCCAGCCGAGCCCGAACACCGCGATTTCCAGCACGCAACCCAGCCCACACCACAGCAAGGGCAAATGCCAGCGGTTGACCGGCAAGGTCACCAGGCGGGCCAGCAACAGTCCGGCGGCACCCCAGACATAGGCGACTCCGCCATCGAACCGCGCGAAGCTGACCGACGCCGTGGCCACCGCGAAGAACACGACGCCCAACAGGAACGCCACCGTATGTTCGGAGGGGATACGCCGGATACTCATGCCACTGGTTAACACGACCGTTGGTCAACGACGTCTTAACAAGCTGATCCGTCAGTGAACTATTGCGACAGGTCGTGTGGTGGGCGGATGCGTAGCGGATTTGGGCGGGTATAGAGTCCCGATTTCGGACGCCCGTTAACCGCAACGGATGCTGGATGAAATCGTAAACAAAGCGTTAACTAGCATCATGCAACGCACCCTCCCGCTTCCCGCATCCGGCGCCCGCCATCCTTTCCGACAGGCCGTCGCCGCTCAGCGCCTCGCGCGGACTCGCGTGCGCGACGAAGAGGACGTAAAGCTCTTCGTGCTGAGCTTCTCCGCCTTCTTCGTCTGCTTCTACACGTTCATCTTTTAAGGCGCGCGTCCGGCCCGGCGTAGCCCGGACCGGTCAATCGCAGGCCCGGTCAATCACAGGCAACGTGGAGCTTCCATGCGATCCACGCCGAGACCGGGCACATCGCCGCGACCACCAGCAGCATGTTGTCGGGCGTCACGCCCAGCAACGTCAGCCCCTGCACGCCGAGCGCGCCGATCGTCATCGCGCCCGCGTTGACGACGTTGTTCGCCGCCACGGTGCGGGCGGTCTCGTCCTTCGACACCGTCGTCGTCAGGAATGCGTACAGCGGCACGACGAACATCCCGCCGGTGATCGCGATCCCCATCAGCACCGACACCAGCAGGATCGCGCGCGGAATCGCGATGAAGCTCGCCAGATCGTACAACGTGCCGACCGGTGCCACCGGCCAGCCGCGCACGAGCAGCGAGAACAGCACCACGAACCCACCCATCGCAAGCACCGAGGCGGGCGCGTATTTGGCCGAAGTATGCCCCTTGAGCAGCGAGTTGATCAGCACCGATCCGACCGCGACGCCGATCGAGAACAGCGCGGTCATCAACGTGAAGACGTGGTTGTTCGCGGTCAGCACATTCTTCGCCAGCGGCAGGAAGACGATGATCAGGATCGATCCCATGGTCCAGAAGAAGCTGATCGCGCAGATCGCGAGGAACAGGCGGCGGATGTGCATCGTCCCCGAGATCAGCCGCCAGGAGGACGTGAACGGGTTGTAGTTGACGACGAGTTCCTTGCCCTCGCGCGCGGCCGGGGGGACCTTGAACGAGACCAGCCAGCCGACCACTGCAATCGTCAGAACCGCGATCGCGGCGTGCTGCACCGCCATGAAGCCACCGAGGATCGTGCCCAGCAGGATCGCGATATAGGTCGCGGATTCCACCAGACCGGTACCACCGAGGACTTCGTCCTCATGCAGATGCTGCGGTAGGATCGCGTATTTGATCGGCCCGAAGAAAGCGGAGTGGATCCCCAAGCACAGCGTGGAAAACAGCATCATCACCAGCCCGACGGTCGAATAGCCGGTCCATGCGAGCAGTAGCCCCCCCGCGCCGACGATCATGATCAGGATCTCCGCTGTCTTGACGATGCGGATGATCTTGGCCTTGTCGTTCGTGTCCGCCAGCTGTCCGGCGAGCGCGGAGAACAGGAAGAACGGAAGGATGCCGAGGGCTGTCGCCAATGCCGTAAAATTCTGTTCCAGCTTGGGGTCCGCGAAGATCTTGTAGATCGCGAACTGCACCATCACCGTCTTGAACAGATTGTCGTTGAGCGCGCCGAGGAACTGGGTGACGAACAACGGGAGAAAACGGCGCTCCTTCAGCAAGCCGAGCGCGTTGTGCATGATGGGATCGTTGCCTCGATGTGGCGGGAATAAGCCCGCTCCATAGCCCACCCTTCCGCCAAGCGGCAACCCGCCAATCTGCAAACCCCCAATCGGCAAACCCCCAATCGGCAAACCCCTTGGGCGACACGATTTACCATCGCGGGCTTTCGCCGCGCGGCCCACAGAGCTAGAGCAGGCGGGTGTTGACGCTCCCCAACCTCCTCACCCTGTCGCGTATCGTCGCGATCCCCCTGCTCGCGTGGTTCCTGTGGTGGCCGGACTGGCTCGACGGCTATGCGGCGGGGTTCGTGCTGTACTGCCTGATGGGAATCACCGATTATTTCGACGGCTATCTGGCGCGGACGCAAGGCACGGTGTCGAAGCTCGGCGTCTTCCTCGATCCGATCGCGGACAAGATCATGGTCGCCGCGGTCATCCTGCTGCTGGTCGGCACGCGCGGACCGGAACCCGCGATCATCCCCGGCATTCACCAGATCGCGGCGCTCGTGATCCTGCTGCGCGAAATCGCGGTGTCGGGGCTGCGCGAGTTCCTGGCGCAGTTGCAGGTCTCCGTGCCGGTGTCGAAACTCGCCAAGTGGAAGACGACGCTGCAACTCGTGTCGCTCGGCGCGTTGATCCTCGGCGGGGCGCTCACCGCCTATCCGTGGGTCGATCAGGTCGGGCTGATCACCTTATGGGGCGCGGCAGCGCTCACCCTGGTGACGGGCTGGGATTACCTGCGCGTCGGCCTGAAGCATATGGACTGAACCTTGACGATAGAGTTGCTGTATTTCGCCTGGGTGCGCGAACGGATCGGGAAGGCGAGCGAGACCGTCTCGCCGCCGGAGACCGTGACCACGGTCGCGCATTTGATCGACTGGCTGGCAGCGGACAGCGCGGTGTACGCCGCCGCCTTCGTCGACCGGCAGCGCTTGCGCGCGGCGGTGGACCAGGTGTTCGTCGCGCTCGATGCGCCGCTGGGCAACGCACGCGAAGTCGCAATCTTTCCTCCAGTCACGGGCGGGTGACGCGCGCATGATGACGGTCACGGTCAGCGAAGCGATCATCGACGCGGGTGTTGAGTTCGCCGCGATTTCAGCGAGCGGGGCGGGGGGCATTGCGACGTTCGTCGGTCTCGTCCGCAGCGACGACAATGTCGCGACGCTGTCGCTCGAACATTATCCCGGCGCGACGGAAGCCGCGCTCGAGGCGCTTGCGGATGGCGCGATCGCGCGGTGGGACCTGATCGGTGCACGGATCACGCACCGTGTCGGCGACATGCATCCTGGGGAGATCGTGGTGTTCGTGGGAACCGCGGCGCGGCACCGTGGCGCGGCGCTCGAGGCCTGCGCGTTCCTGATCGATCGGCTAAAGACCGAGGCACCCTTCTGGAAGAAGGAAACGCGCGGGGGCGAGACCAGTTGGGTAGAACCGCGCGACAGCGACGATGCCGCCGCCGCGCGGTGGAAGGCTTAGTTCAGCTTCGGCAGGACCACGCCGTTGACAACATGGACGACGCCGTTCGACTGGCGGACGTCCGGCGTCTCGACATAGCTCTTGTTGCCGTTGACGTCGGTCAGCGCGACTGCGCCGTTGGCGATCTCGACGGTCAGCGGCTCACCCTCGACCGTGGTCAGCACGACCTTCCCGCCGCCGGCGGTGGCCTTCTGCTGCAGGTCGGCGAGCGTGATCGTGCCCGGGACGACGTGATACGTCAGGACCTTGGCCAGCGTCGCCTTGTTGGCGGGCTTCATCAGCGTGTCGACCGTGCCGGGTGCCAGACGCGTGAATGCATCGTTGGTCGGCGCGAACACCGTGAACGGACCCGTGCCCGACAGCGTCGTCGCAAGGCCAGCTGCCTTGACTGCGCTCACCAGCGTGCTGAGGTTCGGCGCAGCCGATGCGTTGTCCGTAATCGTCTTGGTCGCGTCCATTGCGGCACCACCGACGGTCGGATTGGTCGTTGCAGCCGGGGCGGCGGGTGTGCCTGCTGCCGGTGCGCCAGCGTTCGGTGCGCCCTGTGCGGGTGCGGTCTGCGTGCCGGCCGCGGGCGCGGTCGGGGCCTGCTGCATGCCGGTTGCGGGCGCGCCCGGGGGCGTTGCGGTCTGTGCGGTGGCAGCAGCGCCGATTGCGAGGGCGCTGGCCATTGCCGTGGCATAGAATGTGTTCTTGAGGGTCATAAGGCTCTCCGTGAAAATGATGGCGACCCCTGGGGGCGGCGCAGCATAAATACGGTTGAGCAACGAAATGGTTTCGTCAGGCCGCGTCCGCCAGCGCTGTGGCGAGCAGCTGGAAGTCCTTCTCCCGCGGCGAACCCCGCCGCCACACAAGCGCGATCTTGCGCGACGGACTGCTCGCGTCGAGCGGCCGGGCGATCAGTCCGGTATGGTCGAGGATCCCCGCCTTGAGCGCCATTTCGGGCAGCATCGTCAGCCCCAATCCATTGTCGATCATCTGCACGATCGTGTGGAGCGAGGTGCCGAGCATCGTCGCTTCGGCGCGCAATTCGGGGCGCGCGCAGGCGGATAGCGCATGGTCCTTCAGACAATGCCCGTCCTCCAGCAGCAGCAGCCGGGTCTCGTCGATCTCGCCCGCCGGCATCGCGAGCGTGGCATCGCCCATCTCGTCGGGCGCGCCCGCCACGAACAGACGATCTTCAAACAGAACTTCCGAATCCACTTCGCCGCAGGCGAAGGGCAGCGCCAGCAGCACGCAATCCGCACGGCCATGATGCAGCCCCTCGCACGCCGGCCCGCTGGGTTCCTCGCGGAGAAACAGCTTGAGGTCGGGATAGTCGCGCCGCAGCCGCGGGAGAATGCGCGGCAGCATGAACGGCGCGATCGTCGGGATCACGCTCATCCGCATCTCCCCCGACAATGGCCGACCGGCAGCGCGCGCCATGTCGCCAAGCTCATCGGCTTCGCGCAGCACACGGCGCGCCTTTTCGGCGATCCGTTCGCCGAGCGGGGTGAACCGAACGACTCGCCGCGTGCGCTCGACCAGTGTCACGCCGATCAGCGTTTCGAGCTCGCGAAGCCCCGCGGACAGGGTCGATTGCGTCACGAAACACGATTCCGCCGCGCGTCCGAAATGCCCGTGGTCCTGCAACGCCACGAGATATTGCAGCTGTTTCAACGTCGGTAGGTAGGTCGCCACTCATTGCTCCAATCGATCACTGGTGGATAAATAACCACTTGGATCGATTAAACTAGGCCCTATATGAAGATGGCAACGAGACGACGCGGCAAAGCGGCGCTTTTTGAGGATGCTGGTGAGAGGCCCCAATTCAACCAGGAGGCCACCATCATGTTGACCATCGGCGACAAGCTCCCCGACTTCACCGTTCCCGTCCAGCAGGGCACCAGCGCGCTTCCGGCAGGCGAGACGCTCAGCCAGGATGCGTTCCCCGGCAAGTGGAAGGTCCTGTTCTACTGGCCGAAGGATTTCACCTTCGTCTGCCCGACCGAGATCGTCGGTTATGCCGGCCTGAAGGGCGACTTCGAGGATCGCGACGCGGTTCTCATCGGCGCATCGACCGACACCGCGCACGTCCACCTCGCATGGCGCAAGTCGGACCCGGATCTGGCGGCAGCGGACTTCCCGTGGCTCGCGGATAACGGCGGCGTGCTCGCTTCGCAGCTCGGCATTCTCGACAAGAACGAGCATGTCGCGTTCCGTGCGACGTTCATCGTCGATCCGGACAACGTCATCCAGGCGGTCCAGGTCAACGGCCTGAACGTCGGCCGCAACCCGGCCGAGACGCTCCGCGTACTCGACGCGCTGCAGACCGACGAGCTCTGCCCGTGCAACTGGAACAAGGGCGACGACGTCCTCCAGCTCGCAGCGTAAGCGAAGTTCCCCTCCCGCTGTGCGGGAGGGGCTAGGGGAGGGGCGTGCCGGGAACGGGCGCCCCTTTTCTATGTCCAGGCCCTCCCCCGACCCCTCCCGCAGGCGGGAGGGGAGCAAGAAAGAAGACCCCCCATGTCACTCAAGGATTTCGCCGGGACGCTCCCGGATTTCGCCAAGGACATCCGCCTCAACGTCGGCTCGCTGCTCAATGAAGCCCATCTGCCCGACCAGCAGAAGTTCGGCCTGTTCCTCGCCTGCGCGCATGCCACCGGTTACAAGCCGCTGGTCGATGCCGCCGAAGCCGAAGTCGCGGGCAAGCTGACCCCCGAGGCGGCCAACGCATCGCGCGCAGCGGCGGCGGTGATGGCGATGAACAACGTCTATTATCGCTTCACGCATCTTGCCGGGAATGCGGAATATCAGAATATGCCCGCCAAGCTGCGGATGAACGTGATCGGCCAGCCGGGGATCGACAAGGTCGATTTCGAACTTTTCAGCCTCGCGGTCAGCGCGATCAACGGCTGCGGCATGTGCATCGATTCGCACGAGCAGATCCTGAAGAAGGCGGGCGCCACCGCCGAGGCGATCCAGACATCGGTCCGCATCGGCGCAGTGATGAAGGCGGTCGCCACGGTTCACGCCGCGATCAACTAAGCGGTCGCTTCTCCGCCCCCTCCGTCATTCCCGCCTTCGCGGGAATGACGGGGGTGGTCCCTCAGGTTAGCGCCGCCCATACCGAATAAGCGCTCGTCGCGGTCAGCAAGCCGCCGATCAGCCCCATCAACGGCCGCGCGGGGACGCGCTTTGCCAGCACCGCGCCGAACGGCGCCGCGGCCACCCCGCCGATCAGGATCCCGATCGCCTGGACGGTGAACGCCGCGAACCCGATCGTGAAGATGAACGTCGCCGAGATCGTCGCGGTCAGGAAGAATTCGGATGTATTGACCGTCCCGATCGTCTTGCGCGGTTGTGCGCCCTGCACGAGCAGGTTCGACGTCACTACCGGGCCCCAGCCACCACCACCAGCGGCATCGAGAAACCCGCCGATCAGCCCGAGCGGCTCGACGATCCGCGGCTCGCGCGGTTCGACCCGCCCGCGCCACGCGCGGTACAGCAGGTACAGCCCGATCGACGCGAGATAGACCATCACGAACGGCTTCGCGACTTCGGCATCGATCGAACTCAGCACATAGGCGCCGAGCACCCCGCCAATCATCCCGGGGATGACCAGCCGTACGAACAGCTTCCAGTCGACGTTGCGGTGCAGGATATGGCTCACGCCCGACGCGGCCGTGGTGAAGGTCTCGACCGCATGGACCGTCGCCGACGCGAGGCGTGGGGGCAGCCCCAGGAACACCACCAGCGCGGTATTGGTGATGACCCCGAACGCCATGCCGAGCGCGCCGTCGACCATTTGCGCGGCAAATCCCACCGCGATGAACGGCAGCATCGTCCAGAACACCGTCGCGAAATCCATCTGTGCGAAATCGGGCATAAGCGTGTACTCTCAGGTCCTTGGACGCGTCCACATCACGGTGTTTCCCATGTCCTATAGCTTTGGTCGGGTATTGCCACCGTCGATCATCATTCCGCGGACCTTTAATTCGCACGCGCGAAGGCCTAAATAGCCAGCCGAATTAAGGGGATTTTTGAGATGATGGGACGGCTGCTCGCCTATCTCGATTCGATCAAGGCGAGAGATCCGTCACCGCGCTCGCGGTGGGAGATTCTGACCTATCCCGGTGTCTGGGCGCTGGCCTATCACCGCGTCGCGCACCGGCTGTTCCGGGCGGGGCTGTTTTTCCCGGCGCGGGCGGTCAACCACATGAGCCGTTTCCTGACCGCAATCGACATCCACCCCGGTGCCAAGATCGGGCGGCATTTCTTCATCGACCACGGCTTCGTCGTGATCGGCGAGACCGCCGAAATTGGCGATAACGTAACCATCTATCAGTGCGTCACGCTCGGTGGGACCAACCCCGACAATGGCGTCCCCGGCAAACGGCACCCGACCTTGTCCGACGGCGTTATCATCGGTTCAGGCGCGCAGGTGCTGGGACCCATCACGGTCGGGCAGGGCGCGCGTGTCGGCGCGAATGCGGTCGTCACGCGCGACGTGCCGCAGGGCGCGACGATGGTCGGCATCCCGGCGCGCGCGACGATGGTCGAGGGCGGCAAGCAGCCCGCGCAATTCCTCGCCTACGGTACGCCGTGCTCCGACGTGTTCGACCCGCAGTCGCAGAAGGTCGAACTGCTCCGTTGCGAACTGGAGACGATGCGCAAGCGGCTCGATGCGTTGCTGGCTGATCATCAGGACGTGCGCGACCGCGCCTGATGGGGACGGTAACGCCATTCCCCGCGACACGGGGTAAGCCTGAGCAGATCGGTTTCGAACGGCTCGAACTCAACCGCATCCTCGACTTGTACGGACGGATGGTCGCCGCCGGGATCTGGCGCGACTATGCGATGGAGTTCGGCCACGACGTCGCGATCTTCGCGGCGTTCCGGCGCGCGGCGGAACGGCCCGAAATCCGCATCGAGAAACGTCCTGCCCTGCGCAATCGGCAGGGGATGTGGGCGCTGATCAACGAACAGGGCGTCGTGCTCAAGCGCGGGCATGAGCTGGGGCCGGTGCTGGCCCCGGTCGAGCGGCGGTTGATGAAGGTGGTCGAGGACTGACGCGGGCGTTGTGTGGGCCCTTCGACTTCGCTCAGGGTGAACGGAGCGAGGGATGTCCCCCGCTCCGAACGCCGTTCGGGCTGAGCGAGGTCGAAACCTGCGCTGTGCCCGGCTTCTCGACTTCGCTCGAAGCGAACGGGTAGGATAAGGTCAACCAGCGCAGGCCCTGCGACTTGGCTCAGGGCGAACGGAGGATGGAAGTGTCCCCGGCCCCAAACTCCGTTCGGGCTGAGCGAAGTCGAAGCCGGCGTGAGACGCAAGCTTCGACCCCCAAGGCGAATCAGCCGCCCTGCAGCTTCTTCAGGATGCTCATCGCCTGCTCCGCGCCACTCTGCGGGGTCAGCTCGCCGGTACGATCCGTAATCTCGGCCCAGTGCGCCGCGATGCCCTCGGGCGAGAGATCGTCGCCGGTCAGCAACTTGCCCTGCGTCAGCGTGACATAGGAGGCCTGGAACACGCCCGCGCCCGCGCCGACGATCATGTTGGTCGGCGCATCCTCCGACACGAGATACAGCGCCGCGGGGGCGACCTTCTCGGGCGCGAAGGCGGCGAACGCTTCGGCGGGGAACAGGTCCTCGGTCATCCGCGTCCCCGCGGTCGGGGCGATCGTGTTGACCTTGATGTTGTTCTTGGCACCCTCGATCGCGAGCGTCTTGGTCAGGCCGGCCAGACCCAGCTTTGCCGCGCCGTAATTCGCCTGCCCGAAATTGCCGAACAGCCCGGTCGACGATGCGGTCATCAACAAGCGGCCATAATTCTGCGCGCGCATCGTCTCCCACACCGCCTTGGTGACGTTGGCCGAGCCGTTGAGGTGAACATCGACCACGAACTCGAAGTCGGTGGGCTCCATCTTGGCGAAGCTCTTGTCGCGCAGGACGCCGGCGTTGTTGATGACGATATGGACGCCGCCCCAGGCCTCCTTCGCCTTGGCGACCATCTCGACCATCTGCGCATATTCGGTGACGCTGCCGCCGTTTGACATCGCGGTACCACCGGCGGCTTCGATTTCCTCGACGACCTTGAGCGCCGCATCGCTGTGGCCGGTGCCGTCGCGCGATCCGCCGAGATCGTTGACCACGACCTTCGCCCCGCGCTTTGCGAGTTCGAGCGCATAGGCCCGGCCGAGGCCCCCGCCTGCACCGGTGACAATCGCAACCTTGTCGTCGAAACGGATGGTCATACTGGCTCCTCTAATATCGCTGGAGCGCGTCCTAGGCCAATGCGCAGAGCGCGCAAGGGCGGGAATCCCGCGGATCCGCCCCGATCTGCGCCAAACCTAAGACACGAAAAAGCCGACGCAGGGACTTTCCCCTACGTCGGCCTTGGTCGATCGCGGTGGCGGCGCGTGATGCGCCGCCGGTACGATTATTTACGCTTGCGGCGCATCGTCGCCTTGCGCGAACCGGTGCCGCGCTTGTCGATGCACTGATCCTTCACCGAGGCCGAGCATGCCGGATAGTCGGCGGTTGCCGGCATCGGCGCTGCTGCGGCCGGGGCTGCCATTGGCGGCTGGCCACCCTGGGGTGCCATCGCCGGACCGCCTGCGGGGGCGGCGGGCTGTGCCATTGCGGGGTCGGCTGCCGGAGCGGCCGGTGCTGCGGGCGCCATGGCCGGGTCTGCCGGAGCCTGCTGCATGCCGGGCGCGCCTGCGGGCTGCGCTGGGGCGGGCTGCTGCATCGACGTGTCGGCGGTGGTCGGGGTGGTCTGCGCGAGGGCAGGCATGGCGACCGTGGCAGCAAGCGCTGCGAGCATCGTGAACTTCATATCGGGACTCCTGCAAACAATGGCAGCATTGCGTACTGCACGACCGGACAAACGCGCATGTCCGGTCATGGCTCCCAAAATTCTTACGCTCCCGAATCGAGTGCGTAGCCTGCTGACCGAACCGTGCGAATGATATCGGGTCGATCGCCGCGATTGATCGCCTTGCGCAGGCGACGGATATGCACGTCGACGGTGCGGCTTTCGATGTCGCTATCATGCCCCCACACCGCATCCAGCAGCCGCTCGCGCGAGAAGACCCAGCCGGGATGTTCGAGGAAGTGCTTGAGCAGCCGGAATTCGGTGGGCCCAAGCGGAATGACCTCGCCCGAGCGACGGACCTTGTGACCGACCGTGTCCATCTCGATGTCGGAATAGGTCAACTGTTCGCCTGCGAGCGCGGGCCGCACGCGCCGGAGCACCGCACCGACCCGTGCGACCAGTTCGCGCGGGGAGAAGGGCTTGGTGACATAATCGTCCGCGCCGGTCTCGAGCCCGCGAACGCGGTCCTCTTCCTCGCCGCGCGCGGTGAGCATGATGATCGGCACGTTCGCGGTTTCGGGCATCCGGCGGAGGCGGCGGCACACTTCGATCCCCGACAACCCCTCGACCATCCAGTCGAGCAGGACGATGTCGGGGGTGTTCTCCTTCGCCAGCAACAACGCCTCCTCGCCATCGGGCGTTTGGGCAATCTCAAAGTCCTCGCGCTTGAAATGCCAGATCAGCAGTTCGGCCAGCGCCGCATCATCTTCAACCAGCAACATTTTCGCGCGCGCCATGGCGTGTATTCCTTCAAGCGGTCGGCGTTAAATAGGAATTCGGTCCGCGATCACGTTCGGCCATGTGCGTGCCGGTCGCCGAGAAATAGACCATCTCGGCGACGTTGGTGGCATGGTCGCCGACGCGTTCCAGGTTCTTGGCAACGAACAGCAGTTGCGCGACCTGACCGATCGTCTTGGGGTTTTCCATCATGTGCGTGACGAGCACGCGGAACAGGCTGTTGTAGAAATCGTCGACCTGCCGGTCGCGCGCACAGACTTCCTCCGCCGCCGCCGCATCGCGTGCCGCAAAGGCGTCGAGCGCGTCGTGGACCATCTGCACCGCAAGCACCGACATGGCGGGCAGCACCGACAGGGGTTCGATCTCGCCGTGGCTTTCGATCGCGGGGACGCGCTTGGCGATGTTCTTGGCGTAATCGCCGATCCGCTCGACCACGCCCGCGATCTTGAGCGCGGCGACGACTTCGCGCAGATCGTCCGCCAGCGGCGCACGCAGCGCGATGATTCGCACCGCGAGCTGTTCGACTTCCATCTCGAGCGCGTCGATCCGCTTGTCGCCGTCGATGATGCGCCGCGCCCCCTCCAGGTCGTGAAGCCGCAACGCTTCCATTGCGGCGCCGATCGCCTGTTCGGCGAGCCCGCCCATCTGCGCGATAAGCCCGCGCAACTGCCCGATGTCGGCGTCGAAGGCTTTGACCGTATGTTCCATGCTGCCCATTCCGTCCCGTCTCAGCCGTACCGACCGGTGATGTAATCCTTGGTGCGTTCCTGCCGCGGATTGGTGAAGATGTCCGAGGTCGCGCCATATTCGACGACCGTACCCAGGTGGAAGAACGCGGTCCGCTGCGATACGCGCGCGGCCTGTTGCATGTTGTGCGTCACGATCACGATTGCATAGCGGCCATTGAGCTCGTGGATCAGTTCCTCGATCTTGGCGGTGGCGATCGGATCGAGCGCGGAGCACGGTTCGTCCATCAGGATCACTTCGGGATCGACCGCGATCGCGCGGGCAATGCACAAACGCTGCTGCTGCCCGCCCGACAATGCGGTGCCGCTGTCGCTCAGTCGGTCCTTGACCTCGTCCCACAACCCCGCGCGGCGCAGCGACTGTTCGACGATCTCGGCCATCTGCGTCTTGTTCGCGGCAAGCCCGTGGATGCGCGGGCCGTAGGCGACATTCTCGAAGATCGACTTGGGGAAGGGATTTGGCTTCTGGAACACCATGCCGACGCGCGCGCGAAGCTGCACCACGTCCATCGACGGGTCGTAGATATTCTCACCGTCCAGCGTGATGTCACCCTCGACCCGCGCGTTGGGGACGGTGTCGTTCATCCGGTTGAGCGTGCGCAGGAAGGTCGATTTGCCGCAGCCCGACGGGCCGATCAGCGCGGTCACATAGCGTTCGTCGAAATCGAGCGACACGTCGTCGATCGCGCGTTTCGCGCCATAATAGACGCTGACCCGTTTTGCGGAGATCTTGGGTTGGTTGGGAATGTTCACCAGCGGGTCTCGAACTTGTTTCGGAGGTAGATCGCAAAGCCGTTCATCGCGAGCAGGAAGACCAGCAGGACGATGATCGCCGCGCTCGTCTTCTCGACAAAGCCACGGTCGATCTGGTCGGACCACAGGAAGATCTGCACGGGCAGCACGGTCGAGGGGTCGGAAATGCGGCCCGGGGGGGCGGAGATGAACGCGCGCATCCCGATCATCAGCAACGGCGCGGTCTCGCCCAGCGCGCGCGCCATACCGATGATCGTGCCGGTCAGGATGCCCGGCAGCGCAAGCGGCAGCACGTGGTGGAACACCACCTGCACCGGGCTCGCGCCGATCCCGAGGGCCGCATCGCGGATCGACGGGGGCACGCCCTTGATCGCGTTGCGCCCGGCGATGACGATCACCGGCATCGTCATCAGCGCAAGCGTCAGCCCGCCGACGATCGGGGCCGAGCGCGGAAGGCCCATGGTGCCGAGGAACACCGCGAGGCCGAGCAACCCGAAGATGATCGAGGGCACCGCCGCCAGATTGTTGATCGAAACCTCGATCAGATCGGTCCAGCGGTTCCGCGGCGCATATTCCTCGAGATATAGCGCAGATAGTACGCCGACCGGGAAGGCGATCAGCAGCGTCACGACCATCGTGAACAGCGAGCCCTTGAAAGCCCCCCAGATCCCCGCACGCGTCGAATCGTTCGAATCCGACGCGGTCAGGAACGGCCAGTTGAACCCGGTCGAGAGCGCGTCGCGCGCCTTGAGCTGTGCAACGATCGCTTCGTTTGCCGGGCTGTCGGCGCGTTTCGCGGCACTGTCGATCGCCTCGGACGCGGGCACCCAGACGATGCTCCGCCCGTTCATGATCGCAGGATCGCGCTTGATCGCCGCGCGTACCGAAAGCCACGCACCGTCCGACAGCAGCGTCGCGCCGTCCTTGCCGAAGGCTGCGACGGCGGCGTTGTCGGTGGCGTCCTCCACGCCCGCGGCGGCAAGCGCGAGATCCGCACCCGGCCCGCGCAACCGCGCCGGATCGAGCACCAGCCCCGCCCGGGCAAAATCGACCGGCAGCGCGATCCGCGTCTGCACGAAGCCGCTTGCGCCATTGTAGACCATCGTGACGAGCAGGACCGCGAGGAACCCCGCGGACAGCACGACCGCGGCGAGCCCGAGCAGCCGGAACCGACGTTCCGCGGCATAGCGCTGACGGATGCGGCGCTGCATCGACTGCGTCCGCCAGTCGGTCGGCGCGCGCTCGTCGGGTTCGGCGGCACCGACCGGGAGCTGGGCAACGAGGGTTTCACTCATAAGCTTCGCGATACCGTTTGACGACCGTCAGCGCGACGATGTTGAGCAGCAGGGTGATGACGAACAACGTGAGTCCCAGCGCGAAGGCGGCGAGCGTCTTCGGGCTGTCGAACTCGGCTTCGCCGGTCAGCAGGTCGACGATCTGCTTGGTCACGGTGGTCGCGCTGGCGAACGGGTTGAGCGTCAGCGTGGCGACGCCCGATGCGGCCATCACCACGATCATCGTCTCGCCAATCGCGCGCGACACCGCGAGCAGCACGCCGCCGACCACGCCCGGCAATGCAGCGGGGAGCAGCACGCGGCGGATCGTCTCGGACGAGGTCGCGCCCATCGCAAGGCTGCCGTCGCGCATCGATCCAGGTACCGCGGCGAGCGAATCGTCTGCCATCGAGGAGACGAACGGGATGATCATCACCCCCATCACCAGCCCCGCGGCAAGCGCGCTCTCGGAGCTCGCCCAGGTCACGCCGATCGACACCGCCAGATCCCGCACCGCCGGCGCCACGGTCAGCGCAGCGAAATAGCCGTAGACGACCGTCGGCACGCCCGCGAGGATCTCGAGGATCGGCTTCATCCAGCGGCGCGCGGTCGGCGTCGCATATTGCGTCAGATAGACCGCGCTCATCAGCCCGAAGGGGATCGCCACGATCATCGCGATCACCGCGCCGATCAGGAACGTGCCCCAGAACAACGGTACTGCGCCGAGCGTCGCGCCCGGATCGGCGGGGTCGATCACCTGCGGGCTCCAGTGCGTCCCGAACAGGAAGTCGGTGATCGGCACGATCTCGAAGAAGCGCCACGATTCGAACAGCAATGACGCAACGATCCCGACGGTCGTCAGGATCGCGATCAGCGAGGCGGCGAGCAGGCCGCCCATCACGAAGACCTCAACCCGTGTCCGTGCGCGGAAATCGGGGCGGACCCGCGTATAGGCAAACCCGCCGGTCGCCACCACGAGCAACAGAGCAACGGCGGTGCCGATCCAGTCAATCTGTCCCTGCGCGACCGCATAGGCGGGTGCCAGCTTCTCGGCGAGCGGGTTAAACGCGCCGAAACTGTTGCCCGACGCCAGGCTGCGCGCTTCGGACAGGATTGCGGCGCGGTCGAACCCGGGGGGCGGCAATTGCGCCGCGATCGGATCCTGCAACACGCTGTTGGTGACGAGCGCGGGGGACGTCCACGCCCAGATCGCGAGGAATAGCGTGGCGGGCAGGATCGTCCACAGGGCGACATAGCCGCCGAAATGCGATGGCAGCGAACTGAACCGCGCGGTGCTGCCGCGCCGGAACGCGACCGCACGCATCCGCGCGGTCAGCCAGCCGATCAGGCCGAGTCCGGCAACAACCAGGAAAAGGGCGAGTAAGGACACGCGTCAGGCTCGATCTTGGGCTGGAGGACAGGTCATTTGAGTTGCGACGGCAGAAGCAGCGTAGCGTTCTTTACGATCTCGGCATTGCGTTTGCGAACGTCTTCGGGCGCGGCGATCAACCCTTTGGCCGCAAGCGGGCCGCCCGGCTCCCACGATGTTGCGTACAAGGCGAGAAACTCGCGCAGCCCCTTGATCGCGCTCAGGTGCGCCGCCTTGACGTACAGATACAGCGGTCGCGACCCCGGATAGGCACCGCGCGCGATCGTCTCATAGGTCGGCTCGACCCCGTTGAGCGGGACGCCGTTCAGCTTGTCGGTATTCCGTTCGAGGTACGAATAGCCGAAGATGCCGATCGCATTGGGGTTGGACTGGAGCTTCTGGACGATCAGATTGTCGTTCTCACCCGCGTCGATATAGGCCCCGTCTTCACGGATCGCGGTGCAGCCCTTGGCGAAGGCGGCGGCATCCTTTTCCTTGACCGCGGCCATCTCGGGACGGACCGTCTCGCACCCGCGTGCCAGCACCAGTTCGGCAAATGCGTCGCGTGTGCCGCTGGTCGAGGGGGGACCATAGACCTGGATCGGGATCGCGGGCAGCGCCGCATTCACGTCCTTCCACGTCTTGGCGGTATTGGGGCGCCCCTTCGGTGCGGCCGCGAGCGCGCTGTACAGGTCGACTGCGGTCAGCTGTAATTTCGGGCCGGTCTTGGCTTCTGCAAAGGCGATGCCGTCGAGGCCGATCTGGACTTCGATGATTTTCGAGACGCCGTTACCGACACACGTCTTATACTCGCTCGCCTTGATCCGGCGCGAGGCGTCCTCGATGTCAGGGTAGGCCGCGCCGACGCCGGCGCAGAACAGCTTCATCCCCCCGCCGGTCCCGGTTGCCTCGATCGCGGGGGCCTTCATGCCGGGCGTGCCGTTGACGAGACGTTCCGCCACCAGCGTGGTGAACGGGAATACGGTGGAGGACCCGACCACGGTAATGTGGTCGCGCGATCCGGCACCGCCGCCATTCGCCTGATCCTGGCATGCGCCGAGCGAACCGATCGCCACGGCAGCCAGAATAACGCCGCCGACCTTCGCAAACTTGCCGTGCTTCCGGTTCATCATGATTCCCTACGGTCAACGATTCGCATGGCGGAAGGCTGGTGTCCTGAACCGCTTACCATCGTCGCACGCTGCCTCTGTGACGTTCACGTTACCGTTTGATGACAATAGCATCGGAAAGCCCGTTCGTAGAGCGCACAGCTGCGGAGGGGGGCGGGCTGGTCTTCGCATGCGGTGGAAGCATGACGGTGACTGTCGTGCCGGTGCCGACGGTGCTGGCAACGTCGAACCGGCCACGGTGCCGCTCGACGATGTGCTTGACGATCGCGAGGCCCAGTCCGGTCCCGCCCGCGGCGCGGCTGCGGCCCGGATCGACGCGGTAGAAGCGTTCGGTCAGGCGCGGCAGGTGTTCGGGCGCGATTCCTTCGCCTTCGTCGGCGACGCTGATCCGCACCATGCCGAGCCGGTCGCTCCACAGCTTGACCGTCACCGGGGTTCCGGCGCGGCCATATTTCATCGCGTTGCCGATCAGATTGTGGAGGATCTGGCTCAGCTGCGCGCGATCACCCGCCACCGCGGGCACGCCGAGGTCGAGATCCGCGACGATGTCCGCGCTGCGTCTGGCTTGCGCGTCGAGCAGTTCGGATCGCACTTCCTCGACCAGCTCGGCGAGATCGACCGCGCGATCGGGCAGGCGGTATTTCTCCGCCTCGATCCGGCTGAGCGAAATCAGATCCTCGATCAGGCGCTGCATCCGGCGCGCTTCGTCGAACATGATCTTGAGAAAACGGCCCCGGACCTGCGCGTCCTCGCCTGCCTTGTCGTCGCCGAGCGTCTCGATGTAGCCAAGGATCGACGCCAACGGCGTGCGCAGTTCGTGGCTGGCGTTGGCGACAAAATCGACCCGCATCCGTTCTGCCGCATAACTGCCGGTCCGGTCGATCAGGTGCACGATCCGCTGGCCGTTGGTGGCGGGGGTGACGTGCATCTCCCAATGCTGGTCGCGCGCCCCGAGGCCGACAAGGTTGGTCGGCCCTTGCGGCGTGCTTGCGAGCGGGCTCGCGAGCCGTTCGGCGGCGCCCGGATGACGGATCGCGACGCGCACGTCCTCCCCGACGATGTGATTGCCGAGCAACCCGGTTGCCGCGGCATTGGCATGGGTCACCAACCCTTCGGCGACGATCAGTACGGGGCCGAGGACCGCCTCGATCACTTCCTGCAGGTGCGGCACGGGGGCTTGCGGCACGACTTCGGGTGGGCGCGGGGATTCGATCGGCTGGTCGCCGGTCCCGGTCGCGACCAGCGCGGCGGCGATACCGCCGACGAGCGCGATGATCGCCGCCTGGAGATTCCATTCGAGTAGGAATACCGCGACCGCCGCGATCACGACGAGCCCGATGGCGGTAACCGTGCGTGTCCCGAACCCTTGCAGCATCGGAGTGCCTTAGCGAGTGTTGCAGGCGGGCGGAAGCGAACAGTGCAGCGTGCGGCTGTACAAGCTGGGGGAAGCCACCGGGCCTGCTGGCATGGCTTTTGTGGCCCGGGCTGCGCCAGCGCGGCGCGGCCCCGGCGTCAGGCTGCCAGGCGATCCAGCGTCGGGATCAGGTCGTCGAACGAATCGATCACCGCATCCGCACCCATTTGCTCGACCGGCTCGAGCAGGAAGCCGAAGCTGACCGCGATGCCCGGGATGCCCGCATTGCGGGCCGCCATGATATCGTAGATCGAATCGCCAACGAACGCGGCGCGACCGCCGCCCGAGCGCCGGATCATCTCGTCGATCGGCGCGCGGTCGGGTTTGGACAGGCCGGGGCCGAGCGTGTCGCCCCCGATGATGCAGGCAAACCGGTCGATCAGACCCAGGTCCGTCAGTAGCCGGGTCGCAAAGGATTCGAACTTGTTGGTGCACACCGCGACGCGCACGCCGCGTTCCGCCAGCGCGTCGAGTGCCGCCACCGCACCGGGGAAGCGGCGTGTATGCACCGAGAGGTGATCGCCATAATACGCGAGCATCCGCTTGTAGAGCGCGCGGAACGCGTCCGCGTCGATCCCGCCGGTCGCTTCTAGCCCCTGGGTCAGCATGTGTTTTGCGCCGCCGCCGACCATCGTCTTGACCTGCGCGATCGTCAGCGGGGCACGGCCCACCGACGCGAGCGTGTCGTTGACCGCCGCGGTCAGATCGCCGCTGCTGTCGACCAGCGTCCCATCGAGGTCGAACCCCACGATATCGAATGAATTCTTCGTCATGACGGCATGACTGGCAGGGTTGCTATGGAATTGGCAAGACGGTCGTGGCAGTGCTTCGGGGATGAACCGTCCCGTTGCCGCAATCGTCCTTGCCGCTGGCAAGGGCACCCGCATGAAAAGCGACCTGCACAAGGTCCTCCATCCGATCGCGGGGCGGTCGATGCTGCTCCATCTGGTCGACAGCATTGCCGCGCTCCACCCTGCGCGGACCGTGGTGGTGACGGGGGCCGGGCGTGAGCAGGTCGAGGCGGCGGTCGCCCCGCTCGGCATCGCCACCGCGCTGCAGGCCGAACAATTCGGTACGGGGCATGCGGTCGCGCAGGCCGAGGCGGCCCTTGCCGGGTTCGATGGCGACGTGCTGATCCTGTACGGCGACGTGCCGCTCGTCTCGACCGCGACGATGCGCGCCATGCTCGACCGGCTTGCCGCGCCGGATGCGCCAGCAATCGTCGTGCTCGGCTTCCGCCCCAGCGATGCCGGGGCCTATGGCCGCATCATCGCGCATGACGGCGTGATCGAGAAGATGGTCGAATATAAGGACGCGACCGACGCCGAACGCGCAGTCGACCTGTGCAATTCGGGGCTGATGGCCGTGCGCAGCGAAGATTTGTTCGCGCTGCTCGCACGCGTCGGGAACGACAATGCGGCGGGGGAATATTACCTCCCCGATATCGTCATACTCGCCGCCGCCGATGGCCGCCGGTCCGCGGTGATCGAGACCAGCGCGGGCGAAGTCGCGGGCGTCAACAGCCGCGCCGAACTCGCTGCAGTCGAGGCGGACTGGCAGGTGCAGCGCCGCGTGCGCGCGATGGCCGAGGGCGCGACGCTGATCGCGCCCGAGACGGTGTGGTTCGCGCATGACACGCAGATCGGTCGCGACGTGGTGATCGAACCCAACGTCTTCTTCGGTCCGGGTGTCACGGTTGCCGACGGGGTGGTGATCCATGCCTTCAGCCATATCGAGGGCGCACGGATCGGCGCGAAGGCCGAGGTCGGCCCGTTCGCGCGATTGCGCCCCGGCGCGGTGATGGGCGAGGCGTCCAAGATCGGCAATTTTGTCGAGATGAAGAAGGCGGTGCTCGGCGCGGGTGCGAAGGCGAGCCACCTGACCTATCTGGGCGATGCCGAAGTAGGCGAGGGCGCGAACATCGGCGCGGGCACGATCACCTGCAATTACGACGGCTTCTTCAAGTACAAGACGGTGATCGGCGCTGGCGCGTTCATCGGATCGAACTCGGCGCTGGTTGCGCCCGTGACGATCGGCGCGGGCGCTACCGTCGGAGCAGGATCAGTGATCACCGCCGATGTCGAACCCGACGCGCTCGCACTGGTGCGGCCGCAGCAAGTCTCCAAGTCCGGATGGGCCAAGCGCTTTCGCGACGCGATGATGGCGAAGAAAGCTGGCAAGTGATATCACGCGATGATATCTATCGGTAATGGCTAGCAGGACCCTGGTTTCGCTCGGCGACGATCGCATTGCGCGGCTCGATCGGATCGCGGCCGAGCACGGTCAGTCGCGCGCTGCGGTGATCCGTGACGCGGTTGATCGGCTGATCGAGAGCGACGCGCAAGAGGGGGATCGGCAACGGCGACTGGCGGCGTTGCGCGCCGGCTTCGGGGCCTGGAAGGATCGCACCGACATTGGTGACGCCGTTGAATGGCAGCGGCGCGAACGCGCGAGCTGGACCCGTCCATGGGACGACGATTACGAAGAGGTCAAAGCCGAGTTTCCCGATCTCTTCGACGCGGAAGATGATCGTCAGCGCGCGATCTATCTCGATCAGCTTCGGGGCGTGCAGCCGTCGCCAAAATCGTGAGCGCCACGTCGTTCGACAGCAATATCCTGATCGATGCACTTAACGGCAACGTGTCAGCGCAGCGCGAGCTCGAGTCGGTCGACGATCGGTGGATCAGTCGGGTGACGTGGATCGAGGTCATGTCCCGGGTTGACCAGATCACGATGCCGCGAACGAAATTGCTGCTGGAGGGGTTCCTGATCGATGAGCTCGATATTGCGATTGCGACACGCGCGGCGGAACTGCGCAATGAGCGCCGGCTGAAGCTTGCCGACTCGGTCATCCTCGCGTCAGCGCAGGTTCACGGACGCATCTTAGTGACCCGCAATACCAAGGATTTCCCGGCCGACATGCCGGGCATCCACATCCCCTACACCCTCTAAGGTCGAGACAAGCACATGTGTGGCATCGTTGGCATCCTGAGCACCGAAGACGTGGCGGACCGTCTGCTCGACGGGCTCAAGCGGCTCGAATATCGCGGCTATGATTCCGCGGGGATCGCAACCGATTTCGACGGTGCGATCGAGCGGCGGCGCGCTTCGGGCAAGCTGATCAATCTCGCGAACGAACTTGCGGCGCACCCGCTGCCCGGCAAGACCGGGATCGCGCACACCCGCTGGGCGACGCATGGCGGCCCGACCACCAACAACGCGCATCCCCACGCGACGGGCGAAGTCGCGGTTGTCCACAACGGCATCATCGAGAATTTCAAGCCGCTCCGCGATGAACTGATCGCACGCGGGCGCACCTTCACCAGCGAGACCGATACCGAAGTCGTTGCGCATCTGATCAGCGAGAAGGTCGAGGCGGGGCTTGGCCCGATCGAGGCGGTGCGCGAAATCCTGCCACGGCTCCACGGTGCGTTCGCGCTCGCAATCCTGTTCCGCCAACACCCCGATCTGCTGATCGGTGCGCGGCTCGGCTCGCCGCTGGTCGTCGGGCATGGCGAGGGCGAGATGTACCTCGGCTCTGACGCGCTCGCGCTCGCGCCGCTGACGCAGCGGATCGCGTATCTCGACGAGGGCGACTGGGTCGTGCTGACGCGCGACGGCGCCCAGGTTTATGACCGCGACAACACGCCCGTCGAGCGGCCGATCACGATCTCCGGCGTGACCGGCGATCTGGTCTCTAAGGGCAACCACAAGCATTACATGCTCAAGGAGATTTACGAGCAGCCGATCGTCGTCGCCCAGACGTTGCGCTCGTACCTCCAGCGGATGGAGGAGCGCGTGACGCTGCCCATCCCCGAGTTCGACCTGTCGACGATCAAGCGCGTCACGATCGTCGCCTGCGGGACGAGCTTCTACGCGGGCATGGTCGCCAAATACTGGTTCGAACAGTTCGCCCGCGTGCCGGTCGATCTCGATGTCGCGTCCGAATTCCGCTACCGCGCGCCGGTGATGGAGGAGGGCGGTCTCGCGCTGTTCATCAGCCAGTCGGGCGAGACCGCGGATACGCTCGCGGCGCTGCGCCATGCCAAGGCCGAGGGGCAGACGATCGCGGTCGTCGTCAACGTGCCGACGAGCACGATGGCGCGCGAAGCCGACCTGTTGCTGCCCACCCATGCCGGTCCCGAGATCGGCGTCGCCTCAACCAAGGCGTTCACGTGCCAGCTCGCGGTGCTCGCGGCGCTCGCCGCCAATCTCGCGCGTGCCAAGGGCAAGCTCAGCCCTGCCGAGGAGAAGATGATCGTCAAGCACCTCGCCGAAGCGCCCGCCGCGCTCAATGGTGCGCTCGCCTATGACGAGGCGATCGAGGCGATGGCGCATCACGTCGCGGTCGCGCGCGACGTGCTGTATCTGGGCCGCGGGACGGATTACCCGCTGGCGCTGGAAGGCGCGTTGAAACTGAAGGAAATCAGCTACATCCACGCCGAAGGGTATGCCGCAGGCGAGATGAAGCACGGGCCGATCGCGTTGATCGACGAGAATGTCCCGGTGATCGTCATCGCCCCCTCGGGCCCGCTGTTCGACAAGACTGTCAGCAACATGCAGGAAGTCCAGGCGCGCGGCGGCAAGGTCGTCCTGATCTCGGATTACGACGGTATCCAGGCGGCGGGCGACAATTGTCTGGCGACGATCACCATGCCCAAGGTCCACCCGCTGATCGCCCCGCTGGTCTATGCGGTGCCGGTGCAGTTGCTCGCCTATCACGTCGCGGTCATCAAGGGGACCGATGTCGACCAGCCCCGCAACCTCGCAAAGTCGGTGACGGTAGAATGAGCACGCCCCTCGTCGCCGGGATCGAACTCGGCGGAACCAAGGTCATCTGCGTTCTCGCCAGCGGACCCGACGATGTCCGCGACACGGTGACGATCCCGACCACGACCCCTGCGGAAACGATGGACGCGGTCGAGGCCGTGCTTGCGCGCTGGTCGGGTTATGAAGCGCTCGGCATCGCGAGTTTCGGTCCGGTGTCGCTCGATCCGGCCGATCCCAGGCACGGCTTTATCACCGCGACGCCCAAGCCCGGCTGGTCGGATACCGACGTCGGGCAGCGACTGGCGCGCGTCGCCGGCGTCCCGACCGGTTTCGACAGCGACGTCGCGGGCGCGGCGCTTGGCGAAGGGCGCTGGGGGGCGTCGCGCACCGTGGCGGATCATGCCTATGTCACGGTCGGGACCGGGCTCGGCGTTGGCCTGGTGCTCGGCGGGACCCCGGTTTCAGGGCTTACGCATTCCGAACTCGGGCATATTCGTCCGGTCCGGCTTCCCGGCGACACCTGGCAAGGGTCATGCCCATTCCACGGCGACTGCCTCGAAGGTCTGGCGTCGGGCACCGCGATCCGCGCCCGCGCGGGAACACCTGCGCAGGACATCGCGATTGGTGATCCCGTATGGGACGGCGTTGCGCACGCGCTGGCGCAATTGTGTCACACGCTGGTTCTGACCGGGATACCACGTCGCATCGTTATGGGTGGCGGTGTGATGGTCGGTGTTCCGCATCTGTTCGCGATGATCCAGCACAAGCTCGCCGAGAGCCTGGCGGGATATGGCAATGCGCGTGGTCTGATGCCGTTCGAAGCCTTTGTTGTTCCAGCGGAACTTGGCGGCATGGCCGGTCCGCTGGGTGCGATCGAGCTGGGCGTACGGGCACTGAGCAAGGGGTCGAGCTTCAGAAATTGTTAACCCAGTTTGCGTAGCAGGAACAAAAGGTGCATCGCGCCTTTTGTCTTGTGAGATGGTGTCCGATGCGAATTCTGATCGTCGATGACGAACCGGCCATGCACGAAAGCTATCGACGCAGTTTTACCTGTGATGACAGTGGTATGGCCGCCACCCTTGGGGAAATGGCTGCGGAATTATTCGGGGACGATTTGGCCCCCGATACCGTCGAACACGGACCTGCGTTCGAGCTGACCTTCGCGCTGCAAGGGGCGGAAGGCGTGTCTGCGGTTGCCGATGCGATGCGCGACAAGAAGCGCTTTGCGGTGGCGTTCATCGATGTGCGCATGCCGCCCGGAATCGACGGCCGCGATACGGCACAGCGCATCCGTGCACTCGACCCGGACATCCACATCGTCATCGTTACCGGCTATTCGGACTTCACACCGACCGAGATCGCGCGGGTCGCCGGGCCTCCGGACAAGATCTTCTACATCGCCAAACCGTTCGAGGTCGCAGAGGTCCAGCAGATGGCGATCGCGCTCGGGCATCGCTGGGAAGGCGACCGGGAACTGACTGCCGCGCGCGAGACGCTGGCGGCGCAGGTGCGGCAACTCGAAGAGCAAGGCCACGAACTCGCGGCGAACGAAAGCCGGGCGATGCATCTCGCCAACCACGATTCATTGACCGAAGCGCCCAACCGTCTGGCGTTCCGGCGCGCACTGAGCGACCGTGCCAAGTCGGGGGCGCAGTTTGCCGTCGCGATGGTCGATCTCGACCGGTTCAAGCTGGTCAACGATACGCTCGGGCATCTCGCCGGCGATGAACTGATCCGCACGATGTGCGCGGTGTTGCAGCGCTCGATACCGTCGGGCGGAATGGTCGCGCGGCTTGGCGGGGACGAGTTCGGGCTGTTGTTCGACACCGCCGGGACCGATGCCGCCGAACAGGATTGCGCCCGGATCGCAAAGGCGTGCGCATCGACGTTCAAGGTCCTGGGCCATTCCGTGCAGGGTGGCGCATCGATCGGCCTGATCGCAACCGAGCCGGGCGAATCACGCGATCCGGTCGATCTTATGCGCCGGGCCGACCTCGCGCTTCACGATGCCAAGCGCGACGGTCGGGGGATCGTTCGGGTCTATGACGACGGGATGGACGAGACGATCCGTTTGCGTCGTGCGATCGAAACCGGACTGTCTGGCGCGATCGCGCGCAACGAACTGTCGCTCGCATTCCAGCCGATCGTGGAGCGGGAGCAATTGGAGATCGTCGGGTTCGAGGCGCTGTTGCGCTGGGAGACCGATACGCACGGACCGATCGGGCCCGAAGTGTTCGTGCCGATCGCCGAGGAATCCAACCTGATCCACGAAATCGGCGACTGGGTGGTGCGTGAATCGCTCAAGGTGCTTTGCGAGTGGCCGACGCAGTATGTCTCGGTAAACTTCTCGCCGCGCCAGTTCCGGCGGCACAATTTCGTCGCACGGTTGATCGAGGAAGTGCAGCGCGCTGGCGTCGATCCGACGCGGTTCCAGATCGAGATCACCGAAACCGCGATCTTCGACGATGCCGACCGGGCAGCGGACACGCTCTACAAGTTGCGCCAGATGGGCTTCCGCATCGCGCTGGACGATTTCGGGACAGGCTATTCGAGCCTCTACAACATCCGCAAGTTCGCGCTCGATTGCCTCAAGATCGACCGCAGCTTCATCGACGGCATGGGCCGCGAGCGCGAGAGTGCGGCGATCGTCCAGTCGATCATCCATCTCGGGCGTGCGCTGGGGCTGGGCGTGGTCGCCGAGGGCGTGGAAAGCGAGGCGCAGTTGCAGGCGCTTCGCGTCGCGGGCTGTTCCCACATGCAGGGGTTCCTGTTCAGCCGTCCGGTTTCCAAGGTGTTCGCACGGCAGATCGCGCTCACGCGCTACATGGTCGACAACGGCCCGCCGCTTCCGCCCGAGAAGCCCGAGTTGCTGTTCGGAGGCAGCACCGTACCGCAACCATGAGGTCCGCCCTCGCCCGGTGGATTCGACGACGCACCCGGGCATCGCGGGCTTCGCGGGCGCTTGCGGCGAAACTTGTCGCCATCCTGACCGGGGTCGGACTGATCGGGGCGGTCTTCCTGATCGCGGTTCTGTCGAGCGTCATCATCCCGAGTTTCAAGTCGCTCGAGGGCAAGTCGATCCAGGTGGAAATGGACCGCACCCGGACCGCGCTCGAGGCGGTGTCACGCACGGTCGAACTCAAGGCGCGTGACTTCGCCGAAGATGCCGCATTCGCACCGAACCGCGCGCAGGCTCGGCACATCTTCGACGATCGACAGGTGGATGGGATCGCCTGGCTGGGCGGCGCAGAGAATGAGACGCCTGACGGAAACGGCAGCGTCCAATGGCGATCCGGCGACGGGCGGGCAATACAGCGGGCCTTTGCCGATGCGATACGACCGCTCCCGCTCGACCGGCTCGTGGGGGTCAACCGGTCTGCGCACTTCTACCTGAGGCTGGGGAAGGCGGTCGCGGCCGTGGGGGTCGTGCGGATATCGGGCAAGGACAGTCGCACCCCGCCGCATTTCGTCCTGCTAGCCCGCCGTCTTTCGCCGACCCTGTTGTCGGAAGCGTCGCACCTGCCGACGCGGGTCGATCTCGACAGTACCGCAGATGGCGCGACGACCGAGGCGACGCGCACCGCCATGCACATCGTCGTACCGATCCGCGGACCTGACGGACAAGCGGTTGCGGGTGCCGCGTTCACCGTGCGCCGGGAATTCGCGGTGCTCGGTCAGCGGATGCTGCTGCTCGCGGTCGCGGGATCGGTCGTCCTGTTGCTGCTGCTGTTACTGGCAGTGCGATGGCTGATCACCACGCAGGTGCTTCGCCCGCTCGCGCGGGTGGAGCGTCACATGAAGACGGTCCAGCGTTCCGGTACGCTGGCGCTGTTACCTGGCCCGATGTCTGCCGATGAGATCGGATCGCTTGCCACCAGCTTCAACGCGATGTTGCGGCAGTTGCACGATTTGCGGCAGCAACTTGAGTCGCAGAATTTCGCGCTGGGCAAAAGCGAGAGCGCCACCGCGATGCTGCACAACGTCCGTAATGCACTTACCCCGGTCAGCACGATTCTGAGCCGCGCAAGCACGCAGACCGCGCCGGTCGATCTGGCACTGCTCAACCGCGCTGTCGCGGAACTGGCGAACGATACGGTTGCGCCCGCGCGCCGGGAGAAACTGGCGGCGTTCGTCGCGACGGCGGTCGCGGCGGAAGTGCAGGATCGCACCGATCGTCATCGTGCGCTGCTGGTGGCGCGCGAGGCGATGGGTCAGGTGCTCGAAATCATCGGGCAGCAGCAGCGCGCTGTTCACGAACGCCCCGAAATGTCGCCGTGCGACGTGACCGACATCATCGCGCGTAACGCGACGATTGCGCGCTATTCCGGCAGCGTGTCGATCGCGGTCGGTTTCCCCGCGCAACCCTGTCATGTGCTGGCGAGCCGGATCATCCTCAGCCAGGTAATCGGCAATCTCTTCGCGAACGCCGCCGACGCGATCGCGGCGCACGGGACCGGCAGCGGCAGCATCCGGGTCACGATCGAACAGACCGACGACATGGCCCAGATCGTGATCCGCGACGATGGCGAGGGGTTCGCGGCTGGCGCGGCACCCAACCTCTTTCAGCGCGGCTATTCCACCCGGCAGCACAAGGTCGGGGGGCTTGGCCTGCACTGGTGCGCCAACGCGATGCAGGCGATGCAGGGGACGCTGCGGCTCGACAGTGCGGGGCCGGGGCAGGGGGCGGTCGCGACGCTATCGCTGCGGCTGGCACCCGATGAAAGCGATGCTGCTTAACCGGCAGGTTCCTCTGTCGCCCCTGCGTCAGCCGGGTCGAAACGGCAGGATGCTCTCATAGGTCGCCAGCGGCAGCGCTCCGCGAATGAACCCGCCGTGGCGCAACACGAAGGTATGCCGCACGATTTCCGCCTGCTGCTCGATCCCGTAACGCTTGAGCGGCAACCCTGGACGGATCGCATAATCATAGCGGCAGAACGGATGGCGCACGAGCGGCAGGAAAATCCCGCGTTGAGTCTGCCAGATGTGCGTCAGCTCATGGATCAACAGCCCCTGCGCATCGAGATTTCCGCACGCGAAATCATCGTGGTAAAGCGATCCCTTGGGATGGAAGCAGATGCATCCGGTGGGGGCCATCACCGTCTCGCGCGGCTGGAAGAACGCCCATTTGCGCTGCGTCAGCCGCACTTTTGCGTAATCGATCGCATCGCCGAACACACTGCGCGCGAGCGTTACTTCGCCGCTGGTCAACGTCCGCTTCGGTGCCCGTGCCACGCTGTCGTCTCAGTCCTTGAACACGGGAGCAGACGCGCCCGGCGCGATCGTCGGCACGAGCGCGTCGATCCGCCGCCCGTCCGAGAAAGTGAACGTCAGCGTGATCGGACGCCCGGGTTTGATCCCCGGGTTCATGTCGAACAGCATGAGGTGTTTGCCGCCGGGTTTGAACTCGGTCGTCGACAGTGCGGGGATCTTGAGGTCGCCGAGCGGCTTCATCGTCGACATGCCGCCCGCCGTCATCGATTCATGCAGTTCGCTCTTGACCGCGACCGGGCTGTTGACCGCGATCAGCGTCGTTGCGGTCGGCCCGCCATGGATCGTGAAATAGCCCGCGGACGGGCGGCTCGGCATCGTGCCCAGCCGGACATAGCCGTGATCGACCTTGAGTTCGGGCGGCGACTGACAGCCGGCAACCGCAGCGCACGCCAAAACCGCAAAAAACCGCACGTTCAAATCTTATCTCCCGCATTGGGAACCCAAAGGCGTCTCTAGGCGTGCGAAAATCTTGCGACAAGCAAAAGCCCCCCTATATCGCTGGAGTAACGGGTCGTGCCGCTCAGTTCGAGGGCACGGCTGAACGTCCATTTTTTGACTGACGGGGGCCCAAGAGGACCAATGGCAAAAGTAATCGGAATCGATCTCGGCACGACCAACAGCTGCGTATCCGTCATGGAAGGCGGCAAGCCGAAGGTCATCGAAAACGCAGAAGGCGCGCGCACCACGCCGTCGATCGTCGCATTCGCCAAGGATGGCGAGCGACTGGTCGGCCAGCCGGCCAAGCGCCAGGCAGTGACCAACCCGGAGAACACGATCTTCGCGGTGAAGCGTCTGATCGGCCGTCGTTTCGACGACCCGATCACCAAGAAGGACACCGAGCTGGTCCCGTACCACATCGTGCGCGGCAACAATGGCGACGCATGGGTCGGCGCTGGCGGCAAGGAATATTCGCCTTCGCAGATCTCCGCCTTCACGCTGCAGAAGATGAAGGAAACCGCGGAAGCCTATCTCGGCGAGACGGTCACGCAGGCGGTCATCACCGTGCCCGCGTACTTCAACGACGCACAGCGCCAGGCGACCAAGGACGCCGGGCAGATCGCGGGTCTAGAAGTGCTCCGCATCATCAACGAGCCGACGGCTGCTGCGCTTGCGTATGGCCTCGACAAGGACACCAACAAGACGATCGCGGTTTATGACCTCGGCGGCGGTACGTTCGACATCTCGATCCTCGAGATCGGCGACGGCGTGTTCGAAGTGAAGGCGACCAACGGCGATACCTTCCTCGGCGGTGAGGATTTCGACAACAAGCTGCTCAACTTCCTGTCGGAAGACTTCAAGAAGGCCGAAGGGATCGACCTCACCAAGGACAAGCTGGCACTCCAGCGTCTGAAGGAAGCGGCTGAGAAGGCGAAGATCGAGCTGTCGTCGGCAGCTACGACCGAAGTCAACCTGCCGTTCATCACTGCGGACGCGACCGGCCCGAAGCATCTCGTCAAGGCGATCACGCGCTCGGACCTCGAGCGTCTGGTCGAGGACCTGATCCAGCGTACGCTCGAGCCGTGCAAGAAGGCGATGGCGGATGCGGGCGTAAAGTCGGCGGACATCAGCGAAGTCGTCCTCGTCGGCGGTATGACGCGCATGCCCAAGGTCCGTCAGGTCGTGAAGGACTTCTTCGGCAAGGAACCGCATTCGGGCGTCAACCCGGATGAGGTCGTGGCGATGGGTGCGGCGATCCAGGCGGGCGTGCTGCAGGGCGACGTCAAGGACGTGCTGCTGCTCGACGTGACGCCGCTGTCGCTCGGCATCGAGACGCTGGGTGGCGTGTTTACCCGGATGATCGATCGCAACACGACGATCCCGACCAAGAAGTCGCAGACCTATTCGACCGCGGACGACAACCAGGGGGCTGTCACGATCCGCGTGTTCCAGGGCGAGCGCGAAATGGCGGCGGACAACAAGATCCTCGGCCAGTTCGACCTGGTCGGCATCCCGCCCGCACCGCGCGGCGTGCCGCAGATCGAGGTCACGTTCGACATCGATGCCAACGGCCTCGTCAACGTGTCGGCGAAGGACAAGGGCACCGGCAAGGAGCAGCAGATCCGCATCCAGGCATCGGGTGGCCTGTCGGATCGCGACATCGAGCAGATGGTTCGCGACGCCGAGCAGTTCGCCGAGGACGACAAGAAGCGCCGTGCATCGGCCGAGGCGAAGAACAACGCCGAGAGCCTGATCCACACGACCGAGCGCCAGCTTGCCGACAATGCCGACAAGGTTGACGCGTCGCTCAAGGGCGAGATCGAAGCGGCGATCGCCGAAGCCAAGACTGCGGTCGAAGGTGGCGATCCCGAGGCGATGAAGGCCAAGGCCGAAGCACTCGGCCAGGTTGCGATGAAGCTTGGGCAGGCGATCTACGAGAAGCAGGCGCAGGCCGACGCTTCGCCCGCCGCCGACGGTGCAGCGGCACCGAAGGACGACGTGGTTGACGCGGAATTCTCCGAAGTCGACGACACCAAGGCATAAGCACAAACGCCCTCTCTCGCTTGGCGGGGGAGGGCCGCCGGGCGCGGCGGTGACGGGCATGGGCAGGGCGGATTAAACCGTTCGCTGTTCCACCCGCCACCGTCTCCCGGTCTGAGGGCCTGACATGAGCACCGAAGTCGATTTCTACGAACTGCTCGAATGCGAGCGCACCGCCGACGACGGGACGATCAAGACGTCCTATCGCAAGCTGGCGATGAAGTATCACCCGGACCGCAACCCCGGTTGCAAGGATTCCGAGGCGCATTTCAAGGCGATCAGCGAGGCCTATGATTGCCTCAAGGATCCGCAGAAGCGCGCGGCCTATGATCGCTTCGGTCACGAGGCCTTCCGTCAGGGCGGCGGCGGCGGTCGTGGCGGCGGCGGCGCGCAGGACTTCGGCGCTTTTTCCGATATTTTCGAGAACATCTTCGGCGAGTTCATGGGCGGCCAGCGCGGTGGCGGTGGCGCACAGGGACCGCGGCGTGGTGCCGATTTGCGCTACGACATGGAAATCACGCTCGAGGACGCGTTCCACGGCAAATCGACCGACATCACGATCGACGTGTCGGGCGTATGCGAGGTCTGCGAAGGCAGCGGCGCGACCCGTGGGACCGTCGCCAAGACCTGCGCGACGTGCCACGGCCACGGCAAGGTCCGTGCGCAGCAGGGCTTCTTCGTGGTCGAGCGGACCTGCCCGAGCTGCCACGGCGCTGGCCAGACGATCGCGGACCCGTGCGGCGCATGCCATGGCGAAGGTCGGATCGACCAGACCAAGACGCGCACCGTCAACATTCCGGCCGGGGTGGACGAAGGCACGCGCGTTCGCCTGACCGGTGAGGGCGAGGCGGGTCTGCGCGGCGCACCGTCGGGCGATCTCTATATTTTCCTCCACGTCGCACGGCATCCGCTGTTCGAGCGCGAGGGCACCACGCTGTTCGCGCGGACGCCGATCAGCTTCACGACCGCGGCGCTTGGGGGCGAAGTCACGATCCCGGGGCCGGACGGGGTCAATCACACGATCAAGATCCCGGCGGGCACACAGTCCGGACGCGAGCTGCGCCAGCGTGGCGCGGGGATGCCGGTGTTGCAGGGCCGTGGTCGCGGCGATCTGGTGATCCGCGTCGAGGTCGAGACCCCGACGAGCCTCACCGCACGCCAGCGCGAGTTGCTCGAGGAGTTCCGCGCGACCGAGACCGGCAAGGAATGCCCGCAGACGAGTGGGTTCTTCAAGAAGGTGAAGAGCGCCTGGGTGTAATGCTTTGGGGGGAAGCGAGCGGCCGCCAGGAGGCGCTTTCCCCTTCATCTGCTACTTCCCCGGCGAAGGCCGGGGCCCAGTAGTGAGACAGAAGAGCCTTGAGCGCTGCGCTACGTTACGTCGGCCATCTCGACTGGGCCCCGGCCTTCGCCGGGGAAGCGGACGGTGAGGGAAGCCTTCGTCTTAAAAACTACGAAACCAAAAAGCGCTTCTCCCGCCCCTTGTTACAAGGGGCGGTCGAGCGGTCGGGTGGTCAGAAGATCAGGACTTCCGCCACCAGTGCGACACCGGCCACGGCAATAAGGCCGCTGGCCAGGTTCTGCAGGATGCGCATTTGAGAGTCTCCGTGCCGGATCATCCCGGCACGGAGACATTTGGAGATTGTTGCTTAATTCAGCAACATTATTACGCGCATTCGCAAGTGCAGCATTTGCACGTTGAAACGTGCTCTGGTGTAGACGAACGGTTAACCCTGCGCCCCGAACACCCGCGCGAAGATCGTGTCGACGTGCTTCAGATGATAGCCGAGATCGAACTTGTCCTCGATCTCCGCGACCGACAGCGCGGCGGTCACTTCGGGATCGGCCTTCAGCAGTTCGAGCAGCGACAATTCGCCATCCGATTCCCACACCTTCATCGCGTTGCGCTGGACGAGGCGATACGAATCCTCGCGGCTCACCCCGGCTTGCGTCAGCGCGAGGAGCACGCGCTGCGAATGGACGAGGCCGCCCATCTTGTTGAGATTCTTTTCCATCCGCGCCGGATAAACGAGCAATTTCTCGATCACCCCGGTCATCCGCCCGAGCGCGAAGTCGAGCGTGATCGTCGCATCGGGGCCGATATAGCGCTCGACCGACGAATGGCTGATGTCGCGCTCATGCCACAAGGCAACGTTCTCGAGCGCGGGGGTGACATACCCGCGCACCATCCGCGCGAGACCGGTGAGGTTCTCGGTCAGCACCGGGTTACGCTTGTGCGGCATCGCCGACGAACCTTTCTGGCCCGGCGAGAAATACTCTTCCGCTTCAAGCACTTCGGTGCGCTGGAGATGGCGTACTTCGGTCGCGAGCCGCTCGATCGACGAGGCGATCACGCCAAGCGTCGCGAAGAACATCGCGTGGCGGTCGCGCGGGATGACCTGAGTGGAGACCGGCTCGACGGTGAGGCCGAGCTTGGCGGCGACATGTTCCTCGACCCGCGGGTCGATATTGGCGAAGGTCCCGACCGCGCCCGAGATCGCACAGGTCGCAATATCAGCACGCGCAGCCACCAAACGCTCCCGGTTTCGCGCGAATTCGGCATAGGCTTGCGCGAGTTTCAGCCCGAATGTCACCGGTTCGGCATGGATTCCGTGGCTGCGCCCGATCGTCGGGGTCATCTTGTGCTCATGCGCACGGACCGAAAGTGCTGCGAGCAGTGCGTCGATATCCGCGATCAGCAGATCCGCCGCCTGCGCCAACTGTACCGCGAGGCAGGTGTCGAGCACGTCGGACGAGGTCATCCCCTGGTGCATGAAGCGTGCTTCGTCGCCGACCTGCTCCGCCACCCAGGTGAGGAAGGCGATCACGTCATGTTTGGTCACCGCTTCGATCGCGTCGATCGCGGCGACGTCGATTGCGGGCTTGGTCGCCCACCACGCCCAGAGCGCGTCCGCCGCCTTGCGCGGGACGACGCCAAGGTCGGCGAGCGCCTCGGTCGCGTGCGCTTCGATCTCGAACCAGATGCGGAAACGCGCCTCGGGCGTCCAGATCGCGGTCATCGCGGGGCGGGAATAGCGGGGGACCATCGGCAATCCTTCGTCAAAACGGAGCGAGTGGGGTCGTGCGCCAAGAACGGGCCGGATCGGCCCATCGTGGATTCGGCACGCAACCGGGTGAGCGGGGCGTTAGCAGGGACGGGGCGAGGCTTCAAATGTGGGCGCAAGGGGCTCCAGCCATAGCAATGGTCGGCATGGTGCAGCATAAGGCGGTATTGGCATCGCTGGGCTGTAAACCCGTGCGATCCAAGTCAAGGAGACGTGTAATGTTGAAGTCGATCATTATTGCCAGCGCACTGACCGTGTCTGCACCGGCACTGGCCCAAGTCACGCAACCGTCTGCCGCTGTTCCTGCGGATACGCAGCAAGGGGCTACCAATGCTGACCCCAGCCAGGCGACACCTATGGCGCAGCCACCGGCTGGCGCCGAATCGGCACCGGCGCAGACCGCCGAAGCGCAACCCGCGACGGGTGCACAGATCGCCGATGTCGTCGGCACCGAATTTCCGACCTATGACAAGAACGGCGACGGTTCACTGAGCGCCACCGAGTTCAGTGCCTGGATGGTCGCGCTCAAGACCGCGAGCGACCCGAGCACCAAGGCAACCGCGCCAGCGACCAAGACCTGGGTCGCGACGGCGTTCGCACAGGCGGACGCGGACAAGAACAAGAAAGTGTCCAAGGGCGAACTGACCACCTTCCTGTCGGCCGCTGGCTGATCAATCCCGTGCCGCTTCCTCTTCGCCTGCCCGTGACGCGGCGATGAGGGGCGGGGTTGCGCTATCAGCGCGCGCCATTGTGTCACTATTTCCGCGCCTCGCCCCCGTTCGTGCTGAGCGAAGTCGAAGCACTGCCTCGCTCCGGTTGAGCTGGCCCTTCGACTGCGCTCAGGGCGAACGGTGAGGGAGGGGGGGCGCTACCTTTCCGACCATTTTTCCCATTCCCCGTTCGTGCTGAGCGAAGTCGAAGCACTGCCTTTCCCCGGTTGCGCAGGCCCTTCGACTGCGCTCAGGGCGAACGGGAGGAGGGGGGCGCTACCTTTCCAGCAAATTCTTCCATTCCCCGTTCGTGCTGAGCGAAGTCGAAGCACTGCCTTTCCCCGGTTGTGCAGGCCCTTCGACTTCGCTCAGGGCGAACGGGGGCATGCGATCACCAGCTTCCAGGTTCCAGGCTTCCAGCGCATCGCTCAGCGCCCGGCGATGCTTGCCAGATCCGTCGCGGGGTCGATCAGGCGTCCGGCTTCCTTACGCTCCGAATAGCGCTCGACCAGTTGCGCGCCGTGCGGGCGCAGCAGCACCGTGAAGCGCACCAGTTCCTCCATCACGTCGACGATCCGGTCGTAATAGCTCGACGGTTTCATCCGCCCGGCGTCGTCGAATTCGGCGAAGGCCTTGGCGACGCTCGACTGGTTGGGGATCGTCACCATCCGCATCCAGCGGCCGAGAATGCGCAGCGTGTTGACGCTGTTGAACGATTGCGACCCAGCGGACACCTGCATCACCGCGAGCGTCCGCCCCTGGGTCGGGCGCATTCCACCCATCGCGAGCGGGAGGTGATCGATCTGGAGCTTCATGATCCCGGTGATCTGCCCGTGCCGCTCGGGGCTGCACCACACCTGTCCCTCGGACCACAGTGAATGCTCGCGCAGTTCATGGACTGCCGGGTGATCGTCGCTCGCCACCTGATCGGGCAGCGGCAAGGTCGACGGGTCGAAGATTCGCGTCTCGCATCCGAAGAACTGCAGCAGCCGCGCGGCTTCCTCGACACAGAGCCGCGAGAACGACCGGTCGCGCAAAGACCCGTACAGCAGCAGGATCCGCGGCGGCGGGTCGCCCGCGCCCAACCCTGAGGCCGGGCGCGCGATGGCATAGCGGCGGTCGAGCGCGGGCAAATGCGTCGGGTCGGACAGGGGGCGCAACGGCATCAGGCGACGCGCTGACCAGCGGCGTCGATCACCTGTTCGCCGTCTTGCTTGGCAAACGCATCTTGTTGCGCGGTTGGGAGCAGATCGAGCACCGCTTCCGACGGACGGCACAGTTTGACACCCATTGGCGAGACGACCAGCGGGCGGTTGATCAGGATCGGGTGTGCGACCATCGCGTCGAACAGTGCGTCGTCCGACAGCGTTTCGTCGGCCAGACCGAGCTCGGCATAGGGCGTGCCCTTCTCGCGCAACAGCGCGCGCGGCGTAATCCCGGCGCGGCGGACGAGATCGACGAGCATTTCGCGCGACGGGGGTGTCTTGAGATATTCGACGACATGCGGCTCGATCCCCGCGTTGCGAATCAGCCCGATCGTGTTGCGCGACGTCCCGCAGGCGGGGTTGTGATAGACGATGATATCGACGGACATGGCGTGACCTTTCAGCAGCAGGGGGTGAGCGCCTCGATCAGCGGCGTGCACAGATCGGCATTGCCAGCACAGCAATCCTGCACGAGGAACAGCATCAGCCCCCGGACCGAATCGAGGTCCGCGCGGTAGAAGATCGTCCGGCCCTGGCGCTCGAATCGCACGAGGCCGGATCGCGTCAGGATCGCCAGATGCGCGGACATGGTGTTTTGCGGGACACCGAGCTGCCGCGCGACTTCGCCGGCGGGAAGGCCCTCGGGGACATGCCGGACGAGCAGGCGGAACGTATCAAGGCGCGTTCCCTGGGCTAGCGCGCCAAGCGCAGCAATGGCGAGAGCTGATTCCATATATCCGGAATAGCGGATGGTTGTTCGTGCGCAAGGGGTATCTTGATCGGTAGGCAGGCGGTCCCACACGGCGGGACTGGCCACTAAACCCGCGTTCTGCAAACCGTCATCCTGAACTCGTTTCAGGATCCAGCCCTCCGCGAGTCCGGACTGCCCTTGTTGTACCGTGGATGCTGAAACAAGTTCAGTATGACGGCAGCGTTTGGGACGTGGGGTGACGCAGCAGGCGGCCGTGCCAAGACCTTTGTGAAGGTGTCACGCTACCAAGCTGCTGCCGACACCGTAGGCGACTTTCCATAACTTTCCGCAGCCACTGCCCTACAGCAGCCCCATAGCGCGCAGGCTCGAATGTCCCGACCCAGCGATGATAATATGATCATGCAAGGCGATCCCCAACCGTTTGCCCGCCTCGGCAACGCGCCGCGTGATGTCGATGTCCGCACGGCTCGGCGCAGGGTCGCCGCTCGGATGATTATGTACCAGGATGATCGCCGCAGACCCCAGGTCGATCGCCCGCCGGATCACCTCGCGAACATAGAGCGCGGCTTCGTCGATCGATCCGTCGCTCATCACTTCGTCGCGGACCAGCATGTTGCGCGCATTGAGATGCAGCACTCGGACGCGCTCGTTGGTGCGGTGCGCCATGTCGGCATGGAGATAGTCGAGCAGCGCCTGCCAGCTGGCGAGGACCGGGCGCGTGCTCGCCTCGACCCGCAGCAGGCGGAGCGCGGCGGCCTGCACGATCTTGATCGCGGCCGCCGACGTATCGCCCATTCCGGCAACCCGCATCAGGGCCTCGGGCTCGGCCCCGAAAACGCCGCCGATCCCGCCGAACTCGGCAAGCAGCGCCTTGGCCAACGGCTTGGTGTCCCGGCGCGGTATCGCGAGCGCGAGGAGATACTCGACCAGTTCGTGATCGAGCAGCGCTTCCTCGCCCTGGAGGAACAGCCGCTGACGCAACCGCGCACGGTGCCCCGCTTGGTCCGGAAGGGAAGGGGCTGGCGCGCTCATCGTCCCCAGACCTATCGTTACGCTTGCGACGAAGCAACGCGGGCGTCTATGTCTCCAATATTGGCGTGCCGCGGGAAGGTCCGGACGGCGACCAATGGTTGACACCCCCCGGTCTGCTTCTTAAACGATCCGTCACACGGGGGTTGCCCCTGTTTCCCGCACATATCGTCGCGGTGCCATGACGGCACGGCGGCGTTTTCTTATCAGGACACGCGCCCCTTGGCCGATCAACGCCCGACCGACGACCTCGACGCCCGCATTGCTTCGGCACGTGCGGCATCGCAGGCGCGTGGCCAGGGCGTGGTGCCGCAGGCAAAGGGCTATGGCCAGGGAACCCGGGTTCTCGCGCTATTGCTTGGTGCGTTGCTTGGTGGTGGAATTCTTGGCTGGGCGCTTGATTCGTGGCTCGGTACCAGTCCGTGGGCTCTGCTCATCGTGCTGGCGCTGGCCGTCGACGGAGCGTTCATGAACATCATGAAGATTTCGAAGGAGCGCGCGGAGTGAGCGCCGGCAAAATCGATCCGATGGAACAGTTCATGGTGGAGCCCGTCCTGGGTCGCCATATCGAGCTGTTCGGTTACGACGTCTCCTTCACCAACTCGGCGCTGTTCATGGTCGTCGTGTTCGTGCTGCTGGCGGTATTCATGGCAGGCGGTCTCAAGCGCCAGCTCATCCCCGGCCGTTGGCAGGTGATGGCCGAGAACGCGGTGAGCTTCATCGATTCGATGGTCAGCGTGAATATCGGTTCGGGCGGCAAGAAGTTCGCGCCGTACATCTTCTCGCTGTTCTTCTTCATCCTGTTCGCCAACCTGATCGGGGTGATGCCGCTCGCGATCCTGCCCGGGCTGCACACCTTCGCGGTGACGAGCCACATTACGGTCACCGCGATCCTGGCGTTCCTGTCGTTCGCGATCGTGCTGGTCGTCGGTTTCGCCAAGCATGGCCTGAAGTTCTTCTCGCTGTTCGTGCCGCACGGTGCGCCCGGCTGGCTGATGCCCGTCATCATCCCGGTCGAGTTCGTGTCGTTCATGGTCCGCCCGTTCAGCCTCGCGCTGCGACTGTTCGTCGCGATGACCGCCGGGCACATTTTGCTCGAAGTGTTCGGCAGCTTCGTGGTGCAGGGCATCAACGCCGGCGGCGCGCTCGGCCCGATCGTCAGCGTGCTCAGCTTCGTCATGATCGTCGGCGTCAGCGCGCTCGAGCTGCTGGTCTGCGCAATCCAGGCTTACGTCTTTGCACTGCTCACGTCGCTGTACCTGCACGACGCGGTGCATCTGCACTAATCGTTTTCAACACCCATCTGACTGTATTCTAAGGAGCTTAACATGACTGATCTTGGTGCAATGTACATCGGTGCCGGCCTGGCAGCGATCGGTGTCGGTCTCGCGGCACTCGGCGTCGGCAACGTGTTCGGTTCGTTCCTCGAGGGCGCACTGCGTAACCCGGGCGCAGCAGACGGCCAGCAGGGCCGCCTGTTCATCGGCTTCGCAGCATCGGAGCTGCTCGGCCTGATCGCGTTCGTCGTCGCGATCCTCATCCTCTTCGTCGTCCGCTAAGTAAGAGCGAGCGCAGTCCATGCCGCAGCTTTCCCAGATCGGTGAGATCTACGCCTCCCAGCTCTTCTGGCTGGCGATCGTATTCGCGCTGATCTATTTCGGGATCGGCAAGGCGATGGTCCCCAAGATCGAGGCGACGATCGACGATCGTAACGGCCGGATCGACGGTGACATCGCTGCGGCAGAGGCTGCGCGCGCGCAAGCGCACGCCGTCGAGGCAGCCTATCAGACCGGGCTCGAAAACGCCCGGTCGAAGGCTGCCCTGGCGCTGGGCGAGGCCAAGGATCGCGCCACCGCGAATACCGAAGCCAAGCTCAAGGCAAGCGATGCGGCGATGCAGGCACAGCTTGCCGCCGCAACCGCGCAGGTCGCAGCGTCCAAGACGCAGGCCTTCGCCGAGATTGAAACAGCAACGACCGATGCGGTCGAGGCGATCGTCGCCAAGCTTTCGGGTGTGGCGGTGGACCGTTCGACGATCGAAGCGCGTGTGAAGACGGAATTGGCGCATGGCTGAGGGTTCCACCGTACAGACGGTAGCATCGACGGGCGTCGCCGAACTCCATCACGAGCCGACCGCGTTCGGCATCAACGCAGCCGGCTGGGTCGCGCTGTCGATGCTGGTCGTGATTGGGCTGCTGCTCTGGAAGAACGTACCGGGCCTGGTTGCCCGGATGCTCGACGGGCAGATCGAGAAGATCCGGTCGCAACTGGACGAAGCCTCGCGGTTGCGGGCCGAAGCCGAAGCGCTGCTCGTCGCCGCCCAGGCACGCGATGCGGCCAGTGCTGGCGATGCCGCCGCGATCGTCAAGCATGCCGAAGCCGAAGCCGCCGCGATGGTGGCGAAGGCAGAAACCGATCTGGCCGAACTCGTCGCCCGTCGCCAGACGATGGCGCAGGACCAGATCGCCGCCGCCCAGCGCGGTGCTATCGCCGAAGTCCGCGCCTCGGCCGCCGATGCCGCCGCCCGCGCCGCCTCGACGATCATCGCAGAGCGTCACGGTGCCGACGCCGACAAGGCGCTCGTCGACCGCACGATCGCAGGGTTGGGTCGCCTCAACTAAGCACGCGCCGGTCGATCCGGCGCGCTGCGTTTGCCTTGTCACACGTCGGAGCTAGGGTAGCGTGCCACGGCGATTCGCGCCGTCGTCACTCTACGAGGCTCCGTCATGAAAACTTTCGTCCTCGCTGCCGTCATGCTGTCATCGGCAGCACCTCTGGCGGCCCAATCGACCGCGCCTACGACCCCGACCACCACTGCGCCCGCACCCGCTCCGGCCGCGAAATTCACGCTCGATACGCCGATCGAGACGATCGCCGCGGATCCCGCGGCGAAACAGGTGCTCGACGCGGACCTGGACAACATCACCGCGCACCCGATGTACGATCAGTTCAAGAGCATGTCGCTGTCACAAGTCCAGCCGTTGTCGCAGGGCGCACTGACCGATGCGGCGCTGGTCAAGGTCAAGGCGGACCTGGCCGCGCTGAAATAGCATTGCTGCCCGCATTCCGGGCCTGTTCGGTCCGGAATGCGGGCAAGCGCGGTTCAGGCGTCGCGCAAGCCCACACCGATGCTCGCGCGCGCCTGCTCCGCTTCGTTGGACACGACCGGATAGGCGCAATAATCCGCGGCATAATAGGCACTCGGACGGTGATTGCCCGACCATCCGATCCCGCCGAACGGTGCGCCCGAGGACGCTCCGTTGGTCGGCTTGTTCCAGTTGACGATCCCGGCGCGGGCATTCGCCCAGAACTGGTCGTACAGCTTGGGGTTCTGGCTGAGCAGCGACGCCGACAGGCCGTAGCGCGTGTTGTTCGCCTCGACGATTGCATCCTCGAAGCTCGCCTTACGAATCACCTGCAAGATCGGCCCGAACAGCTCGATGTCCGGGCGGTCGTTGAGATCCGTCGTATCGATCAGCGCGGGGCGCAGGAACGGACGGTCGGGGACGGGACGCTCGAGGTGGCGAATCGCACGCCCGCCGCGCATCATCAATTCGAGAAAACTCTCGGTCAGCAGGTCAGCGGCCTGATTGTCGATCACCGGTCCCATGAACGGGGCGGGGGTGGCGTGCGGTTCATCGACGATGATCCGCCCGACCAGTTTGGTCAGTTCGTCCATCAGCGGATCGTACTGCTTCTCGTCGACGATCAACCGGCGCGCGGCGGTGCAGCGTTGGCCCGCGCTGGTGAAAGCGGACTGGACGATCAGCACGGCCGCGGCATGAAGATCGGGCGACTCCCACACGATGATCGGGTTGTTGCCCCCCATTTCGAGCGCGAGGATCTTCTCGGGCCGAGTCGCGAACTGACGGTTGAGCGCGATCCCGGTCGGTGCCGAGCCGGTGAACAGCAGCCCGTCGATCCCGTCATGCGCCGCCAGCGCCTTGCCTTCGTCCGCGCCACCGATCAGCAGCCGGATGCACCCCTCGGGCACGCCGCCCGCGCGCAGACAGTCGACCAGGAACGCGCCGGTCGCCGGGGTCTTCTCGGAGGGTTTGAACACCACCGCATTCCCTGCGAGCAGCGCGGGGACGATGTGGCCGTTGGGCAGATGCGCAGGGAAGTTGTACGGCCCGAGGACGGCCAGGACGCCGTGCGGCTTGTGACGCAGCGCCATTCGTCCGGCCATTTGCGAATCAAGCCGCCGCTGCGGAGTCCGGTCGGCATAGGCACTGACCGAAATGTCGACCTTGGCGATCACCGTCTCGACCTCGGTGCGGGCTTCCCACAATGGCTTGCCGGTCTCGCGCGCGATCAGGTCGGCAAACGGCTCGGCCCGTGCGCGGACGACGTTGGCGAACCGGCGGAGCGTCTCGATCCGGTTGGTCAGCGGTTGCGCCGCCCACGATGCCCAGCTTGCCCGCGCGGCGGCGACCTCGACATCGGCGTCGCCGATGGCACCCTCCCACAGCAAGGCACCGGTTGCGGGTTCGTAGGATAGGAGATTGCTCGTCATCGGAGAGTCTTGCCCCAGAATTAAGGGTGAATCCACTTCCCTGACACGACCTTATCCCGCCAACGCCTCGCCCATTTGGCGGATCGCGGCGATCTTCGCATGGAATGGTGCCCAATCATCGCGCTGATCGATCGCCGCCCAGATCGCCTCGACCTCGTCGATCAGCATCGAACAGGGCGCAGCCGACCAATAGGGGTGGGCACGCGCTTTCCGCGGCGCATAGCCCGCCAGCGCGACGCGCAGGGGATCGAAAGCCTCGCCCTCCGGAACGGTGCCGCCGAAGGCGTCGAAGAAGAAGCGGTCGATCCCGATCGCGCTCTGCGTCAGGCCCTGTTCGATCGTCTGGACCAGCGCGCGGTCGCGCGTCGGCTCTTGCGGCACGACGCCAAGCCGCCACAGGATCGCGTCGGACACGGCGCGCTGATAGCGCTCCGGGAAGGTCTCGAGGATGTCGATCAGCGGTTGCGCCTCGCTGACGGTGCGCAGGGCGACCGCGAGTTGCATCACATTCCAGTGGATCGCCTCGGGCTGGCGACCGAAGGCGTAAAGCCCCGCGTGGTCGAAATAGGCCGCGGTAAACGCCGGGTCCCATGTCGGCGCCCAACGCCACGGGCCATAGTCGAAGCTCTCGCCCGTCACGTTGATATTGTCGGTGTTGAGCACCCCGTGGACGAACCCCGCCGCCATATAGCTGGCCGCAAGCGTCGCGGTCCGCCCCACGACAAGGTCGAGCAGCCGCGCAGGCGCGTCCTCGCCTGGTTCCTCGCCATACAGGTTGCGGAGCACATATCCGATCAGCCGAGTCATGCTCTCCGCATCGCGCAGATAGGCGAGCCGCTGGAACGTGCCGATCCGGATGTGGCTGTGGCTGAGCCGCACCAGCACCGCCGAGCGCGTCGGCGAAGGCTCGTCGTTGCGCTCCAACTCCTCCCCGGTCTCGATCAGCGAGAAACTCCGCGACGTCGGCACGCCCAGCGCCTCGAGCATCTCCGTCGCTAGCACTTCGCGCATCCCGCCCTTGAGCGTGAGCCGACCGTCACCGAAGCGGCTCCACGGCGTCGTCCCCGATCCCTTGGTGGCGAGGTCCATCAACCGGTCGCGGTCATCCCGCAGCTGTGCGAACAGGAACCCGCGGCCGTCGCCAATCTCGGGGTTGTAGTTGCGGAACTGGTGGCCGTGATAGCGTAGCGCAAGCGGCTCCTCGAGGCTGCCCGGCATCGCCGCGAAGCGCCCGAAATGCTCGATCCACTCCGCCGCCCCCAGATCCCCAAGGCCCACCTCGGCGGCGGCGCGATCGTTGCGGAAACGCAGGTGCGTTTCGGGGAAATTCGCCGCGACGACAGGATCATAGAATGCGTCGCCGAGATCGAGGATCGCGGTTTCGGGGCGATAGGGTTGCGGGTGCTGGTCCATACGTGAATATGGAGGGTACCAACCGCAGGACGCAACCATGCCACCGTACGAAAACCGATATTGGTGGTCCAATGACGGCCTCCGCCTCCATTATCGGGATTATCCGGGTCCTGCCGATCGCCCGCCGATCCTGTGCCTGCCCGGTCTGACGCGCAACGCGCGCGACTATCACGACCTCGCGCTACGCCTGTCCCCCGACTGGCGCGTGATCGCGATCGACCTGCGCGGGCGCGGCGACAGCGGTTATGCCAAGGACCCGATGAGCTATGTGCCGCTCACCTATGTCCAGGACGTGGAGGCGTTGCTGCGCGAACTGGACGTAGCGCGCTACGTCGCGTTCGGCACGTCGCTTGGCGGGATCGTGGCGATGCTGCTGGCGGGGACCGCTCGGGAAAAGCTGGCGGGGTTGGTACTCAACGACGTCGGCCCGGAGATCAGCCCCGAGGGCCTGTCGCGGATCCGCAGCTATGTCGGCAAGTCCAACACCTGGCCAACCTGGCTCCACGCCGCGCGCGCGGTCGCGGAGGCGAACGAGTCGGTCTATCCCGATTTCCAGCTCGAGGACTGGCTGGCGATGGCCAAGCGGTTGTACCGGCTCAACAGCGCCGGGCGGATCGTGCTCGATTACGACATGAAGATCGCCGAACCGTTCCGTGTCCCTGGCAACGAAGCGGGGCCCGACATGTGGCGCGCGCTTGAGGGGCTCAAGACCGTGCCCACGTTGCTGGTGCGCGGCGCGACCTCGGACGTGCTCGCGGCGAGTGTTGCCGAGCGGATGGCCGGGGTGCTGGAGCAGGGCGACCTCCTCACGATCCCCGCCACCGGCCATGCGCCGACGCTCGACGAACCCGCGGCGATCGCCGCGATCGACCGACTGCTCGCCCGGATCGCCGCGGAACCCGCTTCGGGCTGAGGCGTCTCCAAGGGACTGAAACCGGGAGCCCTTGCATGACCGACCTGTCCGACGCGCACACCGCGATGCCGAGCCTGAAGGGCAAGCGGGTGATCATCACCGGCGGCACCACCGGCATCGGTCGCGCAATCGCCGTGCTGCTGGCGAGCGAAGGCGCGCGCGTCTTTATCTGCGGTCGGAGCGACGAACACCTGGCCGATGCGCTCGCGCGGATCCGCGAAGTGGGCGAGGGCGACGGCATCACGCTCGACCTTTCGCATGAGGCGAGTCCCAAGGCGTTCGTCGCGGCGGGCAAGGCGTATCTGGGTGGGGTCGATGTCTCGGTGATCAACGCCGCGATCGCTGCGGAAGGCCTGAGCGACATGTCCGAGGAGGAGGTCCGCTATGCCATTGCCACCAACTTCACCGGATATCTAATGACCGCGCACGCCTCGATCCCCGCGCTCGATGGCGCGGGCGACATCGTGCTGATCGGATCGATGAGCGCGCATGTGCTCGGGCCCAACTCCACGGTCTACGCCGGGATCAAATACGGCATCCAGGGCTTTGCCGAGGCGTTTCGCCGCGAGATGGGGCCGAAGGGCGTGCGCGTATCGCTGGTCGAACCCGGTCTCACCGGATCGACCATGCAGGAACCCGAATCGCCGCCCGAGAAGCAGCGCGAGAAGATCCGCGATGAAACCTCGCTGCGCGCGGAAGACATTGCGGTCGGCGTGCAGTACATCCTGACGCAGCCACGCCGCACGGTTATCCAGCAGCTCACCATCTCGCCGCGGAACCAGGATTCAGAATGACCTTTCCCCATGACGCGCTGATCTTCACTCCTGCCGATGTCGACCTGAGCAAGTCTCCGCTCGCCGGACAGATCGACGCCGAGACCTATGTCCTCGGCGCGTTCAATCCCGGGATGACGCGGCTCCCCAACGGTAATCTGCTGCTGATGGTGCGGATCGCCGAGGCGCTGCGCACGCCGATTAAGGAACAGCAGATCCACGCGATCCGCTGGCATGACGGTGGTTTCTGCCTCGACGCCTGGCCGCTCGATTTCGTCGACACGGCCGACCCGCGCAAGTTCATGATGCGCGGCGGCGGGTGGAAGGTGATGGCGCTGACCTCGCTGTCGTGGCTGCTCCCGGTCGAACTCAACGCCGACGGCACGGCGGTGGTGGCAGTGCATTACGACAAGGCGATCGCGCCACGGGCGTCGTACCAATGTTATGGCGTCGAGGATGCCCGGATCAGCAAGGTCGGCGAGCGCTATCTGATGACGACCTGCTCGGTCAGCCCGGAGCGGCATTCGACGACGCTGTACAGCTCCGACAACGCCCTCGACTGGACGCTCGAGGGGATCGTGCTCGATCACCAGAACAAGGACATGCTGATCTTCGAAGGGCTGGTCGGCGGCAAATACTGGGCGCAGACGCGGCCCTTGGGCGACCTGTACTTCGCCTATCCGCCGGGGAGCGAATGGCGCGCGGGGCCGTCGATCAACCTGTCGACCTCGCCCGACGCGCTCCACTGGAAGCCGCACGAGCGCCCCGGCATCCGTCCGCATTCGGCGACGATGGCGACCGCGCGGATGGGCGGCGGCACGCCGCCGATCCTGGTCGACGGGCCGGACGGCGGTGGCTGGCTGAGCCTGTGGCACGGGGTCGAGCCGATGGGCGTGGTCGGCGTGTATCGCACCTATTGGTCGCTGCTCGACCGCGACGATCCCAGCCGGGTGATCCGCACCAGCCACGACGCGCTGATCGAAGCGAACCCGGCGCTGACCGATCCGCTGCGCGACCAGATGTATATCGACAACGTCGTCTTCACTACGGGCATCGCCGATGCGGGGGATCATTATGTCGTCGCGAGCGGGGAGGCGGATCTGGCGTGCCGGATCTCGCATTTGGCCAAGACGCTGTTTGAGTGATACCTTGGGGAAAGGCTGCTAACTCTTAATTTACGCTGCTTAGACAGGCGGTGACCGCTTCCAAAAGTTGTAAAAAGCCTTGGTCTACTTGGAGGCGGACAGGTTGATCTGCCGCGAATATTGGCGATAGCTGATCGCCGGGTAAGCCATGCCTGGCGAGCCATCAATATGGTAGCGACTTATGGAGTTGATATTCGAGATAATTTTGCAATTTCTCGGCGAGATCTTGCTACAGTTTGCCTTCGAGTCCCTGTCTGAGCTTGGCCTTCACGGCCTTGCAGAGACTTTCGAAAAGCGGAGAAATCCGTTTTTATCAACAATCGGTTTTGCGCTGTGGGGTGGGCTAGCTGGCGGCCTAAGCCTGCTGATTATGCCCAGATCCTTCATCTCCGACCTTGGCCTTTGCGAGGCAAATGTGCTGGTAACGCCGCTACTGGTTGGGGGGGGCGATGGTGCTGATCGGTCGATTGCGGGACAGAAAAGGGCAGAACCGGGTGGGCATAGACCGGTTTGGCTATGCCTTCGTGTTTGCGTTTTCGATGGCGGTTGTCCGTTTTAATTGGGCACGGTGAATCATGCTGATGGTTGCCTGTTGGCAGATACCGCGAGGCGGCTTTCGCCTAGTTGCGGACATTGCGCTGATGTGAAAAGCTCTCGCAATGAGGCAAATTATAACAATAGGGCTGTCGCTTGTAGCGGCAGCATGTGGAACAGGGGAAACGCCTCGCCAAACCGCTATCATGGACAAAATCGAGCATGGTGTGACGCTGCCTGTTGGTGCCGCTCCACTCAAAACCTACGCGCGATCATACACGGACACTTGGGATCAAAAGGTGATCGGAGTGTATGCTGTGTCTACGCAAGATCATGTGCCGATAGGCGGGCGCAGATGGTTCAAGGACATTCAGCACATATCGAGTCCAGCGGGCCAAGGCTGCGCAGTTGTTTACGTCATATATGACCTCCGGAAGAAGCGGTTGGCGACGCCTTTTTGCGAATATGCGCCGGGAAGCCACCCAGAGTTCCCGCATGAGATGTCGGGAACCTGACGTCCGCTCCCCACCAAGGCACAATAGTCGAAACTGAGATCACCCTACGCAGCTTGCGATGAGCGCTCGTCGTCGGCGGGGCCGTCCAGCCAGTCCCCTCCCGGGTCGCCAAGCGTGCGGATCCAGATGGTGCCGCCGTCGTTCTTGGCCTGATACATCAGCCGGTCTGCAACACCGACATGCGCCTTGTCGACACCGGTTTCGCTGAGGTTCAGCACCAGGGCGCCGATGCTACAGCCAAGCGGGAACGGCGTCTGCATGCAGTTCATCTCCAGATGCAGGGTCGTGGCGCGGCGGTAGCCTTCGGCTTCGCTGTCGACCGGCAGGAACAGCAGGAATTCGTCGCCCCCGATCCGGGCGAACACATCGTTCGGTCGGATCAGGTCACGGACCCCGTGCGCGAACGCCTGGAGGGCTTCGTCCCCCGCGGCATGGCCGTGCCGGTCGTTGATCTGCTTGAAGCCATCGAGATCGACATAGGCGAGGATGCCCCAAGCGCGATGCCGCGCGACCGCACCGGCATTGTCGTAGAAGGCCTGCTCGTTGGCGAGCCCGGTCAAGGAATCGCTGCGTGCGCGATGCCATTCACGATCGTACGAGCGGCGCGTGCCGGCCATCAGGACGATGATGATCGCCACCGCCAGCAGACGCATGGCCATGTTCCAGGCGATCGCCGTATGGCCGAGCGGATAGGCTTCCAGCCCGTTCGCGGCGAGCGATACCGCAACGCACGCGGCGCTGGTCAGCGCGGCGTCGCGCCATCCCAGGGTCCAGGCGGGCATGCACAGGATCAGCAGGTAGATCGGGCCGAACCAGAGGGTATTCCCGGTCGCATAATCGGCGAGCCCGACGATCACGACCGCTGCGGCGGTCAGGGCGCGTGCCCGGGCGCGCGAGAGTGCGGTCGTCCAGGCAATCAACGCGTCCAGCCGGTCATGCCAGCGCCGGGGAGGCGGCATCGCTTGAAGAGACAATGGTCTATTCATTTGGGTGCCGTAACGATCATAAGGTAAAGCTTGTGTTACCATGCCACCGGCGGGGCGCACCGGCGGGAGAGGACTACACTGACGCAGCTTCGTCGCGCCGTCACCTTGGCGTTTACCTGGCAGGCGAACCGCCCATCGCGCCAACGCCAGCCCTCCGACACGACGGGGCTGGTTTTGCGCCGCGGAGTCGGTAAGCACGCCCGCAATGCGCGCCGTGAACATCCTCCATCTGCACTCGACCTTCTCGCCGGGCGGGAAGGCGGCGCGTTGCGTGCGGCTGATCAATGCGTTCGGCGCCACTGCGCGCCATACGATCGCCTCCAGTATGGACGGCGCATATGGCGCCCAGAGCGAGATCGCGTCGGGCATCGATTACGAGATCGCGCAGAACCCGCCGCCGCTGACGGGTGGCCCCTCGGTCCAGCGGTACGAAGCGATCGCCGCGTATATGCGCCGGTTCGATCTGGTGCTGACGTATGATTGGGGCGCGATCGACGGGGTGATGGCGAAGCGCGTGTCGTCCAAGGGGATGCCCCCGGTGGTGCATCACGAGGATGGCTTCGATGCCGACGAAGCCGATGGGTTGAAGCCGCAACGCAACCTGTATCGCCGTTTCGCGCTGACCAAGGCCGATGCGCTGGTCGTGCCGTCGCAAACGCTCGAAGGGATCGCGCTCAAGACGTGGAAACAGCCGCGCGACCGCGTCCACCGGATTGCCACCGGAGTCGACACCGCGCTCTACGCCAAAAAGCCCGACCCCAAGGCAATCCCGGGTTTCAAGCGCAAGCCGGGCGAAGTCGTCATCGGCACGCTCGCTGGGCTGCGCGCGGTCAAGGACCTGCCGATGCTGGTGCGGGCGGTCGGAGGCCTGTCGGGTAAGGTGCGTCTGGTCATCGTCGGGGAAGGGCCCGAGCGACAGGCGATCCTCGACACCGCCGAGCGCATGGGGATGGAGAGCCAGCTCGTGCTTCCCGGCTTCCTGCCGGATCCGCATCGCTACATCGGCCTGTTCGACATCCTCGCGCTGTCGTCGAGGAGCGAGCAACTGCCGATCGCGGTGATCGAGGGGATGGCGGCGGGCCTGCCGATCGTGGCCACCCCGGTCGGGGATATCCTGGCGATGGTTTCGCCCGACAATCACAGCTTTATCGAACGGCGCACGCATGAAGTGGCTTTGCGCGATTCACTGCAGACCTTATGTGATGCCTCGCCCGAGCAGCGCGGCTGGCTGGGGCAGAAGAATCGGGCAAAGGCGATCGCGGAATTTGACGAGGCGACGATGATTGCGCGGTATCGCGCGTTATACTCCACGGTCCTCGGCCAGCCAGGCCGGCTGGGCTGATTCACGATTTGCCGCTGGTGGCATCCAACGCCTATATCGAACGTATGTTAACCCGGGAGCCGTTCACTTGTTCAAAGGTTTGAAGCCCATCGTTTATGGAGGCCGCGAGGTCTGGCCGCTCGTTGAGGGCGGTAAGGGCGTCGCCGCGACCAACCATGCGAGCGCGGGCGCCTGGGCCGCGGCTGGCGGGATCGGGACGGTATCGGCGGTCAACGCCGACAGCTACGATCCCGACGGCAAGATCATCCCGCAGGTCTATACCAAGCTGACCCGGCGCGAACGCCATGAGGAACTGATCGAGTTCGCGATCGAGGGCGCGGTCCAGCAGGTCCAGCGCGCCTATGATATCGCGGGTGGCCAGGGCGCGATCAACATCAACGTGCTGTGGGAAATGGGCGGCGCGCAGCGGATCCTCAACGGCGTGCTCGAACGCACCCGTGGTCTCGTCGCGGGTGTCACCTGCGGCGCGGGCATGCCGTACAAGCTGAGCGAGATCGCCTCGTCCTACGAGGTCAGCTATCTCCCGATCGTCAGCTCGGGCCGCGCGTTTCGCGCCTTGTGGAAGCGCGCCTATTCCAAGGCGGCGGATTATCTGTCGGCAGTGGTGTATGAAGATCCGTGGCTCGCGGGCGGGCATAACGGCCTGTCCAACGCCGAGGATCCGTTGCAGCCGCAGGACCCGTATCCGCGCGTCAAGGCGCTGCGCGACACGATGCGCGAAGGCGGCATTTCGGACGACGTGCCGATCGTGATGGCGGGCGGCGTCTGGTATTTGCGCGACTGGTCCGACTGGATTGACAATCCCGAACTCGGCGCGATCGCGTTCCAGTTCGGCACGCGCCCGCTGCTGACGCAGGAAAGCCCGATTCCCGAGGATTGGAAGGCGCGCCTTACCAATATCCAGGAAGGCGAGGTGCTGCTGCATCGCTTCTCCCCGACCGGTTTCTATTCGAGCGCGGTGCTCAACCCGTTCCTGCGGCATCTGCAGGCACGCTCGGAGCGCCAGATCGCCTTCTCGACGCAGAGCGCGGGCGACCACACGTTCCAGCTCGATGTCGGCGTGAAGGGCAAGAACTTCTGGGTCACGCGCAACGATCTGCTCAGCGCGCGCGAATGGTTCGGCGCGGGGTATACCGACGCGCTCAAGACGCCGGACAACACGCTCGTCTTCGTGACGCCCGAGGACAAGGGCGTGATCCGCAAGGATCAGGCGGATTGCATGGGCTGTCTCAGCCAGTGCTCCTTCTCATCCTGGTCGGATACGGAGACCAACTCGACCGGTCGCCTCGCCGATCCGCGCAGCTTCTGCATCCAGAAAACGCTGCAGGACATCGCGCACGGTGGTGACGTCGAGCAGAATCTGATGTTCGCCGGGCATGGCGCGTATCAGTTCAAGCGTGATCCGTTCTATTCGAATGGGTTCGTGCCGACGGTGAAGCAGCTAGTGGATCGCATCCTGACGGGTGACTGAGGGGCGAACTCGCCAATCTCATCACTTACTGCGCTTCCCCGGCGAAGGCCGGGGCCCAGTAGCGTAGGTTTTGGTAATGGAGCGCAGCGGCCAGCATTCTCCTGTTTCGCTACTGGGCCCCGGCCTTCGCCGGGGAAGCGAAAAGAGGGGGGAAGCGGAAGGAGGGGGAAGCGGAAAGCAAAAAAGGGGGAGCGACGCAGATCCCCCCGCCGTTCCCACACCGCCCCCCACGCGCTACAGCCCCGCGATGCACCTGCGCACCACCGCCCTGATCCTCGGCGTCCGCCACCACGGCGAGCACGGCGCGATCGTGCGCGCGCTGACCCCCGAGGATGGATTGCAGGCGGGCTATGTGCGCGGCGGCCGGTCCAGCCGGATCCGGCCGATCCTGCAACCCGCCAACCGCGTCGTCGGCGAATGGCGCGCGCGGACCGACGACCAGCTCGCCAGCCTGACGGTCGAGCTCGTCACCAGCCGCGCGCCGCTCTATGCCGAACCGCTGCCCGCGCTCGCGCTCGACTGGGTGACCGCCCTTACCGCCGCCGCCTTGCCCGAGGCCTTGCCCTATCCCCGCCTGTACCTCGCGCTTGATGCGGTGATCGAAGCGATCGCGCTCGCCCCCGCCGCGCGCGGTTGGGCGCTGACGCTTGCGCGCTACGAGCAACTGGTGTTGGCGGAGCTGGGCTACGGGCTCGATGACGACGCGCTGCCGCGTGCGCTGACCGATCCCACGGCGGACGACTGGTCCGATGTCTTCGCGGCCCTGCGCGTGCTGGGCGAAGCGCTGGGGGCGCAGATCATGGTCGATCGACGCGCCGTAACGCTCGAATCGCGGGCTCGTTTGATCGATCGGCTCAAAAGGGCGGTTGCGTGATGCGTCAAGGCTCGGCATGGCCGCGCCTTCGACTGACGGATGGGGACGGACCTTGGCACTGATCGCAATCCTCGCTGGAGACGGCATCGGCCCGGAAGTGACGCACGAGGCGCGCCGCGTGCTCGAAGCGCTCGGGCTCGACCTCACCTTCGAGACCGGGCTGGTCGGTGGCGCTGCCTACCGCAAGACGAGCCACCCGCTGCCGCCTGAGACGCTCGCGCTCGCGAAGCGTGCGGACGCGATCCTGTTCGGCGCGGTCGGCGATCCGGACATGGACGGGCTCGAACGCGCAGTGCGGCCCGAACAGGCGATCCTCGGCTTGCGCAAGGAACTTGGTCTGTTCGCCAATATCCGGCCCGCGACGATGCTCCCGGGGCTGGAGGATTCCTCCGCGCTTCGCCCCGAGATCGCGCGCGCGATCGACATGGTGATCGTCCGCGAACTGACCGGCGACGTCTATTTCGGCGACAAGAGCCGTGGTTTTTCGCACACCGGCCTGCGCGAAGCGCATGACATGATGCGCTACGACGAGGTCGAGATCGCCCGGATCGTGCGCGTCGGGTTCGAGATGGCGGCGCGGCGCAACCGGCGGCTGACCTCGGTCGACAAGGCCAATGTGCTCGAGACGTCGCAATTGTGGCGCGAAATCGTCAACGAGATCGCGCGCGACTATGCCGAGGTGAAGCTCAGCCACATGTACGTCGACAATGCCGCGATGCAGCTGGTGCGCAATCCCGGGGCGTTCGACGTGATCGTGACCAGCAACCTGTTCGGCGACATCCTGTCGGATCAGGCGAGCATGTGCGTGGGGTCGATCGGGATGCTCCCGTCGGCATCGCTCAACGACTGGCAGGGTAGCTGCGGCCTATACGAGCCGATCCACGGGTCGGCGCCCGACATTGCGGGGGAGGGCAAGGCCAACCCCTGCGCGGCGATTCTGTCGGCGGCGCTGCTGTTGCGGCACTCGCTGTCGGACGAGGCATCGGCGGTGCGTATGGAGGCGGCAGTACGTGCGGCAATTGCCGATGGTGCGCGGACGGTGGATCTCGGGGGTACGCTGACGACGTCACAGATGGGCGACGCGATCTTGGCCGCGCTGAACTAACCTTCTACTTCTGAAGCCCCTCCCCTTCAGGGGAGGGGTTGGGGGTGGGGACGTGTCTTATGGAGAGCTAGCCTCTGCTGGACTCCCCCACCCCAACCCCTCCCCTGAAGGGGAGGGGCTTTTATAGTCAGCGCCTCACCCGATCACCGTCTTCAAATTCATGAACTCGTGCAGCCCATACGGCCCGAGCTCACGCCCATGCCCCGACCGCTTCACGCCGCCGAACGGCGCTTCCGGCGACGACGCCAGCATCGCATTCACCGCGACCATGCCCGCCTCGATATCCCGCTCGAACCGCGCGCGTTCGTCGGCATCGTTGGTCCACACCGACGATCCCAGCCCGAACGGCACGGCATTCGCCAGCGCGATCGCCGCATCCAGATCCTCCGCGCGGAACAGCATCGCGATCGGCCCGAACAACTCCTCCTGCGCGACCGCATGATCGAGCGGCACGTCGACCAGGATCCCCGCCGACATATACGCCCCCTTGCCGGGCAACGCCTCGCCACCGAACAGCAGCTTGGCCCCGGCTTGTTCGAACAATTTGAGCTGTCCAAGCACTGTTTCGCGCTGTTCCTCGCTGGAAAGTGGCCCCATCGTGCTGTCCGGATCGAACGGATCACCCGCCACGACGGCCTTCATCCCCGCGGAGAATTTCTCGAAGAACGTGTCATAAACATCTGTATGCACGATCATTCGCTTTGCACAGATGCACGATTGCCCGGTGTTCTGGACGCGCGCGGTGACCGCCTGCGTGGCCGCCTCGTCGATGTCGGCGGACGGCATCACGATGAACGGGTCCGACCCGCCCAGTTCCAGCACCACCTTCTTGAGCGCGCGCCCCGCGGCTTCGGCGACCTTCATCCCCGCGCCTTCGCTGCCGGTAAGTGTCACCGCAACGATCCGGTCGTCCGCGATCAGGTCGGCGACCTTGTCCGATTTGATCGCAAGGTTCTGGAACAGACCCGCGGGGCCACCCGCGGCGATCACCATTTCCTCCAGCGCGGCACCGCAGCCCTGAACGTTGGAGGCGTGCTTCAGCAGCCCGACATTCCCCGCCATGATCGTCGGCGCCATGAAGCGAACTACTTGCCAATACGGGAAATTCCACGGCATCACCGCGAGCACCGGCCCCATCGGGTGCCACGTCGCGGTCGCGCCAGGGAAACTGCGCGGCTCCAGCATCGCGGGGCCTTCCTGCGCATAATGACGGAAAGCGGCGGCGCATTTCTGTACCTCGGCGATCGCGGACTTGAGGGTCTTGCCCATTTCCCGCGTCGCGATCTCGGCGAGGCGATGCGTGTTGGCGTCAAATTGCTCTGCAATCCGCTCCAACAGCGCGGCGCGCTCCGCCGGGTCGGTCAGCCGCCACTGCCGATAGGCGGCCTCCGCTTGTGCAACCTTCGCCGCGATCTCGTCCTGGGTCAGCTCGGCGAAGCTTTCGCCCGGCGCGCCGGTGGCGGGGTTGATGCTGGTGAACATGGGCGAAGGCTCCTGTGACATGGGTCCGGGATGGGATTATGTTCTGACAAACGCAAAGTCTTGCCGCGGTATCCTTGACCCCCGTCGCTTGCCTGCCGCATAGGTTGGCAATGGATACACCGATCGATGAGCTGACGTTCGAAGCGGCGCTAAAGGAACTGGAGGGGATCGTGTCGAGACTGGAAAGTGGGGACGCGCCGCTGGATCAGGCGATCGCGCTCTACGAGCGTGGCGACAAGCTGCGCCGGCGTTGCGACGACCGGCTGAACGCCGCGCAGGCCCGGATCGAGGCGATCCGCACCGACAGTGAGGGGCGCGCCATCGGCACGCAGCCCTTTGCAGCAGGTTGATCCCGTGAGCATGGCGCCCCTGTCGCTCGCCGAGGCTTTGGCCGAGGTGAGCCTCGACATCGATACCCGGCTCGATTCGCTGATCTCCGTCCCCGACGATGCCCGCGCGCCATTGTACCGCGCGATGCGGCACGCCGCGATCGGTGGCGGCAAGCGGCTTCGTCCGTTGCTGGTCATGGCGACAGCGCGGCTGTTCGCGGTCGATCGCGATTGCGTCGGCCGGGCCGGCATGGCGATTGAATGCGTCCACGTCTATTCGCTGATCCACGACGATCTGCCCGCGATGGACAATGACGACATGCGCCGCGGCAAGCCGACCGTCCATAAGGCGTTTGACGAGGCTACCGCGATCCTTGCGGGCGATTGCCTGCATGCGCTGGCGTTCGAGATCCTTTCCGATCCCGCGACCCACGCCGATCCGTTCGTGCGGAGCGAGCTCGTGCTCGATCTTGCCCGTGCAGCCGGCCCCGCCGGTATGGCAGGCGGTCAGGCGATGGACCTGGAAGCCGAGAAGACCACCTTCGACCTTCCGACCGTCACGCGGTTGCAGGCGATGAAGACCGGCGCGCTGATCGCCTGCTCGGTCGAGGCGGGCGCTATCCTCGGCAAGTTGCCGCCGGAAGGGCGCACCGGCCTGCGGGGCTACGCCCGTGATCTCGGCCTCGCGTTCCAGATCGCCGACGATATCCTCGACGTCGAAGGCGATGAAGCCGCGGTCGGCAAGAAGCTCCACAAGGATGCGGGTGCGGGCAAGGAAACCTTCCTGTCGCTGCTCGGCCTGCCGCGCGCGCGCGAACAGGCGCGGATGCTGGTCGATCAGGCGATCGCGCATCTCAAGCCGTATGGCGCGGAAGCCGATCTGCTCCGCGAGATCGCCCGGTTCACGCTCGAAAGAGATCGGTGACGATCCGTACGGGGGTCTATCCCGGCACCTTCGATCCGGTCACACTCGGGCACATGGACATCATCCGGCGCGGCGCGAAGCTGGTCGACCGGCTGGTGATCGGGGTTACGACCAACCCGTCCAAGTCGCCGATGTTCACGATCGACGAGCGGATGGCGATGGTCCAGCGCGAGGTCGAAGGCGTCGCGGGTGAAATTCACGTCGTCAGCTTCGATTCGCTGCTGATGGATTTCGCCGAGCGCGAAGGCGCCAAGGTCATCGTCCGCGGGCTTCGGGCGGTCGCTGATTTTGAATATGAGTATCAGATGGCGGGGATGAACCAGCAGATCAATCCGCGCGTCGAGACCGTATTTCTGATGGCGGACGTTTCGCTCCAGCCGATCGCCAGCCGACTGGTCAAGGAAATCGCGCTCTACGGCGGGCCGATCGACCGTTTCGTCACCGCGACCGTCGCCGCGGAGGTCGCCGAACGGGTCGATCGCATCGGTCGCAAGGGCGAAGCGCATCGCCAGCGGCCCTGATTTCCACCACGGCCCTAATGTGGTCGCTTTCGCACGGCATCTGCCGCAACACGCTGGCGGTGACGTTCACGTTGGCGCAAGCGACGACTTGGTCTAAGCGACCATTCATCGAGATTTTCGCGGGGACCTGATGCGTTTCGTAGCCACCCTTCTTGCCTTCATCCTGGCACTGGTTTCCGGCCCCGCTTTCGCCGCAAAGAAAGACAAGGTCGAGGTCCAGGACACCAAGGTGTCGACCGCCAACCGCCCGGCGGTGCCGTCGGTCACCGACCCGGCGAACCTGTGGTATCTCGACCTGTCGACCGGTGGCCGCGTTGTCATCTGGTTGCGTCCGGATGCCGCGCCCAAGATGGTCGAGCGGGTAAAGCTGCTGACCAGCCAGCATTTCTATGACGGCCTGCTGTTCCACCGCGTGATCGAAGGCTTCATGGCGCAGACCGGCGACCCCAAGGGTGACGGTACCGGCGGCTCGACGCTGCCAAACGTTGACGCCGAGTTCAACTGGCTGCCGCACGTGCGCGGCGCGGTTTCGGCCGCGCGCGAGGGCGCCCCCGAAGGCGCGACCGTCGAGGCAGTGACCAAGGCCGAGAACAGCGCCAACAGCCAGTTCTTCATCGTGTTCAATCCGACGATGAAGCTCGACAAGAAGTACACCGTGTTCGGCCGCGTCATCTCCGGCATGGAATATGTCGATCAGGTCGCGCGCGGCGAGCCGCCGACGGCACCGTCGCGGATCCTCCACGCCTATCTCGGCACGGACAATCCCCCCGCTTATGTGCCCGCACCGCCTGCACCGGTCGCGCTTCCGACCACTGCGCCGGTCCTGAAGCTCGCGCCCAAGGCGAAGCCTCGTCCCGCGGCGGCACCTGCACCCCGCAAGAAGGCGGCATAATCCGCCAGCCGTTACGACACGGTAGAGGGGCGCGGTAGAGGAACGTCATGAAGGTCGACCTGTTCGATTTCGCGTTGCCGCCCGAGCGGATCGCGCTGCGCCCTGCCGTGCCGCGCGACTCCGCGCGGATGCTGGTGCTGGACGGCGCGGAGACGCGCGACCGGTCGGTTGCGGATCTCCCGACCACATTGCGCGCGGGCGATCTGCTCGTGTTCAACGATACGCGCGTGATCCCGGCGCAGCTGGAAGGGCGGCGTGGCGATTCGAAGATTGGTGCGACGCTCCACAAGCGCGAGGGGCCACGGCGCTGGCGGGCGTTCATCCGCAATGCCCGGCGACTGAAGCAGGACGATGCGATCGACTTTGGCGCAGGCGTCGTCGCGATGGCGCGCGACCGCGGCGAGGACGGCAGCTTCGCGCTCGATTTCGAAGGCGACGAGCCGGTCGAACTGCTGCTGGAACGCGCGGGGCGGATGCCGTTGCCGCCGTATATCGCCGCGCGCCGCCCCGCCGATGCGCAGGACCAGGACGATTACCAGACGATGTTCGCTGCCGAGAAAGGCGCCGTTGCGGCCCCTACCGCAGCGCTGCACTTTACGCCGGACTTGCTGGCACGGCTCGGCGCGGCGGGCATCGACCATGCGACGCTGACGCTCCATGTCGGGGCGGGCACGTTCCTTCCCGTCAAGGCGGACGACACGACCGAGCACAAGATGCACGCCGAATGGGGCCGGATCGACGCAGCAACGGCGGATCGGCTCAATGCGGTGCGCGCGAACGGTGGACGAGTCATCGCGGTCGGCACGACCAGCCTGCGGCTGATCGAAAGCGCGACTGACGACACCGACGTGATCCGTCCGTTCGAGGGCGATACGTCGATCTTCATCACGCCGGGTTATCGCTTCCGCGGGATCGACGGGCTGATGACCAACTTCCATCTACCGCGCTCGACATTGTTCATGCTCGTCTCTGCGCTGATGGGCACCGGCCGAATGCAAGGCGCCTACGACCATGCGATCCGCGACGGCTATCGCTTCTACAGCTATGGTGATGCGAGCCTGCTGCTTCCGTCGAAAGGGTAACGATGCGCGCTTTCCTGGCTGCCACCCTGATGATCGTCGCGCCCGTCGGTGTAACAGCTATGGCGCAGACGCCGCCCCCCGCCGCCGTCACCCCATCCGCACCTGCGCAACCGACCGCAACGATCGTCGCCGAACCCGCGGCGGTATTCATCGCTGCCTGCGACCAAGATGCGGACGGCCGCACCACGCGCGCCGAACTGACCGCGTGCGTCACGCGAAGCTTTGCACGGATCGACACCGCCAACAGCGGGTCGATCGGTTATATCGGATATGCCGATTGGGCTTTGTTGTGGCTCGGTGATCGCAATGCCCTGCCGAGCCCGTTCGGCGTCGACACCAATCAGGACAACAGGATCACCCCGGACGAGTTGCAGGCGGAGTTCGGTCGGCTGTTCGACCGGTACGATGTCGATCGGAACGGCGTGGTGACGCGCGCCGAAGTCCTGTCGATTCGCAGCGGCCTGCGTCCCGTCGAAACCGGCAAGCGTGGGCGCCGCGGCGCACGGTGAGGTGATCGCCGCACATATCGCGTGACTTGCGGCGCAACGCGTTGCTAGTTGCAACCGATGTCTCAAGTCTCCGATGCGCTCGTCCGCCCCGTGCAGGAACCAAAGCCGACCACGCACAAGGGGTTGGTATATCCGTTCGGCGGGCTCGAGCCGGAAGCGGGAACTGCTATGCCGGTCGCACCTGGCATCCGCTGGGTCCGGCTGCACGTTCCGGGGCCATTGCGGCACGTCAACTGCTGGTTGCTCGACGATAGCGATGCACGCGGTGACGGCGTCGCGATGATCGATACCGGGATGAACACGGAAGCCGCCCGGGATGCGTGGAAGACGCTGTGGCGCGGCGATCTTGCCGGCGTGCGCGTGACCCGGATAATCGGAACGCATTTCCATCCCGATCATATCGGACTGGCCGGCTGGATGTGCGATCGCCACGCTGCGCCGCTCGTCATGCCGCGGGGCGAGTGGCTCACGGCCCGGATGCTGATCGCGGATGCCCGCGAAGCCGTCCCCGGCGAAATGGTCGCGTTCTGGCGCGGGGCAGGGTGGGACGACGCACAGCTTGCCCATGCGGAGAGCCGCGGCTGGGCCGGGTTTCAGCGCATCGTTACGCCGTTGCCGCTCAGCTTCACGCGGATCGCACACGACGACACTTTGACGATCGGAGGCGTGGAATGGCGCGTGGTGGTCGGGTCCGGGCATAGTCCGGAACATGCGTGCCTCTATGACCCGATCGGCAAGGTGCTGATCGCCGGCGATCAGGTGCTGCCCCGCATCAGTCCCAACGTATCGCTTGGCGTGACCGAACCCGAGGCTGACCCACTTGGCGAATGGTTCGCGTCGATCGCGCGGTTGAAGCAACTGCCCGACGATGTGCTGGTGTTGCCGGGGCACGGCGACCCGTTCACCGGGTTGCACCGCCGGCTCGACGCGATGGACCGCGAACACCGCGAGCGGCTCGACGAACTGCACGTGTTCCTGTCCGAACCGCGGCGCGCGGTCGATTGCTTCGGTCGGTTGTTCCGGCGCGCGATCGGCCCCGATGTCCTCGGTATGGCGACGGGGGAGGCGCTCGCGCATTTGCGGCGGCTCGAAGTCGAGGGGCGGGCCGAGCGTGAAATCATGGACGGCGTCTGGTGGTATCGCGCGCGGTGACACGCTAGCCTCTCCGCAACGCCACCGTGCGAATCACAGGAGAGCCCTATGTGCGATGAGCAAACCGCAGCCGACAACGACACGTTCCTCGGCAGTGGTGCCATCTCGCGACGGCAGTTCGGGGCGATGAGCGGCGCTGCCGGGTTGGCGATGCTGCTGCCCGCGCCTGCCAATGCGGCCACGATCAAAGGCCGCGACGTCGCGATCAAGACGCCGGATGGCAGCGCGGACGCCTATTTCGTCGCGCCAGCAACCGGCAAGCATCCTGCGGTATTGATGTGGCCCGACATCATGGGGTTGCGCCCGGCATTCCGGCAGATGGCGGACCGTCTGGCGCAGTCGGGTTATGCGGTGCTGGTCGTCAACCAATTCTACCGTTCGACCAAGTCGCCGTTTCTGGCCCCCGGCGAATCGTTCGACCAGCCTGAGGTCCGTGCCAAGATCATGCCGTTCACCAAGGCGCTAAGTCCGGCGGGGACGATGCGCGATGCGATCGCCTTCACCGCGTTCGTTGATGCGCAGCCGGAGGTCGATCGCAAACGCGGAATGGCGTCGAGCGGCTATTGCATGGGTGGACCTATGGTGATGCGGACCGCTGCGGCCGTGCCGGGCCGGATCAAGGCGGGCGCAACCTTCCACGGCGGTGGCATGGTCGGGAGCGAACCCGATGCGCCCGACAAGCTGATCCCGCAGATGAAGGCGGCGTATCTGATTGCGATCGCGGAGAATGACGATCAGCGCGCACCGACCGATAAGGATACGCTGAAGGCTGCCTTTGCCTCGGCAAAGTTGCCCGCCGAGATCGAAGTCTATCCGGGCACCAAGCACGGCTGGTGCCCGCCTGACAGCCGCGTGTACGACGCGGCTCAGGCGGACCGGGCATGGGGTCGCATGTTAGCGCTGTTCGGGCGGACGCTCTGACCACATTGACCGTGGGCACCGCATCGTTCTACTCCTGTTCCAGGTCGATTCGGGAGAGAAACAATGTCGCTGACGTTCTATACCAATCCGATGTCGCGCGGTCGTATGGTGCGCTGGATGCTCGAGGAAGTCGGGCAGCCGTACGAAACGGTCGTGCTCGATTACGCCACGACGATGAAGCACGAGCCGTATCGCGGGATCAACCCTATGGGGAAGGTCCCCGCGATCGTCCACGACGGACGGATCGTGACGGAGTGCGCGGCGATCTGCGCGTATCTGGCGGATGCGTTTCCCGGCGCAGGCCTGGCACCGTCGCTCGACGACCGCGTGGACTATTACCGGTGGATGTTCTTCGCGGCGGGACCGGTCGAACACGCGGTTACCAACAAGTCGCTTGGCGTGGTCCCGAACGAGCAGCAGCAGCGCATGGCAGGGTATGGAACGTTCGACCTGACGATCGAGACGTTGACCAAGGCGCTTACGGTCAACCCGTACTTTGCAGGCCAGTCGTTCAGTGCGGTCGACGTGTACGCGGGATCACAAATCCTGTGGGGAATGCGGTTCGGCTCGATCCCCAAGAACGCCGTGTTCGAGGATTATGCGAGCCGCGTCACAAGCCGCGCGGCGTATGTGCGGGCTGCGGAAATCGACGACGCACTGATCGCTGCGGCTACAGAGGCCGCATGATAGCGCGCTAGGACTGCGGGGCCGGGTTGCGCTCTCGATAGGCTGCGAGGCGTGCGGGAAGCGCATCCATCACCTGGTTTCGCCATTCGGGGGTCGCGGTCGACCAGGCCGCGATCTCCGCCAGAGTCGGTGCGCACCCGATGCACAGAGCGCTGGTGGGGTCGATCCGACACGGTGATACGCATGGAATTGTGATCGGCGGCGCAGGGACAAGTGGACGCGCCGCCGTCACGGTCCGAGCGATCAGTAGGTCAACCGCGCGAGCAGGAAGTTCGGGACCGGGCCGTTCCAGTCGCTGTCGGCGAAGGACGGCTCGTCCGCTTCCGGACGCTGGGGCGGTTGCGCGACCGGTGTCGTGCGATCCTGCGACCGACCGCGCCGTGGTTCGCGCTCACGCCGTGGGCGTTCGGCAGCGGAGGAGCGTTCGGCCTCGGGTGCGTCGACCGGCGCAGCGGCCGGTTGCGGCGCTTCGACGATTGGCACGAGATCGTCCACCGGCTCTTCGGCAACGGCGACTTCGGGCGTTGCCTCGGTCTTGGGCTTGGAGCGCGTGCGCCGCTTCTTTGGGGCAGGGGCCTCGCTGTCGTCGGCAACGGGGGGCGTGTCCGCGACAGGAGCCGCTTCCGTGCTTGCGTAGCGTTCGATCTTGAGACCGGTCAGCTTTTCGATGTTCTGGATGTTTTCGGCGTCATCCGGCGTCGCGAAGGTGAAGGCGACACCAGTTGCTCCCGCGCGACCAGTGCGGCCAATGCGGTGGACATAGTCGTCCGGATGCCACGGCGCATCGAAGTTGAAGACGTGGCTGACGCCCTTGATATCGATTCCGCGCGCGGCGACGTCGGAGGCGACAAGGATCTTGACCTCGCCCTTCTTGAACCGGTCGAGTTCGGCGATGCGCTGCGACTGTTCCATGTCGCCATGAATCTCGCTCGAGGCGAACCCTGAGCGCTGCAGCGCCTTGTTGAGTTCACGGACCGTGGTCTTGCGGTTCGAGAAAATGATCCCGGTCTGCACGTCTTCCGAACGCAGCAGCTTCATCAGCATGTCGCGTTTTTTTGCCGCGGTCACGTTGACCAGCCATTGCTTGATGTTGACGTTGGCGGTTGCGGGCCGCGCAACCTCTATCGTCTTCGGGTTCAAGAGAAACTTGTCGGCAAGCTTCTTGATCGGCGGCGGCATTGTCGCCGAGAACAGCAGCGTCTGCCGCGTCTTGGGGAGCTTGGTGCAGATTTCCTCGATGTCGGGGATGAACCCCATGTCGAGCATCCGGTCGGCTTCGTCGATCACGAGCATCGAACAGCCGGTCAGCAGGATCTTGCCGCGCCCGATCAGGTCCATCAACCGGCCCGGCGTCGCGATCAGCACGTCCACGCCCTTCTCCAGAGCGGCGGTCTGATCACCCATCGATACGCCGCCAATCAGCAACGCCATCGAAAGCTTGTGATATTTGCCGTACTTCTCGAAGTTCTCGGCGACCTGCGCCGCGAGTTCGCGCGTCGGCTCAAGGATCAGCGTCCGCGGCATGCGCGCGCGGGAACGCCCTTCGCCGAGGATGTCGATCATCGGCAGTACGAAGGCGGCGGTCTTGCCGGTGCCCGTCTGTGCGACGGCGACGAGGTCCTTGCCCATCAGGATCGACGGGATCGCACTCGCCTGGATCGGAGTCGGCTCGGTATAGCCGGACTCGTTGACGGCGCGCTGGAGTTCGTCGGAAAGGCCGAGATCGGCAAAGGTCATGCGGTGTCCGGAATGATCGTCCGGGCGAGAGCACCCGTAGACGGCGTCAAGCGCTTGCGGATTGGGCGTCGATTGTCAAGATAAAGGGCGATTTTCCTGCTAACGTCTTGCTTCCAGACGTTTGAAGCGGTCGATCTTGCAGATGCTGCCCGAGCGAGCACGGATGGAGTCGCGATCGGCGCAGATCAATCCGTCGCTGGTCTGCTTCAAATAAAGCCCGGAGTAGAAGTCGAGCGCAGGACAATGATCGTCGAGTTCGGCGCGCAGTCGGCTCCCATCGGCAATGATCAGGTCGACGCTGTCCGCACCAGTGACGACCGCACCCTCGAGCAGGTCGGCAGACACACATTTTGGACCGCGCTTCTCGTCCCAACGCAGCGCGCGGTTTGGCATGGCCTGTTGCATGGGATGACCGCCAAGCACTCGTGGGATACGGATGATGATCCGCTGGTGGATCGTCACCTGTGCAAGCTCAACCCGATCGAGCGACACTGTGTCGGCGGACGCCACAGGGGCAAGCGCTAGCATCGCGATGAAAGGGAGGACGACGTTGGCCATGGGTACCGAGGGGGTTACCCTATGGGTTTGAACCGTTGCTGAACTGATTTGCGTTCACGATCAATTCAATCCCTAAAACGTCGCCTGGCGGCGATCAAAGGACGATCGCCACTCCCACTATCACTGCCCACATAAACAAGGAAATCAAGCTTGCGATGAGCAGTCCGAGACCAGCGGATAGGGTCCGCCCGCTCGACATTGGCGTCAACCGCCTCTCATCCGTCCACTCGATACGCATCTAAATCGCTCCTATGCGAAGCCCTCTTTCTGGGGTTCACCACGTGATGGTGAATAAGGTTAACGGGTGATGCAAGTATTTGTTCACGATCCATCCCGAACAGAAGCTAGGCAAACCATGCTGCGATGCAGCATAACTGCCGCGCACTGGCGGTTGTTTGTGCGGCTAACTTTGCGAAGGCACAGATGTCGTGAAAGCGTGCGGCCTGACCCGAGCCAAACGCGTTGGGGTTGCCTGACGCGACGATCAACGAACGGCACGTATCGGTCGATCGGTCTCCTCCGGATCCGTCGAGGATCGTAGCGAAGCCGGGGGAGCATTTGCCTCCACCATCTCCCGCAGTGCGTTGCGACGGATTGGAATGCTTCAAAAGTACGACAAATCGTCGTTTATTTTGGGTCGTCGCTTGTGTCAGACGAGTTTGACGCTGGGTAACGCCGTGCCCGACTACGTCGACGCCGGCGTCCCGCAGGTTCCAGTGCTCCTCTGCAAACCGGCCGATCGCTCGATCGGAATATCGGGACAAGGCTCTCAGAGGGCCATTGCGGCGTCGTTCGACCCGCCGGGAGCGAGAAGGATTCCTTCCGCATCCTGCAATCGTGTGCACGGTTTGTCCGCGGCGCACCAGTCTGAGAACGCCTTCGCAACCGCAGTGCAAACGATAGATAATATATTTTGGTCCTACCTTGATCGTCGAGCGAGAACGGGCGGTTTGCGCATGGCTGTACCGTTTCGACACGTTCGGAAAGGAGCCGACAAACCGATTCGCGTGATGTGATGAATGGGGAGACGGACGCCCGCGCTTGCCGCAACCTAAAAACCCCGTATCGTCGTGCCAAGGCCTGGAATGGCGACGGCGCGGGGGGACAGATGGCGACAAACCTGATGGGCGAAGCGGACGCAGCAAGCGCCTCGACAACCGTTCCACAGCCAAGCCGTCGCGATATTCAGTTGATCATCACCGCGTCATCGCTCGGCACGATCTTCGAATGGTATGATTTCTTCATATACGGGACGCTGGCGGCGTCGGGCGTCATTGGCCGTACGTTCTTTCCCGCGCAAAGCGAACTGCTTCAGACCTTGTATGCCTGGGCAGGGTTCGCGGTCGGGTTCGGGTTTCGCCCGTTGGGCGCGATCCTGTTCGGGTTTCTCGGGGACCGGATGGGGCGGAAATACACGTTCCTCGTGACGATCTCGATGATGGGTCTGGCAACCGCCGCGGTCGGCATGGTTCCGTCCGCCGCGACGATCGGCATTGCAGCCCCCTTGATCATTATCGGTCTTCGGATCCTGCAGGGCCTCGCGCTTGGCGGCGAATATGGTGGCGCGGCGATCTACGTCGCGGAGCATTCGCCGCCCGGCAAAAGCGGCTATTACACGAGTTTCATTCAGGCAAGCGTCGCGGGCGGGTTCATTCTCAGCCTTGCGGTGGTGTTGGCCACGCGCGGTATCTTGGGTGCATCCGCATGGGCGGCATGGGGCTGGCGAGTGCCGTTCGTCTTTTCCCTGCTGTTGCTGGGGGTATCGTTGTTTATGCGGCTGAAGCTGTCGGAAAGCCCGGTGTTCCGACAGATGAAGGCTGCCGGCACCACCGCGCGCAACCCGTTCGTCGAAAGCTTTACCTATCCCGGCAACCTCAAGCGGCTCGCCGTCGCCCTGTTCGGGATCGCGGCGGGTCTGACGGTGATCTGGTACACTGCGATGTTTACCGTCCTGTCGTTCCTGGAAGGGCCAATGCGCGTGGAGGAAACCACGGCGCAGCTGATCGTCGGCGTGGGTGCGTTGGGGGGTCTGGGGTTTTTCGTGCTATTCGGGCGGTTGTCGGATCGGTTCGGGCGCAAGAACCCGATCATCATCGGTTATGCCCTCACCCTGGCGTTGCTGTTCCCGATCTTCTGGGTACTCGGCAGCGCCGCAAATCCCCAGCTTGCCGCAGCGGCGCGCCATGCGCCGGTGATCGTGTCCGGCCCGTCCTGTGCCTACAACCCGTTTGCGGCGCGGCAAACCGATGCCTGTGGACAGTTGCTCGACACGCTGTCCCGTAAGGGCGTGCCGTACACCAAGGCCCACACGCCGGTTACGCTCGTCATCATCGGGGGGACGCCGGTGACCGACCGGAGCAGCGCGGGTCTCGACGCGGCATTGGTCGCGGCGGGGTATGATCTCGACCCGGTCGTTCCGGGCGCGCGCAGCATCGCGCTGATCCTGGTGGCAATCCTCGCGCTCAGTGCGCTGTCGGGAATCACTTATGGTCCCGTCGCGGCGTTGCTGGCGGAGATGTTCCCGCCGCGGATCCGCTACAGCTCGATGTCGATCCCGTATCATGTCGGAACCGGCTATTTCGGCGGCTTCCTGCCCTTCATCAGCCAGTACATCGTCGCGCGCACGGGCAATCCCTATGCGGGCCTGTGGTACACGTTCGCGGTGGTGGCGATGGCGCTGGTCGTGACGACGCTCTGGCTGGAGGACGTACGCCCCGTCCGGTCGAAGGCGGGCTAGCCGAACGCGACGTGGACGGCTACCCGCGCTTGCATGACTGCGCCGCTTCGCCTCTCGCTCGATACCAATGCCCTTTGCGACAATTGGCGCGCGCTCGATCGGCTGAGCGGTCCCGCGGCATGTGGCGCCGCGGTCAAGGCGGATGGCTATGGGCTGGGCGCACGGGGCGTGGTCGAGCGGCTTGCGCAAACGGGCGCGCGGGACTTCTTCGTCGCGAACTGGAACGAGGCGGCGGCGATTGCCGATCTCGTCAATGATCCCGCGATCGGCCTGAGCGTGCTGCACGGTGTGCGCGCCGAAGACATGGTCCTGGCAGGGCAGGGGTTCGCGCGCCCGGTGCTCAGCACGCGAGAGCAGGTGGAGCGCTGGCGTTCCGCTTGCGGTGGACCGTGCGACGTGATGGTCGATACGGGGATGAACCGGCTCGGCGTGTCGACGGAGGATGTCGCACAAGGGCTGCTGAAGGGTATCACGATCGACACGATCATGAGCCATCTCGCTCGTGCCGACGAAGACGTAGCCGCCAACGCGATCCAGCGCGATCGGATGGAAGCCCTCCGTGGAATGACCGGCGCGCGACGGATGAGCTTGGCCAACTCCGCCGGGATCGTGCTGGGTGCGGAGTATGCGTTCGACCTGACCCGGCCTGGCCTCGCTCTCTACGGCGGGGTTCCGCGGGACGCACTGGCAGACGTGGTGCGACAGGTCGTAACGCCGCAAGCGCAGATCCTCCAGCGGCGCCTGCTCGCGGCGGGGGACTCGATCGGATACAACGCCCGCTATACCGCGACCCAGGCGGTCGAAGTCGCGATCCTCAATATCGGTTATGCGGACGGATATTGGCGTGGCTTTTCCAATTCCGGCCACGCGCGTGTCGGCGGTGCGCGGCTACCGGTCCTCGGACGCGTCTCGATGGATCTTACCGCGATCTCGGTCGATGTATTGCCGACGCTGGCCGAGGGGGATTGGGTGACGCTCGACTTCGCCTTGCCGGAGGCATCGGCGCAATCGGGCATGTCGCAATATGAATTGCTGACCGGGCTAGGGGGCCGGTTCGACCGGATCTGGTCGTAGAAAAAGGGCCCCCCGTAGGGGGCCCAGGAACGAGTGGCCGTGTTCAGAACTTGAACGAGGCACCGGCATAGAGGAACCGACCGACCGCATCATATTGCGTGGCGGCTTCGTTGCCGATCAGGCCGTACGGCCCGAGCTGGTCGAACAGATTGTCGACCCCGACGTAGAAGCCGAACTTCGACTTGGGCGTGATGTCGAGCCGCAGATCCGAATAGGAAATCAGCGGATAGCGTACCACCGAGTAGGAATCGGGGTTCGTCGGCGGGCGACCCTGCACCGAATTCTGCGTTTCGAACGCAAGGATCGTCGTCTTGTCATATCCGCGGAAGCGGTAGCCGAAGTTGAACAGCTTGTTGGAGACGTTCAGCGACAGCGTGCCCTGCCATTCCGGGTCACCCAGGTTGCCGAGCTGCTGGATGATGAAGTTGGGGTCGTTGATGTCGGTATAATTGTCCTTCATCAGCGCCTTGGACACGATCGCGCGCAGCGCGAAGTTGACCGAGGATGACAGCTGTCCGCGGTAGGCGGCTTCGATGTCGATGCCCGAGTTGGTGTTCTTGGCATAGTTGAACGGTCCCGCGACGAAGGACGGGCCGGATGTCGGCAGCGTGATGACGGTGCCGTTGTTGGTCACGTCGCTTTGACCACGGAACGTGCCGTTCGGGTTGCGGAAGATCGAGGCGCAGAACGGATTGTTGATCCCGCCCGGGCTGTCATAGCATTGGTTGATGATCGTCTGCGGCGTCAGCGTGTTGATCGCCTGGCTGATCTTGATGTAATAGTAATCGACGCTCAGCGTGAGCCCCGGAACCGCCCGCGGCAGGAACAATGCCCCGACGGTCAGGCTGTCGCTGATCTCGGCGGTCAGTGCGCTGTTGCTGCCGTTGACCCCGGAAACGCCAGACGCCGCGCGGTTCGAGAAGGGTTCTGTCACGCCGTTGAAGGTCTGCGTCGTCGGAACGCCGGCAGCGGCGCAATTGCGGACGCGGTTCGGATTGTTGTTGATATTCTGTTGCCCGCAAGGATCCACCAGACCGTTGAGGAAGGTCTGCGTCAACGGCGAGTACAGGTCCGACTGGGTTGGTGCGCGAATGGCGCGGGCGTAGCCGGCGCGGAAGCGCACGTCGCGTACTGGCGCGTACGTCCCGTTGAAGTTGTACGCGACCACCGTGCCCGTGTTGCCGATGTTGTAGTTCGACACGCGGACCGCGCCATCGACCGACAGTTCATAGGCGAACGGCAGTTCCTTCAGCAGCGGGACGCTGACTTCGGCGAACCCTTCCTTGACGATCTGGTTGGGCGGACGGAAATCCGGGATCGTGTTGAGGAAGGTACAGCCAGCCGCCGGGCAGGCAACGCCGGACGTCCCCGCGGTAAACGCATCATATGCTGCGAACGCGGTTTCCTTGCGATACTCGCCACCCAACACGAAGGCGATCGGACCGCCGGGCAACGAGAAGAGCTGCGACAGGTCGCCTGCGACATAGCCGGTCACGTCGTACAGATTGGCGCGCTGGACGCGGCTTGAGGTGTAGCCGAAGTAATCGATCGCCGCGCGGCTTGGCTGACCCTCGCCGAACAGGTTGACCGGAACGCATGCGGCATCGTCGTTGGCGGTGCTGGCATCGGCGTTGATCCCGCACACAATCTGCCCCGATGCGTTGCGCACCGCGTTGATCGAATTGGCGTACTTCTGGCGGTTGAGATTGCCCGCAGTGCGGTAGAAGGTAGAGAGATTGCCGTAGTTGAACGAGACGTCATACTTCCAGTCTTCGTTGAACGTGCCGCGAACACCGACGATCGCGCGAGTCTGCTCGCGCAGATGATCCTCGCCGCGACCACCGAAATCGGTGTTGAAGCGCTGCGCAGTAAAAGTCGTCGTGCCGGGGGCGAGCGTCGACACCAGTTGCGCGCGGGCTTGCGGGGTCAGGAACGGGTTGTTGATGCTGAATGTGTTGTTGAAGAAGGTCGGCTGGCCTTCCTGATTGGCGTTCGCGCGGAAATACTGCGCTTCAAAATATGGGTCGAACGCGGGCGTGACCTGGAAGTGACCCGAGATGTACGCCGACCGCCGCACGAGCCCCGGAATGATGAAGCCGTTCTCAAGTAAGGTCGATCCGCGCCCACCCTGGCAGTTGCTCGATCCGTAGGGGCGGAAGTCGGTGATGCAATTGTTCGGCGTCAGGCTGCCGTCCGGGTTGAAGGCATAAGCGGTGCCGAACTGCGCGAGCGGATTGGCGGAGGCTGGGTTGGGAAGGCCTGAGCACGCGGCGGCTCGGCGCGCGGTGAAGGCGGTCGCGGACTCCCCGGTCGCTGCCACGTTCGGGCAGGTTGCGACGAACATGCCACCTCCCGAAATATTGCCGTTCCGGATGCCGCGGATGAATACGCTGTCCGGAATGCCATCCCCGGTCGAGGGTTCGGCCGGGCGAAGCGCGCCTGCCGACGGGTTGAGGTTCGCCCCGGTGTTCTGGACGAGCTGGAAGATATTGCGACCGCTGAAGGCACCCGTGGTCTCGTCGCGGTCGCTGTTCAACAGTGTGCCCGCATTGGCATATTCGAGCGAGATCGTCAGGTTCGCGCGCCCTTCGGCGAAATTATGCCCGGCGGTGATCGCACCGATATAGGACGGGCGGTCGCCGCGCGACGAGATGCCCGACTGGCCGCGGACCTTGATGCCTTCGAAATCGTGCTTGAGGACGAAGTTGGCGACGCCGGCAACCGCGTCCGAACCGTAGATCGCCGAATTGCCGCCCGTCACGATGTCGAGTCGTTCGAGCAGGTCATTTGGCACGATGTTGACGTCGGGCCGGTTGATTCCGGGGGTGGCGGTGACGATACGACGTCCGTCGAGCAGCACGAGCGTGCGTGCGGTGCCGAGGCCGCGCAGATCGAGCGCGCTGATGCCCGCGCGACCGATTGCGTTCTGGGAGTTGGCCTGGTTCACCGACGAGCGCAGCTGCGGCAATTGGTTGACCAGATCGCCGATCGCGACGCCGCCGCGGTTCAGCAGTTCGGACGCGGTCACCGACGTGATCGGGACCGAAGACGACAGGTTGGGGCGGTTGAGGCGCGTGCCCGTCACGACGATCTCGGCTGCGCTTTCCTCCGGAGCGGCAGGGTCAGTCTGCCCATCGGCGAATGTCGGACTTTCGATCGCAGGCTGCGTGACTGCACCAGGTGCTGCTGTTTGATCCGATGCTGATTGTGCGTAGGCTGCCGGAGCAGCAATGGTGCCCAAGGCGAAGCTCGTCGCAAGCGCCGTAGCGCTGAGCAAGGTTTGTAATCTCACTAGGTACTCTCCGCGTTACAATCCTGCGTACAAACAGGCAGTGACGACAAAAGAGACCAGACCGGAACCTTCTCGCAAGAGGGTTCCGGTCGATGAACAGGGTATTAACGGACTTTTACGACCGATTGTGACAATCTTGTCACGTTCGGACAGGTCAGCGTTCGATGCAGATTGCGATGCCCATTCCCCCACCAATACAAAGCGTTGCGAGGCCCTTGTGCGCATCGCGCTTGGCCATCTCGTACAACAAGGTGGTGAGTACGCGTGCGCCTGAGGCGCCGATCGGATGCCCGATGGCGATTGCGCCGCCATTGACGTTGACGCGTTCGGCGTCCCAGCCCAGTTCCTTGCCAACCGACAGAGCCTGCGCAGCAAATGCTTCATTGGCTTCGATAAGATCGAGGTCGGCCATGGTCCAGCCCGCCTTTTCCAGCGCACGGCGCGTTGCCGGAACCGGGCCGATCCCCATCACTGACGGATCGACGCCCGCCGATGCCCAGCTTGCGATTCGTCCGAGGATCGGTGACCCACGGCGCTCGGCTTCCGCGCGGCTCATGATGACCAGCGCCGCGGCACCGTCATTGAGCCCCGAGGCATTCGCGGCGGTGACCGTGCCGTCCTTCTTGAACGCCGGGCGCACCCCTGACACGCTGTCGAGCGTCACGCCCGCGCGGATGTATTCGTCGTCCGACACAATCGTGTCGCCCTTCCGACCCTTGATGGTGACGGGGGCGATCTCGTCGCGGAAGCGGCCCGACGCGCGCGCGGCCTCAGCCAGATTCTGCGAGCGAACCGAGAATTCATCCTGCGCGCCGCGCGTGATCTGATACTGCTCGGCAAGGTTCTCGGCGGTGATCCCCATGTGATAGCCGTTGAAGACGTCGGTCAGGCCGTCCTTGACCATCGTATCGACCAGGCTGAGGTCGCCCATCTTCTGCCCGCCACGGATCGACTGCGCATGCGCGCTCATCGACATGGATTCCTGTCCGCCCGCGACGATGATCGTTGCGTCCCCACAAGCGATCGACTGTGCCGCCAGCGCAACCGTGCGAAGCCCTGAACCGCACACCTGGTTGACGCCCCAGGCCGGGACCTCCTTGGGAATGCCCGCCGCCATCGAGGCTTGCCGCGCCGGGTTCTGCCCCTGCGCCGCGGTCAGCACCTGGCCGAGGATCACTTCCGAAACCTCTTCCCCGGCAACGCCAGCCTGCGCCAGCGCGGCCTCGATCGCGACGCGACCAAGCTCATGCGCAGGGGTGCCGGCAAAGGCGCCCAGAAAGCTGCCCACGGGGGTACGCTTGGCGGCGGTGATGACGATGTCCTGCATGGCGGGCTCCTGGTTCAAAATGCCGCACGAAAAACGGCGAGCGACGAAAGAGGTCTTCTATTTAGGTTCCGGCAGAGAATTTAGCCAGTCCGACAGCGGCTCCCACAGTTGTGTTTGCGCACCACTCCCGACGATCATTCCGACATGCCCCGCGCCAAGATCACGGCGGTCCGCGAGGTTCGCCGCCGTCGCCGCGGGGACGATGCGGTCGTTGCGCGACACGAAGTCCACCGACGGACAATCGAGCGCGTCCGGGGTGATCGGTGTTCCCGATAGCGACCAGCCACCCGATCCCGGACCGTCCTGCGCGACGAAGTCCTCGAACAATTGCCGGCCGGCAGCGAAGGGCAGGGGGGCACCGGCATTCGCCCAATCCTCCATCGCGACGAACTGGCGGAACGCGGGCGAATCGGGATCGGTCTGCGCGAAGGTTTCGTACTTGGCGATCGTCCGAGCAGGATCGAGCCGCCAGAAGCCGCTTTGCAGAACTTCCATCGGAACCAGTCCCATGCGCTCGCACACCGGTCGCGCGGCACTCCACAATTGTGCGATGTCCGACCGCGCAGCAGAACCCAGCCCCGCAAACCGCCACGGCGCGGCGACCAGCGCGAGTCCGGCCACGCGTGACCGTATCGCTGCGGCAAGCGCCATCGTGCCGCCAAGGCAATAGCCGACGAGAACTGGCGGACGGTCGAACTTCGCGATCAGCGGGAGCAGAATCCGTTCGACATGCGCGTCGATATCAAGCGCCTTGTCGGGACTAGGGGTTCCCCAGTCGAGCAGGAACGGCCGGTGTCCCTGTGCCGCAAGCCAGCGCAGCAACGAACGGTCGGGGAGCAGGTCAAGGATATGCGGCGGGTTGATCAACGACGGAACGAACAGCACGGGATGTCCGGTCGATCCGCGCGGCGCATAGTCGCGGACTCGTGCCGTACCTTTGCGAAAGCGCGCCGGTGCCGGCTTGTGCGGCGTGGCCCGTGGCGCATCCTGATACGCGCGCAGGCCCGCGAGTGCTGCAGTGCGGCGTTCGGGCGATGCTGCGGTCTGTGTATGCAACATGTCGAGAAACAGCGGCAAAGGGCGTGGGGCGTATGATATTCGCTGCGGAGCCTCGTGTTGCAGCGCCGCAATAAAAGGTGGTAGGGTCTCTGAGACCATAAGGCGGGAGCCCTTCTCCATGAAGAAGACCATTCCGGGCGACGGCCCGGTGACGATCAAGAAATACGCAAACCGCCGCCTCTATAACACCGAGACGTCGTCCTACATCACGCTGGAACACCTTGCCGCGATGACGCGCGAGGGGCGCGATTTCAAGGTTATCGATGCGAAGTCCGAAGAGGATATCACGCACAACATCCTGACCCAGATCATCATGGAAGAGGAGCAGCGCGGTCAGACGATGCTGCCGGTGCCGTTCCTGCGGCAGCTCATCTCGATGTACGGGGATTCGATGCAGGCGATGGTCCCGGGCTATCTCGAGGCGTCGATGGACAGCTTCCGCCGCAATCAGCAGCAGTTCAAATCGGCAGTCGAGGGCGCGTTTGCCAATTCGCCGTTTGCCGAACTGGCGAAGCAGAACATGGCGATGTTCGAGGCCGCGACCGCGGCGTTCAAGCCCGGTAGCGAGCCCGGAGCAGGGAACCCTGCACCGCGGCCCGGCGCACCAGCGTCCGCAGCCACACACGCATCCAAGGACGATGAGATCGCCGCCTTGAAGGCCGAACTCGGGCGGTTGAACGACAAGGTGGAGAAGCTCGGCAGCTGACGGGGGAAGCAATGTGGTGGGGTGGCGCGGTGATCGCGCTTGTGGGGGCGGTGCTTGCGGGCGTCGCGGACTGGCGCCGCACGCGCCGTGACGACCTGGACCGCGTCGGCTGGCTGGACTGGCGGTCCGTCCAGATGTTCGCTCTGATCGCCGCGGCGCTGTGCGTGGTGGCGGCACAGCATGGGTGATGTCGGGGGCGAGATGGCCCTCAGCGCTTGATGGCCAATTTGGTCCCAAGCAGCACGAGCCGCTTGCCGATGATCCCGAACCAGTGCGGGACGCCCGCCGGTATCAGAACCACGTCACCGGGCTTGAGCGCACGCGTGGTGCCCCCCAGGATCCGCGCCCCCTCGGTCAGATCGGGTTTGACGGCGGTGGGTGCGTCCAGCGTGCCGCCGGAAATTAGCGTGCCGCTTCCCGCGATGACGGTCGCATATTCCGCCTGATCCGGGTGGACCGCGGGGCGGCCCGGCTTCTTCCAGATCTCGACCGCCGCGACCGTTTCGCCGTCGCGCAATAGCGGCTTCCATGCGAAGCCCTGATCCTGCTTCATGTCCCGCTCCATTGCCGCCACTTGAGCCGTGATGTCGGCGGCGGAGGCGAAGGCGGTCGGGTCCGCGGCATTGCCCATGATCCCCAAGGCGAGTGTCGCGAGAAGAGCCGAACGTCCGATTGCGGTGCGCTTAACAGTCATGCCGATCTCCCATGGCGGTAGCTGCACGTCGCACTGCGCGCGCTACCTTCGCTCGGGAACATGGCCGCATGGTTCGTCTCGCGCTAGCGATTTTGCAGACGCGTGCACGCCTGTTCGACTCGATTGATCGTCGGCAGGTTGATATGTCTTGGACTGGGAGGGGATGGCCAGTGCGAAAGCTGACAGGGGCCGCGTTCGCGTCGCTTGACGGGGTGATCCAGGCCCCGGGGGGACCCACCGAGGATCCGACCGGAGGCTTCGATCTTGGGGGTGGATGTTCGGGGTCGGCGACGCGGTCATCGATCCCGTGATAGGCCGACTGTTCAACCCGCCTTATACGCTGTTGCTCGGACGGCGGACCTACGACATCTTTGCGGCCTATTGACCGTTCGTCGAGGGCGCGATGGCGGACATGGGCGCGGCGCTGACCGCAGCGGATAAGTATGTCGTGACAGGCGGCAACCAGCCGCTTGACTGGGCCAACAGCGACCGGCTCGATGACATCGCCGCGGTCCGCGCGTTCAAGCCAAGCGACGGTCCGGATTTGCTGATCCAGGGATCATCGACGCTCTATCCCCCGCTGCTGGCGGTCGGGTTGCTCGACGAATTGGTGCTCATGACGTTCCCCTTGGTGTTGGGGACCGGGAAAGCGCCTGTTCGGACACGGCACGTTGCCGACCAGCAGTCATCCCGAACCCGTCATCAGCCGACCCGAGCACGAGCGCCTGCGTCGGATGCAGGACGGGGCTTGGTGACGTCAGCGACCTGTAGCCAGGTTGCATCGGTGTGCTGATTGTGTAATACACGTGGGCGCATCAGTCTGACATCTGGGGGACTGTTTGATGACGATACAGCATGTCTGGTCGCGTGGCCTGATGGGGCTCAGTCTTCTTCTTTTGCCATTCGCGGTGGGCTGTCCGGCTTGGGCAAACCCTGCAGTTTCCTCTCCTCCGGCGCTTATCGGCGCGGAGGCTATGAGGGCAGATTTTCGTGCGCTGTATGCGCGTCTGCGGTCCGCGCAATATGCCGTTTATGCTCGAACCTCGAAAGCGGTATTGGATCGTGCGTTCGCTGCAGAGCTTGCCACGCTGAACCACCCGATGCCGCTCGTTGAAGTGCAGACACGATTTCAAAGGTTCGTCGCAAAGATCAAGGTGGCGCACACCCGGATCGCGTTCCCGACAGCCGCTTATGACCGCTATACCAAGGCCGGAAACAGAATTTTTCCACTTGAACTGCGGATCGATGCCGGACGGGCGTTTGTGATCGCTCCGGCAGATGGCGAGGCGAATGTTGCAGTCGGCGATGAGATCGTGCGGCTGAACGGTACGCCAATGCCCGACGTGCTTTCCCGGTTGGGGCGGAACGTCTCCGCCGATACGCCGTATCTGGCGCATTCGATCATCGAATACCGGCTGCCAGCATATCTTTGGTTAGAATATGGGGCGCAGCCGGTTTTCGAGCTGACCGTTCGTCGTCCGGATGGCAACGTGCGCAAGGTCAAGCTTGCCGGGCGCACGGCGGCGGAGATCGCGGCTATCAGGCCCGCGCCGCGGCCAGACCCGGTCAGAGTCGCAAAGATGCTTCCAGAGGCGGTTGCCTATCTTCGTCCCGGACCGTTCTACAATATCGACGCTGGCGCCAACCCTTGGGATACGCGCGCGTTCACAGCCTATGTCGACTCGGCGTTCCGCGGCTTTCTTGCGGCTGGCGCAACCACGTTACTGATTGATTTGCGCAACAATCCCGGTGGCGATGCATCCTTTAGCGACCCCATGATAGCGTGGTTTGCAACGCGACCGTTCCGGTTCGTTTCGGATTTTCGCATCCGGATCAGTGACGAGACAGTCGCCTCAAATCTTGCGCGGATGGCGGCATCAGCCAGGGACGGTGTCGCCGACTTTATTTCGCCGCGGCTTGCGGACCTGTACGCCAATGCGAAGCCTGGAAGCGTACGGTCGTTCCCAGTGCCACTGACGCCGCCACGGACCGGGGAACGATTCACCGGCAAGGTTTATGTGTTGATCGACCGTTATTCCTATTCCAACACTGTCAGTGTTGCAGCGATCGTGCAGGATTATCGCTTCGGAACCATCTTGGGCGAGGAAACCACCGACCTGGCAACGACCTATGGCGCGATGGAAAGCTTCACACTGCCCCGTACAGGGATTGTGGTGGGATATGCCAAAGCCATGCTCATTCGTCCGAGCGGCAGTTTGGTGGCGCGGGGTATCGTCCCGGATATCCCGCTACGTGCCCCGCTTGGGAGAAACGACGACGATATGCTCGACCGCGCCTTGGCCGCAATTCGTACGGGACGTGCTGAACGGGCTTATAGACACGCCTCCAGATAGGCCTGGTCGAACCCGAAAGTCCGAGCCTTCTCAAGCGTGTAAGGCCGTAGCCCCATCGAGCGATATTCACCGATGATCTTTCCGTCGGCGCTTTCGTCGAGATATTCGAACTTGAACAGTTCCTGCGTGACGATCACCGGGCCTTCCATCCCGATCACTTCGGTCACGTTGGTGACGCGGCGCGAGCCGTCGCGCAGACGCTTGACCTGGATGATCATCTCGACCGAGTCCGCGATCTGACGGCTGATCGCTTCCTTGGGCACCTTGATGTCCGACATCATCACCATGTTCTCCATACGCGCGAGCGCCTCGCGCGGGGAGTTAGCGTGGAGCGTACACATCGAGCCGTCGTGACCCGTGTTCATCGCGGCGAGCATGTCGAAACATTCGCTGCCACGGATTTCGCCGAGGATGATGCGATCCGGGCGCATACGCAGCGCGTTCTTGACGAGATCGCGGATGCTAATCTCCCCCTGGCCTTCGAGGTTAGCCGGACGCGTTTCGAGCGGGAGCCAGTGCGGCTGCTGCAGACGCAGTTCGGCCGCGTCCTCGATTGTCAGCACGCGCTCGCCGGGGTCGATCAGCTTGGAAAGCGCGTTGAGCATTGTCGTCTTGCCCGAGCCGGTACCGCCCGAGATGACGACGTTGAACCGGCACGCGCCCGCGATCTTGAGCGCGGTCGCCATCTTGGGCGACATCGACCCGAAGCCCGCCATCATGTCGAGCGTGATCGGCTTGGCGGAGAACTTACGAATCGAGATCGCGGTCCCGCGGAGCGACAGCGGGGGAACGATCACGTTGACGCGAGAGCCGTCCTTCAGGCGGGCGTCGGCGAGCGGCGTGGTCTGGTCGACACGACGGCCGACCGAGTTGCAGATGCGCTGTGCGATCTGGAACAGATGCTCCTCGTCGCGGAACTGGATCTGCGCGAGCTCTAGCTTACCCTTGCGCTCGACATAGGTCTGGTCGGGACCGTTGACCATGATGTCGGTGATGTTCGGGTCTGCGAGCAACTCCTCGAGCGGTCCGAGCCCAAGCAGTTCGTCAACGAGCACCTTTTCCAGCGCGAACTGTTCGCGGCGGTTGAGCGTCAGCTTCAGCTCGGCGAGCACTTCGCCGATGATCGGGCGGAATTCCTCGGCGAGCTCGTCCTTGTCGAGCGTCGCGGCAGCTTCGGGATCGACGCGTTCTAGCAGGCGCGGGAGCACCTGTTCCTTGATCTTGTGGATCGAGCTTTCGAAGCCCTCGACCTTGGAGTTTCCGGCGTCGCCGGAGGATGCCTGCCGGTCGGCCAGGCGCTGCATCGCATCCTGCTGCAGCGGCGGGATCGCACCGAACGGATCGATTTCGTCGGCGGATGTCGGCAGGGGCGGGAATTGCTCACCGCCGGCGTCGGCCTCTACCGACCGAACGCTGCCGCCGCCCTGCATTGGACGAGCCACGCCGAACGCGGGGCGAGAACCCTGTCCCACAATTCCGGGACGACGCCCAAATGCACTCATGCCGCTGTCTTTCCCATGATGGAATCAGGGTTAAGAGCGAACGGTTGATAATTGCCTAACTACGCGAGTCAGGGAGGCGTTCGATCAGACGACGCGCTCGGCCAGGACGGTGAGGCCGCGTGCACTGACCTCGGCGAAACCGCCTTCGATCGTGATCGTCTCGGGGGTGCCGTCGGGGGTGCGATAGACCGACAGCGCGCCGTCGCGGATCGTCGACATGACGGGCGCATGGCCTTCGAGCACGCCGAAGTCGCCTTCGGTGCCGGGGACGACGACCATGTGGACCGATTCGGAGCGGACCAGCTTCTCAGGCGTGACGAGTTCGAAGTGCAGCATCGTATCTCTCTCTTCGCCCCTCCCCTTCAGGGGAGGGGGTGGGGGTGGGGGGTGTCTCACCGAGCATCAGCACTGCTGGACTGCCCCACCCCAACCCCTCCCCTGAAGGGGAGGGGCTTTTAGTAGATTAGGCTTCCTTGGCCATCTTCTCGGCCTTGGCGACGACTTCGTCGATCCCGCCGACCATGTAGAAAGCGCTCTCGGGCAGGTGATCATAGTCACCATCGACAACCGCCTTGAACGACCGGACCGTATCCTCGACCTGGACGAACTTGCCGCTGATGCCGGTGAAGACTTCTGCGACGTGGAACGGCTGGCTGAGGAAACGCTGGATCTTGCGGGCGCGCGACACGGTCGACTTATCTTCTTCCGAAAGCTCGTCCATGCCCAGAATCGCGATGATGTCCTGGAGCGACTTGTAGCGCTGCAGCGTCTCCTGGACGCGGCGGGCGGTGTCGTAATGCTCCTGACCGACGATCGCCGGGGTCAGCACGCGGCTGGTCGAATCGAGCGGATCGACGGCCGGGTAGATGCCCAGCTCCGAAATCGCGCGGTTGAGGTTGGTCGTCGCGTCCAAGTGAGCGAACGAGGTTGCTGGCGCCGGATCGGTAAGATCGTCTGCCGGAACGTAGATCGCCTGCACCGAGGTGATCGAACCCTTGTTCGTGGACGTGATGCGCTCCTGCAGCGCGCCCATGTCGGTCGACAGCGTCGGCTGATAGCCCACGGCCGACGGAATACGACCGAGCAGTGCCGACACTTCCGAACCCGCCTGCGTGAAGCGGAAGATGTTGTCGACGAAGAACAGCACGTCCTGGCCTTCGACGTCGCGGAAATACTCTGCGATCGTCAGGCCCGAAAGCGCGACGCGGGCACGCGCGCCTGGCGGCTCGTTCATCTGGCCGAACACGAGCGCGACCTTCGAGCCCTCGGGGGTCGGGTTGCCATCGGCGTCCTTGGCGATGACACCCGCGTCGAGGAACTCGTGGTAGAGATCGTTACCCTCACGGGTGCGCTCGCCGACGCCTGCGAACACCGAGGTGCCGCCGTGGCCCTTGGCGATGTTGTTGATCAGTTCCTGGATGAGCACGGTCTTGCCGACGCCCGCGCCGCCGAACAGGCCGATCTTGCCGCCCTTCGCATACGGCGCGAGCAGATCGATGACCTTGATGCCGGTGACCAGAATCGCGCTCTCGGTCGACTGGTCGACGAAGAGGGGCGCCGGTGCGTGGATCGGCATCGTGTCGGTGTGGCCGACCGGACCGCGTTCATCGATCGGCTCGCCGATGACGTTGAGAATGCGGCCGAGCGTCTGCGGGCCGACCGGAACGCGGATCTGCGAGCCGGTGTCGGTGACTTCCTGGCCGCGGGTCAGACCCTCGGTGGAGTCCATCGCGATCGTGCGGACGGTGTTCTCGCCCAGATGCTGCGCGACTTCGAGCACGAGGCGGTTGCCGTTGTTCGACGTCTCGAGCGCGTTCAAAATCGCGGGGAGGCGATCCTGCTCGAACGTCACGTCGACGACGGCGCCGATGACCTGGCTGATGCGGCCGACGCTGTTGGTGGTAGCCTGGGGAGGCGTGGTCATTTCGGGGGCGGTTGCCATGGTTCTTTCCTCGTATCGACTGCTTAGAGCGCTTCGGCGCCCGAGATGATTTCGACCAGCTCGGTCGTGATCGCGGCCTGACGTGCGCGGTTGTACTGGATGCTCAGACGCTTGATCATGTCGCCCGCGTTGCGGGTCGCATTGTCCATCGCGGTCATGCGCGAACCCTGCTCCGACGCTGCGTTCTCGAGCAGCGCGCGGAAGACCTGGATCGCAACGTTGCGCGGGAGCAGATCGGCGAGGATCGTTTCCTCGTCGGGCTCATACTCGACCGCGGCACCACCGTCCGAAACCGGAGCGGCATTGGTGTCGATCGCGACGGGGATGATCTGGTTGCCGACCGGGGTCTGCACCAGCGCCGACTGGAACTTTGCGTAGAACAGATGCGCGATGTCGAACTCGCCCGCTTCGAAGCGGGCGATGACGTCGTCTGCGATCGCGCGGGCGTCCGTGAACGACACCGTCTTGATGTGGCTCATCTCGTGATCGGCAGCGATCTGTGTCGGGAAGAAGCGGCGGATGACCCGGCCCTTCTTGCCCGCGACGTAGAACTTTACGGTCTTGCCCGCAGCTTCGAGTTCCTCGGCCTTGCGGCGTGCGGCGCGGACGATGTTCGAGTTGAATGCACCCGCGAGGCCACGCTCGCTGGTCGCGATGATCAGCAGATGGACCTGGTCCTTGCCGGTGCCCGCGAGCAGCTTGGGGCTCGATTCGCTGACCGAAACCTTCGACGCGAGGCTCGCCATCACCTGCTCGAGCCGCTCGGCATAGGGGCGACCGGCAACAGCCGCTTCCTGCGCGCGACGCAGCTTGGCAGCGGCGACCATCTTCATCGCCTTGGTGATCTTCTGCGTCGACTTCACCGAGCCGATGCGGATCTTGAGGGCCTTTAGGCTTGCCATTCTCGTCCTTCTTCTCCCTCTCCCTCCCGGGGGAGAGGGTCGGGGAGAGGGGCAGTATCGAGCGCCGCGCTCAGATTACTGCCCCTCTCCCGACTTCGCTTCGCTCGTCTGCCCTCTTCCCGTGGGGGAGAGGGAGAAGTTTACGCAAACGTCTTCGAAAACGCACCCAGCGCGGTCTTCAGCGCCTCGGTCGTCTCCTTGGACAGGTCGCGCTTGTCGCGAATGTCCTTGAGGAGATCGGCGTGATCGCTGCGCATCGTCGACAGCATCGCCTGCTCGTAGCGGACGACGGCGTTGACCGGGACCGTATCGAGGAAGCCGTTGGTGCCCGCGAAGATCGACACGGTCTGCTCTTCGAACGGCATCGGCTGGAACTGCGCCTGCTTGAGCAGCTCGGTCAAACGCGCACCGCGGTTGAGCAGGCGCTGCGTCGATGCATCGAGATCCGAACCGAACTGCGCGAACGCCGCCATTTCGCGATACTGCGCGAGCTCGAGCTTGATCGAGCCCGACACCTTCTTCATCGCCTTGGTCTGCGCGGCGGAGCCGACGCGCGACACCGACAGGCCGACGTTGATCGCCGGGCGTATGCCCGCGAAGAACAGGTCGGTCTCGAGGAAGATCTGGCCGTCGGTGATCGAAATCACGTTGGTCGGGATGTAGGCCGACACGTCGCCTGCCTGCGTCTCGATGATCGGGAGTGCGGTCAGCGAGCCGCCGCCTTCCTTGTCGTTCATCTTCGCTGCACGCTCGAGGAGGCGCGAGTGAAGATAGAAGACGTCGCCCGGATAGGCTTCGCGGCCCGGCGGGCGGCGCAGCAGCAGCGACATCTGACGGTAGGCAACGGCCTGCTTGGAGAGATCGTCATAGACGATGACCGCATGCATGCCGTTGTCGCGGAAATACTCGCCCATCGCGCAACCGGTGTAGGGTGCGAGGAACTGGAGCGGGGCAGGGTCGGACGCGGTCGCCGCGATGACGATCGAATAATCCATCGCGCCCTGCTCGGTCAGCGTGCGGACGAGCTGTGCGACGGTCGAACGCTTCTGGCCGACCGCGACGTAGATGCAATACAGCTTCTTCGACTCGTCGTTGCCCTGATGCGCTGCCTTCTGGTTGATGAAGGTGTCGATCGCCACCGCCGACTTGCCGGTCTGGCGATCGCCGATGATCAGCTCGCGCTGGCCACGGCCGACGGGAACGAGCGCGTCGATGGCCTTGAGCCCGGTCTGGACCGGTTCGCTGACCGACTGGCGCGGGATGATGCCCGGTGCCTTGACCTCGACGCGGCTGCGCTGGTCCGAGACGATCGGACCCTTGCCGTCGATCGGATTGCCGAGACCGTCGACGACACGCCCGAGCAGGCCCTTGCCGACGGGGACGTCGACGATCGTGCCGGTCCGCTTGACGACGTCGCCTTCCTTGATCTGGCTGTCCGAGCCAAAGATCACGACGCCGACATTGTCGGCCTCGAGGTTGAGCGCCATGCCCTGCACGCCGTTCGAGAACTCGACCATTTCGCCCGCCTGGACGTTGTCGAGCCCGTGGATGCGCGCGATGCCATCACCGACGCTGAGCACCTGTCCGGTTTCCGAGACCTGCGCCTCGGTGCCGAACGATGCGATCTGGTCCTTGATGACCTTCGAGATTTCTGCGGCGCGGATATCCATTACGACTTCAGCCTTTCATCGCGTGCGCGAGGGTGTTGAGACGGGTGCGGATCGACGAATCGATCATCTGCGAGCCGATCTTGACGACCAGCCCTCCCAAAAGTGCGGGGTCGACCGACAGGTCGACCGAAACGTCGGTCCCGATCCGGGTGCGCAGCTGCTGCTTGAGCGCGTCGACCTGATCGTCCGAAAGCGGATGCGCCGACGTGACCTCTGCGGTCGTCTCGCCGCGGTGGCGTGCGGCAAGATCACGGAAAGCCCGGATCACGGCTGGCAACTGCGGCAGGCGACGGTTGTCGGCGAGGACGCCGAGAAACTTGTTCGTCGTGTCGTCCACGTCGATCATCTCCGCGGCCGCGGCAACTGCCTTGGCGGCGGCCGCGCGCGAGATCACCGGACTGGCGACCAGCGCAGCGAATTCGTCGGATTGGGCCAGTGCTTCACGCACACGACCAAGGCTCGCCTCGACTGCGTCGATGCTACGGGTGTCACGGGCAAGCTCGAACAATGCGGTGGCATAACGTCCGCTTAAGCTTGCTTGAATACCGCCGGATGTCTCCACGCGATTAAGATCCTCTTGGACGTCGTAAGATGGCCCCACGGGGAATGAAGGCGGCAAAACGCGCCTCCAGATGGGTTGCCGGTTCGCTAGCATCGGGTTGCCGGGGATGCAAGCCGTGCACTGAAATGTGTCCGGAGCGGGACGATCACGTCGCTGAACACCAGAGACATACGGGTGCGGTAAAACCGTTGAGCGTGCGGGCACCGGCGCGCTATGGCGCGCGCAGTGTTAAGGAGTAGCGTATGCCCACGATCAACATGACGATGTCCGACGGTGCCGAAATTGCCGTCTATCACGCGCAGCCCAGCGGCAACCGGCGCGGTGGACTGGTGCTGGTGCAGGAAATCTTCGGCGTGACCGACCATATCCGCAGCCTGTGCGACGACTATGCCAAGGATGGCTTCGAGGTTCTCGCGCCAGCCGTGTTCGATCGCGAGCATCCGGGGTTCGAAGCAGAATATTCCGGCGACGGTTTCGCCCGCGGGGTCGAACTCGCGAGCAAGCTGCATCCGTTCGAGCTGACGCTCGCCGACGTTCAGACGTGCATCGATTCGCTTGCCGACAAGGGGCCGGTGTTCGTCGTCGGCTATTGCTACGGCGGCTCGGTCGCGTGGAAGGCGGCGACGCAGTTGCAGAACGTCGCTGCGGTATCGGGATATTACGGCGCGATGATCCCCGATGCGGCGGACGAAGAACCCAAGGTTCCGACGATCCTTCACTTCGGCAAGAATGACGATCATATCCCGATGGACGGCGTCCAGAAGGTGATCGACAAGGATTGGCCGAACGCAACGGTCTACGTCTATGACGCAGGTCACGGCTTCAATTCGGATCGCCGCGACGATTACGACGTCGAAAGTGCGAAGCTGGCCAAGCAGCGCACGCTGGAGCTGTTCGCCGCCAACGGCGGCTGATGCTTTGATCGCAAACGGCGGGATGGCCCGACATCCCGCCTAAGCGTATACCGACTGGATGACGCAGACCTTCCTTCTCGATCCCGACATCGCCTGGGCCGCGTTCGAGGCGCGGGACCGGCATAGCGACGGGCGCTTCGTCGGCGCGGTGCGGACCACCGGCATCTACTGCAAGCCGAGCTGTCCGGCACGGCATCCCAAACGCGAGCATGTGACCTTCTACCGTGATCCGGCCGAAGCGCGCGAAGCGGGCTATCGTGCGTGTCTTCGTTGCAAACCCGATGAGGTCGGGCGCGACCGGATCGCCGTGGCGCAAGCGGTGGCGCTGCTGGCTGCGGCGGAGGAAATGATCGGGCTCGACGATCTCGCGTTGCAGGTCGGATACGCCCCGCACCACTTCCATCGTCTGTTCAAACGGGCAACTGGCGTAACGCCCGCTGCCTATGCGCGCGGCTTGCGAGCGCAGCGTGCCGCGAAGGCGCTGACGGGAAACGCGAGCGTGACCGCCGCTATCTATGACGCGGGATATTCGGCGCCGAGTCGCTTTTATGAGGATGGCGCGAAACGGTTGGGGATGAGCCCGAGCGCCTGGAAGCGCGGCGGGGCAGGGGTGACGATCCGCTGGACGATTGCAGATACCAGCCTCGGCGCGATGCTCGTCGCCGCGACCGACCGAGGCTTGTGCCGCGTTTCGTTTGATGAAGACGAAGCCGCGCTTTGTGCGCGGTTTCCCAATGCAGAGATTGTGGAAGGCGGGTCGGCGCTTGCTGCGCTCGCTGCGCAGGTCGTCGCCAGCGTCGAATCACCTGAGCGCGATCACGATCTGCCGCTCGACGTGCAGGGTACTGCGTTCCAGGAGGCGATCTGGCAGGCGCTTCGCGCAATCCCGCTGGGGGAAACGCGCAGCTATGCCGAACTTGCCGCGATGGTCGGCAACCCGGGGGCAGTCCGTGCGGCCGGGACCGCATGCGGCGCAAATCCGGTGGCGATCGTTGTCCCCTGTCACCGCGTACAGCGCGGTGACGGGACGCTTGGCGGCTATGCATATGGGGTCGATCGCAAGGTTGTCTTGCGCAAGCGGGAACGACACGACTGAGTATTGTCCTTTGGGCTACCATGACAGATAGCATGGCAGTTCATTGGGGGACTTAATCGATCATGCTGCCGACCGAACCGAATACACCACCGAACAGCCGCATCTGGCGCTTCATTCACTTCCCGCTGGTCCTCCTCTTTATCGGGTTTGTCTTCGTCTTCGGTGGCCAGATCGTCGCGAGCATGTTCGCCAAGCTGTCGCCGCCGCTGAAGGGAACGCCGGTCAGCGTCTTGCAGGCAACAGCGTTCGCGGCGCTGATCGCAGGGGCGTATGTCGCGTTCGTTCGACTGATCGAACGTCGCCCTGTCGATGAGTTCGGCGCTGCGGGTTGGGCGCGCGAACTCGGCGCAGGGTTCGGCGCGGGGCTTTTGCTGTTCAGTGCGGTGATCGGGTTGATCGCCTTGTTGGGGGGATATGGCGTCGTCGGCACGGGGACGGTGGCGTCGCTTTACCCCGCCGCGGCGATGGCGATCCTGTCGGGCGTGGTCGAGGAGATCGTGCTGCGGGGGCTGTTCTTCCGCCTGCTCGAACGATTGCTCGGCAGCTGGATCGCGCTGGCGCTGTCGGCTGCGCTGTTCGGGGCGCTCCATCTCGGCAATCCCGGCGCGACGGTTTCGGCGGCGGTCGCGATCGCTCTGGAAGCAGGCATCATGCTCGCGGCGCTCTACATGCTGACGCGGCGGCTGTGGGCTGCGATCGGGTTGCATGCGGCGTGGAACTTCGCGCAAGGCGGGATCTACGGAATCGCAGTGTCTGGCTTCAAGCAGACCGGGTTGCTGGTGCCATCGGTGCAGGGGCCGGAATGGCTGACCGGCGGCCGGTTCGGCGCCGAAGCGTCGCTACCCGCGGTGTTGGTTGATACCGCGTTCGGGGTGGCGTTGCTGGTTCTGGCGTATCGTCGCGGGCGGTTCGTCGCTCCGATGTGGGTGCGTGGGCGCTCACCCGCCTGACCCGGTGTCGGCGGAGCAGGTATAAGCGATCTTTTCGTTGGGCTGCGGGGGCAGGGCGGTGCGGATCGCCGCCTGCTGCGTCGCCAGATTGGCACGCCCCGCCTCGTCGGGCGAACACGCCTTGAGCGTGACCTGCGAACGGATCTTGCGAACCGTGTCCATCTGATCCGCCGACAGGAAATAGCGCCGCGTGACATATTGGTGCGTGGCGGGGTCAAATTGCATGACCGACACGGTCTGCTCTTCGGTCGGTACCAGGATGCGATCCCATTTGCTGCCGTTCTCGGCATATTGCGTACGTCCGTTCATGCAGCCCGCGTTGCCCCAGTCGATCAGGACGTTGGTCGTCTGTGAGGATACGACGCGGCTGCGTTCGGGGACGAAGCGGCACACCAGCTTGCCGAGTGCCGCAGTCGACGACACCGCCGCCGAAGACGCGACGGCTACCGGTGTCGAGCCACCCTTGGGCAGTAGCGTCTCACCCGTCGGACGCAGGACGAACACCACGACCGCGCCGAGCATCAGCGCGCCACCGCCGGCCCAGCCCCAGATCGCGCGGCGGCGTTGCCCCTGGAGGTCGAACAGCGCGCCTGCGCCGATCCCCATCGCACCGAGCACCAGCAGCAGCGTCGCGATCGCCATCACATTCTCGCGGCGGCGATCGGCCGCGATCCGCGCGGTGCCCAATGTACCCTGCTGTTCGAGCGCCGCGCGTTCAGCGGCCGCACGCCGTGTGGCGTCGGCGGCGGACAGCGCCTGCGCGTCGGCGTCGCGGTCCGCCTTGTCGACATCGGCAATGCTGGTGCAGGGGGTGCCGACCGACGCATAGGGCTGTTTCGCGCGCGCAAGAAAGGCGGCCACCTCGCTATTGGCGATCGCGAAGCCGAAATTGGTGTCGCCTTCTTCCCCTTGTGTGATCGCCGAGTTGACGCCGATCACCCGCCCGCACGGATCAAGGAGGGGCCCCCCCGAATTGCCGCGTGCGATCCCGGCGGTGTGGAGCATCACTGCGGTGCCCGACATCTGTCGCCGCCCGGAGAACACGCCCTCCGACCGGATCGGTGACAGCGGGTGGATGTAATCCGCCGCGGACCGCGCCGTCGCAAGATCGACGTTGCCGGGATAGCCCAGCGCAGTCACGTCGCTACCTTCGTCGACCGGCCCGGTATAGAGCGCGACCGTCGGCAGGCGGGCACCAGTGAATTCGATCAGCGCAAGATCATGCACCGTATCGATCGCGATGACCTTGCCCTCCACCCCCTTGGTGCCCTCGGACGGCACCACGCCGATCACCACGTTGCCGGGGTAGCGCGCAGCGAGTTCGACGACATGCGCGTTGGTGACGATCCGGTTGGGCGACACCGCGAAGCCGCTGCCGTGGCCGAACCCCACGACTTCGTCGTCGACGATCGCGATCGTGACGACGCGGACGACGCTGCGCGCGGTGGCGGAGATATCGTCGGCGCGGGCGGGGGCGGTCGATGTTACGAGCAACAACATCGCGGCCAGAAGCCGGACGATCGGGAGGTAGGTGTTCGCGCTCATCCCACCGATCTGACAAAAAGCGGCCCGGAATGACAGCATAAAGGCGTCAGCCCGTCGCTGTGCCCCGCCGAACTGCGCCAAATTGGACCCAGTCGGATGCCGCGCCGTCGCGAAACTGGGATACTTTCGCGGTGCCAGTCGCAGTTTCGTGGAAAGGCACGGCCATGGTCTACCTCACGTCGTTCGAAGTCCTCGCGCAGCCGCTCGTCCCCGGGCTTCAGACGCCCTTCGTACAGCAGGGCACGTTCATACAGGTTTCGAACCTGTCGACGACAGCTTGCGCGATAAGCCTCAACTTTACCCCCTCGCCGGCCTTTGTCGCCGCCGACCTAGTGGTCGATTATGTCGACAATTCGGGAAATGTGACGAACTACGGGGCCAGTACGTTCCTGGCTTCACCGATTGGGTTCAATTCGATCACTATCCCCGGCGGAGGAACCTACATTTTCGGGGTACAATACACGCCCCCTGCAGCGACACCAACACCAACACCAACACCAACTCCATCACCGACCCCCACACCGGCTCCGACTCCCCCACCGACCCCGACGCCGACCCCGCCACCAACCTCAACACCCGAATCCGGCGTGGCCGTCCGGGGATATGTGACGCTCACAGCACCGGTCGGTACCTCGCTGTTGGTGGCCGCAACGATCCGACAGGTCTTCTTCAATTATACCGTCGACAAGATCCTCTTGGACGTCAGCGAGGCGGCCTATGCGCTGCCGCTCACCAATGGCCCGTTGCAGCAGTTCTGACGGTGACGATCCCCGCCGCCACACCCGCCGCAACCGACCCGCTCGCGCCGATGCTCATGACGTTCGCGGGGATCGCCTATGGTAAACCGGCCGCGATCCCGCACTATCTCGGACCGGATACCCTGACGGCGGAACATTGGAGCATCGTCTGGATCGCCGACGATCTGGCGGTTCCGGTCAACTTCGCCTTCATCGCCAAAAACGCAAGCACCGGCGCCTATGCGATCGCAATCCGCGGCACCTACCCCGATCCGTTCTCCTCCGCTTATTGGGACGACGCGAACGAGGATAGCCCGATCGGACCGATGCATTCCTGGCCCGGCGCGACCGATTCCCTTGCGCAAGTAGCGGGTGGCACCTGGGCGGGGTTCCAGAGCCTTCTTGCGCTGCAGGGGGCGGGACAATCCCTGGCACAGGCGATCGCCGCCTTGCCAGCAACCGCGACGGTGTATGTGACCGGGCATAGTCTGGGCGGAACACTCGCGCCGGTGATCGCGTTGTGGATGAGCGAGCAGCCCAAATTTCCGGTACCGAGTGTCTATGCTTTCGCCGGAATGACCCCGGGTAACGCAGCCTTCGCGGCGCTGTTCGGCCCGGGCACCCCCCTGGCCGGGCGGGTCTGGCGGTACAATAACACGCTTGATACGGTCGGCTATGGTTGGGATCGGGTCCTCGATACGCGCAAATTCTATCAGCCGGCACCCAATGGTGGCCTGCTGATCGAGGGCGTGATTGGGGCTATGGCGCTTCGGCTGTTGCCCTATGGCTATACCGGTTTCGGTACGATCGTCGCGCTGCCGGGGGTATTGCGGACGCCGACGATGGACTGCGAATTCGTCGCCTATCTACTCGAAACGCTCCACCAGCACATGCCCGATACGTATCTATCCTTGCTAGGGGCATCGCCGCTGCCCTTTGCCATTGGTTTCGGCACGGTCGTGGCGCCGCGCGACGTTCCCGACGTTGTGGCGCAAACAAGCATTTTGCACGCGTCCCCGACCTTCCTTTAATCTCGACCGGACCGATTGGGTCGGGTTCGATGAAGATGATCCTCATCGGGGAGCAACCGGAATCAGGCAGGTGAAACGCGCGACGGTCGGTCCGTCGCGTCATGATTTGCTGCTTGATAGTCGCATGTCTCACGAAAGTCCCGTAGCGAGGGTCCCTCGGTATCGGCGAAGAAGCGAGTAAATGGCAGTTACGACAGCACGTTACCTGGTGAATTTGCGACAGCGGTGGAATGCCTGGTTCATTCGCGGCGTCGATCACGACGCGGTCCTGCGCCAGATTGCGGAGGATTCGGGTTGGTCGGGACGCTATGCATTCCTGATCGTCATTTCAGCGGCGATCTCGTTGCTCGGGCTATTGATGCCGTCGGTCGCGGTGCTGATCGGCGCGATGTTGCTGTCGCCGCTGATGATGCCGATCATCGGGCTCGGCTTCGGGATCGCGACCGTCGACACGCGCGAAATACGACGTTCTGCGACAGCTTTGGTCGCCGGTGCGGCGATCGCAGTCACTTTGGCGGTGCTTTTCGTCAGTTTGTCGCCGATCCAGACGATCACCAGCGAAATCGCCGGCCGTACCCGCCCGACGCTGTTCGACCTGCTCGTCGCGTTACTGTCGGCGGTCGCAGGCGCTTACGCGCTCATTCGTGGCCGTGGGGGCACGGTCGTCGGCGTGGCGATCGCGATCGCGCTGATGCCGCCGCTGGTCGTCGTCGGGTTCGGGATCGCGACGCTTAACTGGACGGTGTTCGCCGGAGCGCTGCTGCTGTTCGCCACCAACGCGATCACGATTGCGCTGACCGCGGCACTGGTTGCGCGCGTCTATGGCTTCGGTAGCCATCTCTCACCGCAGCATACCGGGTGGCAATTGGTGCTGTTCATCGTCGCTGTCGGCCTGCTTTCGGTACCGCTTGGCTCCGGTTTGCGGCAGATTGCGTTCGAATCGGTCGCGCGGCGGCAAGTGCGCGAGACGATCAACGAACGCTTCGCCAACCCGTCGCGGCTGAGCCAGCTCGACATCGATTACAGCACCGACCCGATCCGGATCCGCGCGGTGGTGCTGACGCCCAGGCTCGATCCCAAGGCGGACGGCATTCTGGCCGCAGACTTGCGCGAACGGCTGGCGCGACCGATCGACGTCCATGTCGATCAGCTTCGCGTTGCGCCCGATGGCAGCAGCGTCGAGGCAGCGCAGATCGCGCAGGCGAGCCGTGCGGCCGGATCGAGCGAGGCCGAGCGGCAGCAACATGCGGTCGCCGATCTCGCGCTGATCGCTGGCGTGGGCCAGTCCGACGTGACCGTCGATGCGCCCCATCAAACGTTGGCCGCAACCGCCGCGCCGCTGCCGGGCTTGCCGCTTGCCGGATATCGCGCACTGGAAGCGCGTGCGGCGCGCGCCGCGCCCCGATGGACCGTCACGCTGGCACCCCCAAGCGATGCGCCCCTGCCGACGGTCGTCATCGATGAGGGCGTGGTCGACGGCGTCATGCTCGACACTGCCGCCTGGGCCACCACCCGATTGAACCGTGCCATACTGGTCGACGGCGGGACGCGCGCGCAGCGACGCGCGGTTGCAGCGGGGATTACCAGCCGGGGTGGCTCGGCGGCGATCGGGACCGCCGGGGGAAGGTTGCGGCTACGCTGGGAGGTGCAGACGCAAGCGGCGGACGGGCGGTGAGCTCCGGCACCGTATCATCCCCCCGATGTTGATCAGGCAATAGTCTGAAATAATTGCGCTAACTCCCGGTAACATATCGACAGTTGGTTAACGGGTCGGTAGCACCCCCCGCAATCAGGGGGGATGAAGAATGCACGCAACGACTTTCGTGCGTCTGGCAAAGCGTGCGTCGCGACGCAGCTTTACGGAGGCGGTCTATACCAGCACCGGGATCGATCGGACGCTACCGAGCGATATCCGCGCGACGCTGACCGAACGCTGCAATTACCGGTGCGTCTACTGCCAGCATTGGCGGCAGGACGCGTACACGCCGGAAATGACGCTGCTCGAATGGCAGGGCGTGCTGTCGTCGGTCCGAAGCTATGTCGGCCATTATGGGGTTCAGTTCCTCGGCGGCGAACCGATGATCATGCCGTGGTTCAGCGACCTGGCGATGTTCTGCCGGGACGCGCGGATCGATTGGGGCGTCGTCACCAACGGGTCCAGCCTCAGCGGGCCGCGCGTCGCCCGGATCGCCGAGGCGCGGCCGCTCAACGTCGACGTGTCGATCGACAGCCGGTCCGAAGCGGTCAACGACACCGCGCGCGGCATCGTCGGCGCGATGCGCCGGGTGAGCCAGGGGATCGCCGCGCTGGTGGAGGCGCGGGCTGCCGCCGGTGCCAATTTCCCGATCCGGCTGAAGACCGTGGTGACGCGGCAGAATTTTGAAAGCTTGAGCGAGCTGGTTGGCTGGGCGCAAGGCATGCCGGGCGTGCTGGTCGATTTCAGTCCGGTGCGCTTGTGGCGGCCCGAGGAAATCGCGGCGCAATATCCGGTCGCGGGACCTGAGATGGACGCGCTGGAACGGCGGATCGATCACCTCAAGTTGCTCAAGCGCAACGGCGCGCCGATCGAGACGAGCGTCGCCAAGCTCGAGGCGATTGTGCCGCACTTCAAGGGGGAGCCGAGCGTCCACGGAGTCGGATCTTGCCGGGTCGGTCTGCGCAGCCTCGACATTCGTCCCAATGGCGACGTCAACCATTGCTGGAAGTTCGAGAAGGTCGGCAACCTGCGGCACACGTCGATGGAGGATATCTGGCGGGACGCGAACCGGCGCCAGATCGTCGACGATACGCTGGCGTGCGACCTGTTCAAGACGACGTGCAGCATGTCGTGCATGGCGCATCGGACGTTGGGGCAGGACATCCGGCGCGGGCTTCAGATCGCTCGCGTTTCGGCGCGATGAGCCGCGTCAATGGCGCCGTAGAGCGGTTGCGGGCCTATTGGCGCGCGCGCCGGATGCAGCGGTTCCGCGCCACGGTCGGCTTGGGGGACGACTGGCACATCCTCGACGTGGGCGGCACGCCGCATCTCTGGTCTGGCCCTGCGGAACGTCAGACGGTCACGTTGCTCAACCTGCCGTCGATCGCCGCGGAGATGGAAGCTAGTACTGCTCCGACGCGGCACGTTATGGTGGGGGATATCTGCCGGATGCCGGACATCGCGCGATCCTATGACCTGGTTTTCAGCAATAGCGTGCTGGAACACGTCGGATCCTTGCGACGTCAGCAACAGTTTGCCGCCATCGTGCGCTCGGCCAAGGCGTATTGGGTGCAGGTTCCCGCACCGACGTTTCCGATCGAGGTGCATTGCCGCTATCTGTTCTGGTGGTTGCTGCCGTTCGGGTTTCGGCGCAAACGCATCCGCGCGTGGAAGCGGACCAGCCGCCCGTTTCTGGGGCGGCAGATGGCGGGCACGCGGCCGATCGACCGGAAGCTGCTGCGCCGCCTGTTCCCGGACGGGGAGATCGCGACCGAGCGGTTCCTGGGAATCACCAAATCCTATTATGTCTGGCGGGTCGATCCGGCGGGAGCGCGGCGAGCGGATTGACGGCGGCGGCAATTTGCGACTTGCTCGCAACAAGCGTTCAGGCTAATCGCTGCGAATGCGTCGCAATACACAATCTGGCAGCCTACGGTGACGCCCGGGACGATCAAGGTCTGGGCACAGGTTCACAAGTGGACCAGCCTGGTTTGCACGCTCTTCCTGCTGATGCTGTGCATCACCGGCCTGCCTTTGATTTTTCACGAAGAAATCGATTCGATCGGCGCTGATCCGGCATCGCAGGTGACGGGCATCGCCGCATCGCGCGACGCACCCGAACTGCGATCGCTCGATTCGATGCTAAAGACCGCTCTGGCAACGCGGCCGGGCGAAGTGCCGCTGTACATGGCGTTCTACGACGACCGTCCGCTGATGACGGTCACCACCGGTGCACGCGTCGATGTTCCGGCGAGCGGGATGAAGACGCAGACCTTCAACCGCCTGACCGGCACGCTGGTGCCCGAGGGCGAGGGCGGCGGGCATGCGGTTACCGAGTTCCTGCTCCAGCTTCACATCGACATGTTCCTTGGCCTCAAGGGTGAGCTGTTCCTTGGGGTGATGGGGCTGATCTTCTTCGTCGCGATCGTCTCCGGGGTGGTCCTGTACGCCCCGTTCATGCGCAAGCTCGACTTCGGCACCTTGCGGACCGCGCGAAGTCGCCGGGTCAAGTGGCTGGATTATCACAACCTTGTTGGCGTCGTCGCGCTGGCATGGATGACGGTGGTCGGGTTGACCGGGGTCATCAATGCGTTCGTCACACCGATCACGACGGTGTGGCAGGCGAACGAACTCGCCGACATGACGCGGGGCTATGCCGGGCGTGCAGCGCTCCCGCCGTCGCGCTATGGCTCGGTCGACGTCGCGATGGCGACGGCGCGGCGCGCGATCCCGGGGATGAACCCGCAGTTCATCGCTTTCCCGGGTGGATCGTTCAGCAGCGGGCATCATTATGCCGTGTTCTTCCAGGGCGCGACGCCGCTGACCGAGAATCTGCTGACCACCGCACTGGTCGATGCCGCCACCGGGCAACTGACCGACGCGCGACCGATGCCGTGGTATTTCAAGGCGCTGTCGCTGTCGCGTCCGCTGCACTTCGGCGATTACGGCGGGTTGCCGCTCAAGTTACTGTGGGCGGTGCTCGATGTGTTCACGATCGTGGTGCTGGTGTCCGGCCTGTATCTGTGGATCGCGCGGGTCCGCGGGTTGCGCGACCGCAATCCCGGCGCGGTGAACGCGGGATCGCCGGGACTTGCGACGCCTGCCGTCCAGCGCGTTGCAACGCCGCGCGCGCCTACTCAAACGCCTCTCTCAAAGGGTAACGTACGATGATCCGATCGACCTTTGCCATTCCCACGCTGATTGCGCTGGCGACCGTGTTCGGGCTGGTTGCGGCGCTGACCGGGGGTGGTTGGCGCGACGCGGCGGCGTGGATTGCGCTGGCGATCCCGGTGGCGGCGGTGGGCTGGGCGATGGCGACGGCTGGCGGATCATCGCGGTCGGTACGGCCGGCTGCACGCCCACGCGTCGGGTTGTCGTTTTCTGCGATGCCGCTGACGCAGGTCCCTGCGGAATAAGCGTTGCGAATTTTCTCTGACAAGCGCTTCCCCGGCGAAGGCCGGGGCCCAGTAGAGGAACGCGGGAAAGCGGGGGGCTGTGCTTCGTTACCTTGGCCGCTACTCCTGGGCCCCGGCCTTCGCCGGGGAAGCGGTAGTATGGGTGACGTATCCCGTTTCGACTAACGCTCAAACGAAGCTATACGGATCCACGTCCACCACCACGCGCACCTTGGACGGCCAGTCGACCCCGCCAAGCCACTCGCGCAACATATCCTGAACGTCGAACGCGCGGCGCGCATGCACCAGCAACCGATAGCGATGCCGCCCACGCAGCATCGCCAGCGGCGCAGGTGCAGGCCCATACACTTCCATCGCCTCATGCGTCGGTGCCGACCGCCCGATCGCACGCGCGGTTTCCAGCGCCGCGCCCTGGTCCTCGCTTGATATCACGATCCCCGCGAACCGCCCGAACGGCGGCGCACCCGCCTCGCGGCGATGCTCGGTCTCGGCGGTGTAGAACGCCTCCGCGTCGCCCGACACCAACGCGCGCATCACGCTCGCGTCGGGGCTGTGCGTCTGGATGAAGACATGCCCCGGCTTCGCGCCACGCCCCGCACGCCCCGAGACCTGCATGATCTGCTGGAAGGTCCGCTCGCTCGCGCGCAGATCGCCGCCGTCGAGCCCGAGATCGGCGTCGATCACCCCCACCAGCGTCAGATTGGGGAAGTGATAGCCCTTGGTCACCAATTGCGTGCCGACCACGATGTCGATGTCATGCGCCTCCATCCGCGCGACGAATTCCGCGGCCTTGGCCGGCGACCACATGGTGTCCGAGGTGACGACCGCGGTCTTGGCATCCGGATAGAGCGCCGCGACCTCGTCCGCGATCCGCTCGACCCCGGGGCCGACCGCCGCGAGCGTGTCTTCGTTCTGGCATTCGGGGCAGACGCGCGGGACCGGCTCGGTATGGCCGCAATGATGGCAGGCGAGGCGGCGCACCAGCCGGTGCTCGACCATCCATGCGGTGCAATTGGGGCATTGGAAGCGATGCCCGCACGTCCGGCACAAAGTTAGCGGCGCATAGCCGCGCCGGTTGAGGAACAGCAGCACCTGTTCGCGTCGTGCGAGGGTCTCGCCGATCGCGGTGACGAGCTTGGGCGCGATCCAGCGGCCGCGCTCCGGCGGGTCGGCGATCAGGTCGAGCGCCTGGATCGACGGCATTTCCGCCGCGCCCCAACGGCCGGGCAACTTGACCTCGGCATAGCGGCCGCTCGCGACTTGCTGGCGCGTCTCGATCGCGGGGGTGGCAGACGCAAGCACGACCGGGATCTGCTCGAACTTGCCGCGCATCACCGCGACGTCGCGCGCGTGATAATGGACGCCTTCCTCCTGCTTGAAGCTCGTCTCATGCGCTTCGTCGACGACGATCAGCCCAAGATTGGCATAGGGCAAAAACAGCGCCGAACGCGCGCCGACCGTGACCAGCGCCTGTCCGCTCGCGATCGCGCGCCACGCGCGGCGGCGTTGCGACGAGCGCAGGCCCGAATGCCACGCGACCGGCTGCACCCCGAAACGCGCGGCGAAGCGCTTGAGGAACGGCTCGGTCAGCGCGATCTCGGGGAGCAGGACGAGCGACTGGCGACCTTCGCGGATCGCCTCGGCGACCGCTTCGAAGTAGACTTCGGTCTTGCCCGATCCCGTGACGCCGTCGAGCAGCGTCGGCTTGAACGCCTTTGCGGCGACGTCCGCGACGAGGACGCCCGAGGCCGCGCGCTGGTCGGCGGAGAGCGCAGGCGCGGCAAAGGCTGGGTCGGGAAGCGGGAAGGGGCTGTCGATGTCGACCTCGACCGCCTCGAGTGCCCCCACCTTGACGAGCCCGCGGATCACCGCGTCGGAGACTTCGGCGATTGCGGCGAGTTCGCGGATCAGGCCTTGGGTCGTGCCGATCCGTTCGATCGCCTGTTCGCGTTGCGGGGTGAGCCGGTCGGGGAGCGTGCCGGTCGCGCGATATTCGACGATCGTCTTCGCGCCTTCCAGCGCGGACGTGGAGGCGAGTGCCATCCGCACCACCGACGCGGGGGAGGCGAGGTAATAATCCGCGGTCCATTCGACCAACCGCCGCAGCGGTGCTGCGAGCGGGGGGACGGGGAGGACGCTGACGAGGTTACGCAGGCGATTGTCGCCGACCTCGGCGTCCGAGGGCATATGCTCGCTTTCCCACACTACGCCGAGCAACTGCCGCGGGCCGAGGGGGGCGACGACGATCGAGCCGGGTTCGACTTCCATGCCGTGCGGGACGCGGTAATCCAGCGGGCCGAGGGCGGCGTTGAGGAGGATGACACGGGCGCGGGACATATGGGGTATATGGCGGGTTGCGGGGGCGGGCGCAAAGGGGGCTTCTTCTTCTCAAGCCCCTCCCCTTTAGGGGAGGGGTTGGGGGTGGGGCTGTGTCTCACAGAGAACTCAGTTCTGCTGTTCGGCCCCACCCCAACCCCTCCCCTGAAGGGGAGTGGCTTTAGGTTTCACCTTGCGGCGGACATCCGCTACACCGCCCCCATGAGCGATCTCCCCCGCGCCTATGCCGAGCATCTCGCGCGCGACCGCAGGCGCTCCCCGCACACCGTGCGTGCGTACGAAGCCACGGCAGTGCGGCTGTGCGGTTTCCTCCAGACCCATTGGGGCGAAACGATTGATCCCGCTGCGCTGGCGCGCGTGACCACCGCCGATCTTCGCGCGTTTCTCGCGTCCCGGCGCGGGGAGGGGATCGGCAACGCCTCGGCCGCGCGCGAATTGTCGGCGGTGCGGGGGTTCCTCGATCACGTCACCGGCGCTGGCACCACACCGCGACTGAAGGGCCCGCGCGTCGCCAAGGGTGTGCCGCGCCCGATCTCGCCCGCCGAGGCGATCGCGCTGGCGGAGGACGTATCCGAAGATCCGGATGAACCGTGGATCGGCGCGCGCGATTTCGCGGTGCTGCTACTGCTGTACGGTGCCGGGCTGCGCGTCGCCGAGGCGCTCGGGCTGACCGGCGCGGCGCTGCCGCTCGGGGCGACGGTGGTCGTCACGGGAAAGCGCGACAAGACGCGGATAGTGCCGCTGCTGCCGCAAGTGCGCGACGCGATCGAGGCCTATGTCGCCTTGTGCCCCTATGGCACGGCGCGCGATGCCGAACTGTTTCGCGGGGCGAAGGGTGGTCCGCTTTCGCCGCGGATGGTGCGCCGTGCGGTGCAGCGCGCACGGGTGCGGCTGCAATTGCCGGATCGGACGACGCCGCATGCGCTGCGGCATTCGTTCGCGACGCATCTGCTCGGGCGCGGGGCGGATTTGCGCGCGTTGCAGGAATTGTTGGGCCATGCGAGCCTGAGCTCGACGCAGATCTATACGCAGGTGGATGCGGCGCATCTGCTCGACGTCTACCGCAACGCGCATCCCCGAGCGTGAACCCCTTCCCCCCGGCAGATACCGGGGGGAAGGGGATTGGTCTTAGCGCAACGCTTCGACCAGCGCTTCCGCCGCGGCGGCGGACGAGGCCGGGTTCTGCCCGGTGATCAGCAGCCCGTCGCGCACGACGTGCACGCCCCAGTCGTCGGTCTTCGAATAGACGCCGCCAGCGCCCGTCAGCATGTCCTCGACCAGGAACGGCACGACGTCGGTGAGCCCGACCGCAGCTTCCTCGGTGTTGGTGAAGCCCGTGACCTTCTTGCCAGCGACCAGCGGCGTACCGTCGGTGGCCCGCACGTGGCGCAGCACGCCCGGTGCATGGCACACCAGAGCGACCGGCTTGTCGGCGGCGATCGCGCCTTCGATCAGCGCGCGCGAGGTCGAATCTTCGGCGAGATCCCACAAAGGACCATGGCCGCCAGGATAGAAGACAGCGTCGAAATCCTCGATCTTGACCGAATCAAGCCGCACCGTGCTCGCGAGCTGCGCCTTGGCGTCGGCATCCGCCTCGAACCGGCGCGTGTCGTCGGTCTTCGCGCTCTCGTCGGCACTCTTGGGGTCGAGCGGCGGCTGGCCACCCTTGGGCGAAGCGAGCGTCAGCGTGGCACCCGCCTGCTTGAGGACGTAATAGGGCGCGGCGAGCTCCTCGAGCCAGAAGCCGGTCTTGGCGCCGGTATCGCCGAGCTGGTCATGCGAGGTCAGGACGATCAGGATATTCATACGATTCACTCCAGCGGGCAATGAGCCCGCGCTGACCGGCAGATGGGTGGCGCACCCGGCCATTACTACCGCAGTGCAGCAAAGCCGCGATCAGCCGCGCGGTTTCCACGTCAGCAGCCGCCAGACATACCCCACCACGATCGCGATCGTCAGCGCCACCGCGGCCGGGCCGATGAACGCGTCGAGCTCGCGGAAATTCGCGCCGAGATAGTAACCGGCATAGGCCAGCCCGGTGTTCCAGATCGCCGACCCCGCCGCAGTCCACAGGATGAAGCGCAGGTGCGGCATCCGCGCCATGCCGGCGGGGAGCGACACCATGGTGCGGAACGCGGGCATGAAGCGGAATACGAACACGACCCATTGCCCGCGCGCCCGAAAGAACGCCTCGAGCTTCTCGACATGCTGCCAGTCGAGCGTCAGCCAGCGACCGTAGCGATCGACGACCGGGCGCAGCCGGTGATAGCCGAGCCGGTAGCCGATCGCGTACCAGAAGTAATTTCCAGCGACCGTCCCCGCGGTCCCCGCGACGATCAGCGGAACGAGGCTCATCTGCCCGCGCGCGACCGCGATCCCGCCGAGCCCCATGATGACTTCGGACGGGACCGGCGGGAACACATTTTCCAGCACCATCAGCAGGAAAATGCCGAAATAGCCGCCCCAGGCGGTCAGTTCGATAATCAGTTCGGTCATCGCGAGGGGGCGGTCAGCCCGCAACCTTGCGTTCGATCGCGTCCCAGATCATCCCCGCGACATCGGTGCCATCGAAGCGTTCGATCGCGACGATGCCGGTGGGGGAGGTGACGTTGATCTCGGTCAGCCACTCGCCGCCGATCACGTCGATCCCGACGAACAGCAGCCCGCGCTTCTTGAGCTCCGGCCCTAGTACCGCGCAGATCTCGCGCTCCTTGGGCGTAAGCTCGGTCTTCACCGCCGACCCGCCGACCGCGAGGTTCGAGCGAATCTCGCCTTCGCCGGGCAACCGGTTGATCGCGCCCGCGACCTCGCCGTCGACCAGGACAATGCGCTTGTCGCCCTTCGCGACATCGGGGAGGAAGGCTTGCACCATATGCGGCTCGCGCCACATGGTGTTGAAGACCTCGATCAGCGCGGACAGATTGGCGCCGTCGCTGCCGACCTTGAAGATTGCCTTGCCGCCATTGCCGTGGAGCGGCTTGATCACGATTTCCTTATGCTCGGCGAGGAACGCGCGCGCTTCGTCGAGCGAGCGAGTGATCAGCGTCGGCGGCATGAACTGCGCATAGTCGAGCACGAACACCTTTTCGGGCGCGTTGCGGACCTGCGCGGGGTCGTTGACGACCAAAGTCTTGTGCGCGATCCGCTCGAGCAGATGCGTCGCGGTGATATAGCCGAGGTCGAATGGCGGATCCTGCCGCATCAACACGACATCGGCCTCGTCGCCGAGGTCGAGATTGACCGGTTCGCCGAGCGTGAAATGGTTGCCCTCGACGCGCTGGACCGTGACCGGTTCGGCCTTCGCCCAGACCCGGCCGTTCGAATAGTTGAGCGCCTCGGCGTTGTAATGGAACAGCTTGTGCCCGCGCTGTTGCGCCGACAGCATCAGCGCGAAGGTCGAATCGCCCGTGATGTTGATGGAAGCGATGGGGTCCATCTGGACGGCGACTGTCAGGCTCATCGATCTGTAACTCCGTCCGGGACACTTCGTTCACCCTTTGGCGGGGTGATCCGAGCGCAGATAGGGGGTCGATCGCGGTGTGTCACCCCGAGCGGGGTCAGCCGTTCCGACGATCGGTGCCACCAACCCTAACCCAACCGTTCGTTTCGAGCGAAGTCGAGAAACCTGCGCTGTGCCGGGTTTCTCGACTTCGCTCGAAACGAACGGGATGGTGGTAATCGCGATACCTGTCTCACCCGATCCACGCATTCTCGATATGCCGTGGCCGCACCCCCGGCGCGAGCAGGATCACGTCGACGCGGATGTCGTCACCCGGTCCCGCGAAGCGCGGCATCAGCACTTCCGCCGCCGCCGCGACCCGTGCGAGCCGGCGTTCGTCGATCGCGAAGTCGAGCGCGGCGGCGGTCTTGCGTTGCTTGACCTCGACGAAGGCGATGAGGTTCGCCTTGCGTGCGACGATATCGACTTCGCCCGCGGGGGTGCGGACCCGGCGCGCGAGAATTTCCCAGCCGTGGAGCCGCAGCCACCAGCTCGCGAGGCGCTCGCCGCGACGGCCCGCGGCTTCGGCGACGCGGCGGTCTCTTACCAATTTCGCTGCTTTTGGAGCGGATAGGCTCTCCACCCCTCCCTGGAAGGGAGGGGCCGGGGGTGGGTTGGTGTGGGGGATATCCGTCGCGCGACCAACGAGCCGACCCACCCCCAGCCCCTCCCTTCCAGGGAGGGGAGAAAGAGGGGGCGGGCGGTGTTCACGCCTTCAATTCCAGCGCCCTTGCGTACAAGGTCTTGCGATCCAGCCCGAGCTTCTTGGCCACCTCGCTCGCCGCCTGTCCGGTCGAAAGCCGGGTGAGCGCCTCGGTCAGCGCGGTATCCGCGTCCTCGGCGCTGGCCGCTTCTGGCGCGCCGGGCGGTGCCACTACCACGACGATCTCCCCCTTGGGCGGCGCTTCGGCATAGCGCGCGGCGAGCATCGACAGCGTGCCCGTCACCGCTTCCTCGAAATGCTTGGTGATCTCGCGCGTCACCGCCGCCTCGCGGTCGCCGAGCCCCTCGGCGAGCGCCGCGAGCGTGACGGCAAGGCGGGGGCCGCTTTCGTACAGCACCAGCGTCGCGCGGATCGTCGCGATCTCGCCGATCGCGGTCGCGCGCGCCTGCGCCTTGGCGGGCAGGAAGCCGACGAATAGGAACCGATCGGTCGGCAATCCCGCCAGCGTCAACGCCGCAACCGCCGCGCATGGACCAGGGATCGTCCACACCGTATGCCCCGCCGCGCGCGCATCGCGCACCAGTTTGTAGCCTGGATCCGAAATCAGCGGCGTCCCCGCATCCGACACCAAGGCGACCGGCTCCATCCCCATCCGCGCGATCAGCCCGGGGCGGACCTCCTCGGCATTGTGGTCGTGATACGGCACCATCGGGCGCTTGACCCCGATGTGGTGCAGCAGCTTCGCCGTCACCCGGCTGTCTTCCACCGCAATCACAGCGGCATGGCTCAGGATGTGCGCAGCACGCGGCGACAGATCGCCGAGATTGCCGATGGGGGTTGCAACGATGTAGAGGCCCGGGGAAAGATCATTGGTCATCAGGAGCGGTCATGGCAGAGCGGGATACAGGGGCGCAACGGCGCAGCGGAATAAGGCGGCTTTCGCAAGCGACGCTGGTGGCGGGTGCGATCGTGCTCAGCGGGTGCCAGACGGTCGTGCCGCGCGGGGCGGTGCCACGCCCCGGCCCGGCAACGACGCGCCCTAGCCAGCCGCAGCAGCCGGTGTTCGAGCAGGGCATTCCGAAGGACACCGCGCGGCACCGCGTCGCGTTGCTGGTGCCGCTCAGCGGGAACAACGCCGGCGTCGGGCAGAGCCTCGCCAATGCGACGCAGCTCGCGTTGCTTGATTCGCGCAACGAATCGGTCCGGATCACGACTTATGACACCGCCCCCGGCGCGGCGGTGGCGGCGCAGCGGGCATTGGCGGATGGCAATCAGCTCATTCTGGGCCCGCTGCTCGCCGACGACGTCCGTGCGGTCGCGCCGATCGCGCGGCAGGCGCATGTGCCGGTGGTGAGCTATTCGAACGACACGACCACGGCGGGCAACGGCGTGTATCTGATGGGCTATGTCCCGGCGCAGTCGATCGGCCGGGTCGTCGATTATGCCAAGGCGCATGGCGTGACCAGCTTCGGCGGGCTCGTCCCCAACGGCGTTTACGGCGAGCGCGCGTCCACCGCGTTCCTGCGCGCGGTCGAGGCGGCGGGCGGTCGGGTCGGCTCGCTCCAGACCTATGACCGGGTGAGCGGGTCGATGAGCGCCGCGATCACGCGGATGGCCAAGAGCGCGCCGTATCAGGCGGTGCTGATCGCCGACGGCGGCAGTGCCGCGGCGGCGGGTGTCCCGGTGCTGCGCCGCAACGGCATGGGCGGGGCGCGGATCATGGGGACCGAATTGTGGAATTCGGAAAGCTCGATCGCGAGCAAGCCTGCGCTGGAAGGCGCATGGTTTGCGAGCGTGTCGGACGGACTGTACCGGCAATATGCCACCAAATACCGTGCGCGTTTCGGGGCGGCCCCGTTCCGCCTGTCGAGTCTCGGCTATGATTCGGTGCTGTTGACGATCCGCATCATGCGCGACTGGTCGATGGGGGCAACGTTCCCCGAGGACCGGTTGCGCGATCGCGGCGGGTTCTCCGGCATCGACGGCGCATTCCGCTTCGGTCGCGACAATGTCGCCGAGCGTGCGCTGGAAGTGCAGGAAATCCGCGGCGGCACGACGGTCAGCGTATCGCCCGCGCCGACCGGTTTCTGATCATACGCTGCGGCAATGCTGCACCGGTCTTGGTGCAGCATTGCCATCAGTTGCGGGCGGGCGCTTTCTTGCGCGCCTGTTCGTCGCGCCACGCCTGATAGCGTTCGACCGCGACCGAGCGGCGCAGCACGCGCGCGTTGGGATCGACGACGACATGCGCTCCCGGCGGCACCGCAACGCTGCCGACCCCCGCGGTCATCGGCACGCGCACGATGCGGGAGCCGACCTGGACCTCGACCGGCAGCGGGAAGGGGCGGCCGCCGGGTGCGTCCCAGCGGAGCGTCAGCCGGCTCCCGGATCGCGTCTGGACCAATTGCGGTAGGGCCGCCTGGCGCAGATAAACGTCGAAGAACCAGCCATAGTCCTTTCCTGTTACCCGCCGCACGAAGCGTTCATATTCGGCGGTGCTGCCATAGCGCGGCGCGAAATTGCCCGGGCGAGGATCGAGCCGACCATAGACCGCGAGCCGCGTCACGTCGCGGAACGCGCGATCGCCGATCAGGTCGCGCAGCGTGTGCAGCATCCATGCGCCCTTGTAATAGATGTCCTGCCCGGGGCCGCCCTTGGCGATCTCATATACCTGTTCCTCGGTACGGACGGTGCCGGAAACGATCGGGCGGAGGTTCGCGATCCGGTTGCGCTGGTCGTCGAGCATGACCGCATAGCGCGCCTCGCCTTCGCGCCAGCGGCCGTAGAAGGGCTGCATATACTGGGCATAGCCCTCGTGAAGCCAGTAATCGTCCCAGTCGGCGGCGGTCAGCTGATTGCCGAACCATTCGTGTGCGAACTCGTGCTGGAACAGCCAGTCGAACCCCTCGGGCGCCTTGGCATAGCCGTTGCCGTAAGCGTTGATCGTCTGGTGCTCCATCCCCTTGTGCGGGGTTTCGACGACGCCGACCTTTTCGCTGCCGAACGGGTACGGGCCGATCTCGCTTTCGAAGAAATCGAGCGTCGGGGCGAACTCGGCGAACAGCGCGCGGGCCTTCGCCTCTTCGCCGGGGAGGTACCAGTAGAATAGCGGGATCGTGTTGCCGTAGCGGCTCTTGTAGACGCCTGAGATCTCCTCATAGGGCCCGACGTTGAGCGCGATACCATAGGTCGTCGGGCGCTTGATTCGCCAGTTCCAGCGGGTCCGGCCATCGGGCAATGGATCCACGCCGAGCAACGTGCCGTTGGACGGTGCCTTCAGTCCCTTCGGCACGGTGATGTGGAGCGTGACGACGCCGGGCTTGCCCGACGGAAAGTCGAGGCACGGCCAGAACAGGTCGCAGCCGATGCCCTCTGCGGTGGTGGCGAACCACGGCGCGCCGTCGGGCGTCTTCGACCAGACCATCCCTGAATCCCACGGCGCGTTGACCGCGACATGCGGTTGCCCGCCATAGACGATCCGCGCGACGACGCGGCGGCCGGCTGGGACCGTTCGCGGCAGGGTGATCTGCAACTGACCCTCGGGGTTGGTCCAGGCGTCGCGGGGCAAGGTGGTGCCGTCGATCGCGATCGAATCGATCGGCAAATTGCGGTCGATGTCGAGCACGAGCCGGTCGAGCGGCGCGCGCGCGGTGAAATCGAGCGTGGCGACGCCGCGCAGTGTCTGCGTTTCCGGCAGGACTTCGAACGCGAGATCGGCGGCAGTGAAGGTCAGTTTCTGCTGGTCGCGGTCGATCGGACCGCCCGATTTCTGGGTCTGCGCGGTGATCGCTGGCTCACCCTTGCCGGGGAGCGTGTCCGCAGGGCGTGCCGCGGCGGTCAGCGACAGGAAGGCCAACACGACCGCAACGCGAGACACCATCATGCCGAACCGAACTCCGTCGAAAATTGCAGGGTCAAGACCACTTAAGCGCGATCTGCGGGCGTGATACGCACAAACGCGGGCAAGCGCACCTGCGGTCTTGCTTGCGCGCGTTGCGCGCAAGCCATGCGCGACGGATCGATCACGCTGCGGAGCGATCCTGGCGAGATAGCGTTGCGGTCGCGATGATTAACGCACAGGATTTCGTCATGGCCAAACTTGATCCCACTCCCCCCATCGCCGCGGGCACTTATCGCGGCGGCGGAGGGCGGGGGCTCCATCCATTATGGTCCGACGAAGCGGCAACTTGGCGTATCGGGGACGCGTATGCCGCCGCGCCCAATGCTTCGTTCAGCGTGTATTCGGCTCGGCATGGGCTGCACTATATCGTCGATGAGGATGCGGTCGGGCGCGTCGGCGTTCACCGCCATCTGGCGGGCGGCTGGGAGATGCTGGCGTCGGTCGAGACGGGCGGCGGCGCGCCGTGCCACGTCGCGCTCAACCCCGCCGAGACCCTGCTGGCAGTCGCCAATTACGCGGGCGGCAGCGTATCGGTGATCCGCCTCGATCCCGGCACCGGTCTCCCCGACGGCGCGGTGCAGACCCATGCGAACCGCGGGTCCGGGCCCAATGCGGAACGACAGGAAGGGCCGCATGCGCATTGGGTCGGGTTCAGCCCGGACGGGCGATGGCTGTACCAGACCGATCTCGGCACCGACGAGGTTCTCGCCTTCCCGTTCGATGCCACGGGGACGTTGGAGTTGCCGTTCGTTGCCTATGCGGCACCACCGGGGTCGGGACCGCGGCATCTCGTGCTGCATCCGCATATCGCCAAGCGCGCGTATCTGGTCAGCGAAATGGCCAGCACGCTGACGACGCTCGACCGGGCGCGCGATGGGACGTTCACCGGGCCCGTGATCCGGTCCACGTTGCCGGACGCATGGCGGGGGCACAGCATCGTCGCGCATGTCGCGATCAATGCGGCGGGGACGCGGCTGTACGTCTCGAACCGCGGGCATGACAGCATTGCGGTCTTTGCGCTGGATGCCGAGGGAGTTCCGACGCTGCTGGAGCATGCCGCCACGGGAGGAGAGTATCCGCGGTTCTTTTTGCTGCTGGAGGATCGAGGAATGATCGTCGTTGCGCATGAGAAGTCGCAAACGGTGACGACGCTGGCGATCGATGCGGAGGGACGGTTGGCGCCGACTGGCGTTGCGCTTGGCGTTCCCGGGGTGGGGTATGTGCTGGAGGTTGCGCCTGGCGGTGGGTGAGGGGTGTTTGGCTGACGCGCACCAATGAACGCCTTCCTATCCTCCGTAGCGCTTCCCCCTTTTCTGCAGCGCTTCCCCGGCGAAGGCCGGGGCCCAGTAGCGAAGCAGAAGAATGCGAGCGATGCGCTTCGTTACCTCCACCTTCGCTACTGGGCCCCGGCCTTCGCCGGGGAAGCGATAGAAGGGGGGACGGTTGCTGAGGACTCGCCCCCAACCCCCTCAGTGCGCGATCAGCGCCGGAGCGTCCTTCACGAACTGGTCAAGCACACCATCGGCAACCTTGATCGGGCCGTCGAAGCGCGTTGCGCCCGGGATGCTCTGCACCGCCGCCGCTTGCACGGCCAACCGGCCGGCGTCGGTGAAATAGCGCGTCGCGGCATTGCTGCCGTGCTCTGCCGCATCGAGGCCCGCCGCGGTCAGTTGCAATGCTCGCCCCCACAATTGCAGCGCGTCCAGCCACGGTCGTGCCTGCTCGGCAAAGGCCGGATCGACCGTGCCCGATCGGATGATGTCGGGAGCGTTGGCCAGCGTGTCCGCTTGCGCGCGCAAGTCCGCGATCGCCGCGCTGCGTTTGGTCGCGTCGCCGTCGGCCAGCGCCTCCCGGACGGCATCCAGCGCCGCCTTCAACCGCGGTGCCTGTTCCTGCCACGGCTGGCTGCCGAAGGTCGGGGCCATATGTTGGGTGTCGAAGAAGGTGAGCAATGCAGCCTCGGCGCGGGCGTCACCGCCAGCAAGTTCGCGCGCGGAGAAATGCCACGTCCGCTCGGCGTCATAGCCCCGATCGTTCCATCCGAATGCTGCGACCCCCGTCACCGCGACCCGGCTGGGCGCTTCCTGGTTCATCGGGTTGGACAGGATGCCGGTCAGTTCGCCCGACAGGCCCGCCTCACGCCGCGCATAGGGCGCCATCAACAGGCGGCCGGTCGTCTGCCCATAATCGTTGACCGGGTAATTGTCCCACAACAGCGTCTTGCGGCCGAACGCCTTGGTCGCGGTGCGCGCATCCGGGATCGAGATCGCGGGCGGAACCACGTCGGTGCCGGTCCATTGCACGACGACGCGCGGGTCGAGTTCCTTGCGGAGCGCCGCCTTGTACGGCGTCTCCTTGGCGTCGTAATATTCGGTCGGGACCATGATCAGCGGGCGCGATGCCGGATCGGTCGCGACGAGCTGCGCCTGGACCGTATTGAGCAATCGCGCCTGCGCGATCCCTGCGGCTTCCGCGCCCGAGGGGCCGAAGGCGGTTGCGTCGCGGGGGCAATTCCACTTCTTATATTCGATGTCGTCGAGCGCGACATAGAAGCTGTGGACGCCGATCGTCCGCAGCGCCGCAAACTTGCGTTCCAGCGCCTGCGCATCGGCGGGATCGGAGAAACACACCGTCGGGCCGGGAGAAACGGCATAGACGAAATCGACGTGGTTGCGCCGCGCGGTCGCGACTAGCGCGCCGAGCGACGTGAGCGTCGCGGCGGGATACGCCTCGCGCCAGCGATCCCGCGCGAAGGGGTCGTCCTTTGGGCTGTAGACATAGGTGTTCGCCTTGACCGTGGCGAGGAAGTTGAGATGCTTGGTGCGGTCCGCCATCGACCAGGGCTTGCCATAAAAGCCTTCGATCGTGCCGCGGATCGGCATGGCGGGGTGATCCTGGATCACCATTGCCGGGAATACGGGGCGCTTCGCGAGTTGCCGGAAGCTCTGGACCGCATGGAACAGGCCATCGGCGTCGTGACCCGCAAGCGTGATGATCCCGCCACCATCGATCGGGGTGCTGGCGATCGTATAGCCTTCGACGTGATCGTCGACCACGGTGGCGCTGCGGGCGAGCGTGGTACGGATCAGCGGTGCGGACCCGGCGCCGATCAGGATATGCGTTCCCTCGGGATGCGATGGCAACCGTTTCGCGGTGGTGACCTTGACGACACCCGAGGCGAGCAGGATGTCCCGGGTGAGCGCGATCGTGGCGGCGTCCGTGCCGGGGGCCGCTATCAGCACGACGGTCTTGCCGAGGGGAAAGCTGCCGTTGCCGAGAGTGATCGACGTCGGCGCAGGAAAGATCGCCGGCAAAGTCGGGGGGGCGCCGTTCGATGCCGCCACGGCGGGGGCCGTCATCAGCGTTGCCGCCACAAGGGTGAGCGTTCCGAACTTGTCCGTACGTCGCATCGCTGTTTCCCCGGTATTGTTGTGGTATTGCCATCGAGCCTATCGCCAGCAGCGGCACGGAGCAAGCCACGGCGTGGACGCAACCGCGGCGATAGTGCCAAACTAAGCCCAATTCGCATCGCTGGCCTGACGCGGGCGAACCCTGTCGAACGTCATCATTGTCCACGTCTGCGGCACAATGCCGCCGTATTCCCGCGTCAAAATCGCGTGACGATTGATGGTGGCGGCGTTAGCCCCATATAAAGGAAGAACGCGCTTTGAGTGGCGCGACCCCGGAGTATCCATGACGCAAGCATCTGCCCCGCATTCCTTCCCCGTCCTGCCGCTGCGCGACATCGTCGTGTTCCCGAGCATGATCGTCCCGCTGTTCGTCGGGCGCGACAAGTCGGTCGCGGCGCTCGAGGCGGCGATGGCCGGTGACAAGGAGATCTTCCTCGTCGCCCAGCTCGACCCCGCGCAGGATGATCCCGCGCGCGACGACCTGTACGATATCGGCGTGACGGCGACCGTGTTGCAGTTGCTCAAGCTCCCCGACGGGACGGTTCGCGTGCTGGTCGAGGGCAAACGCCGCGCTTCGCTGAGCGAGTTAACCGAAGTCGAAGGGTATCTTTCCGCGCAGGTCGAGATGATCGAGGGCGAGGACGATACGGAAGAAGCCGTTGCGCCGAACACCGAAGTGTCCGCGCTGATGCGCTCGGTCGTCGATCAGTTCGAGAATTATGCGAAGCTCAACCGCAAGCTCCCTGCCGAAACTGCGGTTCAGCTCGGCGAGATCGAGGATGCGAGCAAGCTCGCCGACGCGGTCGCCGCGAACATCCAGGTCAAGGTGAGCGACAAGCAGGCGCTGCTGGTCGAGCGTGATCCGGCCAAGCGGCTCGAGATGGTGTTCGCTTTCATGGAAGGCGAGCTCGGCGTCCTGCAGGTCGAGAAAAAGATCAAGTCGCGGGTCAAGCGCCAGATGGAGAAGACCCAGCGCGAATATTACCTCAACGAGCAGTTGAAGGCGATCCAGCGCGAGCTTGGCAACGAGGGCGAGGAAGGCGAGGGCGACGAGATCGCCGAGCTGACCCAGAAGATCGCGACGCTCAAGATGTCGAAGGAAGCGCGCAGCAAGGCGACGTCCGAGCTCAAGAAGCTCAAGACGATGGCGCCGATGTCGGCGGAAGCGACCGTCGTGCGCAACTACCTCGACGTGTTGCTCGGCTTGCCGTGGGGCAAGAAGTCGAAGATCCGCAAGGATATCTCGGCGGCGCAGGCGGTGCTCGACGAGGACCATTATGCGCTCGAGAAGGTCAAGGACCGGATCATCGAATATCTCGCCGTGCAGGCGCGCACCAACAAGCTGAAGGGGCCGATCCTGTGCCTCGTCGGTCCTCCCGGCGTCGGCAAGACCTCGCTCGGCAAGTCGATCGCCAAGGCGACCGGCCGTGAGTTCATCCGCCAGTCGCTCGGCGGCGTGCGGGACGAAGCCGAGATCCGCGGGCATCGCCGCACCTATATAGGCTCGCTGCCGGGCAAGATCGTGACCAACCTCAAGAAGGCCGGGACCAGCAACCCGCTGTTCCTGCTCGACGAGATCGACAAGCTCGGACAGGATTTCCGCGGCGATCCGGCGTCGGCGCTGCTCGAGGTGCTCGACCCCGAGCAGAACGGCAAGTTCCAGGATCACTATCTCGAGATCGACGTCGACCTGTCGGACATCATGTTCGTGACGACCGCGAACTCGCTGAACCTCCCGCAGGCATTGCTTGACCGGATGGAGATCATCCGGCTCGAGGGCTATACCGAGGACGAGAAGGTTGAGATTGCCGAGCGTCACCTGATCGCAAAGCAGATCGAGGCGCATGGACTGAAGCCGGGTGAGTTCACGCTGACCACCGACGGTCTGCGCGCGCTGATCCAATATTACACGCGCGAAGCCGGTGTTCGCACGCTCGAGCGCGAGATCGCCAAGCTGGCGCGCAAGGCATTGCGCCGGATCCTGGAGAACAAGGACACTGCGATCACGATCACCGCGGAGAACCTTTCCGATTTCGCGGGCGTGAAGAAGTATCGCCACGGCATCGGCGAGGAGGAGAATCAGATCGGTGCGGTCACCGGTCTTGCATGGACCGAAGTCGGCGGCGAGCTGCTGACGATCGAGAGCGTCACGGTTCCGGGACGTGGCCAAGCGAAGATCACGGGCAAGCTCGGTGACGTGATGAAGGAGTCGATCGAAACCGCGTTCAGCTTCATCAAGGCACGCTCGCCTTCCTACGGGATCAAGCCGAGCCTGTTCGCGCGCAAGGACGTCCACATCCATTTGCCCGAAGGGGCCGTTCCCAAGGACGGTCCGTCGGCGGGGATCGGGATCGTCACCGCGATCATCTCGACGCTGACCGGGGTGCCGGTGCGCCGCGATATCGCGATGACGGGCGAGGTTACGCTACGTGGTCGTGTCCTGCCGATTGGCGGGTTGAAGGAGAAACTGCTCGCGGCACTTCGGGGCGGCATCACGACTGTGTTGATTCCGCAGGAGAATGAGAAAGATCTGGCAGAGATTCCAGATAATATTCTGAACGGCCTGAAGATCATTCCGGTGTCCCACGTCGATGAAGTGCTGCGGTTGGCACTGACCGGGCCGCTCGAGGCGATCGAATGGAGTGAAGCCGATGATCTCGCGGCACAGCCTCCCGCCGGGGTGGCTGCTGTAGGCGGCGAAGTGCATCATTGATGTACGCGCCGTCTACGGCGAGGTCTTGCGGTGTGTCCTGATTGTCGCATTCGCTCCTACGTCGGTCGCATGGCCTTGCTTTTTGTTTTGACAGCCCCCCCCGGACCCGCCTTTATGCGCCCGCGGCCCTCGGGCTGGGAATCATTTTTCTAATTGTAACGGGGGTTTGGTCGCGATGAACAAACAGGAATTGATCACAACGGTAGCCGATACGTCGGGGCTGACGAAGGGCGATGCGAGCAAGGCGGTCGAAGCCGTGTTCGATGCGGTCTCGGCAGCGCTTAAGGCTGGCGATGAAGTGCGTCTGGTCGGGTTCGGAACGTTCTCGGTCAGCAAGCGCAAGGCATCGACCGGCCGCAACCCGCGGACCGGCGAACCGATGACGATCAAGGCTTCGTCGCAGCCGAAGTTCAAGGCTGGCAAGGGCCTGAAGGACTCGGTCAACTGAGATCCTGCGAATTTCCTGGCCGCAACGCTTGCAAAGCGCGGTTCGCCCGGATTAAGGACTGATCCAACGGGGCGGCCGCCGGCTGCTTCGATCCGTTTAGCCGATCGCGACAGCGACACTGGCGACGGGCGCGTAGCTCAGTGGTAGAGCACACCCTTCACACGGGTGGGGTCGCAGGTTCAATCCCTGCCGCGCCCACCAATAGAAAAGGCCTCCAACTCGGCGAGTTGGGGGCCTTTTTCGTTTGTTGCACCGGGTAGCGAAGGACAGCTTCAAACAGCCTGCGAAGCGCTCGGGTCGTACGTCCTTCGCATCGGCCGGGCGGCGTGTCGCACCGGCAGTGTCACGCTGCTGTCATGACCGTGTCACGGAACTGACCCGGAAAACACATCAAGTCGTCATGTCCCATCCGTAACGGCAGCGGCAGCAGGGTCGATAAGGGGGTTCCGAATCGATCAGGGCAAACATGCCCGCGCGCAACGATCACATTCGGGAGTGACCCATGGCCAGCTTCAACCGTTTCAGCACCGTTCTCATGGTGACCACCGCCGCCGTCGCGCTGGGCGCCTGTAGCGGAGCAAACGATGTTGCTTCGCCGGGCGCAGGTACTGTGGTCATCACGCCCGCACCGACGCCGACCCCCACGCCAACTCCGACCCCGACGCCGACCCCAGCCATCACCGCAGCGCAGTTCGCCGCGGTCACTGCGGTCAACGGCATCTCGATCACCGCCGACGAGCAGCTCGCGCTCGTCAACGCCGGAACCAACAACAACGTCAGCGGCACCAACATGCTGAACGGCGTGTACCCGACGACCGCGGCTTCGCTGACGACGGCGCTCGACCCGTCGACGATCAACAGCTTCTTCACCAGCACCAACTATGTCGGCGCGCTTAATGGCCCGACCGATACCGCGTTCCAGGGCTGGACCTGCAACTCGACATCGGCGGAATTCGGCGGCGCTGGCGCCCGTTGCACCGCGGTTCCGGCGGTCGGCACAGGCGGCGCAGCGGCGGCTTGCCCGACGGGCACGACCGATGACGGCCTCGTCCAGACGTTCCGCGCCTGCCGCCTGCCGTCGGTCATCAACGGCACGCTGAACCTGCCCAAGATCGCGGGCGTTTTCTATCGCCTGCGCGGCCAGACCGAAGTCGGCACCGACGTCGGCACGACCGGCGCGGACAATGGCGCGGTGCTCAACATCGAGGCGGGCGTCGTCATCGCAGCGGATTCGACCGAGACGACCAACGACCTGCTGCTGGTCAACCGTGGTTCCAAGATCAACGCGGTCGGCACGGTCGCCAACCCGATTATCTTCACCTCGCAGCAGAACCTCACCACCAACGGCGTCAGCGATGCGACGCAGGGGCAGTGGGGCGGCGTGATCATCCTCGGCCGCGCGCCGGTCGGCGTGTGCGCCACCGGCACGGGTCCGAACAATGCGGATGGCACCAGCACGACCTGCCAGCAGGCGATCGAAGGCGTTACCGGGCGCTTCTACGGTGGCCCGACCAAGGCCGACAGCAGCGGCAACTTCCAGTACGTCCAGATCCGCTACAGCGGCATCGCGATCAGCGACGGCAACGAACTGCAGGGCCTGACGCTCGGCGGCACCGGGTCGGGCACGGTGATCGATCACGTCCAGAGCCACAATTCGGCGGATGACGGCGTCGAGATCTTCGGCGGCATGACCAACATGAAGTATATGGTAATGACCGGTGCCGACGATGACGGCTTCGACATCGACAACGGCTTCCGCGGGTTCATCCAGTTCATGATCACCGCGCAGCGGACGATCGGGGCGACCGCCGACTCCTTCTCGACCGAGATCGACTCGAACAATGCGGAAGACCTGCTGCCGCGCACCTTCGGCCGGTACGCCAACTTCACCTTCCTCCAGACTGCGCTCGCCCCGGCAGCGATCCGTCTGCGCGGTGGTGCGGACATGACCTTCGTCAACGGCGTAGTGAAGACCCCGGCGACCGTCGCGTGCATCAACCTGATCGCAGGCGAGCAGACCGCGGGCGGTCGCACGACGATCCGTCCGGCCGACGCAGCGCTGCAGGATGTCGGGCCGCCGGTGTTCAACTCGATCTACTTCTCCTGCCAGGGCCGCTGAGCCTCAGCCCCGGACCATCGCGCAGTTGATGCCGGGGCGGCCGCTTAAGCGCCGCCCCGGCATTTGCCTATGACATATCGATCGGAAATACAGGCCATGCAGAAGCGCCTCGCCTTCGGGACACTCCTTCTTCTTACTTCCACGTTGGTGTCGCCCGCGGCGCTCGCGCAGACCGCTCCGGCCCCCGCCGCGACCACGCCGCCACCCGCCGCAGCACCTTCGGCGCAAAGCGCGGGTGATCCGGTGGCCACCCCCGCCGCCGAACAGGCGGGTGACCCCGAACAGCAGGTCGAAGTCTCGGCACCCGGCATGGACAGCAGCCAGGGCGCGGACATCGTCGTCGTCGGGCGCAACATTCCCAACGTCATCCGCTCGACCCCGCAGATCGTCTCGGTCCTGTCGGGCGCGGACATCGCGCGGACCGGCGAGGGCGACATCGCGGGCGCGCTCGCGCACGTTGCTGGCCTCAGCGTCGTCGGTGGCGGGTTCGTCTATGTGCGTGGCCTTGGCGATCGCTATTCGTCGTCGATGCTCAACGGCTCGCCCTTGCCGAGCCCTGAGCCGCTGCGGCGTTCGGTCCCGCTCGACATCTTCCCGACGACGATCGTCGGGTCGGCGCTGGTGCAGAAGACCTATTCGGTTAATTATCCGGGTGAGTTCGGTGGCGGCGTCATCAACCTGACGACCAAGGCGATCCCCAAGAAGGACTTCCTCTCGTTCGGCGGATCGATCGCGGCGGATACGGTGACGACCAGCGAGCTCGGCTATACCTATGCGGGCGGGCGCAGCGACTGGACCGGCTATGACGACGGCACGCGCACCGTTCCCGACTTCATCAAGAATGCACCCGGCGGCACGGGCATCATCCCGAGCGAGCAGGTCGCACAGCTGACCAATGCGCGCACGACGCTGCTTCAGCGCAACAACAGCCTGCCCGCCAATTTCTCCGGCGAGATCAGCGGCGGCAAGGTGATCGACCTCGGCGCGGACCGGATCGGCGTGATCGCCTCGGTCAGCGCGAGCAATACTTTCCGCACGCGCCTGACGCAGCAGCAGGATTCGGTTTCGCCCGACGGCACGCTGCGCAACGATTACAACACGTTGCTGACCGACAACCGGATCGTCGCGAACGCGCTGCTCGGACTCGGCTATGAGTTCGGCCCGAACACGATCCGTGCGACCGGCGTCTATATCCACGATACGCTCAAGCAGGGGCGCGGATCGACCGCGATCGTCTACAACAATTCCAGCGGTCGGCGTTTCCAGCAGAACACCAACTGGTTCGAACGTCAGCTGATCGAAGGCCAGATGGTCGGCGAGTTCAAGGTGACCGACGCGCTGCATCTCGACGTGCGCGGGGCCTACGCCAACTCGAAGCGCGACGCGCCGTATGAGCGGCAGTTCGACTATCTCTGCTCGAACGTGACGACGACAGGCTTGCCTATCAAGGAGACGCAGCAGAACGGCATCGGCGGCGAGCGGTGCGATGGCGCGTATCAGGCGACGCGGCGCTTCTCGCCCTTCGCCTCGATCATCTTCAGCGAACTCGACGAAGATCTGTACAGCGCGCAGGGCGACCTGACCTACAAGCTCGACCTCGGAAGGCCGGTGACGCTGTCGACGGGCTATTATTATTCGGCGACCGACCGCACCTCGACTCGTTTGCAGTTCAATTACCAGACCGCGGACGGCGGCGGCACTGCGCCGGCCTATCCGTGGAACCTGCTGCGGCCGGATTATCTGGTCGGGGCGGATTCGATCGCGGCGAACAATCTGCAACTTCAGTTCGGTACGCCGCTGGGTGCCTATGCCTATGACGCTTCGCTGGATATCCACGCGGGCTATGGCCAGATCGAAGCCGAAGTCCTCGATGGCGTGCGCGGCACGATCGGCGTGCGCTACGAGACTGCGGACGAGCGCGTCACGCCGGTTGCTTCGGCGACGACGCGGCTGAACAACGATTACTTCCTGCCCGCGCTCACGCTGACGTGGAATTTCCGCAACAACATGCAGTTGCGCGCGAGCGGCTCCAAGACGATCTCGCGTCCGCAGTTCCGCGAACTGGCACCGCAGCAGTTCCGCGATCCGGAGTCGGATCGCCTGTTCTTCGGTAACCCGCTGCTGCGCGATTCCGAGCTGTACAATTACGAAGGCCGCTTCGAATGGTTCTTCGCACGCGACCAGCGCTTCACGCTCGGTGGTTTCTACAAACTGATCAAGAACCCGGTCGAGCAAGTCGGTTTCTACACCGGTGCGGATGACCGGTTGCAGACCGGCTTCACCAACCTGCCCAAGGCGACGCTGTACGGGGCCGAGGTCGAGCTCCAGAAGTATTTCCCGCTCGATTTCCTCGACAGCAGCTTCTTCACGACGCGGCGGGCGCTGTTCATCGCGAATTACACCTATTCCAAGTCAAAGATCAAAGCGGACATCAGTTGCGTGCCCAACGTACTCAACCAGACGCTCGGCGGGTGTGGCGCCGGTTTCGGCCCCGCCAATCTGCAATTCCGCGATGGCGCGCCGCTGACCGGGCAGTCCGAACATCTGGTCAACGTACAGGTCGGGCTGGAGGACAAGGCGTCGCTGTCGCAGATCACCTTGCTGTTCAACTACGCGAGCGACCGCGTGACCAATCGTGGCCCGTCCAACCTGAGCGGGACCGGCTTCCAGCCCGACATCATCGAGAAGCCGGGCATCCGGCTCGATCTCGTCGCGCGGCAGGGGTTCAAGGTTGCCGGCGGACAGTGGGAGCTGAAGGCCGAAGCGCGCAACCTGACGGGGACGCGCTATCAGGAAGGCCAGACGTTCAGCAACGGCAACCAGGTGTTCGTCAACCGCTACCGGCTGGGCCGCGTCCTGTCGCTCGGCCTCAGCACGACGTTCTGATGCCGTATCGCCTCCGCGCCTGTTTGTTTACCGGCGCAGAGGCGGCGGCGGTCAGCCCCACGGCCGTTCGCGAAACCATTTGGTGATGACGTACTTCGTCCCCGCGCGGACCTTCATGCCATGATGCAGCGTCGCCGGGTTGAGCGTTCCGTCGGGGCGGCGGTTGTTCCATGCCAGCAGCTTGCCGGTCTCGGGCTGCACGATCTTGTCGATCGCCTTGAAGCGCGTCGCGCCGCCGGCCTCGGGCTCGTTGAGGTAGATCATCACGGTCCACGTCCGGTTGCCCGCGACCCCGCAATAGCGGGGATAGTCCACACCGTCGGGCTCGAAATAATCGGTATGCGCCTTGAACTCCTGGCCGACCGCGTAGCGTTGCCCCTGGATCGGTTCTCCGAAGACCGGATCGAGCCCGGTGAGCGCGGCGATCCGGGCGTTCAGGTCGATCGTCAGCGGATCGCGTTGGTCGAGGTCGCCGGTCTCGCTCGTCCGGAAGGCCGCGTCGCCGTTGGCATCGGACAAAGTGGAGGGCCGCCGTGTGGCATCGACCGCCGCGCACAACGCCGCGCAGGTCGCCGCGCCGATGAAGTGACGCTTGATGAACAGCGTGAGTTTCGGGCTCGGAACGCGCTGGACACCGGGCTGGGTGATCAAATGCGCGACCAGTGCGTCCGCAGGGTATCCCGATCCGTAATTCAGCACATGGGTCATGCGTATTTCCTGCCAAATCTGCCAGGTATTTTCCAGTGTATGTCGGTGCCATATAAGGTTCACAGCGATGACGCCGGACTGTAACACCTGTTGCCTAGCAGGGCTTTGATCGGGGAATATGTCCGCATGCGATTGGTTTTGGATGCGCGGGCGCGGGCCATTCTGCGACGCCTTCCCGTCACGACAGTCTATACGGGATTGGAGCTGGCGCTGATCGCGGTGCTGGCGATCCAGTCCGCGCGCCTGGTCTATGCCGTGATCACGCCAGTCGGACCGGTTGGGACCTGGCGGCCGGAACAGGGCGTGATCGCAGGGTCGCCGCAAGCGATCCTGCGCGGCTTCGATCCGTTCTTCCGCACAAGCGGTGGTGACGCAGCGGGGCCTGCGGCGATCACGACGTTGCAACTGACTTTGTACGGCACGCGGATCGACGAGGCTCAAGGCGGCGGGTCGGCGATCATCGCAGGGCCTGACGGCGTCCAGCAGAGCATCGGCGTCGGGCAGGAAATCTCGCCGGGCGTGATCCTCAAGTCGGTCGCGTTCGATCACGTCTCGATCGAGCGCGGCGGGCGCGCCGAGGATCTGTTCATCACCCAGGCCGAGCAGGCACCCGCACCCGCAGTACCGCCATCCGGCGCGCCGTTGATGGGCGGGATGGGGGATCGCATCGGGCCGCCGCCGCCCGCGCCCGGCATGCCGCCCGCACCCGCCAGCATCCCGCAAGGCGTCACCGCCGCGCAGCTGCGCAGCGACGTCGGCTTCATCCCGCGGATCGACGGCGGCAAGGTCAGTGGATTGACCGTGCGATCGCAAGGATCCGGCGCAGCATTCCGCGCGGCGGGCTTGCGTGATGGCGACATCGTGACACAGATCGGCGGACGTCCGGTCAGCGGTCAGGCCGATATCGAGCGGCTTGGTCCGCAGCTTGCCCGTGGCGGCACCGTTTCCCTGTCGGTCGAACGCGGCGGACAGGTTGTTCCCCTTACCCTTACGATTGCGGGTCAATGAAAAGACTGATTCTCCGGCCCGTACTTGCTTCCGTACTCGCGCTCGCATCCGCCGGCACTGCGACGGCGCAACAGACGATGAACGTACGCGACGCCGACATTCGTGCGTTCATCGCGGATGCCGCGCGCGTGACCGGGCGGACGTTCATCATTGATGCGCGCGTGCAGGGGAAGGTGACGGTCGTCACCGATCACCCGGTGAGCAAGTCGCAATATTTCGAGATCTTCCTGTCGACACTCCGCGCCAACGGACTGGTCGCGGTGCCGACCACCAACGGCAGCTTCCGCATCCAGCCGATCGACAATGCCGCGTCGCAACCGAGCCGGGTCGGGTCGCGCGGGGCGCAGAGCAACAGCTTCGTGACCGAGATCGTCCGATTGCGCTCGGTCGATGCGCAGTCCGCGGTCGACACGGTCCGCGCGCTGGTCTCGCCGCAGGGGACGGTGTCCGCCAACCGCAGTGGCAATACGCTAGTGATCGTCGATTTCGCCGATAACGTGCGGCGCGTGCGCGAAGTGTTGCGGCGGATCGACACAAACAATGCCTCGACCCGCGTCGTCGCGCTCAAGAACGCCGGCGCACGCGAGATCGCGACCGCGCTCCAGTCGCTCGCCGGGCAAAGCGGCGGTGGCGGCGGCGGTGCTGGCGCGACCGCGGGGGCTGCTGCACCGAGCAGCAACGGTACCAGCGTGGTTGCGGTGCAAAGCTCCAACTCGGTCGCGATCAGCGGCGATGCGTCGACGGTCGCACGGCTGGTCGCGGTGGCGGAGGATCTCGATCGCCGCGCCAAGAACGGCACCGAAATCAAGGTGATCTTCCTCGAGAATGCCGACGCCGAGCAACTGTTGCCGGTGTTGCAGCAGCTCGTCGGGCAGACTCCGTCGCCGATCACCAACCAGCAATTGTCGCAGTCGAACTTCGGCAACAACAGCAACCCGACCGGCAGCAACGGCAACAACAGCTCGCAGCGCCAGGCCAATACCCCGGCGGTGCAGCAGGATACGACCGCTCCCGGCAGCACGGCAGGACAGGCTGCGATCAGCACGCAGGGCGGGCGCACTGCGGCTGTGGTCACGCGTTTCGTCGGCGCAAACGCGATCGTCATCGCCGCGCCCGCCGAAGTGCAGCGGCAATTGTCCGAGGTCGTGCGCCAGCTCGACACGCGGCGCGAACAGGTGCTGGTCGAGGCGATCGTCGCCGAAGTGTCGGATCAGGTCGCGAGCCAGCTCGGTGCGCAGTTCGCGATCGGCAATCTGAAGGGCGGGGTGTTTGCGGCGTCGAGCTTCTCCAACACCGCGCCGAGCCTGTTGACGATCGCGGGCGCGGTCGCGGCGCGGCAGCTCAACACGACGACGACGACGATCAACGGTGCAACCGTCACCACCAGCACCAACAGCACGGTGAGCGATACGCTCGCGCAATCCGCGCTCAGTTCGATCCTCGGGGCGAGCGGCGGGTTCGGCGGGTTTGGCGGGAAGATCGGCGATACGATCTTCGCCTCGATCATCAACGCGGTGAAGAGCGACACCACGTCGAACCTGCTGCAGGTCCCGCATCTGGTGATGCTCGACAATCAGGAAGCACACAGCCTGGTCGGGCAGGAAATCCCGATCACCACGGGGCAGGCGCTGTCGAACAATTTCGACAATGCCTTCCGCACGACCCAGCGGCAGAATGTCGGCATCGAGCTGACCGTGCGTCCGCAGGTCAATTCGAGCGGGACCGTGAAGCTCAACCTCCGGCTTGAGGTGAGTTCGATCGCTGGGCCGGTATCGAGCGATAATAGCGACCTGATCCTCAACAAGCGCGAAGTGGAGACGGTCCGCACAGTGGACGATGGCGACATTGCGGTGATCAGCGGGTTGCTCGACGATAACGAGCGGCGGACGATCCAGAAGATCCCGCTGCTGGGGGACATCCCCGCGCTTGGCAACCTGTTCCGGTCCAAGGCGAAGTCGCGGACCAAGACCAATCTGATGATCTTCATCCGGCCGACGATCTTGCGGACGGCGGACGACAGTCGGAAGCTGACCGAACAGCGGTATGGCTATCTGCGGTTGCAGCAGGGGTTGCAGGACCCCGATGTGGAGCCGTCGATCGACCAGTTGGTGCGTGAGTATCTGGGGGCAGCGCCGCCGATCCCGAGTGCGCCGGTGCTGGGGAATGTGGACGATCCAAGGATCGCACTGCCGGTGCAGCGGAGTTCGACCGTGATCCGGCGGAGGGGAAAGTGACGGGGGTTCCGCTGTCAGATAGCCCCTCCCCCTCGGGGGAGGGGGTGGGGTGGGGCAGTCCGGCAGGACTGGCTCTCGGTGAGACACCCCCCACCCCCAACCCCTCCCCTGAAGGGGAGGGGCTAAGTGTCCCTAACATCACCATCCCCTACGCCTTCGCGCGTCGGTTCGGCGTCGTGCTCGCGCCCGGCACCGACAGCCACCTCGCGATCGCCATGCGCGAAGGCGCCGACCCCAAGGTGCTGCTCGAACTTCGCCGCCACCTCGCGCGCCCGTTCGACGTCGGCTTCGTAAGCCCGACCGAATTCGACCGCCTGCTCTCGGAAGCGTATCGGATGGACGGCCAGGCCGCCGCGATGGCCGCCGGAACGCTTGGCCTCGGCGACGAACTCGACGTGCTGGCGAGCGACTTGCCGACCGCGGACGACCTGCTCGATACTGCAGACGATGCGCCCGCGATCCGCCTCATCAACGGCATCATCGCCGATGCTGCGCGGAACGGCGTGTCGGACATCCACGTCGAACCCTATGAAACCGGCCTCGTCGTGCGGATGCGGATCGACGGCGTGCTGCGCGAGACGCTCCGGATGCCACCGCATGTCGCGCCGGTGGTGGTCAGCCGCATCAAGGTCATGGCGCGGCTCGACATTGCCGAGCGGCGCGTGCCGCAGGATGGCCGCATCGGGCTGACGCTGGGGGGCAAATTGCTCGACGTCCGCGTCTCCACCTTGCCGAGCCGCGCGGGTGAGCGCGTCGTGCTCCGTATTCTCGACAAGGAGAATGCGGGGATCACGCTCGACGTGCTCGGAATGACGCCCGCGATCAACCAGTTGCTCAAGGAAGCGATCACCGAGCCGAACGGGATCATCCTCGTCACCGGGCCGACCGGCTCGGGCAAGACGACGACGCTCTACGCCTCGATGCGGCTGCTCAACGATGGCAGCCGGAACATCCTCACGGTCGAGGATCCGGTCGAATATGCGATGGAGGGCGTCGGGCAGACGCAGGTCAATTCCAAGGTCGGGCTGACCTTCGCGGCGGGGCTGCGCGCGATCCTGCGGCAGGATCCCGATGTCGTGATGGTCGGCGAAATCCGCGACCGCGAGACCGCCGAAATCGCGGTGCAGGCGTCTTTGACCGGGCATCTTGTGCTCTCGACGGTCCACACCAACGACGCGGTCGGCGCGATCACTCGAATGCGCGACATGAAGGTCGAGCCGTTCCTGCTGGCGTCCACGCTCCGCGCGGTGATCGCGCAGCGGCTGGTACGACGGCTGTGCGAACATTGCCGGCGGCCGGTGCAGGCGACGGGGTCAGTTTCGGCGCTGCTCGGGTTTGATCCAGGCGCGATCGTCTATGAGGCGGTCGGGTGCGAGCAGTGCCAGGGGACCGGCTACAAGGGCCGGGTCGGCGTCTATGAGGCGATCCGGATCGATGACACCGTGCGGCGGCTGATCAACGACGGCGGGGATGAATCGATCATCGCGCGGCACGCGTTCCTACACTCTCCCAATCTCGGCAGTGCGGCGCGCGCGCTGGTGCGCGACGGGATGACGACGCCCGAGGAAGCGGTTCGCATCTCCAGGCGCGATATGGCGGATGCGGAAGCACCGATGCCGTTGCCGGAGACTGCGGGTGAGTGAGGTTTTGCTTCCTCCCCTCCCTAGAAGGGAGGGGCCGGGGGTGGGTCGGCTCGTGGCTGGGTCTGTCCTCTTCTCATACCGACCCACCCCCAGCCCAGCGCCGAGTCGGCCATGCCCCCGGCATGGCCTGAACAGCGCGGGGCGCTGTTCACCCGGCGCTCTTCCAGGGTGGGGAGTAAATCGTGCCTGACTTCGATTACCTCGCGATCGACACCAAGGGCCGCGAGGCACGCGGGCAGGTTGCCGCGCCGTCGATCGAGGATGCGCGCGTGCTGCTCGACCGGCGCAAACTGTACGTCGTCAAGGTCGAACCCGGCTCGGGCCGTGCCGCCGCCGCCGCCCGCGGCAAGCCATTGTTTTCCGATTTCCGCCTCGGCACCCGCAAGATGAGCATCAAGCAACTGACGCTGTTCACGCGCCAGCTCGCGACGCTCAACCGCGTGTCGCCGCTCGAACAGTCGCTGCGCACGATCTCGCGGCAGACCGAGCAGGAGCATGTCCGCGCGATCGTCGATTCGGTTCATGCGGGGGTGGTCGAGGGACGGCGACTCCATGAGGCGATGGCGCGCGAAGGCAAGAGCTTCCCCGCGCTGTACCGCGCGATGGTGTCGGCGGGCGAAACCTCGGGGTCGTTGCCCGTCATTCTTGAACGCCTCTCTGTGCTGCTCGAACGCCAGGCCGAGATCAACGGGCAGATCATCACCACGCTCGCTTACCCATCGGTGCTCGCGGTCGTCGCGATGGCGGTCGTCACCGCATTGATGGTGTTCGTCGTGCCGCAAGTGGTCGAGCAATTCGATACGGTCGGGCAGCAATTGCCGCTGCTGACGCGGATCGTGATGGGCATCTCGAACTTCATGGTGAGCTATTGGTGGGCGTTGTTGCTCGCGATCGTGCTGGGCGGGATCGGTTTCTGGCGTGCGCTCAAGAACCCCGCGGTCAAGCTGCGCTTCGATACGTGGATCCTGCGTGTGCCGCTGATCGGGCGGCTGTTCCGCGATCTGCACGCCGCGCGAATGGCGCGGACGCTCGCGACCATGGTGGCGAGCCGCCTGCCGCTGCTGGAAGGGCTCGCGCTGACCGGGGGCACGATCCGCAACCTGCGGCTGAAGGCAGCGTCGGACGAGATCGTCGAGGCGATCCGTGGCGGCGGGAGCCTGTCGGCGGCGATGCGGCGGACGGGCGTGTTTCCGCCGCTGCTGACCTATCTCGCAGCGTCGGGCGAAACCGCGGGGCAGCTCGACGACATGCTCGAGCGCGCGGCGGACTATCTCGAGCGCGAATTCGACCGGTTCACGACAACGGCTTTGTCGCTGCTGGAGCCGATCATCATCGTCCTGATGGGGGGCGTGGTCGCGACGATCGTGCTATCCATCCTGTTACCGATCCTGCAGCTCAACACGCTTGCCGGACAATGAGGTTTGTTATGACGGATATGCCTGCCACCCCCGCTCTCAATCGCCGCGTTCGCTCATCGGAACAGGGGTTTACGCTGATCGAGCTGATGGTCGTGATCGTCATTCTCGGGCTGCTCGCTGCGATCGTGACGTACAATGTCCTGCCGCTGGGCGACAAGGGCAAGATCACCAAGGCCAAGGCCGACATCGCGCAGATCGAGGGCGCGCTTGATCTCTACAAGCTCCAGAACGACACCTATCCGTCGACCTCGGACGGGTTGCAGGCGCTGGTCAGCGCCCCCGCCGATGCGGACGCGAGCAAGTATCAGCGTGGCGGTTACATCAAGAAGCTCCCGCTCGACCCGTGGGGCAAGCCGTATCTCTATGCCGCCCCCGGCCAGCATGGCGAGGCGGACATCTGGACGCTCGGCGCCGACAAGAAGGAAGGCGGCGAAGGCGTCAATGCCGACATCGGTAGCTGGCAGTAAGCTGACCTCCCGCGACGCGGGGTTCACGCTGATCGAGCTGATGATCGTGGTGACGATCATCGGGCTGGCGAGTGCCGTGGTCGTGCTGGCGTTGCCCGATCCGCGTGGACGGTTGCGCGACGAGGCGGCGCAATTCGCGGCGCGCGCGCGGGCGGCGCATGACCTTGCGGTGGTGACCGCGCGGCCGGTGAGCGTGTGGGTGTCGGCGGGGGGCTATGGGTTCGATGCACGGCGCGGGGGGGAGTGGGTCGCGATGAGCGAGAAGCCGCTCCGCGTAACGCGCTGGAGCAAGGGGACCGAGGCGGTCCCCGCATCGGGCGCGCGCGACCGTATCCTGTTCGATTCGACCGGTAGTGCGGATCGGCCGATGGATGTCGTGCTGCATCGATCGACCCAGAATTTGACGGTGCGGATCGGGAATGACGGGCGGGTCAAGATCGGTGCCTGAGCGCGCGCGCCTTGCCGAGCGGGGATTTACGCTGATTGAGATGATGGTCGCGCTCGCGGTGTTCAGCTTGGCGGCGCTTGCGCTGATCCGGCTGGAGGGGGCGACGATCCGCGGGGCGTCGACACTCGATACGACGCTGATGGCGCAGATCGTCGCGCGCAACGTGGCCTATACCGCGATGACCGACGCGCGCGCGCCGACGCTTGGCGTGGCGAGCGGGATCGAGCGGAACGGGGGGCGGTCGTGGGCGTGGACTCGCGTGGTGCAGCCGACCGGGGATGCGCGGATCCTGAAGATCGACGTCACGGTGATGGATTCAGGCGGACGGAGCGCGGGGCATCTGACGGTCGTGCGCGACGGGGCGACGCGGTCATGAGGGTTCCTCCTGTTTTGCTCTCGTCCTTGTCTCTTCCCCGGCGAAGGCCGGGGCCCAGTAGCGGGCCGGGCATGGCGGCGGCTGCGCTCCGTTACCACGACCTTTCCGACTGGGCCCCGGCCTTCGCCGGGGAAGCAGAAGAGAGGGGAGGAGGAGGGCGCGCCAATGGCCGGGAATCCGGTTTCACCCTGATCGAGGTGATGATCTCGCTCCTGATCTTCGGGCTGCTCTCCGCGGCGGGGGTGGCGTTGCTTGCCTTCTCGGTGCGGGCGCAGGGTGCGACGGCTGCCAAGCTCGACGACGTTTCGGGGATGAACCAGCTCAGCTCGATCATGACCGCCGATTTCGCGCAGGCGCTCGATCGCCCGGTGCGCGACGAAAATGGGGCGGTCACCCCGTCGTTCGTCGGCGGCTCGGGACCGACTGCCGTCCCCATGTTGCGCTTTGCCCGCGGGGGGTGGAGCGACCTCGACGGGAATCCGCGCGCGGAAGTACAGAAGGTCGAATATGCGGTCATCGACGGCGCGCTTGCACGGGTCGCCTATCCGATGCTCGACGGCGCGCAGCCGCTCCCGCCGACTGCGCTGGTACCCCGCGTCAAGCAGGTCCTGTTGCGCTATCGGATCCGCGGCGCGTGGAGCGATCGCTGGACCGGCAGCGTGCAGGCCCCACTGCCCGATGCGGTCGAACTGCGGGTCCTGCGCACCAACGGGATCGAGACGCGGCAGATGTTCCTGGTCGGCACCGGCTATGCAAGGCGGCCCAATGTCGGCGTCAACTGATCCCTCCCGCCCGGGCGAGCGTGGCGCGGCGCTGTTGACGGTGCTGCTGCTCGTCGCGGTAATCGCGGTGCTCGCGGGCACCGCGCTCGAGAAATTGCGGCTTGCGACGCGGCTCGGTGGCAATGCGGTCGCGCTCGACCAGGCGCGCGCCTATTCGCTCGCGGCGGAGACGCTCGCGGTCGTCAAGGTCACCGACCTGCTCCAGAAGAGCCGGCAGCGCGTGACGCTGCAGGGCAATTGGAGCGATACGCCTTTCGCCTTGCCGATCCCGAACGGCAGCGCGACCGCTCGCGTGACCGACGGAGGAAATTGCTTCAACCTCAACAGCCTTGTGGTCGAGACGACACCGGGTTCCTTCGCCGCCTACACCCGGGCACGCACCGTGTTCGCGCAACTGATTCGACTGGTCGACCCCAATGCCCGCTCTCCCGACGCGATTGCTGCTGCGACCGCGGACTGGCTCGATACCGACAACAGCCCGCTCGACAGCGGCGGGGTGGAGGATTCGTCTTATGGTGGGGGACGCCAGGGGTATCGCACCGGCAACACGCTGATGAGCGATCCGAGCGAACTGCGCGCGGTCAACGGGGTCTCGCGCACCGATTACGAGAAGCTGCGGCCGTGGCTGTGTACGTTGCCCAAGGCCGAACCGGCCAAGCTCAACGTCAACACGCTGCTTCCCGAACAGGCACCGCTGCTGGCGATGCTGCTGCCGGGCACGCTGACGGTGGAAGGCGCGCGGCAGGTGCTGCTGCGGCGTCCGCCGACCGGTTTCGCGACCGCCTCCGCGTTCTGGGCGCAGACCGCCGTTACCGGGGGTACGGAGCTCGCTGTCGGCCAGACCGATGTCACCACCAAATGGTTCACGCTCAAGGTCGATGTGACGCTGGGCGGGACCGTTCTCGAACAATCGGGGCTGATCGATGCATCAACCCTTCCCGCGCGGCTCGTCTCGCGGCAATGGGGCGAGCGACCATGACCGACACGCTAGTCCTCTTCCTGCCGACGTCCGACCTCCCGTGGCGTTGGCTCCACATCGCGGGCAGCGCCGTTGCGGGGCGGGGCGAAGGGTTTCCCGATATCGCCGCAGATGCCGAGCGGACGCATGTCGCGGTGGTGCCGGCGGACGCGGTGACACTGCATTGGGCCGAACTCCCCGATCGATCGGTTGCACAATCGGTCACTGCGGCGCGCTTGCTTGCGGCGGATGCCAGCGCCTCCCCGATCGGCGCATTGCACGTCGCCGTCGGACGCGAGGGCGATGCGGTCGAGCGGCCGATCGGCGTGGTTGCGGCAGGGCAGATGCAGCAGTGGCTCGACACGCTCGCCGCGAACGGCGTCGACCCCGATATGGTGCTCCCGGCACCAATGCTGCTGCCGCGCCCCGATTCCGGCTATGTCCGCGCCGATCTCGGCGGTGAGGGCGTGGTGCGCAGCGCGACCAGCGGCTTCGCGGACGAGGCGCGGCTGACCGAACTCGTCACCGGAGGAGTTGCACCCGAAGTGCTGGCGCGCGCTGATGTCGAAGCAGCGATCGTTGCGGCGGTAACCGCCCCTGCGCTCGATCTGCGGCAGGGCGCATTCGAGCGGCGTCGCAAGATCGGGGTGGATTGGGGGCTGATCCGGCGGCTGGCGTGGCTGAGCGTCGCGATCTTCGGCGTCACGGTGTTGATCACGATCGTGCTGCTGATCAAATATTCTACTGCGGCCAACGAACTGGAGCGACGGACCGACCTGCTCGCGCGTAGCGGGCTGGCGCGGGGCGAGGCGGTGAGCGATGCCGATCGGCAGCTCGACGCGCGGCTCGAGCGGCTGCGCGGGGGCGGGCAGGGCTTCACCCGGACGACTGCGGCGGTGTTCGCGGCGATCCAGGCGACGCCGGGGACCGAGTTGCGTACCGTATCGTTCGATTCGCTCGGGGCGTTGCGCGTGACGGTCGGGTTGCAGAACGAAGGCCAGATCCTCGATTTGCGCCGCCGAATCGCTGCCGCCGGGTTCGAGGCGACCACCCCAGGTCAGCTGGTATCGACCGGCGGCCGGCTTACAGGGGAACTGACGGTGAAGCCGCGATGACCGAACGCCTGCTTTTCTGGTATCGCGCCCGTACGCTGCGCGAGCAACGGCTGGTTCTCGCAGGCGGCGTGATTGCGCTGCTCGCGTTTGCGTACCTCCTGATTGTGCCGCTCAACGACATCCTCGAGTCCGAACGCGGCCGCCACGCGACCGATGCGATCGCGCTGGGCGAGACGCAGGTGCGGATCGATGCGGTCAAGGCGGCCCAAGCCGAACGGGTCGCGCCGCTGCAGGAGCCGATCGAAACCGTCATTCGGGACCGCGCGAACGATGCGGGGTTCGCGTTGGCGGCGGTGACGCCGCAGGGAACGGACCGTGTCGCGATCTCGATCGCGTCGGCGCGCCCGGGCGCGCTGACCGGGTGGGTCGCCGAACTGGAAGCCACGGGCATATTGGTCGAGCAACTGACGACGACCGACAATGGCGATCGCACGGTCGCTGCGCAGATGACGCTGCGGGCGCGCGGACAGTGACGCGGTTTCGCCTCCGCACCGGACCGGTTGCGCTATTCGGTGCTGTGTTCGTCCTCGCATTGGTCGTGCTTCTTCCGCTGCGGCTGGTACTTGGCTGGTTCGATCTCAGCCAGACGCGGGTCGCTGCGCGCGAAGCGACGGGCAGTGTCTGGTTCGGCGGCTTGCGCGAGGCGCAGGTCGGGTCGGTCGCGCTGGGCGATCTTGCGGCACGGTTATCGCCTTGGCCGCTTGCGGTCGGGCGGGCGCGAATCGACGTCGCTGGTCAGGCCACGGGTGATTCGTCCGCAGCGTCGCGGACGATTCGCGGTGCGATCAGCGCGTCGCGTCATGCCGTCGGGATCGACGACATGACCGCGAGCCTGCCCGCCGGGAATGTGTTCGCGCCCTTGCCGGTGACAGGCCTCGAGCTCGACGATGTCAGCGTGCGCTACCGCGACGGCAATTGCGACAAGGCAGAAGGCCGGGTCAGGGCGGTGCTCGGTGGAGACATCGCGGGAATCGCTCTGGGGCAGGGGCTTTCGGGCAATGCGCGTTGTGACGCGGGGGCGTTGCTGCTGCCGCTTGCCAGTCAGGCGGGGACCGAGCGAGTCGACCTCCGGTTGTGGCAATCGGGGCGTTTCGTCGCGCAGCTCACCGTCCGCGCGAGCGACCCGACGGCTGCGCAAAAACTCGAGCTTGGCGGCTTCCGACCGACGTCGAAAGGGCATATGCTCACAATAGACGGTAATTTCTGAACGAGCATTCTTGACGGTGGGGCCTTGGTCCCGCTAGGGGCGCTCACTCTGCGGCGATCGTAGTTCAATTGGTTAGAGCGTCGGCTTGTGATGCCGGATGTTGCGGGTTCAAGTCCCGTCGGTCGCCCCATTCTTTCTAGCAGCCAGGAATTCGCTTTGACCACCGGCTGGGGTTTCCCCGATTTCGACGACCACGAAGGCGTCCATCTCTTCACCGATCCGTCGAGCGGCCTGCGGGCTGTGATCGCGGTCCATTCGACCGCCCTCGGGCCGGCGGCGGGCGGGGTCCGGTTCTGGCATTACGCCGATCATGAGCGCGCCATCACCGATGCGCTGCGTCTGTCGCGCGGAATGAGCTTCAAGAACGCGATGGCCGATCTGCCGATGGGCGGCGGCAAGGGCGTCGTGCTCGCGGCGAACCCGGGCGACACGATCACCCAGGCACAGCTTGAGGCGTTTGGTCGTGCGGTCGAATCGCTCGGCGGGCGGTACGTGACGGCGGAAGACGTCGGCATGTCCGAAGCGAGCATGAAGACGATCGCGACCATGACCAAGCATGTTTCGGGTCTTCCCGTTGCGGCTGGTAGCGCCGGCGGCGATCCCGGGCCGTACACCGCGATGGGCGTGTATCTCGGCGTCAAGGCGGCAGCGAAGCGCGGTCTGGGCGCGGACGACATGCGCGGCGTGCACGTTGCGATCCAGGGCGTCGGCAGCGTCGGTGGCGGTCTGGCGCGGTTGCTCGCCAAGGACGGCGCGCGGTTGACGCTGTCGGACGTCAACGCGGGACGTGCTCAGGCGCTTGCCGAAGAGCTCGGTGGCCACACCGTTCCGGCAAACGCGATCCTGTCGACCGAAGCCGACATCGTCAGCCCGAACGCGCTTGGCGCGATCCTGACGCCGGAATCGATTGACGCGCTCAAGACGAAGATCATTGCGGGCGGCGCGAACAACCAGCTCGCGACGCAGGCAGAGGGTGCGACGCTGCAGGCGCGCGGCATTCTGTACGCGCCGGATTACGTCATCAACGCGGGCGGAATCATCAACGTCGGGCTCGAATATCTCGGGCATGGCGACCAGGCCGAAGTCGAATCACGCATCGCGCGCATCCCGGACCGTCTGGTCGCGATCTGGGACGAGAGCGAACGGTCGGGTTCGCCGGCGTCGGACGTTGCCGACGCGATGGCACGGAAGCTGATCGGGCGCGCGTAACGCGCGTCCCCCTCAATTTTAGTGCTTCCCCGGCGAAGGCCGGGGCCCAGGAGTGAAACGGTAGGTCTCCGGGCGCTGCGCTCAGTTGCAGCGACCTCTACTACTGGGCCCCGGCCTTCGCCGGGGAAGCAGCAATCAATTTAGTTTACCCTATCTCAGGCATGCGATGATCGCCCGCACGGCTGTCATTGTGTCCTCCACGTCGCGTACTCCGATCGTGTCCATCCCCGCGGCGCGCACAGCGTCGTCATTGCCACCGGGGTAGATCGCGTCGCCTAGAAACAGCATGTCCGCGGTCGCGATGCCCGAGGCATCCGACAGCCGTCGCATCGCATACGCCTTGTCGATATCCTTGCGCGTGATGTCGAGCGACGTCGATCCGCCGATGTTGACCGACAGATCGGGGAGCGCCTTGCGCAACAGCACTTGCATCGCCTTGCGTTTGGCGAAATCGGGATCCCACGCCTTCTTTGCGTCGAGCGGTGCCTGCTGCCCGAGTCCCGAAAAGGTGATCTGGCTGCCGCGGTCCTCGACTCGCTCACCCCAGATTTTCTCGTCGGCAAACCCAGCCTCGCGCACCGCCGCATCGAGCGCTTGCAGGATATGGTCTCGCTGGTCGGACGGGAAGACGTCGGCATAGACCTGCACCCATGCGCTGTTCTCGAAGCGGTACAGCTTGGTCCCGGTGGTGGGCATAATGAACAGGCGATCTCGACGGGCCTGATTGGGGAGGGCGGTGACCACCTGCGTCTCGAATTGCGGCCAGTCACCCCCGGAGATCACCGCTACGTGCGCCACCTCCAGCAAGTTCGCCAATAGCGTTGCCATTGGTTCGCCGATCCGCTGTTTGCTCTCGGCAAGCGTGCCGTCGAGGTCGAACGCGATGAGTTTCTTCATAAAATTATCCTGCAAGGAAGACGCGGACGCAACGCACAGGTTGTGCTCGCGGTTGCCCGTCGCGCGGATCGCGCGCATGGTCTTGGCATGGATACAGGTTCGGAAGCACGCGCGTGAGCGGTTGGGTCATGTTGGTGCTGTTCGGGGTTGCGACCTTCGCGGTGCTCTGGATCGCGGGCGTGGCACGCACGCTGTGGACGACGGTCGGGGCCGCGCTTATGCTCGGCGCAGCGGGCTATGCGATACAGGAACGCGCCGGATTGCCCGGTCATCCGGTGCAGGACAATGCCGATCCGGTCGCGGTCTACCCGCAAGTCATCGAATTGCGCGACCAGATGCTTGGGCGCTTCACCGGGGACGGCGCCTATCTCATTGCCTCGGATGCACTGATGCGCAGCGGTAGCCGCGACAGCGGTGCTCGCATCGTGCTGATGGGGGCGAACCAATATCCGCGAAGCCTGACCTTGTGGACCGGGCTGGGCACCGCGATCGCTCAGCATGACGGCGGTGCGGTGTCGCCCGCGGCACGGCTGGCGTTCGATCAGGCCACACGGCTTGCACCGGAACATCCCGCGCCGCCGTTCTTCGAGGGGCTGGCCTATGTCCAGTCGGGGGATTTCCGCAAAGGGCGCGCCTATTGGGCGCGGGCGCTGGCCTTGTCACCGCGGGCGGCACCGTATCGCGAAGAAATCGCCCTGCGGCTTGCCGCACTCGACGCGATGATCGCGCAGACACAACAATAATCTCGCCGGGTCGCCGGGCAAGAAAAAAGGGCGCCACCGCGATGCGGTAGCGCCCTTTCTTCAAGCATCCGAGCAATGGCCCGGCGCCAACGTCCTTACTGGACGTTGTCAGCCATTTCGTCGCCTGCGTCACGGATGTTGTCAGCCTGGTCGCGAAGCGTGTCGGCCTTGTTGTCGAGCACTGCCGAAGCCGTGGCGTTCGAGGTGTTCGACGCCATGTCGTCGATCATCGCTGCGTTGTTGTCGACTGCGTCGGCAACCATGTCAGCATTGTTCTCGATCGCAGCAGCTTCTGGGTTCTTGTTGCAGGCGGCGAGCGAAACCAGGCCGGCGGCGACGAGAACAAGGGCGGTCTTCTTCATGCAATTGCTCCCAAGCAAATAAGGCATTTCGCGGCGACAGGTGCCGCCGCGAAGACCGGTGGCATAACGGGTCGCTGCGGTGCGTCAATCCGCAATCGCGGCTGGCGATACAGTTCTGCCATGTTTCAGCCATATTTGCGACGAGCCGAGGTCATTGTTTCGTACGGACCGGTCCGATCGTCTCAGGCGCGTTGGCGACGACCGCGAGCATCGTCGCCCAGGCGGCAACGTTCTGACGAAGCTGCGCTGGGTCGATCAGGTCGAGCGTATCCTCGGGCGTGTGATGGTAATCGAAGTAGCGCAAGCCCGACTGGTTGAGGTCAATCCCACCGCCGCCGAGCGCCAGCGTCGGTTCGACATCGGTGCCGCCATGCGCCTTGTCCGATCCGCGCACCACGCCGATCGGCGCGAGTGCGACGGCGAGGCGATCGACCACCGGCTTGGCGCTGTCGGGCAGGTTGGCGTTGAAGCGCCACACACGGTCAGCGCCGAAATCGGATTCGGATGCGATCGTGTGCTGCTCGGTCGCATGTGCCTTGGCATAAGCCTCGCCACCGAAACCGCCGGTTTCCTCGTCCCCGAACCACACGACGCGGATCGTTCGGCGTGGCGTCCCTGCAGCCATCATCAGCTTCGCGGCTGCAGCGGTGATCGCTACGCCCGCGCCATCGTCGATCGCGCCGGTGCCAAGATCCCAGCTGTCGAGATGGCCGCCGATCAACACGATGCCAGCCGTGGGGTCAGAACCGGGGACTTCGGCGACGACGTTGCCCGAGGTGCGGCTGGCGACGACGGTCGGGGTCAGCGTGAGGTGCAGTGAGACGGGCTTGCCGGTCTTGAACATGCGTTCGAGATTCTCCGCATCCGCGACGGACAGCGCGGCGGCGGGGATTGGCGTGACACCCGGCGCGAAGTTGGTCGTGCCCGCATGTGGTCCACGGCCATGATCGGTTCCGATCGACCGGATCACAATCGCGGCAGCGCCCTTCGTTGCGGCGACGTTAGGGCCGAGGAAGCGCGCGCCGCCCTGGCTGCCATAGCTGGAGCCGTCCTGCGTCGGCTGCATCGCGTTGGACACGAACGCGATCTTGCCCTTCAGGCTGCCGGCGGGTGCAAGCAGCAGATCGTTGAAGCTCGGGAAATAGACGACTGGCAGCGTCAGTCCCTTGGCCGGGGTCGCGCCCGAATTGCCGAGCGCGGTCAGCCGAAGCGGCTGCGGGAAGGGGGCGACGACTTCGGCGGTTTCGACGCCGCGAATCCACACGTTCTTCAGTTCGTACGGCTCTATCCGGACGTTCTGGAAGCCGAGCGCCTTCAGCTTGACCAATGCCCACTGTCGCGCGCGTTCCTCGGCGGGGGAGCCATCCGGGCGCGGGCCGATCTCGGTCGTCAGGCCGGAGACGATGTCATAGGCGACGTCGTCCTGCAGCGCCTTGTCGCGGATCGCGGCAACCGCCGGATCGGGGGCGACTGCCGTGGGCAAGGCGCGCTGCGCGACAGCCGGAGCGGAAAGGGTGGCCAGCAAAGTCGACGCGAGAAACAGCGAACGGATGGTCATGCAGGGACACTCCTTGGAAGGCGAGCTTTTGCCGGGGCGACGGAGTCGGCGGCGCGGGTGCGTGCAAGGGACAGGACGCGCGCGGATCTCAGGTCCGGTTCGTGACGCCCCCCGCGTCGAGCGACCACCGTATCCACCGGCGGCCACGTTGCCAATCCACCGCATGCTCGCTACATGAAGGTCATATTTCCAGCCTCATGTGAACGGAGCATCATCGGCTATGGCCGTGCAGTACAGCTATGTGATGAAGGGCCTCACCAAGACCTTCCCCGGTGCGCCCAAGCCGGTGCTCAACAACATCCACCTGCAGTTCCTGCCCGACGCGAAGATCGCGATCATCGGGCCGAACGGCTCGGGCAAGTCCACGCTGATGAAGATCATGGGCGGGATCGACCCGGACTTCACCGGCGAGGCTTGGGCCGCGGACGGGATCAAGGTCGGCTATCTGCCGCAGGAGCCGCAGCTCGACCCGACCAAGACCGTCATGGAAAACGTCAAGATGGGCGCAGGTCCGGTCGCTTTGATGGTCGAGCGTTTCAACGCGATCTCGGCCGAAATGGGCGATCCGCAGGACGGCACCGATTTCGACGCGCTGATGGATGAGATGGGCGATCTCCAGACCAAGATCGACGCCGCCGACGGCTGGGCGCTCGACAGCCAGCTCGAACAGGCGATGGAAGCACTCCGCTGCCCGCCGGGCGACAGCGCGGTCACCAACCTGTCGGGTGGTGAGAAGCGTCGCGTCGCGCTCTGCAAGCTGCTGCTCGAGAAGCCGGGTATCCTGCTGCTCGACGAGCCGACCAACCATCTCGACGCCGAGAGCGTCGCGTGGCTCGAGAATTATCTCAAGGAATATACCGGCAACGTCATCCTCGTGACGCACGATCGCTACTTCCTCGACAACGTCGTCAACTGGGTGCTCGAGCTCGATCGCGGGCGCTATTACACCTATGAGTCCAACTATTCCGGTTATCTGGAAAAGAAGGTCAAGCGGCTCGAGCAGGAAGAGCGCGAGGAGCAGGGCAAGGCCAAGGCGATCTCGGACGAGCTGGCGTGGATGCGGCAGACCCCCAAGGCGCGCCAGACCAAGTCCAAGGCGCGTATCCGCGCATTCGACGAGCTGATGGAGAAGCAGGAGAACCGCTCGATCGGCAAGGCGCAGATCCTGATCCAGTTGCCCGAGCGGCTCGGCGGCAAGGTGATCGAGGCGAAGGGTCTGACCAAGGCGTATGGGGACAAGCTGCTGTTCGACAATCTCGACTTCGTCCTGCCGCCGGGCGGGATTGTCGGCGTGATCGGGCCGAACGGCGCGGGCAAGTCGACGCTGTTCAAGCTGATCACGGGTCAGGAACAGCCGGACGAGGGCTCGATCGAAGTCGGCCAGACGGTCAAGCTCGGCTATGTCGACCAGTCGCGCGACGATCTCGACCCGAACAACAACGTCTGGGAGGAAATCTCGGACAAGCTCGAGATCTTCCGGTTCGGCAAGCAGGAGCTGGGCACGCGGGCCTATGTCGGCGCGTTCAACTTCAAGGGCCAGGACCAGCAGAAGAAGGTCGGCCAGCTGTCGGGCGGTGAGCGCAACCGCGTCCATCTCGCCAAGATGCTCAAGGAGGGTGGCAACGTCCTCCTGCTCGACGAGCCGACCAACGATCTCGACGTCGAGACGCTGCGTGCGCTTGAAGAGGCGCTGGAGTCGTTCGCAGGCTGCGCGGTGGTGATCAGCCACGACCGCTTCTTCCTCGATCGTCTCGCGACGCACATCCTCGCGTTCGAGGGCGACAGCCATGTCGAGTGGTTCGAGGGGAACTTCGAATCGTATGAGGAAGACAAGCGCCGTCGTCTCGGCGATGCGGCGGATCGTCCGACCCGGTTGGCGTACAAGAAGCTCACGCGCTGAGCTAACCGATCTCCTTCCCCGGCGTGCGCCGGGGAGGGACGTTACGTTCTGGAAGGTTGGCGCAACCGCCACGATGCAGGCGCGCGCGTGGCAGGAATATCAGGCCGTAAAGCGTTTGGTGAAGCCCTTGGGAGGCCGTTCGTCGGCCACTTCAACCACGACATGATCGACCCGCGCCATCGCTGGCCCTTCGTGGCAAAGCGCGATCAGCCGCGCGGTGATCGCTTCTTCCCCAATGACGAGCACCTCTACCCGGCCATCGGTGCGGTTGCGCACCCAACCGGTCAAATCGAGTTCACTCGCGCGGCGCACGACCCAGTCGCGGAAGCCGACATTCTGGACTTTGCCGCTGACGAACACGCGTTGCATCATCATCCGTGCCTACCCAACATCGTAAATTGCCGTTTGACCATCAGGTTGGATATACCGTCGGCGATGGGGAGCGCACCTCGTCCGATCGAACGATCGATCAACCGTCGGAGAGGGAGGGTTCGCGCTCAGGATAGCTGATCGCCATAACCTCATATTCGCGTTCGCCCGCCGGGAGGTTTACGCGGCGGACGTCCCCGATCCCTGCGCCACGCAAGGCACGCGCGATCGGCGCGTTCCAGCCGATCCTCCCCGCCGCGGCGTCGGTCTCGTCATCTCCCACCAGCATGAGTGTGCGATGGTCGTCGTCTTCGTCCGCAATCGTGACGGTCGCGCCGAACCAGACACGCGTACGGTCGGGTTGCGCCGCAGGATCGACGACCTTGGCGGCCTTCATCCGCCGTGCCAGGAACCCCAGCCGGCGGTCGATCTCGCGCAGCCGCTTGCGACCGTAAATGTAGTCGCCATTCTCCGACCGGTCGCCATTGCCGGCCGCCCAGCTGATGACGTCGACCAGCTTGGGGCGTTCGTCGCCCAGCAATTGCCGATATTCCGCGCTCAGCACGGCATAGCCTGCGGGGGTGATGTAATTGGGACGATCCATCGCGGTTCAGCCCGGCGTGCGTTTGCCCAGATACCAGCTGACCCGGTTCGGCCCGGAAGACCGCGCGCGGGACGGGTTCATCAGGTCATAGACGACTGCATTCTCGAGCACGCGCTGGACGTAGTTCTTGGTTTCGTAGATCGGGATCGCCTCGATCCAGTCGATCATGTCGGGGCCGCCCGCCATACGCGGATCGCCGTTGGCGCGGAGCCATTTGTTCACGTTGCCCGGCCCGGCGTTATAGGCGGCGACGGCCAGCGGATAGCTGCCAAACATGCCGAAGATCTTCCGGAAATAGCTCGACCCGACCATGATGTTGTAATCGGTGTCGGTGGTCAGCGCGGAGGGATCGTAGGACAGGCCGATCTTGCCCGCGGTTTCGCGTGCGGTCCCGGGCATCAACTGCATCAGCCCGCGCGCGCCGGCGTGGCTGACCGCGGCACGATCGAACTGGCTTTCCTGCCGCGCAATCGCGTGGATCATCGTCCAGTCGTCCTGGCTGGAGACAGGCACCTTCACGCTCGGGAAGCCGACGGTCGAATATTCGCTGAGGCCGTTCTGCAAAGCGCTGCGCCCGACCATTACGCCGAGATCGGGGCGGCCGAGCGTGCGCGAAACTTCGGACGCAAGGACATGATCGGCATCGGTCGTGGCATCGGCGGCGATCTGACGAACAAAGGCGGTCTGGTCTGCCCATGCACCGGTCGCGCCGAGATATTGCGCGGCACGGACGGTTTCGCGCGCATAAAACGCCGTCCGTGTCGCGGCATCGACCGGTCGCAGCGTCGCGGTACCCGGTGCCGTGAGCGTCTGCCCAAGCCGCTCGATCGCGAGCTGGCCGTAGAACATGTCACGGAAGCCGGCCGCGCGGGTATAATAGCCGTTGGCCTCCGCCCGGCGTCCGGCAGCCTCTGCGGCGCGACCCGCCCAGTAGAAGCCCTTGGACTGGGTCGTCGGCGTACGCGAAGCGTTGGCATAGCGCAGGAACAGCCCGGTCGCATCGGCGGGGCGGTTCATCTGCTTCATCGCCGCCTGACCGGCCAGCCAGACGAGGCTCGTGTAATCGTCGCGTTCGCCGTAGGGCCGCGTGCTGACGTCGGTCCTCGCGGGATAGGCGTCATCGACACGCCGCGCGATGTCATAGGCCACCGCGATCTGCCCGTCGTTGGCGGCGGCTTTGGCGTTGGTCAGCAACGTCTCGAACCACTGCTCGGGGCTTGCGGGTACGGACGCCAGCGGCAGCCGCTGCGCAAGCGTGCTGCGCGCACTGTTCGATGCGCTGTTGAACCGGAACCACATCGCGCGGTCGGCGAGCCAGCCGGGATCGGTACTTCCCATCGCCTGCGTTGCCGCCGCGCGATCCGACGCATCCGGGGCGTTGGTGCGGAACGCGAGGCGCGCCTCGAACAACGGGCGGCGTGCCATGCTGGTGAGGCCGATCTGGCGCTGTGCGGCAAGCGTGGAGTTCTGCCACAAGAGCATGTCCATGCGGGCATCTTGATCCGCCGGGCTCAGCGCACCGGGGTAGAATGCCTGGATCCGCGCCTCGTCCACCGGCGAGATCGTTCCCGAGATCCACGCAGCCCGTGCCGCCGCATTGGCTTCAGCGCGCGCGCCGGTGGCCGCGAGCGCATCGGCGTAGCGGGTGCGGCTGGTTCCAGTCAGCGGCGGGAGGCGTCGGAAGTAGCTGACGGCGGTAGCTGGCGACCAGCCCGGCGTCTCGAGCGCACGTTCCGCCTGCCGACGCAGCGCCATTTCGTTCGGCCAGCCGGGATGCGCGATCAGGAAGGTCGCGTAGCGATCGAAACCGAAGCCGGGGCTTTGGAGCGTCTTCCATTCCGAAATCGTCGCCGCGATCGCGACATTGGAAGCATTGGTTCCGGTCAGGATCTGCGTCGCGCGCCCCCAACCGAGTTGTTCCTGCACAGCATCCGCCGGCACCGCCAGGCTCGAGATACCAGCCAAGAGAAGACCCGATTTGTACAACGCTGCAATCATGTGGACAGAGTATGCTTCCTGTCCGTATTTGTCCCGTCGAAAAACACGTAAAAGCGACGGAATGACCGTCGCGCAGGAGCATAACAGTATGTTTTCGGGATCAATCCCGGCGCTCGTCACGCCGTTTGCTGCAGACGGCTCTTTCGACGAGGCGGCATATCGCGATTTCGTCGAATGGCAGATCACAGAAGGATCGGCGGGGCTTGTCCCGTGCGGCACCACCGGCGAGGCGGCGACGCTGACGGCGGAAGAGCATTTCCATATCGTCGCAGTGTGCGTCGATCAGGCACGCGGGCGTGTCCCGGTGCTCGCGGGGGCAGGGTCGAACGATACGCGCGTGGCGATCCACAACATTGCGGCGGCGAAATCAGCCGGGGCAGATGCCGCCTTGATGGTCCCGCCCTATTACAATCGACCCAATCAGGAAGGCATCTTCCGCCATTTCGAGGCGGTTGCGAACAGCAGCGACTTGCCGATCGTGCTGTACAACGTGCCGGGCCGGACCGTGACGGACATTGCCGTCGAGACGGTCGGGCGGATCGCGCATGCGCTACCGAGCGTGATCGGGATCAAGGACGCAACCGGCGTGATCCAGCGGGTATCGGCGCAGCGGGCGGCGTGCCCGGACGGGTTCATCCAATTGTCGGGGAATGACGATATGGCGCTCGCATTCAACGCAACGGGGGGCGTGGGGTGCATTTCGGTGACGGCGAACGTTGCGCCGCGTCTGTGTGCAGAGTTTCAGGCGGCCTGCGCATCGGGGGACTATACGGCTGCGCTGGCGCTCCACGATCGGCTGTTTGCGCTGCACGGTTCGCTTTTCACGGATGCGTCGCCGGGGCCGGTCAAATATGCAGTTAATCGAGTCCGTCCGGCGTTCCCGACCGCGTTGCGCCTGCCGATGACGTGGCCGAGCGAGGCAAGCCAGCGCGCCGTCGATGCGGGACTGGACGCGGCGGGGATGGCGTAAAGCAGATCGCGAAGCTCCTGGACCCCTGCGAAAGCAGGCGTCCAGGAGCCTCAACATCTCGAGCCGATATCGCGCGTAGCCTTGGATCCCTGCTTTCGCAGGTAATCAATCACGCTGCGGTCCGCGACCGCGCAAGCGTCAGTCCTTGGCGAAGAACCGATCGATCACGCTTTGGCCAAGCCGCGCGGGTCGCTTGGTTTCGATGTCGAGGCAGCACCAGCTTGATTTGACCTCGGCCAGCACTTCTTCGCCGCGCTTGATGATCGTCTCGTAAAACGCCCGCGCGCCCTGCACCTTCTCGAGCAGGACGGTGGCGATCACCTCATCGTCGAGGAACGTGGGTTTGCGATAGGTGATCTCATGTTTCAGCGCGACCCAGGCATGCGTGGTGATCGCCTCGGCAGGGGCGAAGCGTTGCCAGTGGCTGATCACGGCAGCCTGTACCCACTTGAGATACGAGGCATTATTGACGTGGCCCATGAAATCGATGTCTGCCGCATCGATGGCGATCGGGAAGTTGTGTGACGCGAACTGGGCCATCGGGTAATCCTATCCGAGAAAGGTCGGCGGTGCGAGACCTTAGCGTGTCGTGCCTTAACAAATATGTCGCGGCGACATCTCGTATTTGGGAAACGTCGCGCAGGCCGGAACGATCCCCCGCGATCGACACACGGTCGCGCGCGCAGGGCTTTCGCTTACCCGACTTCCGCCCTACATCGCCCGACATGGCGCGTCCCAAACCCGTAACATTCGAAAAAACCAAGATCGTCGCCGAGAACCGGCGCGCGCGGTATGATTATTCCATCGAGACGGTTTTCGAGGCGGGAATCGCCTTGACCGGAACCGAGGTCAAATCGCTGCGCACGGGGCAGGGGTCGATCGTCGAGAGCTACGCCGAAGCGAAGGATGGCGCGATCTGGCTGGTCAATTCGAACATTCCCGAGTTCAGCCACGGCAACCGCTACAACCACGAAGCCAAGCGTCCGCGCAAATTGCTGCTCCATGCGCGCGAGATCAACAAGATGCACGGTGCGGTGAACCGGGACGGGATGACGCTCATCCCGCTGATGATCTATTTCAACTCGACCGGGAGGGCGAAGGTCGAGCTCGCGCTCGCCAAGGGCAAGAAGGCGCACGACAAGCGTGATTCGATCAAGGAGCGTGACTGGAAGCGCGAGCAGGGCCGATTGATGCGCGATCGTGGATGAGGCGACCCGCCCCGTCGGCGTTGTCGCGCGTCTGTGGCTTGTCATTCTGCGGCATATTCCCACACGCGACGGGATCGCGCGCAACCGCTTCCTGCGACCGGTAGCGCATCGCATCCTCCACCCCGCCTTGTGGCGCTTCACCCGGCGTTCGGTTCCGCGCGGCGTAGCGCTGGGTGTCGTGAGCGGAATCCTCTTCCCGTTCGTGCACGCGCCTGTCGCGGCACTCGCGGCGCTGCCGGTGCGCGCCAATGTGCCCGTCGCCGTTGCGACGACGCTGTTGCACAACCCGCTTACGAGCGTGCCGATCTATTTCAGCGCCTATCATATCGGGATCTGGGTATTGCAGTGGGATCGCGGCGTGCCGGGTCGTCCGATCGCAAGCAACGTCGCCGCGCATGTCGACTGGTTGCACACGTTCGCCGCGCAGGTAGGCCCGGCGACGATCGTGGGGCTGGCGGTCCTGTCGGCGATCCTCGCGGTGATCGGCTATGTCGCCGCAGGCTTGGTGTGGCGGGTCCGGATCGGGCGGAAGTGGCGCAAGCGATCGATCCGAAGGAATTTTGTTAACCCGTTTGACTAGGCGTGTCGGAGGAATACAACACGCGGGCTTTCGTTCGATTTGAAGGGCCTTACATGCGTAGTTCGCACCTTGTTGCATCCTTGTTTGCTACCGCCGCACTCGCCGGCACGACCTATGCGCAGACCGCTGCGCCCGCACCGAAATCGCCCGAGAAGACGTCTGTTCCGACAGCTGCCGTTCCGGGCAAGCCGATCTATGGCGCGTTTGGGCTCGATCTTGCGGGGATGGACAAGACCGTGAAGCCCGGGGACAATTTCGCGGAATATGCCGGCGGTACCTGGGCGCGCAACACCGCGATCCCCGAGGACCGTGCCGCGTTCGGTATGTTCAACGTGCTGCAGGACCTGTCGACCGAGCGGACCCGCGGGATCCTCGAAACCGCGATGAAGACGCCGGGGAACAAGAGCGGCGACATGTACGCCAGCTACATGGACGAGGCGGCAATCGAAGCGAAGGGCGCGACCCCGATCCAGCCGTGGATCGCGCAGATTAAGGCCGCCAAGGACAAGACTGCGCTCGCGGTTGAAATGGCGAAGCTCCAGCGGCTTGGCGTGGGCGGAATGTTCGGTGTCGGCGTAAGCCTCGATGCCAAGGCCCCGACCAACTACATCGTCAGCACTGGTCAGTCGGGCCTGGGCCTGCCGGACCGCGATTATTACCTCAAGACCGATCCCAAACTGGTCGAGACCAAGACCGCCTATCAGGCGTATATTGCAAAGATGCTGGGGATGATCGGCGAACCGAGCGCCGAGGCGCGCGCTGCCGCGATCGTCGCGTTCGAGACGCAGATCGCGACCGGTCACTGGACCCGGATCATGTCGCGTGACGCGGACAAGCGGTACAACAAATGGGCCGCTGCGGACTTCGCGGCGAAGGCACCGGGCTTCCCCTGGGCCGAATATCAGACCGCCCTCGGCGTCGCACAGCAGCCGGCCTATATCGTCGGGCAACCGAGCGCGATCGCGGCTGAGGCGCAATTGTTCCAGCAGACGCCGTTGCCGGTGCTCAAGGACTATCTGACGCTCAAGCTTCTGCGCACCTATGCACCGTATCTGTCCAAGCAGTTCGATCAGGCGAACTTCGCTTTCTACGGCACCGTCCTGTCGGGTGCGCCGCAGCAGCAGCCTCGCTGGAAGCGTGGGGTCGCGGTTGTCGGCGGTGCGCTGGGCGAAGACGTCGGTCAGCAATATGTCGCGCAGTATTTCCCGCCCGAAAGCAAGAGTGCAGCCGATCAACTCGTCAAGAATGTGATCGCTGCAATGGGCCAGCGGCTCGACAAGCTCGAGTGGATGGCGCCCGAAACCAAGGTCAAGGCGCACCAGAAGCTCGCGTCGTTTACGCCCAAGATCGGTTACCCGTCGAAGTGGCGCGACTACAGCGCGCTCAAGGTCGGCCGAAGCGATCTCGTCGCCAATGTCGCGGCCGCGAACGCGTTTGAATATCAGCGCGACCTGAACAAGCTCGGTGGTCCGATCGATCGCACCGAATGGGGCATGACCCCGATGACGATCAACGCCTACGCCAACCCGACGATGAACGAGATCGTCTTCCCGGCGGCGATCCTGCAGCCACCGTTCTTCGACGCAAAGGCGGATCCGGCGGTCAATTACGGCGGCATCGGCGTCGTGATCGGGCACGAACTCAGCCATCATTTTGACGATCAGGGCCGCAAGTTTGATTCGACCGGCAAGCTCACCGAATGGTGGACGCCTGAGGACGTAAAGCGCTTCACTGCGCTGACCGACAAGCTGGTGAAGCAATATGATGCGTATGAGCCGATCCCCGGCCAGCATATCCAGGGCGGATTGACGCTGGGCGAGAACATGGCGGATCTGGCGGGGCTGGCGGTCGCCTATGACGCGTATCACCGTTCGCTCAACGGCAAGCTTGCGCCGGTGATCGGCGGGCTGACCGGCGACCAGCGCTTCTACCTGGGGTACGCACAGGTCTGGCGGATCAAGTTCCGTGAACCCGCGCTGCGCTCGCAATTGTTGAGCGATCCGCATTCGCCAGGCCCGTTCCGCACCGCCGAAGTGCGCAACGTCGATGCGTGGTACAAGGCCTTCGGCGCCAAGCCCGGCGACACGATGTATCTCGCGCCCGCCGACCGTGTTCGCGTTTGGTAACGAGTCTCGAAACTAGGAAAGCATGATGAAGCGTATCTACAGTCTTGCCCTGGCTTCGGCCGGGGCGCTGGCGGTCGCGATCGCGACCGGCAGCATTGCCCAAACCGCACCTGCGCCTGCCAAGGCGGACGCGACAGCTTCGGTCCCTGCCAAGGGCAAACCGCAATTCGGCAGTTTCGGGTTCGACGAACCGGGGATGGATCGCTCGGTCGCGCCGGGGGACAATTTCTACGCCTTTGCTAACGGCACCTGGGCGCGGACGACGCAAATTCCGGCGGACAAGTCGAATTACGGCGCGTTCAATCTGCTGGCCGATCTGTCGGAGTCGCGGACCCGGACGATTCTCGACGGCGTCGCGCGGGACCAGAACTCCAAGATCGGCACTGCTTATGCCACCTTCCTCGATCGTCCAGCGATCGACGCCAAGGGGCTTGCGCCAATCCAGCCTTGGCTTGGCAAGATCAAGGCGCTGAAGACGAAGGCCGGCTATCCCGTGCTGCTCGCGGAAGCGACCAAGGCCGGGATCAGCGGTCCGTTCGGTTCCTATGTCGGGCAGGACGACAAGCAGCCCGAGATCTACGCCCTGTCGGTCGCGCAGTCGGGGCTCGGAATGCCCGACCGCGATTACTATCTCGAGCAGAGCTTCGCCGACAAGAAGACGGCATACCAGGCGCATATCGCCAAGATGCTGACGCTGGCGGGCGAGTCCAACGCGGCGGCTCGCGCCGCCGCTTTGGTGGCGTTCGAGACCGAGATCGCCAAGGTCCACTGGACCCGCATCGACAGCCGCGATGCGACCAAGACCTACAACAAGCTGACCGTCGCGGATCTCGCCAAGTCGGCACCCGGTTTTGCCTTCCCGACGTACTTCAAGGGCATCGGCGCAAACGTCTCGAGCGTGCTCGTCGCGCAGCCAACCGCCGTTGCCGGAATTGCCCGGATCGTCGCGGCGGCTCCGATCGGCGTGCTGCAGGATCATCTGATCCTGCGGTCGCTCGATACCTATGCCGACGTACTGCCCAAGACGTTCGATGACGAGCATTTCGCCTTCTACGGCACGCAATTGTCCGGCACGCCCGAGCAGGAAGCCCGCTGGAAGCGCGCGGTCCAGTTCACCACCGGTGCGCTGGATGACGAAGTCAGCAAGCTCTACGTCGCCAAATACTTCCCGCCCGAGACGAAGGCGGCGGCGGACACGCTCGTCAAGAACGTGATCGCGGCGATGGACCGGCGGATCGACAAGCTCGACTGGATGGCACCCGAAACCAAGGTCAAGGCCCACGCCAAGCTCGCGGCTTTCACCCCCAAGATCGGCTATCCATCGCAGTGGAAGGATTATGCCGGGCTGAAGATCGCGGCCGGCGACGCCTATGGCAACATGTGGCGCGCGAACCAGTGGCAGCAGGCGTATAACGTCGGCCATCTCGGCAAGCCGCTCCAGCGCTGGGAATGGGGAATGACCCCGATGGAAGTGAACGCCTATGCCAATTTCGGCATGGTCGAGATCGTCTTCCCCGCGGCGATCCTGCAACCGCCGTTCTTCGATCCCAATGCCGATGATGCGGTCAATTACGGCGGGATCGGCGCGGTGATCGGGCACGAACTGAGCCACCATTTCGATGACCAAGGCGCCAAGTATAACGCCAAGGGCGAGCTCACCGACTGGTGGACGCCTGCGGATGTCGCGGCGTTCAAGGGGCGCACCGATGCGCTGGTCAAGGAATATGACGCGTACGAGCCGCTCCCCGGCGTTCACGTGAAGGGTGCGTTGACACTCGGCGAGAATGTCGCTGATCTGGCGGGGCTGACGGTGGCCTATGATGCCTATCATCACGCGCTCGGCAACCGCCCCGCACCGACGCTGGGCGGGTTCACCGGCGACCAGCGCTTCTATCTCGGCTGGGCGCAGGTCTGGCGGCGCAACTACCGCGAGGCGAACCTCAAGCAGCGACTCGTCACCGATCCGCACAGCCCGTCGGAACAGCGCGCGTGGGTCGTCCGCAACCTCGACCCGTGGTATGCCGCGTTCGATCCGAAAGCGGGACAGAAACTGTACCTGACGCCCGAACAACGCGTACGCATCTGGTAAAGCCGGTGTTACCCTCGCCCCCTCGGCATGACTGCGAAGGGGCGAGGGGAGCCACGCTGGTTCGGTGATCGGCGTGCGACTCCGCTAAAGTCTTGACGCTTCATCTCGAGGCTTCGACACGAGGTCTTATGGCAAGCGTACCGACATCGACCAACGACAAGCCCGCCCGCTTCGCCCTGCTGATCGCGGGCGGGTTCGGTATCGTTGCGGCGATGATCATCCTGTGGGTGGTGGGCAGCATCCCGCTTGCGGCGACCTTCCTGGCGACGACGCTCGTGCTGAGCAGTGCCCTGTTGGTGTTCCGGCACCTGTTCCCGGCGACCACGCTCGTCACGACCGAGCCCGACTGGAGCGTGGCGCGCGCGCTGGCTGAGAGCAGTGCGGATGCGATCGCGGTAACGGATCGGGCGGGTCGCCTGGTCTGCGCAAACGACCGGTACGAAGCGATCTTCCTTGGCTTCCCGACGCCGCCCGGTCTGCCGTTCGACGCGAGCGGTGTCGAGCGGCTGAGCGCAGCGGGACGTGCGGCATGGCGGGACGGCGCAGCGAGTGCGGCACGACTGGTCGTGCATGGCACCGTGCTGACGGCCGACGTCGCGCGCGCAGGCGAGGACGGCAACCTGCTGGTCTGGCGGTTCCGCGGGAACGAGGGCATGGATCTCGCGCGGACGATGGAGACGCTGATTTCCGGACCGACCGGCGACCGGCTGGGCAGCGCGGGAATCATGGCGGCGCTGATCAACCCCGATGGCCGCATCCGGTCTGCCAACCGCGTGCTGCGCGCGCGCGCGATGGGGGAGGGCGACAGCGACATTTTCGGCCGCGACTTTGCGCGCTTCCTGATTACCGATTCGCACGGCATGGCCCGCTTCGAACGCGAAGGCCTTACGAGCAACCCGCTCCGCGTTTTGCAAATCCCGTTCCTCGACGGTGAGGATGCGCCGATGCTGGTCGCGCTGATCGACGAGGAGGATGGCAGCCATCCCGCGATCGGCGAAAGTGCCAGCGCCCACATCAAGAGCCTGGTTTCGCTGATGCCGTTCGGGGTCGCATTGATCGGCGTGGACGGGCGCTTCCTGCAGATGAACGATGCGTTCTCGCGGGCGGCCTCCGTCGATCCGCTCAGCCCGCCGCTGTATCCCGGCGACTTGCTGGTGCGCGAGGACAAGGGCGTGGTGGCGGACGCGATCCGCCGTTTCGCGGGTGGCGCGACGCATACTACGGATCTCGCGGTGCGGCTGAAGGACCATCCGGACGAGCCCGTCGCCCTGTCGATCGCAGGCGCGCGCGGGCTGGGGGAGGCGGCGGTGTTGCTCAGCCTCAAGGACAATAGCGAGGAGACCCGGCTCAAGCGCGAGGTCGCGCAAGCGACCAAGATGCAGGCGGTGGGGCAGCTCGCAGGTGGCGTGGCGCACGATTTCAACAATATTCTGACCGCGATCATCGGGCATTGCGACCTGATGCTGATGCGCCATTCGCCCGGCGACAGCGATTATGACGACATCCAGCAGATCCGCGCCAATTCCAATCGCGCTGCCAGCCTGACCCGGCAGTTGCTTGCCTTCTCGCGCCAGCAGACGCTCCGCCCGCAAGTGCTGCAGTTGCCCGACGTCATCTCCGAAGTGTCGAACCTGCTCAAGCGTCTGCTGGGCGAAACCGTGACGCTGACGGTCAAGCACGGACGCAACCTCAGTCCGGTCCGCGCAGATCCGGGGCAGCTCGAGCAAGTCGTGGTAAACCTTGCGGTCAACGCACGCGACGCGATGATGACACACGACCCGCGCGGGGCGGGAACCTTGTCGATCCAGACCTATGCCGTGACCGCCGCCGATGTCCGCAAGCTCGGGTCGGATATCCTGCCGCCGGCGGACTATTCGGTGCTGGAGATCGGCGATACCGGCGGCGGCATTCCCCCCGAAATCCTACCCAAGATCTTCGAACCGTTTTTCACCACCAAGGAGGTCGGCAAGGGGACAGGACTCGGCCTGTCGACGGTGTACGGCATCGTCAAACAGTCGGGCGGCTACATTTTCGCGGACAACCGCAAGGACATGGGGACACATGGTCCCGGTCGCGCCCCGCACGGGGCGATCTTCACGATCTATTTGCCGGTCTACACCGAGGGTGCGCTGACCGAACCGCCGCCACCGCCCCGCGTCGCCGCGCGCGAGAAGCCGGTGGACCTGTGGGGGACGGGGACGATCCTGCTGGTCGAGGACGAGGATATGGTCCGCGCGGTCGCCGAACGCGCGCTTAGTCGCCAGGGGTACACGGTCCTGACCGCGGAGAATGGCGAGGCTGCGCTAGAGTTGCTTGCGGTAAACCCGCGCCCCGATCTGTTGATTTCGGACGTGATGATGCCGTTGATGGACGGTCCCACGATGGTCCGTCACGCCCGCGCGCAATATCCCGATCTCCCGATTCTCTTCATGTCCGGCTACGCCGAGGAAACGCTGCGCAAGTCGATTAATTTGGATAACGTTTCGTTTCTGGCAAAACCCTTTTCAGTACAGGAGCTTGCAGAGGCGACGCGCGAGGTGTTAGGAACAAAATGAGATAGCGCGGCCCTTCGCGCTGCAGTAGAGGCGGCGGGATGAGTTCTCCACAATCCATTCTCGTCGTTGAGGACGAGCCCCTGATCGCCATGATGATCGAGGATTTCCTCGACGTCCTTGGCAAGTCGCTCGCTGGCAGCGCGGATACCGTTGGGTCCGCGCTCGAACTGGTCGACGCCGGCGGGATCGACGCTGCGATCCTCGATGTCAATCTGCGGGGCGGTGAGAAGAGCTTCCCGATCGCCGAAGCGCTGGCCGCGCGCAACATCCCGTTCGTTTTCGCGACGGGTGGATCACACGACAGCGTCGGCGACGCCTGGGCGGACCGTCCCACACTGCCCAAGCCGTTCACGATGGACGGCGTTGCCAAGGCGCTGGATTCGCTCGGCTGATTGGCCGCGGTGAACCGTCTTCCCTGATTGAGATCACGGAAACAAAGGCGCGAACGCGCTGAACCGTGTGACCCGCCGTTGGTTTCTGCTGCATTATCCTTGCAGAACGGAAACCGACGATGGCCAATCACGAAGACGGAATTTCACGGCGTACGATGGTTGGCGGTGCCGCCTTGGGCATGGCCGCCGCCACCGCGGCAGCACCTGCGTTCGCCAAGCCACAGACTCCGGGGCAGGGCGCCCCCCAGAGCGGGCTGAAGGACCCGCGCACTGCAGGGCCCAAGCCGCCGTTCCAGCGGCAAAGCCAGCCGTGGCCCGGGCTCGCCTCCAAGATGACGCCACGGCCCGATCATGGGGAGACGAGCTACCGTGGATCCGGGCGGCTTGCTGGCCGTAAGGCACTGATCACCGGCGGCGATTCCGGCATGGGTCGTGCGGCGGCGATTGCCTATGCGCGCGAGGGCGCTGACGTCGCGATCAACTATCTTCCCGACGAAGAGGCGGATGCCCGCGAGGTGATCGACCTGATCCGGGCAGCAGGACGCAAGGGCGTTGCGCTGCCGGGTGACCTGCGGAGCGAGGCATTCTGCAAAAAGCTGGTGGGCGATGCGGTCCGGCAGCTGGGTGGCCTGGACATTCTGGTCAACAACGCGGCACGGCAACAGACCCATGCGTCTATCCTGGATATTTCCAGCGAGCAGTTCGATTGGACGATCAAGACCAACATCTACGCGCCATTCTGGACGACCAAAGCCGCGCTTCCGCATCTGCAGCCCGGGTCAGTTATCATCGCAACGACGTCGGAGCAGGCGACCGACCCGTCGAAGGACCTGTATGACTATGCGATGACCAAGGCGGCGACGAGCAACTACGTCCGCAGCCTCGCCAAGCAGCTTGCACCCAAGGGGATCCGCGTCAACGGCGTCGCGCCCGGCCCGATCTGGACACCGCTGCAGGTCTCGGGCGGCGCGACGATGGAGAAGCTCGAGATGTTCGGCGGCGATACGCCCGCCGGGCGGCCCGGTCAGCCGGGAGAACTTGCGGGCATCTATGTACTGCTCGCGGAAAACGGATCGGGCTATACCACGGGTCATGTGTATGGTGCCGCAGGTGGCAACGGTCTTCCCTGACCTGCGGGACTCCGGCGGCGTCTCATGACGTCGTCGGAACACGTCCGGCCGGACCCGAAGCGAACGCCGTTCGCCTCTTGTTCTTAGTGAACAAACATAGTACATAGCCACCATGCATTGAACGCGATGGGCGTTCGGTCTAGCGGGAGGCTTCCAATGGCGGTTTCGTTGAAAGTGATCGACAGCAAAATGGCGGCATCTACGGATAAGGCGAGCGCAGAGCGCGCCAAGGCACTCGAAGCTGCGCTGGCACAGATCGATCGTGCATTCGGCAAGGGCTCGGCGATGAAGCTGGGCTCGAAGCAGACGATGCAGGTCGAGGTGATCTCGACCGGCTCGCTCGGGCTCGACATCGCGCTCGGCGTGGGCGGTCTGCCGCGCGGCCGCGTGATCGAGATCTACGGGCCGGAAAGCTCGGGCAAGACGACGCTTGCGTTGCACGTCATTGCCGAAGCGCAGAAGACGGGGGGCACCGCGGCGTTCGTCGATGCCGAGCATGCGCTCGACCCGGTCTATGCCAAGAAGCTTGGCGTCAACATCGACGAACTGATCGTGTCGCAGCCCGACACGGGCGAGCAGGCGCTTGAGATCGTCGATACGCTGGTGCGATCGAACGCGATTGATGTGCTCGTGGTCGACTCAGTTGCGGCGCTCGTTCCGCGCGCCGAAATCGAGGGCGAGATGGGCGACAGCCACGTCGGCCTACAGGCACGACTGATGTCGCAGTCGCTGCGCAAGTTGACGGGTTCGATCAGCCGTTCGCGGTGCATGGTGATCTTCATCAACCAGCTGCGCATGAAGATCGGCGTGATGTACGGTAACCCCGAAACGACGACGGGCGGCAATGCGCTGAAGTTCTACGCGTCGGTCCGGCTCGACATCCGTCGCACCGGCCAGATCAAGGATCGCGAAGAGATCGTCGGCAACGCCACGCGCGTCAAGGTCGTCAAGAACAAGGTCGCGCCGCCGTTCAAGCAGGTCGAATTCGACATCATGTACGGGCAGGGCGTGTCCAAGATTGGGGAAATCCTCGATCTCGGCGTCAAGGCCGGGCTGGTCGAGAAGTCTGGCGCCTGGTTCTCCTATGACAGTGTTCGCATCGGGCAGGGCCGCGAGAATGCCAAGACCTTCCTCAAGAACAATGTCGAGATGAGCGACCGCCTCGAAAAGGCGATCCGCTCGCGGACCGACAAGGTTGCCGAGGAAATGATGGTCGGGCCGGAAGCTGACGATGACATCGAAGGCGACGACGAGATGTGAGGTTCGCTCCGGCCGCCATCCGGCGGGCGGGGCAGGGAACACGGGGCTAACGCCGTGTTCCTGCAATACGAGACGGCTGATCTTGCCGTCGAACACCCTGGGAGGGCCCGCCAGCAATGGTGGGCCCTTCATGGTTTGGAATGGTAGCCCATCGCCACATTGGGTAAGCTGGTGCGACTTTCCTGCGACCTTCCACCGCTGCGGCGGGACCCGGTCGTACTTGTACGGAGACGTTTATGTCGCTCATCGTCCACCATCTCGAAAACTCCCGCTCGCAGCGGATCCTGTGGCTGCTCGAGGAACTGGGGCTGCCGTATGAGATCGTTCGCTACGAACGCGACAAGGCGACGATGCTCGCGCCGCCCGAACTCAAGAAGGTCCATCCGCTCGGCAAATCGCCCGTGCTGGAGGACCGCGCGGCGGGCCATGTAGTGATCGAGACCGGTGCGATCGTCGATTATATCGTCGAGCTGGCCGATGGCCGCATGGGACCTCCTGCGCACCGCGAAGCCACGCTGCGCTATCGGCAGTATCTGCATTATGCCGAGGGGTCGATGATGCCGCCGCTGTTGTTGCTGCTCGTGCTCAACCGCATTCCGGTACTCGGCAAGACCGCGGCCAAGCGGGTGCAACCGATGATCGACGTCCATCTCGATTATGTCGAAAGCGAGCTCGCCAGCCGTCCATGGTTTGCCGGCGACTCGATCAGCGCGGCCGACGTGATGATGAGCTTCCCGCTCGAGGCGGCGCGCAGCCGTGCGGGGCTGGATGAGTCGCGGCCTGCGACGATCGCATGGCTCGACAAGATCCACGCGCGTCCGGCCTATCAGGCGGCGCTCGCCAAGGGCGGGCCATACGCTTACGCCTGAAACGCTCTGCCTTCCCTGCACAAATGCGGGGAAGGCGGACCGGATGTCAGCGGATCGGCGAATTCGGGTCGAGCCGCATGTCGAGATACTTGTCCACCGACCCCATCAGCTGCGGCATCTCATGTTCGAAGAAATGGTTCGCCTTGGGGATGGTGTCATGGTTGATCGTGATGTGCTTCTGCGTGCGCAGCTTGTCGACGAGCTTCTGCGTCGCCGCCGGGGTCGCGACCTCGTCGGCCTCGCCCTGAATGATGATCCCGCTCGCCGGGCAGGGTGCCAGGAAGGTAAAGTCATACATGTTCGCGGGCGGCGCGACCGAAATGAAGCCGCGAATCTCCGGGCGGCGCATCAGCAACTGCATGCCGATCCACGCGCCGAAGCTGACGCCTGCGATCCACGTGGTCTGCGCTTCCGGATGGAAGCTCTGAACCCAGTCGAGAGCGCTCGCCGCGTCGGACAGTTCGCCGACGCCGTTGTCGAACGTACCCTGGCTCTTGCCAACGCCGCGAAAATTGAAGCGCAGGGTCGCGAACCCGCGGCGCTGGAACGTCTTGTAGAGCTCCATCACGATGTGGTTGTTCATCGTGCCACCCGCTTGCGGATGCGGGTGGAGGATCATCGCGACGGGCGCCCGCGGACGCGATGCGGGAACGAAACGGCCTTCGAGACGACCGTCTGGGCCGGGGAAAATAACTTCTGGCATCGGACCTGCTGACAAGAAATAGCGGGGAAGCACGCCCCGTTGGGCCGCGCGAAGAGTTGTGCGCTATACAATGATGGCGCACGTCTGCGCAATGATTGCAGCGAGTCCCCGAAACTGATGCCGTTCCTGCCCGATCGCCTCTACCTCGACCATGCCGCGACGACGCCGATTATCCCCGCGGCGCGGGACGCGATGACAAGCGCGATGACCACCTGGGCGAACCCGTCGTCGCCCCATGCCGAGGGGCGCGCCGCGCGATCTGCGCTGGAACAGGCGCGCCGAGCGGTGGCGGATGCATATGGCTGGGGAGGCGAGACGCTCTTCACCAGCGGTGCGAGCGAGGCACTGGCAATCCCGCTGCAACGCGCGATCCCGCCGAGACGCGTAATATCCTCGGTCGAGCATGATGCAGTGATTCGCGCGGCTCCGGATGCCGCGGTCGTTCCGGTCGACTCGTCGGGGTTGATCGATCTGGCGGCGCTCTCGTCTTTGATCGACGGTGAAGCTGCGCTGGTTGGTGTGCAATATGCCAATAGCGAAACAGGCGTGCGGCAACCGATCGCGGCGATCGCGGACATCGTCCGGGCAGCGGGAGGTCTTCTACTGGTGGATGCGGCGCAAATGCCGCCCGGCGCAGATCGGGATGTCGTCGACCATGCCGACTTCGTCGCGGTCTCGGCTCACAAACGCGGCGGGCCACCCGGGATCGGTGCCCTGTTCGTGCGCGACCTGGCAACGCTCACGCCGACCGGCGGCCAGGAACGCGGTTACCGTGGGGGGACAGAGAACGTACCCGGCGCCCTGGGGTATGCCGCCGCGCTGGGAGACCCGGAGGACTTAATGCAGATGGCGTCGCTGCGCGCGCGACTCGCAGATGGGGTTTCGCGGTCGGGCGGTGAGATCGTGGCGGCGGCTGCAGACCGGCATCCGGCGATCGGGGCGTACCGGATGCCGGGCCTCGCCGCCGCGACCCAGTTGATTCGATTCGACATGGCGGGGATCGCTGTGTCGGCGGGCAGCGCCTGTTCGTCCGGCAGCATGAAGCCCAGTCACGTGCTCGGCGCGATGGGCTGGGACAGCGAGACGTCCCGCGAGGTCATCCGCGTCAGTTTCGGGCGAACGACGACCGCCGCCGACATCGACCGCTTTGTGGCCGAATGGCGCAAGATCGCACGGACGGCGCGCGCCAACGACCTGTTGGGGGCGGCATGATCTATCTCGACTATCAGGCGACGACACCGGTTGCCCCCGAAGCGTTCGACGCGATGCTGCCGTGGCTGCGGGACCAGCACGCCAACCCGCATTCGCCGCACGCCCCGGGGCGCAGGGCAAAGGCGGCGGTCGAAGTCGCGCGCGCCGCAGTCGCGGCGCTGTTCGATGGGGGAGGGCAGATCGCTTTCACCAGTGGCGCGACCGAGGCGCTCAATTGGGCGATCCAGCGAACGACCGGGCCGATCGTGACGCTCGCGACCGAACATGCCGCGGTGCTCGACACCGTAGCGGCGATCGCGGCACAGGGGCGGAAGGTCACGGTGCTGCCGGTGGGGCCCGACGGTCTGGTCGACCTGGAGATCGCGCGTGCGGCCATCACGCCTGGAACCGGGCTGGTGGCGGCAATGCTGGTCAACAACGAGATCGGCGTGATCCAGCCAATCGCCGCGCTCGCTGATCTCGCGCATGCGGCGGGCGCGCTGTTCCTGTGTGACGCGGTGCAGGGCTATGGCCGGGTCGCGATCCCGCCCGAATGTGATCTCGTCGCGGTCTCGGCGCACAAGGTCCACGGCCCCAAGGGGATCGGGGCGCTGTGGGTGCGCAACGGCGTTCGACTCTCCCCGCTGATGCATGGCGGGGGACAGGAAGCGCTGGGGCGATCGGGTACGCTGTCGCCTGCCTTGTGCGCAGGATTCGGTGCTGCCGCCGGTTTGCTGGCGCAATGCAGCGAAACCGATCGCGCCCATGTCTCGACCTTGTTCCACGCCGCGGTCGATCGTTTAGCAGGGTGGACCATCAACGGTGCGCTCGACCCGCGTTACGAAGGCAATCTCAACATCCGACGCGATGGCCTGGACGTCGCACGGTTAATGTCCGATCTGCGCGATGTCGCCTTTTCGGCGGGGTCGGCCTGTGCAAGTGGATCGGGGCGGTCGAGCCATGTCCTTCGCGGCATCGGCTTGAGCGAGGCGCAGGCGCGATCGAGCATTCGCATCGGCTTCGGCCGATATACAGGAGGGCATGACCTGACCGAAGCAATCGATCGAATCGTGGCAGCGGCCGCTTCGCAACGGATCGCGGCATGACGCGCGTACGGTTCGTTGAGCGCGATGGCCGCGTATGCGAAGTCACGGCGGACGTTGGCGACTGCCTGCTGAACGTCGCGCAGGCGGCTGGCCAGCCGCTTGAGGGAACCTGCGAAGGCCAGATGGCGTGTTCGACGTGTCATGTCATCGTCGCTGCCGCAGACTTCGCGCTGTTGTCCCCGGCAAGCGCCGAAGAAGAAGACATGCTCGACCTGGCGACGGGAGCGACACGTACCAGTCGGCTGGCCTGCCAGATCATGCTTAACGCAAATATCGATCAAATAACTGTCGCTATCCCACCGGAATCACGGAACATGCAGCGGCGATGATCATTACGCCTCCGTGCCATTTACGTACGCACGGAGGAATTACCCATGAAATTCATCGCTTTGCTTTCAGTTGGCCTCATCGCGGCAAGCGCGCTCGCGCCGACCACCGCCAGCGCCCAGATGCGCCAGGACCGCCATGACCGCGTCGTCTCGCGGACTGTCCACACCGATCGGCATCGCCCGTCCTATCGTACGCGCAAGGTCTGCCGCATGGAACGGCGCAACCAGCGTCGCGTCCGTATCTGCCGGACTGTTCGCCGCTAAGCCCTCTTGATCCCTTCGCCCGACCCCGCCATATGCAGCGCGGGAGTCGGGCGGACGTGGTCGTCGCCAACTTGGTCAGGGCCGGAAGGCAGCAGCCACAACGATTTCGCCACGGGTCGTTCCGGCTCCTACCGATTCCCACGCGATGCTCCGGCCAGTTGACGCGCCGTTGAGCTGCGGTCGCTCCCAAGGAATGGTACTCGGTCTTATCCGGCCCTGCTGCGCGCACCAAGCCTTCGACTTCGTGGTCGGCTCGCGCTAGACAGGCGGCAATGTCCGACTCTTCAGATCTTCCCGCGTTCGATCTCGGCGCTCCACCACCGACGGCATCGAAAGATGCGTACCGCGTCCTTGCGCGTAAATACCGTCCGCAGACCTTTGCTGAGCTGATCGGGCAAGACGCGATGGTGACGACGCTAGGGAATGCCATCCGTCGGCAGCGGCTTGCGCACGCGTTTCTGCTCACCGGCGTGCGCGGTGTCGGCAAGACGTCGACCGCGCGTTTGCTGGCGAAGGCGCTCAACTGCATCGGACCGGACGGGCAGGGCGGTCCGACGATCGATCCGTGCGGAGTGTGCGAACCGTGCGTTGGAATAGCCGAGGGTCGCCATATCGACGTGATCGAAATGGACGCGGCGAGCCACACCGGTGTCGACGACATGCGTGCGGTGATCGACGCGTCGCGGATGACCGCGTTCGTGGCACGCTACAAGATTTATATCATCGACGAAGTCCACATGCTGTCGAAGAACGCGTTCAACGCATTGCTCAAGACGCTGGAGGAGCCCGCTGAGGGCGTGAAGTTCGTGCTCGCGACGACCGAGGTCAACAAGGTGCCGGTGACGGTGCTGTCACGCTGCCAGCGGTTCGATTTGCGGCGGATCCCCGCTGAAAAACTGGCGGATCATTTTGCACGCGTGGTCGAAGCGGAAGGTGTTTCTGCTGAGCCCGAAGCGCTCGGCCTGATCGCGCGCGCGGCGGAAGGTTCTGCACGCGACGGGCTGTCGATCCTCGATCAAGCGATCGCGCATGCCGACATGGAAGGGGGGCAAGTCAACGCGGCCGCAGTGCGCGACATGCTCGGCCTGTCCGACAGGGGTGCAATCCGCGACATGATGGCGCTGCTGCTCGCGGGCGACGCGCTTGGCGCGCTGGCGGCGTTGCGACGGCAGTATGACCTGGGGGTCGATCCGTTGGGCGTGCTGCGCGGGTTGCTGGAGACAGTCCATGCAACGACGCTCGTGAAGCTCGGTGCGTCCGCGGAACCCGGGCAGGCGACCGAGGAACGTACAGCGCTCGAGACATGGGGCGCGAGCCTGTCGTTCGCGGCGTTGCATCGCCTGTGGCAATTGCTGCTCAAGGGGCATGAAGAAGTCGGCCGCGCCGCGCTACCGATCGAGGCGTGCGAGATGGCGTTGCTGCGCCTGGTTCATGCATCAACACTGCCCGATCCGGGTGAACTGGCGCGGATGATCCAGAACGGTGCGCCGCCGGTCGCCGCCACGCCTGCCGCCCCGCCGCCTGCGCCGAGCGAACCCGTCGCAGCGGCGTTGCCGCAGTCGATCGAGGCGATCGTAACGATACTCGAGAATGCGGGCGAACTCGCGCTCGCCTCGCGCGTGGTGCATCACGTCAGCTTGATCAGCATTGCCGATGTCGAAGTCATGGTGAGTTCCGCGCGCCCCCTGCCAAGCGACCTGATCGCGGAACTTGGCGGAACGCTCAAGCGAATCACCGGGCGGATGTGGCGCATCTCGACCGCGCCCACCGTCGGCGCCCCCACGCTGCGTGAGGCCGAAGCCGCACGACGCGAGGCGTTCAAGGCGGAAATTCTGGCGACGCCGGTGATCGTTGCGGCGCTTGAAGCGTTCCCCGACGCAAGCCTTCCCGAAAGCGAAATCGACCGCCTGTTGGCGGCACAACGGAGCAAGAGTGCATGAACAGCATCGAAGACATCATGGCGATGGCGCAGAACGTCCAGGCGGAACTGTCCAAGGCGCAGGACGGGCTCGACAAGATCGAGGTCGAAGGCGCGGCTGGCGGTGGGCTGGTCAAGGTCAAGGCGTCGGCCAAGGGCCGGATCATCGGGATCACGATCGATGAATCGCTGCTTCAGCCGAGCGAGAAGCAGATGCTCGAGGATCTCGTCGTCGCCGCGTTCAACGACGCCAAGGCGAAGGCCGATACGAAATCGGGTGAGGAAATGGCCAAGATGACCAGCGGCATTCCGCTTCCCCCGGGCTTCAAGCTGCCGTTCTGAGTATGTGGGCCGGGTCGTATGACCCGGCATTTGGGCCGGTCGGTGCGTGCCGCTTTAGCGCAGGCACGCATCCAGACCATCGTTACGGACTACGCCGACCCGGCGCGTGATGGCATTGCCGTGGCGGCGCGTGAAACCGCTGGGCGCGATGGCAGCGCGCTTCTTGGGTTGCGGGAATACGGCGGCCATCCGGCCTGCCTCGCTCGGCGTCAGGTGCGAGGCGTCATGCCCGAAATACCGTTTTGCCCCGGCATTGACGCCGTAAGTGCCGATCCCCGTCTCGGCGACGTTCAGATACACTTCCATGATCCGGCGCTTGCCCCACAGCGTCTCGATCAGCAGCGTGAAATACGCCTCGAGCGCCTTGCGTGGATAGCCACCGCTCTGGATCAGAAAGACATTTTTCGCGGTCTGCTGGCTGATCGTCGATCCGCCGCGGATCCGTGCGCCGCGGGCGTTGCGCGCATAGGCGGTTTCGATCGCGTGCATGTCGAAGCCGTTGTGTGAACAGAAACGCGAATCTTCGCCCGCTATGGCGGCGCGCGCCATGTTCGGATCGATCCGCGAAAGCGGCATCCAGGATTTGTCGACCCCGTGTCCGGCCAAAGCATCACCGACCATCGTCAAAGTGATCGGCGGGGGCACGAACCGATAAAGACCGACGATAGCGACAGAGAGGATGACAAAGGCCAGTACGCCTTTGATGATCCAGCCAAAGAAGCGGCGTAAACCGCCCCCGCTTCCGGATCCGCTTGGTCGCCGCACTGGCGCTCGGCGCTGTCCGCCGCGAGAATGGGATGCAGCGGAGGTCTTTCGGCGGGCCATCCCACCGCTGTAGGGCGATCGGATCGGCGCTGTCCAGCGCACCGACCCGATCCGGACATACCACAGGCGATCAGGCAGCCGATCAGGCGGCGACGAGCATCCGCTTGTCACCGGCGATCCGCATCATCGCCTTCTGCAGCTTCTCGAACGCACGTACCTCGATCTGACGAACGCGCTCGCGCGATACGCCGTAAACCTGGCTGAGTTCCTCGAGCGTCTTCGGTTCGTCCGTCAGGCGACGCTCGGTCAGGATGAACTTCTCACGTTCGTTGAGATCGTCCATCGCTGCCGTCAGCATGTCATGCCGCACGTCCGCTTCCTGGGCTTCCGCGACGACGGTGTCCTGCAAGGGCGAATCATCCTGCAGCCAATCCTGCCACTGACCTTCACCGTCTTCGCGCATCGGCACGTTGAGCGACGTATCGCCGCCCATCGCCATGCGACGGTTCATGCTGGTGACCTCGGCTTCGGTGACGCCGAGATCCTTGGCGATCTTGGCGAGATGCTCCGGGGACAGATCGCCATCCTCGAACGCGTCGAGCTTGGACTTCATCCGGCGCAGGTTGAAGAACAACTTCTTCTGCGCGGCAGTGGTGCCCATCTTGACGAGGCTCCACGAGCGCAGGATGAATTCCTGGATCGAGGCGCGGATCCACCACATCGCATAGGTCGCGAGGCGGAAGCCGCGATCCGCCTCGAACTTCTTGACGCCCTGCATCAGGCCGATGTTGCCTTCCGAAATCAGCTCGCTGACCGGCAGGCCATAGCCACGATAGCCCATGGCGATCTTCGCCACGAGCCGCAGGTGCGAGGTGACCAGCTGCGCGGCGGCATCGGTATCGCCATGCTCCTCGAAGCGTTTGGCGAGCATATATTCCTGCTCGGGCGCGAGGATCGGGAATTTCTTGATCTCGGACAGATAGCGGTTGAGGCTCGCCTCGCCGCCGAGGGCGGGGATCGTCGCGGGGACGTTACTGCGGGCTGCCATGGTCGTATCCTCCTTGTCACAGGCCGGTCGCGCGCAAGGCGCAGCGGCCGAAACCTATACTAGCAATGTATCGAACAGTTCCTGCATGTCGGCAGGCATTTCGCTATCGAACGCCAAAGCGTTACTTTTGATCGGATGAATGAACCCCAAACGGGCAGCGTGCAACGCCTGTCGATGGAAACCCAAGGTTTCCAGATCGCGTTTGTGAGCTTGCTTTGTTCTACCGTAAACCGGGTCACCTAGCAAGGGATGGCCAAGCGACGCCATATGGACGCGAACCTGATGCGTCCGGCCCGTCTCCAGCCGGCACTCGACCAGTGCGGCTTCCCGCAATCGTTCGATGGTGGAATAATGCGTTACCGCGCGCTTGCCGCCCTGCACGATGGCGATCTTCTTGCGGTTTTGCGGACTGCGCGCGAGCGGCGCATCGACCGATCCGGCAGGCGGCGCAGGGCGACCCGACACGATCGCCTTGTAGCGTCGATCGATCGAATGTGCGGCAAACTGCTTGGCGAGCCCGACATGCGCACGATCGGTTTTTGCCGCGACCATCAGCCCCGACGTGTCCTTGTCGATCCGGTGGACGATCCCCGGTCGGGCGACGCCGCCGATACCCGACAGGCTGCCGCCGCAATGATGGAGCAGCGCGTTGACGAGCGTCCCGTCGAGATTGCCTGCCGCGGGATGGACGACCAGTCCGGCCTGTTTGTCGATGACGATCAGATGCTCGTCTTCATACACCACGGTCAGCGCGATATCCTGCGCTTCGTTGTGCGCAGGCGTGGGATCGGGAACCACGACGCGGTACAATCCGCCCGGTACTGCCTTGCTCGAAGGGTCGCGGCGCAGCGTGCCGGTTTCGTCGGTCACCTGCCCACTGGAGATAAGCGCCTTGAGCCGTTCGCGCGAGATCGTCGGCAGGGCATCCGCCAACGCACGATCCAGCCTCAGCCCGGCTTCGTCGGCGGTGCGCGCTTCAATGGTGGAAACCCCCCGGTCCATAGGATAGAATCTGGGAATGGCGTTAGAAATTTCAAGCGCGTTGCGGAAGAGATTGTGCGACGCGGCAAAATCCACCCCGGATGTCGAGGTGTGCGGTCTGGTCTTCGGGACGCCGGACCGGATCACGGACCTTGCCGCCTGCGCCAATGTCGCCGCCGATCCACGGCGTACCTTCGAGGTCGATCCTGCGGCGTTGTTCGCTGCCTTGCGGGCCGAACGCGGGGGAGGGGCACCGTTGCTCGGATATTGGCACTCTCATCCCAGCGGTGACGTTCGACCGTCGGCAACCGATGCCGCCCGTGCCGCGGCGGATGGCAAGATATGGCTGATTGTCGCTGGCGATCTGGTCGGAGGATGGCGTGCCGTCCCGGCAGGGGAAGGCACCACGACATTCGAACCGGTAGCGCTGACGGTGATGGGATGACCCAGGCTTCTCTGTTGGGCATGATGGCGGCCATAGCCATTTCAGCTGTTCCGGTCGCATCCAGTACGGAGGACATGTCCACCGGCAGTCCACGCGGTGCGGGGTTCGACTGCGCGCGCACGACAACGCGCGCAGAACGGCTGATCTGCGGCAACGATGATCTGGCGCGACAGGATCGGTACCTGAACACGGTGTACGCCGGCGCCATCCAATCTGCGCCCCCGACCATGCGAGCAGCATTGGTCCGTACCCAGCGTGCATGGTTGGCGCAGCGCGACGCCTGTGCCGACACGGCGTGCATGACGGCATCGTACGACGATCGAACGGCCGCCTTGTGGAGAGAACGCGAACGGATCGATCGGTATCTGCGTCGACGCGTTTCGCGGGTCGGACAATGCGAAGTGACGACGATCGCGCAGATTGGACCGCGGCTCGGGGCGAGCGGGCCGCCAGATCAGAGGGGAACCAGCATCACGTTTGCCAACGGGGTTCACCAGGTATCGTACGACCTGGAGAGGCCGATTGCACGATCGCGTCTCAAGGACCGCGCCCGGGTATGCCTTGTGTCCATTCCCCGGCATTGCCCGCCCGGCGATGACCGTGGCCGCCAGTATGCGGTACGAAACCTTCGGACTGGCGAGCAATGGCAACTGTTCGACTCACAGCATCTGTGCGGCGGTGCTTGAGGGGGCGACATTGCCGCGCGATCGGGTTAAGTCGCCGCCGACGTGCTGCTTGCGGCACGTTGCGTGCTGCGCCAAAGATTGCGCAAAGTGGAGCCCAAGCGTTGACCATTAGCCCGACCGATTTTGCCAGCCTGCTGTGCTCGCGCCTGTGCCATGATCTGCTCAGTCCCGTAGGTGCACTGAACAACGGGCTGGAATTGCTCGCTGACGAACACGACCCCGAAATGCGCGCGCGATGCCTGGAACTGCTGGCGGACAGCGCGAAGGCATCGGCGAACAAGCTGAAGTTTTTCCGCCTCGCGTTCGGGGCAGCGGGTGGTTTTGGCGAGTCGGTCGATTCGCGCGAGGCGCGTGCGGCGATCGAGGGGCTGTTCGGCGACGGGCACAAGGTAAAGCTCGGCTGGCTGGTCGAGGATGCGACCCTGCCCAAGCCGGCGATCAAGGTGCTGCTCAACCTGGCGTTGATTGCAGGTGACGCGCTGGTACGCGGCGGACAGCTCGATGTGGGCGCGGAAAGCACTGACGGGCAGGTCGAGATCGTCGTACGCGCGGCGGGCCTGCGGATCGTGCTCGACGCGGAAATGCGGGCTGCCCTGACGGGAACGAGCGGCGACGCGACGCTCACGCCCCGCGCGGCGGCGGCACATCTGGTCCATGCGCTCGTCGCAGAGGGCGGGGGCACCGTGCAGATCTCGCCGCCGGATGATGCGATCCTTGTGTTCGGCGTTGCTTTCAAGGCGGCTTAAACCGCGCCTTAACCAATGGGACGCCATGCAGGCCCGTGCCGTAACGGTGGGGACCCATGGACGATCTGTTACAGGAATTTATTGCTGAGACCCGCGAGACGCTCGAGGCGCTGTCGGGCGAGATCGTCGCGTGGGAATCCGCCCCCGCCGACCGCGAGCGGCTCGATGCGATCTTTCGCTTCGTCCATACGGTAAAGGGGAGCTGCGGCTTTCTCGATCTGCCGCGCCTCGCGCGGTTGAGCCATGCCGCGGAAGACGTGTTGGCGGCGGTCCGTTCGGGTGAACGGACACCCGACACGCGGCTGGTGAACGCCGTCCTCGCGATCGTCGACCGTGTCGGCGAGATCGTCGAGGCGATCGATGCCGGCCATGCGCTCGACGATACCGGCGAGGATCTGCTGATCGCCGCGCTCGATACGGGGTCGGAGGCGATCGTCACCAGCGCTGCACCAATATTGCGCGCACCCACCCGCAGCGTGCGCCTGAACGTCGATCTGCTTGACCGGATGATGAGCGGCATGTCCGACATGGTGCTCGCGCGGAACGAACTGGCGCGACGGATGCGCGACGAAGGGGTCGATCCGACGATCGAGGCTGCGCTTGAGCGTCTGTCGCTGACCGTCGCCGAAATGCGCGATACCGTTACGCGGACGCGGATGCAGAAGATCGAGGCGCTGTTCTCGGCGCTGCCGCGGATGGTCCGTGATACCGCGGCGGAGCTCGGTAAGGCGGTCGCGCTGCATATCGAGGGTAGCGACGTCGAGCTCGATCGCGAGATGATCGAGATGATGCGCGACCCGCTGGTCCACCTCATCCGCAACTCCATCGATCACGGTCTCGAGGGGCCGGCCGACCGCCGCCGCGCGGGCAAGCGCGAGGCCGGATGGCTGAGCGTTGCCGCGCGTCAGTCGGGCAACCAGATCGTGATCGAGATCGCGGATGACGGACGCGGGATCGATACTACCCGGCTCAGCGAGAAGGTCGTCGCGGCGGGGTTGCGGAGCGAGAGCGCGTTGCGCGCGATGAGCGAACAGGCTCGGCTTGAACTGGTGTTCGAACCCGGGCTTTCGACCAAGGACGTCGTCACCGGAATCTCGGGGCGGGGCGTCGGAATGGACGTTGTCCGTGCCAACGTCGAGCAGATCGGTGGTCGCATCGAACTGGCCAATACACCCGGCAAGGGCCTGCGGATTTCGATCCATGTCCCGCTGACCCTGTCGATCATGTCGACCATCGGCGTCGGCGTGCGCGATCAGCGCTTTGCGATCTCGCGCCAGACGATCGAGGAAATCGTGCGGGTCGGGGCGGAGTCGATCCGGATCGACCGGCTTGGCGATACGCTGATGGCAACCGTGCGCGATCGTCGGATGCCACTGGTCGATCTCGGCAACTTGCTCGGATTCGGTCAGCGCGATCCCGCGATGCTGGTGATCGTGGGGGTGTCGGGCGGGTCCTATGCGCTCGCCGTCGATACCGTGCTCGATCACGAGGAACTGGTGATCAAGCCCGCCGCACCGGCGGTGATGGCGACCAACATCTACGCAGGGCAGACGTTGCCCGACAGCGGCTTGCCAATGCTGATGCTCGATTGCGCAGGGATCGCCCAGCTTGCCGGACTGGTCTTCACGCGCGAGATCGTCACCGAGGACGACGCTGCTGCGGCCACGCCGGGGGTACAGGCGCTGCTGTTCGACGACCTCGACGGCGTCCGCCGGATCGTCCCGCTGTCGGTGATCGACCGTGTCGAGCCAGTCCCTGCCAGCGCGATTCGCCATGCTGCGGGGCGGCTGCGCCTGTCGGTCGATGGCGCGATCATCCCACTCGTCGCACTCGGCATGTGGGAGGGCAAGACGAGCGTATCGGTCCTGCGCTTGCGCGACGGATCGGTCGAACTGGGATATGCGATCGACGAGGCACTCGACATCGTCGAACTGCCCGATACGCTCGTTCCTGCGCATGACAGCGGACCGATCGCGGGCGTGGTCGCGATTGATGGTGCGCAGATCGAAGTGATCGACCTGCATTGGCTGTTCTCGACTCATGCCGATCCGAACGCCGCGGCGGACGCACCCCTGTGCCTGCTGGAAGGGGCCGATTCAGCGTGGCTGACGACGTTCCTCCGCCCCGTGCTGGAGGCGGCCGGTTACCGCGTGACCACGACGCTGCGGCCAGGCGAGACGGCTGGCGTCATCGTGACGATGGACGGCGAGGACGCGCCGTCATCGCGCGCCGCGCCGGTCGTCCGCCTGCGGCGCGATGTCGACAGCGACGGGATCGACGGCAGCATCTTCCGATACGACCGCCCGGGCCTGCTCGCGGCCCTCGCCAAGACGGCAGGAGGCCGCTGATGCCGTTGTTCCTGATCGCGCAAATCGCCGGTCGCACGGTTGCGATCGAATCGTCGCAGGTAGAGTCGGTCGTCGACATCGGGGCGATCATCCCCGTCCCGCGCAGCGAACGGCATGTTCGCGGACTCGCGGCATTGCGCAGCCGGGTGGTCACCGTGATCGAGACTCGCGTCGCGCTGGGACTGCCCGAAGGGGACGGGACCGCGATGCGCGCCGTCATCACCATCGTCGACGGACATCATTATGCGATGCTCGTCGATGCGCTCGAGGATGTCGCCGCTTTCGATCTCAGCCCCTTGTCTGCCGGTGTCGCGCTCGACAGCGGATGGTTGCGCGTCGGTCGGGGGATCATCGAGCGCGATGGCGAGCCGATCCTCGCGATCGAGTTGAACGCGCTGATCCCGAGTGTCGCCGCGGCGGCATGACGACGCCTTTCAACAGCCAGTATTAACGTGACGCTTACGCATTTCGGGCAAGCTCCGAACAAGCATTCCAATGGGAAGACTTCATGAAGACCTGCCTCGTCGTCGATGATTCGAAAGTGATCCGCAAGGTCGCGCGCCATATTCTGGAGACTCTCAATTTCCAGGTCAGCGAGGCGGGCGATGGCCGTGAGGCGTTGACCGCGTGCCTCGCATCCGCGCCCGACGTCATTCTGCTGGACTGGAACATGCCGGTGATGAGCGGCATGGATTTCCTCCGCGCGCTCCGCGACAGCAACATTCCGTCGCGTCCCAAGGTCGTGTTCTGCACGACCGAGAACGGCATGGCGCACATTCGCGCGGCGATCGAGGCTGGCGCGGACGAATATGTCATGAAGCCGTTCGACCGCGAAACGCTGGAAAGCAAGTTGCAGATCGTCGGTATGGCCTGACGACGGCCGACCCGGGATGGCTTGTCCAGCGTATCCCGATCAGGCCTCCGGTTCGTCCGTTCCATCGCCCCGCGCCCGCCCCGGCGACGGTCCATTTCCTTGCGCCCTTGCGAGTCCCAGCATGTCCGAAGGTGATCCTTCTGCAAGCGTACTGATCGTCGACGACTCGGTCGTCGCGCGAGCCATGATCTCGCGCGCGATCGAGGCGGGGGGCGACTTTGTGGTCAAGGGTGCGGTGGCGAATGCCGGTGCAGCGTTGAGCTTCCTGCGCGAGACACAGGTCGATATCATCGTCCTCGACATCGAAATGCCCGGCGTGACCGGCCTGGTGGCACTGCCCAACCTGATCGTTGCGGGCAGGGGGGCGAAGGTCCTGATCGTATCGTCCGTGGCCAGTGACGGTGCGGCGGCAACAATCGAGGCGTTGGCGCAAGGTGCGGCCGATACGTTGGTGAAGCCTGATATCGGCAATTTTGCGGGCAAGTTCTCGATCGCGCTGGTCGACAAGCTACGACGTCTGATCGCGCGTGATGAGCAACCGGCGGACGAGCAACCGTCAGCCGTCGCCCCTCGAAAACCCCGCGTGGCAGCGCCGGCGGAAATCCCCGGCGGCTACGAGATTATCGCGATCGGCGCATCCACCGGCGGGATCCACGCGCTCAGCCAAGTGCTCACCGGGCTGCCGTCGGACTTTTCGGTACCGATCCTGGTGACGCAACATCTGCCCGCATCATTCATGCCGTATTTTGCCGCACAGCTTGCGGCGATGGCGGGGCGACCGTGCGACGTCGCGACCGACCACATGCGGATCAGGCCGGGCCGGATCATCGTCGCGCCCGGCGACGCACACATACGGGTCGTGCGCACGTCCGATGGCGGTGCGATCCGGCTGAACGGCGATCCCGCGCGGAGCAGTTGCATGCCCTCGGTCGATCCGATGTTCGACAGTATCGCCGAGGTGTACGGCACGAGGGCGTTGGGGATCGTGCTCAGCGGCATGGGCCGCGATGGATCCGAGGGCGCGCGTACGATCATCGCACGCGGCGGCAGCATTGTCGTGCAGGACCGGGAAAGCTCGGTCGTGTGGGGAATGCCCGGGTCGATCGCGACGTCGGGCCACGCCAGCGCGATCCTGTCTCCACAAGAAATCGGTCAATTCATCGTCCAGCATCGTCGTCGTGTGTGATGATCAACGTTGCAGAAAGTACCCCGACCCGAATGGCTGATGTGCAATCCCATAGCAAAAGCGTGATGGTCGCGCTGAACACCCTGCTCGAAACGCGGACCGGGCAGCAGCTTGCCGCCAACCGCGAATGGCGAATCGAAACTGCGCTCAAGCCGCTGCTCCGCGATCTCAAGCTCGCGACGCTCGACGATCTTGTCGATGCGGTGCGGCATTCGCCCAAGATCGCGGACCAGGCCGTCGATGCGTTGCTCAATCAGGAAAGTTCGTTCTTCCGCGATACCGCGGTGATCGAGCTCGTCGCCGAGGCGGTCGGGGTGCTTCGTGCCGAGCAGGGGCAGCGGCGTGTTCGGATCTGGTCGGCGGGTTGCTCGGTCGGGCAGGAGCCGCTCTCGCTCGCGATGCTGTTCGCGGAACAGGAAGCGCAGGGTGAGACGTTGCCGCCCGACATCGTCGCGACCGACGTTTCCGAATCCGCGCTCTGCCGCGCGCGGGCGGGGCGCTATTCGCATTTCGAGATCCAGCGGGGCTTGCCGATTCGCCGGATGATGCGCTGGTTCGACCAGCAGGGCGAAGACTGGGTTGCGAAGCCCGAACTCGTGCGTCGGATCGCGTTTCGGCGAATCAACCTCGTCGGCGATCCGCTGCCTGCGGGGAAATTCGACGTCATCCTGTGCCGCAACGTCTTGCTGTACCTTCCCCCCGAATTACGCCGTCGCGTGCTCGACCGGTTCGCCACGGTGGTCCGGCCGGGTGGGCTGCTGGTGCTCGGCGCGGGCGAAACCGTGATCGGGCAAACCGAGGCATTCAGGCCAAGTCCCCGGTATCGTGGGCTCTATGAAGCGGTGCGTCCCGCCCTCTGACGGGGTTTCGCCGCGCCCCGTACCGTGCTTAAGCTGAAAGCGGGCTCGGAGGGGACAGCGCCATGAATATGATCGAGACACCGTCGCCGAACTTCGACACGCGCTCTCTGCCCGTGTCGCTGATCGTGCTGCATTATACGGGCATGGAAAGTGCGCAGGCCGCGATCGACCGGCTGCGTGACCCGGAAGCCAAGGTTTCCGCGCATTATCTCGTCGCCGAGGATGGGCAGATCCTGCGGATGGTCGCCGAGGACATGCGCGCCTGGCACGCGGGCAAGTCACGCTGGCGCGGGATCGAGGACGTCAACAGCGCCAGCATCGGCATCGAGATCGTCAATCCCGGCCACGAGCTCGGCTATCGTCCGTTCATGGAGGAGCAGATCGACGCGGTCGTCCGACTGGTCGCCGACATCACCGAACGCCACGGCATCACGCGCGGCAACGTCGTCGGCCATTCCGACATCGCGCCTGCACGCAAGCAGGATCCGGGCGAACTGTTTCCGTGGAACCGGCTGGCCAAGCTGCGCCTCGCGCTGCCGCGGCCGACCAAGGGGTTGATGGACCCGATGTGGAGCGACGCGGGCTTCCTCGTTGCGCTTGAGCGCTTCGGCTATGACGTCAGCGACAAGCTTGCCGCGGTCGTCGCATTTCAGCGCCGCTTCCGTCCCGAACTGATCGACGGCGAGATCGATGGAGAATGTCGCAGCATCCTGCTCGCGCTGCTGTTGCCAAAACCCACCGGGGATGCCTAAGACGCGCGGGCCAGAGGGTCGGGCGGCCGCGGGTACTTTCGAGTACGCGAGGAAAGTCCGGGCTCCGCGAAACGACGGTGCCGGGTAACGCCCGGCGGGGGTGACCCTAGGGAAAGTGCCACAGAGAGCAGACCGCCGATGTCCTCCCCGATGCAAATCGGACGGGGAACAGGCAAGGGTGAAAGGGTGCGGCAAGAGCGCACCGCGCGCCTGGTAACAGGGGCGGCATGGCAAACCCCACCGGGAGCAAGATCGAATAGGGGCGGCACATGGGCTTCGTTTCAGCTCGTCGCCCGGGTTGATTGCTTGAGGCGGCGCGCAAGCGTCGTCCTAGAGGAATGGTCGCCTAACCTTGCCATATGCGGCGGGGTGGACAGAACCCGGCTTACAGACCCTCTGGCGCATTTCCTGCACTGATCGCTTTAATTCACTGTGGTTTCACAAAAGCGTCATGGCGCTGGCAGCCCGGCGTGCCTAAATGGCCTGCTATGGCCCGCTCAACATCCAGATCAACCGATTGGGGCTTTCCCCGCTGGCGCGCTTATGGCGAATCCAGCACCGAGGCGGCGACGATCCGACTGTGCGACCGGCACGGCTGCACCAACAAGGGCGACTGCCCCGCGCCTAAGTCCCCCAACAGCCCGGAACGCTGGTATTTTTGCCAGGAGCATGCCGGCGAATACAATCGCGGCTGGAATTACTTTGAGGGTCTGAGCGCCGAGGAAGCCGCCGAACGCGAGCGCGCCGAGACACAGACTGCCGAAGGCTACACCGAATCGCGGCACCACCAATGGGCGGGGCCGGGCGACGGTAGTCGCTCACGCGACGAGATTCGGGCGCTCGAAGTGCTCGAACTCGATGTCGATGCGGATTTTGAAACCGTCCGCATCGCGTGGCGGCGGCTGGCGAAGTCGAACCATCCGGATGTGCGCCCGGGCGACAAGGAGGCCGCCGCACGCTTCATGGCGATTCAGGCGGCGTATGACGTACTCAAGGCCGCTGAAGACCAGCGGACGTGGAAGCCCGACGTTTGAGAACGGTCCGATCCGAATGGACCGACACCGTGCTGGTCTGCAAGAAATGTTCGACGAAACTGGAGGGCGGGTTCGGCCCTAAGGGCAAGATGCCGCTCGCAAAGGCGTTGCGCGAGGAATTGGGCGTTCGCAAAGGACGCAAGGGTTCGATCGGCATCATCGAGGTGAAGTGCTTGGGGATCTGCCCGCGCGATGCGGTGACGGTCGTGACCGGCGCGGCGCCGGGCGATTGGGCGCTGGTAGCGCGTGGCGCGCCGATGGCTGACGTCGCTCGCGACCTGGGGTTGAGCGGGGCGACGGTGCCGCCGGTAGCGGAAGGTTAGGCTGCAGTTAGGCGGAATCGCTTTGCGTTTTCGCGCGGTGAGAGAAGCCAGACCTTTCAAAGAGCGTGGCTTCCCCCTTACGCAAATCGGTCGTTGTAGGACAGCAGGGGCGGCATTCGCCCCCGCCGGATCACGTGGTGGCGAAGAACTTGGTTCCGACCACGCCGACGATGATCAGCGCGATGAACCCCATCTGGATGCCGTTGAGCTTCTCGCCGAACAGGATCACCCCGAAGATCGTCACGCCGACCGCGCCGAGCCCGGTCCAGACCGCGTAAGCGGTCCCCGCGGGAAGCCCGCGCATCGCAAGCGCAAGCAGCCCCATGTTGATGAAGCTGAGCGTGATCGGGACGCTGGAGGCGAGCCAGCTGCCCTGCATCGCTGCCCATTTAAGGCTGAGCGCCCAGATGATTTCAGTAACCACGGCAACGCCGAGGATGAGCCACGCCATTTGCGGGTCTCCTTCATACATACGGGCTCGTCAGGGAAAGCGGCAGCCGGAAACCCGAAAGAGGCGCGCGCGAAGCGGGGTCCGATAGGCGGTCGCCTTCGTTCTGTCCACTGCGGTCAATGATGGGGTTGGCGAGGCCCGTTTTCCAGACCGTTCGTAACGCAGGAAACAATCGAGTTGGCGGCGTGACCGCAAGCGTGTAGCGCGCGCATCGGCGCCACCGACAGGCGGGCGCGTGTTTCTCGCCAAGATTTTCGCAGGGTTCCATGACGATTACGTACGACTGGAGTCGGCCGGAGAACGGTCTCAGCATGATCGTGCGGGGGGTCGTGCCGATCACGCGTATCCAGATTTACGGACAGCGCTGCAGCGGGACAAACGTCGTCGCGCAGACGCTCGCCACCAATTGCCCGACTGCTGCCCTGACCGACGAACTGGGCCACAAGCACTGGTTCGTCCCCCCGCAGACCGTTTTCCCCGAGGATACCCTGACGGTCGTCGTCGCGCGCGATGCCTTCGACTGGGCGCGCAGCCTGCATCGCCAGCCGTGGCACGCGCACCCCGATTTGAAGGCCAAATCGTTTGAGAGTTTCCTGCGCAGTGAATGGCACAGTTGCTGGGACGAACACGTCCACCATATCGAACCGGGGCACCCGATGCTCGGTACCGAGATGCTCCACGAACGCGACCCCGCCACCGGCGAGCGGTTCCACAACTGCATTGCCAAGCGCACCGCCAAGCTGCGGCACTGGGCGGCGCTTCCGGCACGGGCGCACAACGTCGCGCTGGTCAGCTATGATGCCTTTGTGCGTGCTCCCGAGCGGTTCCTGGCGACGATCGCGATGGCCGCCGGACTGGAGCGCGTGGCGACGTTCACGAAGGTCTCGAGCTACAAGGGGCAGGGGCACGAACCCTATACGCCACAACGCTACGTTGCGTTGTCCGCAGACGATGCGGCGTACATCGAATCGTGGCTAGACCCCGAGGTAGAGGCGCAGTTCGGTCTGTCGCCATATCATGCGGACGTATTGCTCACCGCGGAGCGCGTGGCCGCGTGATCCGTCGGCGCTGACGCGATCAGCGGTCGATCGCGAATTGTGCGAAGACGCGGGCCGTCGTCTCGATCGGTCGTGGCGAAACCGCGATCTCGACCGGGGCGGCCGGCGGTGGCGGCGGCGGGGCGAATTCGGCCCGTTGCGATGCACCCGTGACGGTAATGTCGTTCATCGCATTCTGGTCGTTGAGCGACAGCAGCGATCCCAGCTTGACGCCCGCGCCGCTGGCCAATCCCTCGGCCCTTGCGCGCGCGTCGGCGATTGCAGCGGTGGTTGCGCGCCGCTGTGCGTCGGCGGGGCTGGCCAGTTCGAACGACTGCACCCGCGCATCCCGCGCTCCCAGTCGCGCCGCCAGTCCTGCCGCGGTCCCGGCCTTGGTGACGGCCGTCGTCCGTCCGTCGCCGCGCAGGCTGGCGATGTACCCGGTGACCGTGCAGGCCCCCTCGCTCAGGCGCGGGCGATTGTTGTAATTGCCGGGTCCGTCGCATTCGGCCGATCGCGTTTCGATCACGCTGACTTCACCCGAGGACAATCGCGTTTCCTGGCCCAACAGGCCCGTCAGACCGGCAACGATCGCCTTCTGCTTGGTCGCGAGCGCGGTGCTGGCTGCGTCCGGCGTCTTGCCTTCGCCCGTCACCCAATAGACCAAAGTGGCGATGTCGGGCTTGGTCGACACGGTGGCCGTTCCGGATACCTGGATCGACGGTTCCCGGTCATGGGTTTGTTGCGCGGCCGCCGGAGAGCAGACCATCGCAAGCAGCAAGACGATCATCGGGCGCATCGCGAGTCTCCGGGTAGAGGCCAGTAGAGCGACAGCGTAACCGGCTTCACCATAAGTGTCTTTAGGGATCGAGACCCTGCCTCGTTTTACCGGTGAGGGGGTCAGGCCTCGACGTAGCGCGCGGCGGTTTCGCGGATCAGCGCGATCATGTTGGGAATGCCTTGCGTACGGTTGGAGCTGAGCTGCTTGCTCAGGTCGAACGGCGCGAGTTCCTGCGGCACGTCGGTCGCAAGGATCTTGGCCGGCGCCTGATCCTGCACCGCGAGTAGCACCAGCGCGATGATCCCCTTGGTGATCGCGGCGTTGCTGTCGGCGAGGAAGTGCAATGTCCCGTCGTCGCGCACCATCGGATAGACCCACACCGATGCCGAACACCCGCGCACGAGCGTCGCATCGGTCTTGAGTGGATCCGGCATCGGTTCGAGGTCTCGCCCGAGGTCGATCAGGAGGCGATAGCGGTCGTCCGCCTCGAGGAAGCTGTATTCGGATTCGATGTCGGCGAGCGTCTGCATGGGGGCGCTATAGGCGGGGCGGGCGGGGTTCGTCACGCAGGACTTCACGTCCGGCGTTGCCTACCCCGCGCTCCGGTAACGGGTCACGCGGTTTCGAGCGACTCGCTGACCTGGAACCACACCGCTTCCGCCGCATCGAGCTTCTTGCTGATCTGCGCATGCTGCTTGGCGAGTTCCGCCGGGTTCATCCGCGACAGCCACGCCTCTGCGGCGGACGGATCCGCGATCGCGCGGTCGACGGCGTTGAGCTGCTTGGTCAGCTTGGCGACCAACGCCTCCGCTTCATGCGCTTTCTTCTGCAATGCGACCGCCGCGGCGGATAGCTGGGGCTTGTCGTCCTTCTTGACCGCCTTGGTCTTCGCCCCTTCGCCACCACCGTCGCCTGCGAGCACGAAGGCGATATAATCCTCCATGCTGCCCGCATATTCCTTGGCGGTGCCGCCATCGACTAGCACCAGCCGGTCGGCGGTGAGCTCGACCATGTGGCGATCGTGGCTGACGAGGATGACCGCCCCGTCATAGGCGTTGAGCGCCTGCACCAGCGCCTCGCGCGCATCGACGTCCAGATGGTTCGTCGGTTCGTCGAGGATCAGCATGTGCGGCGCGTCGCGCGTGATTAGCGCAAGCGCCAGCCGCGCACGCTCGCCGCCCGAGAGCTTGCCGACCTTCTGCGTCGCCTTGACGCCCGAGAAGCCGAACCGCCCGAGCTGCGCGCGGACCGCGCCCGGCGTCTTGCCCGACATCTGCCGAGTCATATGTTCAAGCGGGGTGTCGTCGCCGTCGAGTTCCTCCACCTGATACTGGGTGAAATAGCCGACGCGCATCTTGCCGCTGGCGTTCATCTCGCCGTCCATCGTCGGCAATTGCGCGGCGAGCAGGCGCGCGAGTGTGGTCTTGCCGTTGCCGTTGCGGCCGAGCAGCGCGACCCGGTCGTCGGGATCGAGCCGCAGGTTGAGCCGTTGAAGGATCGGCTTTTCCGCATAACCGACCGCCGCCATGTCGAGCGTGATCAGCGGCGGGCGCAATTCCTCGGGGCTCGGGAATTCGAACGACAGCGTCGGATCCTCGGCCATCGACGCGATCGGCTGCATCTTGGCGAGCATCTTCTGGCGGCTCTGCGCCTGTTTCGCGGTCGAGGCGCGCGCGCTGTTCTTGGCGATATATTCGCTGAGCTTGGCACGCTGCGTATCCTGCGCGGCCTTGGCGGCGGCGAGCTGCGCGACGCGTTCGGCGCGCTGGCGCTCGAAACTGTCGTAGCCGCCGGTGTAGAGATGGACCTTCCCGCCCTCGAGATGGAGGATCGTGTCGACCACGTTGTTGAGCAGATCGCGCTCGTGGCTGATGACGACCATCATCGCGGGATAGCTCTTGAGGAAGTTCTCGAGCCACAGCGTCGCTTCGAGATCGAGATGGTTCGAGGGCTCGTCAAGCAGCAGCAGGTCGGGTTCGGAGAACAGCAGCGAGGCGAGCGCGACGCGCATTTTCCAGCCGCCCGAATAGCTGTCGAGCGGGCGGCCCTGCATTTCCTCGTCGAAGCCGAGGCCGACGAGAATCCGCGCGGCGCGGGCGGGCGCGGTATAGGCGTCGATCGCGATCAGGCGTTCGTGGATTTCGCCGACGCGGTTGGGGTCCTGGCTCGTCTCGGCCTCGACCAGCAGTTCTGCGCGCTCCGTATCGGCGGCGAGCACCTGCTCGATCGGCGTGGTCGTGCCCGAGGGCGCTTCCTGCGCGATATAGCCGATGCGGGTGCCGCGCGGCATCTCGATCTCGCCGAGGTCGGGTTCGAGCTGGCCGATCATGACCTTCATCAGCGTGGACTTGCCCGCGCCGTTGCGTCCGATCAGACCGACGCGACTCTTCGGCGGCAAGGCCGCGCTCGCGCCGTCGAGAATGGCGCGCCCGCCGAGGCGCACCGTGATACCGTTGATGTTCAGCATGTGCGATCGCGTAGCAGAATGTTGCGCCGCACCCAATAGGGCTGATCCTGGTGCCCATGCGTTGGTGGACATTCCCGGTCCGAGGCCGGATGATGAGCGCATGAGGACACGACCATGAGCGTAGCGTTTCGTCGCGAGAGCGACGACGAACATCTCGAACCCAAGTTCGAACGGCCGATCGCGCCGGGGCCCAATCTTGTGACCGCGCGTGGACTCGCGCTGATCGATGCCGAAATCGCACGGCTGGATGCAGCATTGGAACAGGCATCCGAGGAGGATCGCCCCGCATTGCTGCGCGAGCAACGCTATTGGCACACCCGCCAGACGACCGCCGAAGTCGTTCCCGCGCCCGAGCCTGGCGAGATCGGGATCGGCAGCCGCGTAACGATCCGAATGGGCGGCAGCGAACGTGTGGTCGAGATCGTCGGCGGCGACGAGGCGGATCCGGCGGAAGGCCGGATCGGGTATCAGGCACCGCTAGCGCGCGTGCTGATCGGCGCGGAAGTGGGGGAGATGGTCGAGTTCGGCGGGAAAGCGGATGCCATCAAGGTGGTGCGTATCGCTGACGCTTCGTAGCGAGCATGGACGCGCTTGATCCGATCCTGACGCGCATATGTCTGGCGGTCGAGCAGTACGGAAACCGTGATTGCTTGTTGGCGCGGATGTCGTTGCCTAAAGCTGTTGCATGACCATAGTCTATCGTGACGCGCTGGAAGCTGATCTGCCTGCCATCGTGCAATTGCTCGCGGACGATCCGTTGGGTGCGCAACGCGAGGATGCTTCGGTACCGCTGTTGCCTGCCTATCTTGCGGCGTTCCAAGCGATCGCGACGCTCGATCATCAGCGGTTGGTGGTCGCGGTTGACGTAGAGCGGATCGTGGGCACGATGCAATTTCTGGTCGTCCCCGGCTTGTCGATGCGGGGCGCAAGCCACGGCTATATCGAAGCGGTCCGCATCGTTGCTGACCTCAGGGGGCGAGGGGAGGGGGAGCGTTTCGTTCGCTGGGCCGTCGCACAATGCCGTGACGCGGGCTGTGGCACGGTGCAGCTGGTGTCCGAAGGGTCGCGAACGGCGGCGCATCGTTTCTGGCAGAAATGCGGGTTCGTCCCTAGCCATGTCGGGTTCAAGATGCGGCTCTGAACCTCTGGGAGCTACCCGCGCGCTCGTCCCGCACACAAGTTTCTAGCGTAGACCCTCCGCGTCGTCCGATCGCAACGGAGTGTGGAGGTCGCCATACTTCAGTTCCAGATACCGCCCCTGCACCGCGACCGCGTCGAGCGCGCCGTGCGACAGATTGTCTGTCATGCGTGCCACCTCCATGTCGATCAGGCGCAGACCGTCGATCAGATGATCGTTCGGGGTCCGGCCATTGGCTTGCGGGACCGTCCGTCGCGAGACCGGAACGGCGCGCCAGCCGTCGACAAGATCGGGCAGTTCAGTTGCGATGAGGGTGCGAACCGCGTCGGCGGCCGGGCTTTTCGGGTCGAGGCGCGCGGTCTGCGGGGCAAGCTTCGAAAAGCGCTGCGTGAGCGCATCCGCGAGTTGCGCCGCGGGCAGCGGCAAGCCACGGCGTTGGGCGGTCAGCCAGAGCGTCGTCTCGGCGGCAAGATCGGGGAGCGTCGCTTCGGCCAGTGCCGCGCGACCGCGGGGCGCTGCCTTGGAATAGTGGGCGATCATGACGGTCAGCACGACCATTGTCGCGATGGCGAGCGCCGTCGCGATGGTTGGCGCGAACACCATGCCAAGCGTAGCCCAGACCAGCAGCGCAGCGACCAGCGCCAGCGCGAGGCGCGCCAACACCCGCCGCTCGCGCCGCTGCCGCGCTTCCTTCTCGCGACGTGCCTGCGCGCGGCCCTCGGGCGACAGGCGACGCAGCAGTTCCTCGGCTTGCGTCAGGCCAACGTCGGCGAACCCTGCCGCCACGCCGCGTGCGCGACGGACGATCTCGTCGCCCTGACCGGTCCTGCCCTGACCCGTCCCTTCGTCGTGCATCACGTCCTCCTGCCGTCGTGGACTGCTGCCAGTCTAGCGCGGCAGCGTGATCCGCGCCACCAGCCCGCCGCCATCGCGGTTCTCGAGCGTGATGTTGCCGCCCGCATCGCGCACGATCGATCGCGCCAGCGCAAGGCCGAGGCCGATCCCGCCGGTCTCGCGATTGCGCGACGTTTCGAGCCGGGTGAACGCATCGAACACATCCTCGAACCGGTCGCGGGGAATGCCCGGGCCACGGTCGCACACTGCGATCTCTACCGTGCGCGCGGTCTCGGTGACCATCACCTCGGCGGAGCCGGCATATTTAATCGCGTTTTCAATCAGGTTGCGCACCGCGCGCCGCATCAACCCGGGGCGCAGCCGCATCCGCAGCCGTGCAGCTTCCTCGAAAACGACGTCGTTGCCAAGGTCGCGGAAATCCTCGACCACCGCATCGACCAGCGCGGCCAGATCGACTTCGGTCGGCGGCTCGCTCGGTCGGCCCAGCCGTGCGAGCGACAGGATGTCGTCGAGCGTGCTGTTCATTTCGGCGATCGTCTCGGCCATCTTCTCGCGGTCGGTATCGTCCTCGACCGACTCGATCCGCACGCGCAACGCCGCAAGCGGAGTGCGCAAATCGTGCCCGATCGCGCCGAGCATCCGGTCCTTCTCATCGAGCATCGCGGTGACGCGGAGCCGCAGCGCGTTGAACGCGACGATCGTGTCGCGCACGTCCTGTGGCCCCCCCTCGACGACGGGAACGTCTACTTCGCCGGGGACGAAGCTGCGCGCGGCGTGAGCGAGACTTTGCAGCGGGCGGGAGATCCGCCGCCCGGCCCAGAGCAACGGGATCAGCACGATCGCATACAGGATCAGCGTCTGCGCCACGAGCCGCCACAGCAACCAGTTTTCGTTGCGCGACCACGGCAGGTTGAGCGCGAGCCAGCGATGATCGCTCCGTTCGACCGCGATCACGAGTTCGCCGCCGTCGCGCAGCATCCGTTCGAGCCGGTCGCGCCGGACAAAGCGCAGCCGCGGATTATTCGGTGATAGCGGGATCACCTGGGTTTCAATCTGTCTGGGGGTAATCCCGACATCATGCAAAGCCGTGCGTAATGCCACCTCGATCTCGGGCCGGCGCGTATCATCGATCCGGATCGGCGAGGCGGCGACCACCCGCATCCGGCGGTTGTTCGTGCTGAGCAGCCGCCCCGCTGCGATCCGTTCCTCGGCATCGACGATCCGCGCGACCGCGGGACCGGTCGCCTGTTCGATCCGGGCCTGACGCCGCTCCTGCAGGAACAGTGTGAAATTGATCGCCTGCGCGAAGAACAGCGCGAGCGCGATCAGCAGCGCCATTTGGCCCGACAGGTTGCGGGGTAGCAGCCTCAAAGCCGGGTGACTTCGGCGGCGAGCGTATAGCCGCCGCCCCATACCGTCTTGATCAGGTCGGGAACCTTGGGATCGGCCTCGATCTTGCGGCGCAGGCGGCTGACCTGATTGTCGATCGCGCGGTCGAACGCGGCGGCTTCGCGGCCTTGCGTAAGATCGAGCAACTGGTCGCGGGTAAGCACCTGCCGCGGGCGCGTGACGAGCGCGTGGAGCAGGTTATACTCGCCGGTCGACAGCGGAACCGACACGCCGTCGCGATCGACCAGCGTACGCTCGCCCGACTTGAGCACCCATCCGGCAAAGGCGAACGAACCGCTTTCGGGCGCATGCTGCCGCACGCCACCCGCCGCCGCGCGCCGAAGGATCACCTTCACGCGGGCGGCCAGTTCGCGCGGGGAGAAGGGCTTCACGACATAATCGTCCGCGCCCATCTCGAGCCCGACGATGCGGTCGGTCTCCTCGGTGCGTGCGGTCAGCAGGATCACCGGGATCTCGCCCGTTTCCCGGATGTGGCGCGTGAGGCTGAGACCGTCCTCGCCCGGCATCATGATGTCGAGGATGACGAGGTCGATCGCATAGGCGTTCATCCGGGCGCGCGCGCCCTCGGCGTCGCCCGCCTGCGTCACGCGGAAACCCTGCCGCGTCAGATATTGCGCGAGCGGTTCCCGGATCGAGCGTTCGTCATCGACGAGCAGCAGGTGTGGCGTGTCTCCCATGGGGTCGGGGTGTAGCATGATGCTCCGATCAGGGAAGCGAGGGCTATACAGGCGCGGGGCGCTTCTCCGGCCGGGTCGCGCGGGGGCTTATTGGGCAGTCGGGCGCGCGGGCTGCACCGCGGCGGGGGCGATCGCATCGGCCGGGTCGGTGCGCGTGGCGCGCTGCGCGGCGCGGGCGTTGTCGGTCCAGGCCTTCATTTCGTCGGCGGTGATCTGTCCGTCGCGATTGGCGTCGATCCGGTCGAAGCGATTGCCCGACTGGACCAGAAATTCGGGACGCGACAGTTTGCCGTCATGGTCCGCGTCCGCCCGACCGATCATCCGCGCGCCCGGCCCCGGCATTTCGTCGGGCGTGAGGAAGCCGTCGTGATTGGCATCAAGCCGGTCGAACCGTTGGCTGGCCTGCGCATCCGCCTCGGCACGCGAGATCTTGCCGTCCATGTTGGCGTCGGCGCGGGCCATACCGGCCTTCGGGTTGGCGGCGGGGGGTTGCTGCGCGGCGACGGAAGCGGGCATGGCGAGCGGTGCGGCAAGGATCGCCGCGACGACCACGAACAGTTGCTTGTGCATTACCGGTTCCCTCCCGGGGCTGGATGCCCGTGTCACCATAGGTACGCCTATCGAGCGTAGCTGTCCCCCGGATGTGTCGGCAATGCGCGAAACTGTATCAAAGTGTCGCCAAAGCGCGCGATACCGGCTAAATATGGACTTGATACCGACGCAGAACTGCTGCGATCAGCCGAAAATTGCGACACTTTGCATGGCTTGAGCGATGGGCTCGCCGTCCGCATTCCACACCATCATCGTCTGGCTCGATCCTCCGGCGACCGCGTGATCGGTTCGGGCCGACAGCAGCCACCAGCCGTCGGTCGTCCGCGGGGTGGGGGTGAGCAGGTTGACGATCCAGGTGAGCGAACTGAGCGGCACGAAATCCTTGCCGAACAACTTGAAAGCGGCGGGCGGAAGCGCGTCGCCGATCGCCATCAGCTCCACCATGGCGTCGATGCCCGTGTGGTCGCGCAGCCGTGCCCAGCGCAGCCACTCCGCCTCGCCGAGCGCGCGGTCGCCATCCTGCTTGAGATCCAGGAAGTTGAAGTTGCCGGTAAAAAACTCGTCCGGGCCGGTGTAGAGCGTGGCGTCCGGGGCAGGCGGCGGAAGCGGTTTGCGCAAGGCCCCTTGCAAGTCGACCCGCGACGGGTGCCCGTCCATGAAGACGAACGTCGCCCGGTAACCGAGCCCCGCGTCCGACGTGATATCCGCCTGAATAAACGCGGCATTGCGTCCGCGCCGCAGCTTGGTTGCGGTGACGGTGATGTCGCCGCTCAGCGGACCGATAAACGCAACTTGCGCCGAACGCAGCGGCGGGAGGTCCGGTTCAATGGCCTGCGCAGCGTAGAGCGCGAGCGCGCTCGACAGGCCACCATAGGCCGTCCGCCCCTGAAGCCAGTCACTTGGTACCTGCGCGCGGAACCCGTGCTCGACCGGAGTCGCGGCGGCGATGATATCGGAGATCGGCGTCATGCGGAAAGCAACTCGCGCAGGTCGCGTTTGAGCACCTTGCCGATCGCGCTGCGCGGCAGTTCCGCGATCGCGTGGAGCGCGGACAAGCGCTGCGTCTTGCCGAGCTGCGCGTTGGTCCATTCGAGGATGTCATCAATGCTGGCGTCGACGCCGGTATGCGGCACGTAGAAGCCGATCGGGGTCTCTCCCCAGGCTTCCGATGCGACGCCGACGACGCTGCAATCGGCGACCGCGGGATGTTGCGACAGGATCGCCTCGATGTCGGTCGGATAGATGTTGAACCCGCCCGAGATGATCAGATCCTTCTTGCGGTCGAGCAAGGTGAGGAACCCGTCTTCGTCGAACCGCCCGACATCGCCGTGGCGAATGAAGCGGTTGCCCGTCGCATCGAACCATTCCGCCGCCGAGGTCGCTTCGGCGCGACCGTGATAGCCGGTCATCATCGCAGGCGAACGGCCGACGACCTCGCCCGTTTCGCCCGGCGCGACTTCCTGGCCGTCGTCGTCGATCAGCCGGATGTCGTGTCCCTCGATCGGGCGGCCGACGGTATGGAGCTTGTCGGGATGCGCGTTGGCGACGAGCAGGCAAGTGCCGCCGCCCTCGGTCATGCCGTAATATTCGACGAGCAGGCCGGGCCAGCGCGCAACCACGTCGGCCTTGAGTGCGGCGGAGAAGGGGGCGCTGGTCGATGTCTTGAACACGAAGCTCGACAAGTCGAAGCGGTCGAAATCAGGGAGGCCCATGATCCGGCTGTACTGGACGGGGACGAGCATGGTGTGCGTCGCGCGGTGACGTTCGGCGAGTTGCAGATAGCCGCGTGCATCGAACTTCTTCATCAGCACGGCCGTTCCGCCCCAACCGAGCGTCGGCAGGAAACTGACGAGCGTGGTGTTGGAATAGAGCGGCGTCGCGATGATCGTCACGGCGTGCGCGAACCCCGCCGCCTCGTTGCGATTGATATGCGCCCAGCGCATCGCGTGGCTCTGGACGATCCCCTTGGGGGTGCCGGTGGTGCCCGAGGAATAGATGATGTTGAACGGGTCTCCCGGTGCGATCTCGACCGGTTGCGGACGCGCGCCTTCGGGGGCGATCCAGTGGCCGAGCGACTTGAGGTGGACGAGCTTGCCGGGGATGCGGTGCCCGGTCATCGCGGCGGCGGCGTCCGCGTCGACGAAGGTGATCGGCGCGGCACAGTCTGCGATCATCGCGACGATCGCCGCCGGCGTGGACGAGGGAGCGATCGGGGTGGCGACGCAGCCCGCGCGAAGCGCACCGAGGAAGATGGCGGCATAGTCGATCGTGGCCGCGCCGACGATCGCGACGGCGTCGCCCTTGCGGACGCCGTCGCGTTGCAGCGCGGCAGCGATCCGGTCCATCAGCGCATCGAGCGCAGCGTAATCGATCTCCCCGTCGGACTCGGCTAGCGCGACCTTGTCGCCGTTTTCCTGCGCATGGGCGCGGATGAGATCGGGAAGGGTGGCGAAGTCGCTGGCGAGGAGAACTGCGGCGGTCATGAAGCCTCGTTTCGGAATCCGGAAGTTCGAGTCTGCTAGGGGAGATGGGGGTGGAATGCCATACGGGACGTTCGAAAAGGAGGTGGGCAGACCGACCTGGTCGAGTTCGCGTATCTCCCACATCCGTTCGGGCTGCGCGAAGTCGAAGCCCCTTGCGCAGCGCAGGCCCTTCGACTTGGCTCAGGGCGAACGGGGGGGGCGGACCGATCTGATCGAGTTTGCGTATCTCCCACATCCGTTCGCGCTGCGCGAAGTCGAAGCCCTTGCGCAGCGCTGGCCCTTCGACTTGGCTCAGGGTGAACGGGGGGGTGGGCGGACCGATCTGGTCGAGTTTGCGTATCTCCCACATCCGTTCGGGCTGAGCGAAGTCGAAGCCCCTTGCACAGCGCAGGCCCTTCGACTTCGATCAGGGCGAACGGGGGGGTGGGTGGATCGATCTGGTCGAGGTCGCGTATCCTACTTCCGTTCGGGCTGAGCGAAGTCGAATCGCCTTGCGCAGCGCAGGCCCCTCGACTTCGCTTAAGGCGAACGGGGGGTGGGCGGACCGATCTGGCCGAGTTTGCGTATCTCCCACATCCGTTCGGGCTGAGCGAAGTCGAAGTCCTTGCATAGCGCGGGCGCTTCGACTCCGCTCAGGGCGGACGGGTGGGGAAGGGAAAACACTTTATCGCTTGGCGGCGGTCTGCCCGAACAGGATCTTCTTCGCTTCCTCGGTCATCGGCTTCTGTTCGCTCACCTCGGCCCCTTTGGCATAGGCCGTGACCGTCGCAGGGCGCACCGCGATCGCCTCGAACCAGCGCTTGAGATTGGGGAAGTCCTCCAGCTTCTGGCCCTGCCGTTCATAGGGCACGATCCACGGATAGGCCGCCATGTCGGCGATCGAATAGCTCCCGGTAACGAACTCCCGCCCCTCCAGCCGCCGGTCGAGCACGCCGTACAACCGATTGGTTTCCTTGACGTAGCGGTCGATCGCGTAGGGGATCTTCTCGGGCGCATAGCCGCTGAAATGATGGTTCTGTCCGAGCATCGGCCCAAGCCCGCCCATCTGCCACATCAGCCATTGCACCGTCTCGGTCCGCCCGCGGATGTCGGCGGGGATGAACTTGCCGTACTTGTCGGCCAGATACAGCAGGATCGCACCGGACTCAAAGATCGCGATTGGTTCGCCGCCGCCGACCGGATCGTGATCGACGATCGCCGGCATTCGGTTGTTGGGGGCGATCCTGAGAAAGTCGGGCTCGAATTGCGCGCCAGCGCCAATGTTGACCGGCACGATCCGGTACTCGACCCCGGCTTCTTCGAGAAACAGCGTGATCTTGTGGCCATTGGGCGTTGGCCAGTAATACAGGTCGATCATGCGCGCGGCTCCTGATGATGTTGCCCGGGAGATGGGGAAGCGGTCACACCTCCGCAATCGCGCTCGCCGCAGTCGGGAAACGGTCGAGCACTTTCCACAGGACGATGACGAGCGCAGTGAGCGCCAGCGCGGCGGCGAGCAGGAACGCACCACCGACGAAGCCCTGGCTGACTCCGGCGGCGAGGGCCTGGGTCATCAACAGCGGGCTGATGATCGAGGCAATGCTGCCAAGGCTCCCCATCCCGCCCTGCAACGCGCCTTGTCGATCGGGGCCGACCATCCGCGACAGCAGGCCGTTGACGGCAGGACCGACGAAGCCGGACAGCGCGGCGATCGGCATGATCGCATAGGCCTGCCACCCTGCGCCGATGAAGGCGAAGGCGAGAAACCCCGCCGCATCTGCCGCGAGCCCGATCACCAGCGCGCGCCGGTCGCCGATCCGCGCGATCACCGGGCCGACGACCAGGCCCTGCACCAACGCCATGATCAGCCCGATGTAAGCCAGGCTCCACCCGATCGCGCTCGGGCTCCAGTCGAAGCGAACCGTCGCCCAGAACGCCCATGTCGCGGGATAGATCATGTGCGAGAGTTGGTAGACGAAGCATGTAACGAGCAGCGGTACCGCGATGCGCATGGCGAACAACGGCTTGAACGCGCCGACGATATGCGCGTCGCGCCAGCGGAAGGCGCGGCGGTTCTCGCGCGCATGGGTTTCGGGCATCGCGACCGCCATCACCGCGGCATTGCCAAGCGCGAGCACCGCCGCGGCGATGAACGGGGCGCGCGGGCCGAACCCTGCCAGCAGTCCGCCGATCGCAGGGCCGATGACGAAGCCGATCCCGAAGGCTGCGCTGATATAGCCGAAGGCGGCGCTGCGGCGCTCGGGCGGGGTGACGTCGGCGATCACCGAACTTGCGGGGCTATAGATCGCCCCCGCAATCCCGGCGACGGTGCGCCCGAGGAACAGCCATGCAAGCGTCGGTGCGACCGCCATCAGCGCGTAATCCACCCCGAAAGCGAGCATCGACGCGATGAGCACCGGGCGACGCCCGAAGCGGTCGCTGAGGTTGCCGAGCACCGGCCCTGCGACGAATTGCGCCAGTGCGAAGGCGACGAGCATATAGCCCGCAACACGCGTCGCGGCTTCCAGGTCGATGTGGCCGAGGTGTCGAAGCAGCGTGGGAAACACCGGCATGACGATGCCGAAGCCGATCGTGTCGATCAGCACGGCGGCGAGAACGATCGGCATGGCGCGACTGCTAGCTGGCATTGGACGGTCCCCCCCCGGGACGGAGAGTTTACGCAAAAATCGCTTTAGCGCGACCCGTTTTCGTCGCGTGGGGCGGGACGTTGCCGCGCCATTTTGAAACCGCACAACATCTCCGTTCGCCCTGAGCGAAGTCGAAGGGCTGCTTGTTCAGTTAGCGATGCTCGGTGGGGAGCAAAGGCTTCGACTTCGCTCAGCACGAACGGGGGCGGGGGTGGGTGTGGTCGGGCCGCAGCGCGATCCGTCAGGGAAGCCAGCGGGCGCCCCGCTCACACCGTCTTTGCACTTCCAATCCGACCCGATCTATGGCATCGCGCCGCCATACCCGATCTTCAGTTTTCGCAACCAAGGACAGGTTTCATGGCAACCGCGCCCGAACTCGACACTCCAGCGACTGCGCTCGACGCCTTCCGCGAAGAGGCGCGGGCGTGGCTTGCGGAGAATTTTCCGCCCGTGCTCAAGGGCAAGGACAATGCGATGTCCGCTCTCGAGGGGCCGAGCGACCCGTCCGCCGACGAAATCGCGTGGCAAAAGGCGATGGGCGAGAAGGGCTGGGGCGTCCCCGGATGGCCCGCGGCCTATGGAGGGGGCGGGCTCGACAAGGCGCAGATCCGCGTGCTGCAGGAAGAAATGGCGCGGATCGGCGCATGGAACCCGATCGGCGGGATGGGCGTGATGATGTTCGGCCCGACGCTGCTCGAATATGGCACCGAGGAACAGAAGCGCGAACATATCCCCGCGATCGCCAAGGGCGAGGTGCGCTGGTGCCAGGGGTATAGCGAACCCAATGCCGGCTCCGATCTCGCCAACGTCCAGACCTATGCCGAGGACAAGGGCGACCATTACCTCGTCAACGGGCAGAAGACCTGGACCAGCGGCGGCCAGTGGGCGGACAAATGCTTCGCGCTCGTTCGTACCGACAAATCGCAGAAGCACGGCGGGATCAGCTTCCTGTTGCTCGACATGACCGCCGAAGGTGTCGACGTGAAGCCGATCCGGATGATCTCCGGCCAGTCGCCGTTCTGCGAGACCTTCTTCACCGACGTGAAGGTGCCCAAGGGCAATCTCGTCGGACGTGAGGGGCAGGGCTGGGAAATCGGTACGCGGCTGTTGCAGCATGAGCGCTCAAGCCTGTCGGGTGGCGGGTCCGCCTCGCGGCTGTTCGCGGGCAAGCCGGTCAACGCGCTCGCCAAGGATTATCGCGGCACCGACGAACAGGGCCGGGTCAACGATAGCGACCTGCGGATGCGGATCGTCCGCCACGAGATGGACGCGCGCGCCTTCGCGCTGACGCTGCGGCGTGCGGCGCTTGAGGCGAAGTCGAACCAGGGGCCGTCCGCCGCCACCTCGATCATGAAGAACGTCGGCGCGCGGATCACCCAGGATCGCGCCGAATTGTCGATCGAGATCATGGGGATGGCGGGGCTCGGCTGGGAGGGCGACGGCTTCACTGACGCGGAGCTCGAGCAGACCCGGACCTGGTTGTGGGGCAAGGCGGTGTCGATCTACGGCGGCTCGACCGAGATCCAGAACAACGTGATTTCCAAGCGCATCCTCGGGATGCTGGATCACCAGTAATTTCAGTTAGGCGGCCGCGACGCGCGGCGCGCCGGAGAGGGGCGGGGTGAAGGATGGCTGAAGCCATTCTCCCCCGTTTTCTCCCAACCAAAAGCGGGGATAGCGACATGGCCGTACTCAACGATGAACAGACGATGCTGCGCGACATGGTGCGCGAGTGGGCCGACAATGAAGCCCCGGTCGCTGCCTTTCGCAAGATGCGCGCCGCCGCCCCGGTCGAGGGGTATGACCCGGGGACCTGGGCTACGCTGGCCGAGATGGGGCTTGGTGGCATTGTCATTCCGGAAGCATTCGGTGGCACCGGTTTCGGCTATCTGTCGCTCGGGTTGGTGTTGGAGCAGCTCGGGCGCAACCTTGCGGCCTCGCCGCTGGCGGCGAGCGCGGCTGCGGCAAGCGCGATCGTGATGGGCGGATCGGATGCGGCGCGTGCAGAATGGCTGCCGCGGATCGCGAGCGGTGAGGTCGTCGCGACGCTCGCGGTCGACGAGGGGCCGGTCCATGCGCCGACCGGGCTCGCCACGCAGGTCGTCGATGGCGCACTGACCGGGACCAAAATGTTCGTCGCTGAGGGCGATGGCGCGACGCTGTTCGTGGTCGCTGCGGCGGACGGGCTCTATCTCGTTTCCGGCGACACAGGCGTGACCCGCGCCTCGCGCGCGATGGCGGATTCGCGCAGCCATGCCGAAGTCCGGTTCGACGCGGCTCCCGCGATCCGACTCGGGGATGCAACGCTGACGGCGCAGGTCGTCGATCGCGCCACCGCAATCGTCTGCGCAGAAATGCTCGGCATGGCGGAACAGGCGTTCCACACCACCAACGATTATCTCAAGACGCGTGTCCAGTTCGGGCAGCAACTGTCGACGTTCCAGGCGCTGCAACACCGCATGGCGAAGCTGTTTACCGAACTGGAGCTGATGCGCTCGGCGGTGGAAGGGGCGCTGGAGGCGATCGACGCGGGGCGGTCGGACCTCGACCAGTCGGTCAGCCTCGCCAAGGCAATCGCAAGCGACACGCTCAACCTGATGAGTCGCGAGATGATCCAGCTGCATGGCGGGATCGGCATGACAGACGATTATGATGCGGGCTTCTACATCAAGCGCGCGCGCGTGCTGGAAGCGATGTGGGGCAATGCGGCGTACCACCGCGAGCGGTTTGCGCGACTGAACGGGTATTGACGGTGCGTCATCCGTTTGGATGATAGATCCTTTATCGATATTTTAGAATACTCGTTCTGGCCGTTACGGACAGAACGCCCGTTATGACTTTTCTGCAACACTGACGTTACGTCGCGTCAATACGCAGTTTCTGGTGCTTGACGACGGTCCTCTCTAGGAGCATTCGAGGATAGGGTACGGAGCCGATCAGCGTTCCGATCCGGGGAGAGATAAAGATGCCCAATACGCGGTATTTGGTGGCGTGTGCGCTTTCGGCCTTGGCGATCGGGACGGCGAGTCCGTCGATCGCCCAGCAAGCGACCCCACCGGCGGGAACGCCAGCGCCCGCATCCACCACCACGCAAGTCAACGATAGTCAGGACGACACCGGTCAGGACATCATCGTCACCGCGCAGGGGCGTGCACAGTTGCTCGCCAATGTGCCGGTAGCGGTGTCGGCGGTGTCGGCGGCATCGCTTGCCAATTCAGGCGCGAACGACATTCGCCAGTTGAGCCAGCTCGCACCGTCGCTGCTGGTGTCGTCGACCGGATCGGAAGCCAATGGGTCGCCGCGCATTCGCGGTATCGGTACCGTTGGCGACAACCCCGGCCTCGAAAGCTCGGTCGCGGTGTTCATCGACGGCGTGTATCGGTCGCGCGCGGGCATCGGCCTCAACGAGCTTGGTGAAATTGACCGGGTCGAGGTGCTGCGCGGCCCGCAGGGCACGCTCGGCGGGCGCAATGCGTCGGCCGGCGTCATCAACGTCTTCTCGAAGAAGCCAAGCTTCACCTTCAGCGGGAACGGCGAAGCTACCTACGGCAATTACGATTTCTACCGCCTTGCCGGGGCGGTCAACGTGCCGCTCACGCAGACGATCGCGGCACGCGTCGATGCAGTGTACGTCAAGCGCGACGGCTTTTACCGCGACACGACCAACGACACCGACATCAACAACCGCGACCGTTACTTCGTTCGCGGGCAGATCCTGTATCAGCCGAGTGCAGATTTCTCGCTTCGGCTGATCGCCGACTATACGCATCGCGACGAAAAATGCTGCGCCGCGACCTATGTCGACAATTCGGTCAATTCGTTCGTCGGCAACCTCAACAACCCATCCACCCCGCTCGCGCCGTTGCAGGGGACGGGCAACAACATCGTCAATGTGCTGCGCGATCTCGGCCAGCCATTGTCCCGGATCAACAATGCCGGATACAGCCGGGATGTCAGCGTCAGCCGCGGTCGGAGCTTTGCGGGGATCACGACCGACAAGGGTATTTCGGGCCAGATCGATTGGGCACTCGGCGGGATTAACCTGACCTCGATCACCGCTTACCGCGAGTATAAGAGCGACCAGGGGTCGGATACCGACTACAGCACGGTCGACATCCTGTACCGGGCGGCGGACGGCAATTCGCTGCGGCAGTTCAAGACGTTCACGCAGGAATTGCGGTTGCAGGGCAATCTTTTCGACAACAAGCTCGACTGGCTGGTCGGCGGCTATTTCGCGAACGAAGATCTGACCGTGACGGACAATCTGCGGTTCGGCAGCCAGTACGGCCGTTTCGCGACCTGCCGCATCGTATCTGGTGGTGGCCTCGCGGCATTGTATTCTCCGACATCCCCTGCGTGCCTTGGCGCGCGACCAGCGGCGTTCGGGGCCGCATCGCCGCTGATCTATGCCGCATTTGACCGGCTCGACGGGATCAATGACAAGGGTTCGACGCTCGATCGCTACACCCAGAACAGCCGCAATTTTGCGGCCTTCACCCACAACATCATCCACCTTACCGACCGGCTCGATGTCACGCTTGGCGTGCGCTACACCAACGAGACCAAGAAGTTCGCGGCGACCTTCGGCAACGACAACACCGCTTGCGTCGCCAATCAGGCCGCACTGACACCGTTCCTGACCAACGCTGCGCTGTCGGCAGTGGCGGGCGGGATCATCGGCCTGTCGTGTCAGGGCAATTCGACCGCCGAACTGAATGGCGTGTCGATCAACAGCAAGCGGCACGAGGATCGCTTCAGCGGCACGGGCATCCTGTCGTGGCGTCCGTTCGACCACATGCTGCTCTACGGCAGCTATTCGCGCGGGTATAAGGCGGGCGGGTTCAACCTCGATCGGTCCGCGCTCAAGAATCCGATCCAGGTGTTCAACGGCGCTCCGACGACCACCTTCGCAGCGGTTGGCGGTGCGCAGGCGCTGGTCGGCAACCTTCAGTTCGACCCCGAGACGGTGACGTCCTACGAAGTCGGCGCGAAATACGGGACTGGCCCGTTCACTCTGTCGGCGGCGGCGTTCCGGCAGGAATTCAGCAACTTCCAGCTCAATACGTTCAATGGCACGGTTTTCCTGGTCCAGAACGTCAACGGCTGTACCACCAGCCTGAACGGCGGGGACCGCGATCTCAGCGCCACGACCGGGCGGTGTGCGAGCGGCGATACAAGCTACGGCGTACTGTCGCAGGGTGTCGAGCTGGAGGCGTCGCTGGTCCCGATGCGCGATCTTCGCGTCAATCTGGGCGGGACCTACCAATCGACACAATATCGCGAGAACGTGGTCGGCAACAGCAGCGGTGCGCCGCTCGATCCCGCGCTCCGCGTGCTGCCGGGCAAACAGCTGTCGAACGCGCCCAAGATTGTCGTAACCAGTTCGGTCGCCTGGACCCCGCGGCTTGGCGACAGCGGCCTGTCGGCGTTATTCTATATCGATAGCCGCCTGAGCGACAATTATAACACGGGTTCGGATCTGTTCCCACAGAAGGGGCAGGACAGCTTTGCGTTGTTCAACGCGCGCGTCGGCCTGCGTGGCCGCGAGGAGCGGTGGGCGATCGAATTCTGGGGGCAGAACATCTTCAACAAGAACTATGCGCAGGTTGCGTTCAACTCGCCGTTCCAGGCGGGTACGACCAGCGCGCCCTATGTCGATCCGCGCTATCCCGGCGGTCGACAGCTCTTCTCGCAATTCCTTGCCGAGCCACGCACCTACGGCGTGACCCTGCGGGGCAAGTTCTGATCGCGTAACGCGACAGGCAGGCGGCCCGAAATCCGCCAACCTTCAAGCCGCTGCCTGGCGTAAGCCCCGGGTGGCGGCTTTTTCATGGATGGCATCGCGCCCGTGCTGCCCTATGGTCGTGCGATGCCAAAGCGTATCAGCACCAGCACTCCCAAGGGTCTGCCGACCCGTGAACAGATCCTCGATTTCATCGCCACGTCGGATGTGCCTGCCGGCAAACGCGAGATTGCGCGCGCCTTCGGGCTGACCGCTCAGGACAAGATCCTGTTGAAGGCGTTGCTAAAGGATATGGCCGATGAGGGCCTCATCGACAGTGCCCCGGGCCGCGCGTTTCACAAGATGGGCGGCGTTCCCAAGGTGACCGTGTTGCGCATCATGGATGTCGATGACGGCGGCAACATCTGGGCCGTGCCCGAACGCTGGGATTCCGAGGCCCCGGCCCCGAAGCTGCGCGTGCGCGATCGCAAGAACGGGGCGCTGGGTGTCGGCGATCGCATTCTCGCGCGGACCGAGGAAGCAGGGCAGGGCTGGATAGCGCTCCCGATGAAAGTGCTGCCGCGCGGCGAAGACCTCGTGCTGGGCGTACTGCGGCAGGAGCCCGGCGGCATGTGGCTGCAAGGCGTCGAGAAGAAGGAACGCTCCGAGTTCCTCGTGTCGGACGCGGGCGGCGCGCAGGCGGGTGACCTCGTGTTGGCGGAACGCGCAGGGCGACCGCCGCGGGTTACGGTACGGGTCACACAGGTGCTGGGCGATCCGTTCGCGCCGCGCAGCTTCTCGCTGATCGCGATCCACAAGCTTGGCATTCCCGACGTCTTCTCGTCAGAAACGCTCGACGAGGCGGTGCACGTTGCGGCGCAACCGCTGGGCGACGACCGCGAGGACTTGCGCCACTTGCCGATCGTCGCGATCGACCCCGCCGACGCGCGCGACCATGACGATGCGGTTTGGGCGATGCCCGACGACGATCCTGCGAATGATGGCGGCTGGAAGGCGATCGTCGCGATCGCCGACGTGTCGTTCTATGTTCGTCCGGGGTCTTCGCTCGACCGCGAGGCGCGGCGGCGCGGGAACAGCGTGTATTTCCCCGATCGCGTCGTGCCGATGCTGCCCGAGAGCCTGTCGGCGGAAATGTGTTCGCTCAAGGAAGGTGTGGATCGTGCCGCGTTGGTTTGCCATTTGCGGATCGCCAAGAACGGCACGCTGCTGTCGTGGCGCTTCACGCGTGCGGTGGTGCGGCTTGCGGCGAACCTGGCGTATGAGGATGCGCAGGCGATGGTGGATGCTCATCAGGTTGGGGGTGGGGCCGTGCCTGTTTCAGACGGTGTGTCTGCTGCACTGCCCCACCCCAACCCCTCCCCCGAGGGGGAGGGGCTTGAACGTGGATCTGGCGCTTCGCCGGAAGGTCAGGGGCTTGATCCCATCCTTGCCGCGCTGCTTCCCCTCTGGGACTGTTGGCGCGCGCTCAATAAGGCGCGCGAGGCACGGGCACCGCTCGATCTCGACCTGCCCGAACGTCGCGTCATGCTCGACGAAATGGGGCGCATCCTGTCGGTCGCCCCGCGCGAACGGCTCGATGCGCACAAACTGATCGAGGATTACATGATCGCCGCCAACGTGGCGGCGGCCAAGGCGCTGGAGGCGAAGAAGGCCCCGGTGATGTACCGCGTCCACGAACAGCCGGGCCGCGAGAAGATCGTCGCGCTCAAGGACTATCTCAAGACCTTCGGGATCGAGTTCGCGCTGGGGCAGGTCATCCAGCCGCGTACGTTCAACCAGATTCTCGCCAAGCTCGTGGATGACGACATGCGCCCGCAGATCATGGAGCAGGTGTTGCGGACCCAGACGCAGGCCTATTACTCCCCCGCCAACATGGGCCATTTCGGACTCGCGCTCGGTAGCTACGGGCACTTTACCTCGCCGATCCGGCGCTATGCCGATCTGCTTGTCCACCGCTCGCTCGTTGCCGCCTATAAGCTCGGGCCGGGTGGCCTGACCGATGGCGAGACCGCCGGCATGGAACGCATCGGACAATCGATCTCGCAGTTCGAGCGCCGCGCGATGGAGGCGGAGCGCGACACGATCGATCGCTACGTTGCCGCATTCCTGTCGGAGAAGGTCGGTGAAGTGCTCGAGACGCGGATTACCGGTGTCACCAACTTCGGCTTCTTCGCGACCGTCGAGGGGATCGGCGGCGACGGCCTGATGCCGGTCCGCGACATCGGCGGCGAATATTTCCGCTTCGATGAAGCCGCGCGCACGCTGACCGGCGATCAGACCGGCACGGTCTACGCCAGCGGCCAGAAGCTGCCCTTGCGGCTTGCCGAGGCCAACCCGGTGACGGGTGCTTTGCGGTTCGAGATGGTTGAAGGGCGAAGTGCCGCACCGGTCCGCGACGACCGCGGCAAGCCGTCCGGCAAACCCGCCGGGCGCGTGCTCAAGCGGCGTGGGCGACCCGCGAACATTCGGCACCAGGGCAAGAAACGGTAGAAAAGCGCACCTTTTCCGCCAATCTCATCCTAAAAGCCGTCTGTCCGTTCGGTACAAAAGGCCGAAACTCCACGTCACGCCTCTATGATATGCAGATATTCCGGACGCCGTGACGGTGCGGGACAAGGGTGAGAACGTGGCCGCAGCGCGAAAAGTTAGGGTTGGCTCGCTGCGCACATCATCCACGCGTCGTCCGATCAAACGGTTAGCAATCGTGAAACGTGTCATGCCGCAATCGAACTGGCTGCGACATTTCGACGATGTCGAGGCGCTGGCCGGGATGGGATCGTGGCGACTCGACCTGGCGAGCGCAACGATGGAATGGAGCCGGCAGGCACGATGCCTGTTCGGGCTCGATCCCGACGCGCAAGGTCCGCCGTGGGACCGCTTCCTCACCTTCTATCCTTTCAACGACCGCATGATCCTGATGCAGGCCATCGATCGGTCGATCGATACGGGCAAGACGTTCGAGGTCGAGACCGACATCGTCACCGATGGGGGCGAACGCCGTCGTATCCGCAATGTCGGCAAGATCGATCCGGGCGATGGGGAGGCGGGGTGCTTGATCGGGGTATGTCAGGACGTTACCGCGCAACGCGAGATCGAGCGCGCGCTCGAGCGTAGCGCGCTGGTCGACGAACTGACCGGGATCGCCAACCGTGCGGCACTCAACCAGTATCTGAACGATAAGGTCGACAAGCGACGGGCGTTGGGTGGATTTGCGGTCGTCTTGCTCGATCTGGACAATTTCAAGTCGGTCAACGACACCTATGGGCATCATACCGGGGACGACGTGTTGCAGCGGACTGCGGCTACGCTGGCCGGCCACGCGCAGGAGATCGGTTTCGCGGCGCGTCTAGGCGGGGATGAGTTCGTGCTCGCGATCACCGCTCAGGAAACGATCGAACGGCTCCGCGGCTTTCTGGCGACCTTGCTTAACGATTTGTCGATGTCAGTCAGCGGTGATGCCGGAACGATCACCGTCCGGGCGACGATGGGGGCGTGCCTGCTCGACGACGGGATCACCACGCGGAGTGATATCCTTCGCCGCGCCGACCTGTCGCTCTACAATGCAAAGGCGCTGGGCAAGGGACGCGCGATGGTTGCGGGCGACTTGAGGCCGATCATGCCGGACCGAAATTTTCCGGGCTGATCGCTGGTCTCGTTCCCGTTGTGCCCGGATTTACCGTCGCAGCGGCCGCCGTTCGTCCAGAAGGTTGCGGATCGTGGTTGCGGCGACGCCGGCTTCCCCCATCGCGTGGCTGATCTGGTCGAGGCCCTTCACCACGTCTCCTGCCGCGAATAGACCGGGGATCGAGGTACGCTGGTGGTCGTCGACTTCGAGGCACCCTTCCGCGGTCGCACGCGCACCCGCCGTTACAGCCAGCTTAGAGCGGATCGTCGAACCAAGCGCGGGATAGACGCTGTCGAACGCAAGATCGCCGTTTGCGGTCGTCACCACCATCCGGTCATCCTCGATCCGCATCGGGGAGCAAGGGCCGTCGAGATGGCCGATTCCGGCATCGTCGAGCTTGGCCAGGCAGGTGTCGTCCAGTTCGTGATGCGCGCCGGGTGCGATAAGGGTCACGTCGCGCGTATAGCCGCGCAGGAACAGCGCTTCCTTCATCCCGTGGTCGCCAGTGCCGATCACCCCTACGCGCTTGTCAGTCACTTCGTAGCCGTCGCAGATCGGGCAGTAGCGGATCAGCCCACGTGCAAGCGCCGTGTCATGCACCGTACGGTCCATCTCCGGCTGGATGTTGACGACCCCGGTCGCAAGCAGCACAGCACGCGTTGGGAACACGCGGTCGCCGACGTGGACCTCGAAGTCATCGCCGGTCGGCCGGACCTCTGTCACTTCGGCCGCTTCGCGCACCGCGCCGAATTCCTCGGCCTGGTCGAGCATTAGCCTGAGCAGGTCGGTCCCCTTGATCCCGCCGGGATAGCCCGCGTGGTTGTGCGTCCGCGGGATTAGCGCAGCACGGCTGCTGCCGCAGTCGAACAGCCGGATCTTCAGATGGAACCGCGCAAGGTATATCGCCGCGGTGAGGCCAGCGGGGCCGGCGCCGATGATGATGCAGTCGTCCATGGCTGCGATACGTCTGCACGGTCGCATCGTTCCTTGACGATCTGTCGGGCCGTATATACATCTTGTATATACGGAGATTGGCATGCCACAGGAATTTCGCTCCAAGGTATTCAAATCAGGGAATTCGCTGGCAGTGCGGCTGCCGAAGGGACTCGGTGCAATCGAAGGAACAGAAATGATCGTCCGAGAAGATCGCGGCACGTTCACCTTCGAGCCTGCGAACACGCAGCGAAAGATCACCGGGGATGGGTGGATGGGGGCGTTGCCCTGGTTGTCGCCCGTTACGTCGGACGATCGCGAATTCGACCACAGCCCTCGACCGTGGGACGACCCTGACTGGCCATCGGCGGCGTGATCTATCTTCTCGATACGAATATCTGCATTCTGTTGCTGGCAACGAAGGCTGATCGTCTTCGCGCTCGCGTGCTCGATTGTGTCGAAGGCGATCTGGCGGTTTCCTCCGTTACGTTCGCCGAGATTGCCTTTGGTAGCCGGAACGGAAAGATGCCTCCGCTCAAGGTTCTGGAAGCCTTCATTCGCGACGTCCCACCAGTTCCGTTCGACACGGCGGCGGCGCGTCAATATGCGGAATTGCCTTTCCGGCGCGGCAGTTTCGATCGCCTGATCGCTGCCCACGCGCGTGCGCTCGATCTGACCCTGGTGACCAACAATGAACGCGACTTTGCCGACATCCCCAATCTGCGCGTAGAGAATTGGACGCTATGACTTTCGCTGCCACCGTCCTCACCCTCTACCCCGAGATGTTCCCCGGCCCGCTCGGCATCTCGCTCGCTGGCCGCGCGCTGGGGGAGGGGAAATGGAGCCTCGACGCGCGCAACATCCGCGACTTCGCCACCGATAAGCATCGCACCGTCGATGAGACCCCGGCAGGCGGCGGCGCGGGCATGGTGCTCAAGGCGGACGTCCTGGCGGCGGCGATTGACAGCGTCGCGACCGGTGCGCCGATCCTCGCGATGACGCCGCGTGGGCGACCGCTTGCCCAGGCGCGCGTCCGCGACCTTGCGCAAGGGCCCGGCGTCACCGTGCTGTGCGGCCGGTTCGAGGGGTTCGACGAACGCATCTTCGCAGCGCGGGGCATCGAGGAAGTGTCGATCGGCGACTATATCCTGTCGGGCGGCGAGATGGGTGCGCTGGTGCTGCTCGACGCTTGCATTCGGCTGCTTCCCGGCGTAATGGGCGCGGCTTCTAGCGGTGATGACGAGAGCTTCGAAAGCGGTCTTCTCGAATATCCGCAGTACACCCGACCATTTGAATGGGAAGGGCGCACGATCCCCGAAGTGTTGCGATCGGGGGATCATGCGAGGATTTCGGCATGGCGCAAGCACATGGCCGAGACCGATACACGGCTACGGCGGCCGGATCTGTGGGAGCGCCATGAGGGTGCTCGGGTCCAACCGCCCTCTGGCGCGCGACGACAGACGAAGGACGCATGAGATGAATCTCATCCAGACGATCGAAGCCGAGAACATTGCCAAGTTTCTCGAAACCAAGCAGATCCCCGAATTCCGCCCTGGCGATACGCTCAAGGTCGGCGTGAAGGTTGTCGAAGGCGAGCGCACTCGCGTCCAGAACTACGAAGGCGTGTGCATCGCGCGTTCGAACAAGGGCATGGGCAGCAACTTCACCGTACGAAAGATTTCGTTCGGTGAGGGCGTGGAGCGCGTCTTCCCGCTGTATTCGCCGAACATCGACAGCATCGTCGTCGTCCGCAAGGGCGCGGTGCGTCGTGCGAAGCTGTACTATCTGCGTGGCCGCACCGGCAAGTCGGCGCGTATCGCAGAGCGTCGCGACACGCGTCCTGCAAAGGGCACTGCCGCAGCCGAGTAATCGGACGGCGTCTCGATCAGGCTCGAAGGGGGCGCGGAAACTTCGGTTCCCGCGCCCTTTTTGATGGGCTGGGAGTGGCGCGGGACGGGGGCACGTAGGGGGTCAACTCAAACGCGTATGGCCGCTGTCGCCCACTAGCGGACGTTCTGTCTTTAAGGCATGCCGTTTCCGTTATGTGGTCTAAGCCTCGCAGTGCTGTGTTGTTGACAGTGTTTGGCCTCACGATCGCAGTCGTCGCCATTAGCCATGAATTGACTGCGAGCCCGAAACTGATCCGGGGCGCAGTTAGTGAGGGCGTGCCCGGCTTCCAGTGCTCGAAGTTAAGTGTCGAGGTGCCAGGTGGCTCTTGGAATCGCTACAGTCACGTGATGCGGGCCGCTCTGCACTTGCCACAACGATGCGTCACGGACCTTCGCAATCGTATTCGGAGTAATCCTTTATTCAAAGTCGAGCGCTGCAACGTCGTAGAGCGGTGCTGGACCCGTCGCGGCAAACACAGCACATACATATTCACGTTCTACCCAAATTACGTCGGCTTCCGCGTTGAAGAACGATAGGCGTGTCGGAACGTCTGCTCTCCACCAGGTCGCGACGTTCCGGCCTGTTCATGCCGGGACCGACGCGCGGCAACGCAGAAAGGGGCCCGTCGCACGACAGTTGAATGATGGTGGAAAGTGCCCGCTACGCATCGTAAGCGACTGACGCGTGGTATGCGGCTTACGCTAGCCTCAGACCGATTTTCAGCGCGTTAACAGAGTCGTAGACGTTACAGCCGCATGGTGCCCCGGTGACCATCGCCGGATTTTCAATCGACCCCGATGTCGCACGCGAGTTTGTTCGAATCCGTCTGTTCGGTTTCTTCAGCGTGGACGATATCGAGCGCTTCGAAGCCGAGCTATTGCGGGTTCACCAGCGGATGGGCTGCGGACGCAAGGGTGGGCCTCTAACGGTCACCGACGTTACGGGGATGTCCATCCAGAGCCAGGACGTCGTCAGCCGCTGGGGCAAGTTCCTCGCAAATCCTGCGCACCGGTCGCGGCGTCTTGCGTTCGTGACCGGCTCCACGCTTGCGCGCATGCAGCTCGAACGCGCATCCGCAGGTCGCGGCGCGCGCGTCTTTACCGATGCAGCAGAAGCGGAAGCCTGGCTTTTCGCCGACGATGCTAGTCGACCGGCTTGACCGCGTCGAACGTCACTGACGTCTTCATCTGACCGCTCTTGCCCAGCAGCGACCCCGCCATGACGCTCGCCGACCCGTCCGGGATCGGCGCGCCGTTCGGTAGCAGGCGGTAGCGACCGGTGATGTCGAGGCTTTGGATCGAGGCGACCATCATCATCCGGAAGCCCTTGGTCGAAACGAAGCGGATCCGTTCGACATAGGGGGTCGTCCCCTTCAGATTGACCAGCGCCTCAGCCTGCGTGTCGGGAGAAGCATCGTGCGATCCGATCTTGAGCACGCCTGCGGGCAGGCGGGCGAAATGGTAGGTGGCATAGCCCGGCGTCGTGTCGCTGCGCGTGGCGGGCGCGGCGAACCACTCGGCGAGCTCCGCATAAGACGGCGTCGGTCCGCGCTTTGCCTTGCGTGATTGCGCCACGTCCTTCGCGCTCGGTGCCTGCCCGTCGACGCTCACCAGCGACCACCGGTCGGCGGTCGGGCGGCGCGGATCGTAGCGTTCCACGAACACCTTGCGCGGTGCTCCGCTGCGCTCGATCACCAGCGTCCGCTGGAAGCTGTAGCCGTCCGGCCGGGTGGCCTTGATCGACGCGAGCAGCTTGCCTTGCAGCGCGTCGGCGCGGGCTTCGATCGGCGCGATGGCGGCTGCGATGCCGGCTGCGATGAACGTGACGGCGAGGAACCGGGTGAACAATGCGATGCCCTTTCGAGGAGGAAACCGAGACTGATAGCGCTTGGGTGAACGCAAGCTGACGCCAAGCGCAGCGGTCATAAGACCCGCGATCCCAATTCCCCAAGCAACTGTCCCGCCTGTTCGCGCGAGATCGTGGCCCCGCGGAACTGGCGCGCGTCGACCAGCGCGATCCCGCCGAGATCCGCCCCGCGCAGATCGGCACCGTCGAAACGGCACCCCGCAACGCCCGCGTCGCGCAGGCTGCAATCCTCGAAGACGGTCGCGCGGAAGTCGGTCTTGCGCAGGTCGGCCTGGCCGAAATCGATCTTGCGCAGCGTCTGTTTGCGAAAGGAGAAGCCGGGCAGCTTTGCGTTGATCAGCAGTACTTCGTCGAGCAGCAGATCGAACGCCTTCGCGTCCGACAGGTCAACGCCGGTCAGCTTGCTGCGGGCGAAGCGTGCGCCGGAGAGCGTTGCGTTGCGGAATACGGCATTGTTGAAGTCGCTGGCCTCGAACCACGCATCGCTCAAGTCCGCGCGCAGAAAACGCGCGAACGCCCCGCGGCACGACGTCCAGGCGCTGCCCTCCAGCCGCGCACCGGTAAAGTCGCCGCGGCGAACGGTACAACGGTCGAACGTCCAGTGCGCCAAATTCAGACCGGACAGGTCAGCGTCATCGATATCGCAGTCAACGAGATGGTGCGGGCCAGCCGTACGGGACAGGCATTCAAGGTCGCCTCTAACAAGGGTTTGACCGGCAAGCGGGGACGAAGCGGCTGAGGTCATCTGTTCCTCGTAGGGAGCCCGCACGGGCTTGGCCATCCGGCATGCAGCGGCGCGATCTTGGCAGGGGGAAGGTGCGCCTGCTAGGGGTACACGCCCGCTATTCCAGGAATGCCATGGTCGACGTTGCCTCAACCCCCGTCGAACCCGATGGCGCGCCGCGGATCGCGGTGCTCGATATCCTGCGCGGGATCGCGATCCTCGGGATCCTGTTCATGAACATCAACGACATGGGGCAATCGCTCCACGCATCCTTCGACGACGTGCGGCATCTTGGCTGGTCGGCGATCGATCAGGTCGTCTGGTGGCTGCGCGAAGTGCTCGCGATGGGGACCGCGCGGGCGCTTCTCGAGATGCTGTTCGGCGCGGGCATGGTGATTCTGACCGACCGTTTCGCCACCGAGGCTGAGGAATCGGCCGTGCTTCGGCGTTATTTCACCCGCAATATCATCCTGTTGCTGTTCGGGCTTGTGCATGTCTTCGTACTGCTGTGGCCGGGCGATATCCTCCACACCTATGCGTTGGCGGCGATGGTCGCATTCCTGTTCCGCGAATTGCGGCCGCGGGCGCTACTGTTTCTCGGGTCTAGCATGGCGGTGTTCCTCCTGATCGGCGGCGCGCTGACCTATAGCGCGAGCGTTTCCAGCGCCGCTGACGTCCAGCGTGTCGAGGCGCGGCAGCGTTCGGGACAGGGGCTGACACAAACCGACAGGACGATCCTGACGAACCAGGCCGCGCGAACCAAGGCACGCGCGACGATGATGGCGGAGGTTAAAGCGCGGATCGCGGCTGAAGACACTGCGCGGACGGGGACGTTCAAGACCTGGGTGACGCAGCAATGGGCGACGTTCACCTATACTGAGGGGCAGGGGTTCGAGACCCTGTTCGTCTGGGAGGCCGCCGCGACGATGCTGATCGGTGCGGGGCTGTACCGGCTGGGGGTGTTGCAGGGCGCGCGATCGCGGCGCTTCTACGTTGGGCTGACGCTATGGAGCTATGCCCTGGGCGTGCCGTTGCGGCTGTTCGAGGCCTATGCTGGAACGCGGTTCGACGGGTCACCGGACTTCAGCATGGCGACGAGCGAGATCGCGCGGCTGGCGATGACGCTCGGGCATCTGGGTCTCATCAACCTGCTGGTGACGACGGTGATCGGCGCGCGGCTGCTGCGCCCGTTCGTCGCCGCGGGGCGGACCGCGCTGTCGATCTATGTCGCGCAGACGCTGATCTGCCTGTGGGTGCTGTATCCGCCGTTCATGCTCGGGCTGTACGGCACGATGAGCTGGACCGGGCTGATGCTGACCGCGGTGGGGATTGACGCCGCCTTGCTGGTGGGGGCGAACCTGTGGGTGCGCAGGTTCCGGATCGCCCCGGTCGAATGGGCGTGGCGCTCGCTGGCCGAGCGGCGGATGCTGCCGTGGCGGGAAGGCGCCCGCCACGCTGTTGTAGCTGGCTGATCGCAGGGCTTTACGCCAGCGCCGCGCACCGCGATAAGCCCGCAACGCCCGGCATGGTCGGGCCAGCACAATCGAGAGAGTGGAGATGCGGGATGCGGGCGAGTTGGGCTTTTGCGGGCGTGATGCTCGCCTGTGCTGCGGTGCCTGCGATGGCTGCTGATCCTGCGCCCACCCAATTGACGCTGAAAGCCGTGTTCGGCAGCCCCGATCTGTCGGGCGTCCAGCCGCGTGGCGTCAAGCTGTCGCCCGACGGAACGCTGCTGACGTCGCTGCGTCCGCGTGCCGACGAGAAGGAGCGGTTCGACCTGTGGGCGCGCGACACGCGTACCGGGCAGGAGCGGATGCTGGTGGATTCCAAGAAGGTCGGCTCGGGCGCGGAACTGTCCGAAGCCGAGAAAATGCAGCGCGAACGCGCACGCATCGCCGGGTCGAAGGGCATCGTGACCTATGACTGGGCCCCCGACGGCAAGACGATCCTCGTGCCGATCGACGGCGACCTGTATCTGGCCGGCCTCGACGGTGCCACGCGGCGGCTGACCAATGCGCCGGGCGATGGCGCGCTCAATCCCGTGATCAGCCCCAAGGGCGGGTTCGTCAGCTTCGTGCGCGGGCAGAATCTGTTCGTCCAGCCGCTCGGCGGCGGGGATGCGCGCGCCGTCAGCAGCGATGGCGGCGGGACGGTGCATTGGGGCGAGGCAGAGTTCGTCGCCCAAGAGGAAATGGACCGCCGCACCGGATACTGGTGGTCCCCGCAGGACAGCCACATCGCGGTCGAGCGGTTCGACGAGGCCCCGGTCGGAATCGTCACGCGCGCCGCGATCGGCGCGAACGGGACAAAGGTCTACGACCAGCGCTATCCCGCCGCGGGGACGCCCAACGTCGCGGTCGCTTTGTATGTGATGAAGGCGGACGGGTCGGGGAAGGTCAAGGTAGATCTCGGCAGCAATCCCGACATCTATCTCGCGCGCGTCGACTGGACGCCCGATGGCAGCGCGTTGCTGGTGCAGCGCGAAAGCCGCGACCAGAAGACGCTCGATATGCTCCGCGTCGATCCGGCGACCGGCAAGGCCACCGTGCTGTTCACCGAGAAATCGGGCACGCGCAGCTGGCTCAACCTGTCCGACGCCTATCGCCCGATGAAGGACGGGAGCCTGATCTGGCGCTCGGAGCGGACCGGCTTCGGCCACCTCTACCGCTTCGCGAGCGGCAAGTGGACCGCGCTGACCAAGGGCGACTGGGTCGTCCAGTCATTGCTCGGCGTGGACGAAGCCAAGGGCCGGCTGTTCTTCACCGGCAACAAGGACGGCGTGCTCGAACAGCACCTCTATTCGGTCGACATCGCGCATCCGAACCGGATCACGCGGCTGACCGAGGCGGGCTGGTGGAACAACGGCACGATGGACGAAGCCGCGACGCGGATGATCGTCTCGCGCTCGAGCCCGACGCAGCCGACGCAGGTGTATCTGGCGGATGCTGGCGGCAAGCGGCTGTCATGGATCAACGAGAATGCGGTCGTGCCGGGGCATCCTTATTACCCCTATCTGGCGGCGCATCAGCAGACCAAGTTCGGCACGATCAAGGCCGAGGATGGGACCGATCTTTATTATGAGATGATCACCCCGCCGCTCGAGCCGGGCAAGAAATACCCCGTATTCTTCCAGCATTACGGCGGCCCCGGCACCGGGCAGCAGGTCACGCGCGGCTGGGGCGGGGCGTTGCCGCAATATCTCGTGCAGCACGGCTATATCTATTTCCAGATCGACAATCGCGGTTCGTACAATCGCGGCAAGGCGTTCGAGGATCATATCTACCGCGCGATGGGGACGGTCGAGGTCGCCGATCAGCTTGCGGGGGCAAAGTTCATCAAGAGCCAGCCGTTTGTCGACCCTGCCAAGGTCGCGATCTACGGGTGGTCGTACGGCGGGTACATGACGCTCAAGATGCTCGAGGCGAACCCGGGGGTCTATGCCGCGGGCGTGTCGGGTGCGCCGGTGACGCAATGGGATCTGTACGACACCCATTATACCGAGCGCTACATGGGCTCGCCGGTCGCGGACAAGCAGGCGTATGTTTCTTCGGATGCTTTGGGGAAGGCCCCCGCGATCAAGGATCCGCTGCTGCTGATCCACGGCATGGCGGACGACAATGTCGTGTTCACCAACTCGACCGCGTTCGCCGCGCGGATGCAGTCGACCGCGACGCCGTTCGAGATGATGTTCTATCCGGGCTATACGCACCGTGTCGGCGGACCGGGGATCAGCGAGCATCTGTGGGGGACGATCCTGACGTTCCTGGATCGGAACGTGAAGGACAAGCCGACGAAGTGACCCAACCCGCTTCCCCGGCCTTCGCCGGGGAAGCGGTAGAGAGACAATTTGGCTAGGGCGGCCACCATCATGCGGTTTCTCACCACTTTCCACCTGTTGCCGTTCCTCGACACGGTCGTCAGCTATCTCGTCGCGTTCGTGCTCGGCACGCTGATCGGCGCGGAGCGGCAGTATCGCCAGCGGACCGCGGGGTTGCGCACCAACGCATTGGTCGCGCTCGGCTCGTCCGCGTTCGTCGATCTCGGCCAGCGGCTCGGCGGGGACATCGAGTCGATCCGGATCATCGCTTATGTCGTGTCGGGGATCGGTTTTCTCGGCGCGGGCGTGATCATGAAGGAGGGGATGAACGTCCGCGGGCTCAATACCGCGGCGACCTTGTGGTGCTCGGCGGCGGTCGGCGCGATCGCGGGGAGCGACATGGTCGCCGAAGCGGTGCTGCTCACCGGCTTCGTCATCCTCGCCAACACGATGCTGCGCCCGCTGGTCGACGCGATCAACCGCATCCCGCTGGAAGGTCGCAGCGTCGAGGCGACCTATACCGTCACGATCACCACGGACGCCGCCGAAGCCGGGCCGATGGGCGACCTGCTGACCGAACATCTCGAGGACGCGCAACTCCCGGTCGCCGAGCTCGACATCATCAACCGCGGCGAGGATCGCGTCGAGATTGTGGCCAAGCTCGTCAGTACCAATATAGCGGTCAGCGAGCTCGACGCGCTGACCGATCATCTGGCAAGGGTGCATGGAATAACTCATGCGACCTGGCAGGCGCGCACGCACGATTAGCAAAGCGATTGGACGTGCCCGCGTAATGACGCTACGGGCGCGTTCCGAACTGGAGGAAGACATGGGTTACAGGATCGTGGTCGCGGGCGCGACGGGCAACGTCGGGCGCGAGATGCTCAACATTCTTGCGGAGCGCGAATTCCCGCTCGACGACATCGCGGTCGTCGCATCGTCGCGCAGCCAGGGCGACGAAGTCGATTTCGGCGAGACCGGGCGCAAGCTCAAGGTCCAGAATATCGAGCATTTCGATCCGACCGGCTGGGACATGGCGCTGTTCGCGATCGGCTCGGAAGGGACCAAGATTCATGCGCCGCGCTTTGCTGCCGCCGGCTGCACGGTGATCGACAATTCGTCGCTGTACCGGATGGACCCGGACGTGCCGCTGATCGTGCCCGAAGTGAACCCCGATGCGATCGCAGGCTATACCAAGCGCAACATCATCGCGAACCCGAATTGCTCGACCGCGCAGATGGTCGTCGCGCTCAAGCCGCTGCATGATTTCGCCAAGATCAAGCGCGTCGTCGTCGCGACCTATCAGTCGGTGTCGGGCGCGGGCAAGGCGGGGATGGACGAGCTGTTCGAACAGTCGCGCAACATCTTCGTCGGCGATTCCGCCGAGGCCAAGAAGTTCACCAAGCAGATCGCGTTCAACGTGATCCCGCACATCGACAGCTTCCTCGACGACGGGTCGACCAAGGAAGAGTGGAAGATGGTGGTCGAGACCAAGAAGATTCTCGATCCCAAGATCAAGGTCACCGCGACCTGCGTCCGCGTGCCGGTGTTCGTCGGCCATTCGGAAGCGATCAACATCGAGTTCGAGAATGAGATCTCGGCTGACCAGGCGCAGAAGATCCTGCGCGAGGCGCCGGGCGTGATGCTCGTAGACAAGCGCGAGGACGGTGGATACGTGACCCCGGTCGAATGCGTCGGCGAATATGCGACCTTTATCAGCCGCGTGCGCGAGGATTCGACCGTGGAGAACGGGCTGTCCTTGTGGTGTGTCAGCGACAATCTCCGCAAGGGTGCGGCGCTCAACGCGGTGCAGATCGCGGAGCTACTCGGGCGGCGGTATCTGAACAAGGGGGACTGAGGCGGGCCTGGCCTCGCCACATCCGTCATCCCCGGGGAGGCGGGGATCCATAGTGGCTGACATCTGCAATTAGGGGCGTCAGCGCTACGGATTCCCACCTACGCGGGAATGACGCAGTGGGGAGGCGACTCTTGCGCCAGCCGCGAGCCCGCGCGATGATCCCCTCGTCTTTGTGGGGAGCCAAGCCATGACAGAAACCATGACCGGCGGCTGCCAATGCGGCCGCATCCGCTATAGCGTCGCGATCGACACCACCGACGCCTACCTCTGCCATTGCCGGATGTGCCAGCGCGCGACCGGCGGCGTCTCGATCGCGTTCAAGAGCGTCAAGATTGCCAACGTCACCTGGGAACGCGAACCCGATCGCTACCGGAGCTCCCCCATCGCACAGCGTGGCTTTTGCAGTGTGTGCGGCACGCCGCTGACGTTCGAATTTCTCGAACCGGGCGAGACCATGGACCTGACGGTCGGTAGTTTCGACGAGCCCGGGCGCTTCGTCCCCAGACATCATTTCTCGCCCGAGACTTGGCACGCGGCATGGCTGGACACTAAGGATCTCCCGACAACGCGGGTCGCGGATAATCCGTCGACCGCAGATCGATGGATCAAGGCACTTGGCAAACTCCCCGATTGAACCGCAGTTTTTCGAAAGCATCGACGACGCGCGGCTGGCGTGGCGCGAACTGGGGGAGGGGCGCCCGGTCGTTCTGATCCACGGCTATTTCTCCGACGCGACGACCAACTGGATCAAATACGGCCACGCCGAAAAGATCACCGCCGCGGGTTTCCGGGTGATCATGCCCGACTTGCGCGGGCACGGGTCGAGCGCGAAACCGCATGACGCCGCCTCCTATCCGCCCGACGTGCTGATGCGCGACGGGCTCGCGCTGGTCGCGCATCTCGGGCTCGAAGACTATGATCTCGCAGGTTATTCGCTCGGCGGGCGGACCGTGATGCGGATGCTCGTCAATGGGGCGACGCCGCGACGGGTGGCGGTCTCGGGGATGGGTTTGGACGGGATCGTCCATACGCAGGGGCGCGGCGCGTATTTCCATAACGTCTTAACCAACCTCGGAAGTTTCAAGCAGGGCACGAGCGAGTGGCTGACCGAGGCGTTCCTTAAGACGACCAAGGGCGACCCGCTGGCGCTGCTGCGGGTGCTCGACACGTTCGTCGACACGCCGGCTGAGGCGCTGGCGACGATCCGGCCGCCGGTGCTGGTCGTCAACGGGGTCGACGATCACGACAATGGCTCGGGCGAGGCGCTCGCCGCCGCGCTGCCGGATGGCCGCTATGCGAGCATTCCGGGCAACCACATGAGCGCGGTGATGAAGCCCGAACTTGGTAGCACAATCGCTGACTTTCTCGCGGCTTGACCATCCATTCCGGGCGGCACAGGTTGCTGCCTTCACCATATTTCCGGGGGAGTCGCATCTTGCGCACCAGCATTTCTACCCTTGCCTTCGCTCTCGCACTCGCCGCCACACCCGCTCTTGCGCAGCAGGCGGTACCCGCCGTCGCTGACGCCGCCACCCCTGCCGCCGCCGATGCCTTCGTCGCGCGCGCGGAAAAGGCGATCGAGGCCTTCTCGACCCCGGCAGCGCAAGTCTCGTGGATCAACGCGACCTACATCACCGACGATACCGATGCGATCGCCGCCAAATACGGCGCAGAAGGTACGGAAATGTCGGTCAAATACGCGCTTGAGGCGGCGAAATACGCGAAGATCCCTGGCCTGTCATTCGACACCAAACGCAAGATCGATCTGCTCCGCAGCGGCCTGACGTTGCCCGCACCGACCACCCCGGGCGCCGCGACCGAACTGTCGACGATCGTGACGCGCATGTCTTCGGGCTATGGCAAGGGCAAGGGCACGCTTGACGGCAAGTCCTTGAACGGAAGCGATATCGAGGCGGCGATGGGTGAGGTGCGCGACCCCGCCAAGTCCAAGGAAATGTGGGTCAGCTGGCACGACAATGTCGGGGCGCCGATGCGGAAAGACTATGCGCGGCAAGTCGTCATCGCCAACCAGGGGGCGAAGGAGCTAGGGTATTCTGATGTCGGCGCTTTGTGGCGTTCGGGCTATGACATGGAGCCGGATCAGTTCGCTGCGCTGACCGACAAGCTCTGGAAGCAGGTCGAGCCGTTGTACGTCGCGCTGCACACCTATGTACGTTGGAAACTCAACGAAAAATACGGCGATGCGGTGCAGGCGAAGACCGGTCCGATCCGCGCGGATCTGCTTGGCAACATGTGGGCGCAGGAATGGGGCAACATCTACGACGTCGTCGCGCCCGCGGGTGCCGGCAATGTCGGGTACGACACGGGGGATTTGCTCAAGGCGAAGGGCTATGACCCGGTCAAGATGTTCAAAACAGGCGAGGGTTTCTATTCCTCGCTCGGGTTCAAGCCGCTGCCGGAGACGTTCTGGACGCGGTCGCAGATCGTGAAGCCAGCCGACCGCGAGGTAATCTGCCATGCCTCGGCGTGGGATGTCGACAGCATGGACGACCTGCGGATCAAGATGTGCACCAAGGTAAATGCAGACGATTTCGTCACGATTCACCACGAAATGGGCCACAATTACTACCAGCGCGCGTATAATATGCAGCCGTTTTTATACAAAAATGGCGCGAATGACGGCTTCCATGAAGCGATCGGGGACACCGTCGCTTTGTCGATCACACCTGACTATCTGGTGCGGATCGGTCTTCTCGACAAGGCCAAGGTGCCGAGCGCGGACAAGGATATCGGGCTGCTGCTCAAACAGGCGATGGACAAGGTCGCGTTCCTGCCGTTCGGGTTGCTGATCGACAAATATCGCTGGGGCGTGTTCTCGGGCGCGATCCCCGCGACCCAGTATGAGAAGGGCTGGGACGACCTGCGGTTGAAGTATCAGGGCGTCGTCCCGCCGGTCGCGCGCGACGAGACGCGGTTCGATCCGGGGGCGAAATATCATGTGCCCGCGAGTGTGCCGTATACGCGCTACTTCCTCGCGCGGTTGTTGCAGTTCCAATTCTATCAGGCGGCGTGCAAGCAGTCGGGCTGGAAGGGGCCGCTGCATCGGTGCTCGTTTTATGACAACAAGGCGGTCGGGGATAAGCTGAACGCTATGCTGGCGATGGGGCAGTCGAAGCCTTGGCCGGATGCGTTGGAGACGTTTACCGGGAGCCGGGAGATGTCGGGGCAGGCGATGGTGGCGTATTTTGCGCCGTTGAAGGCCTGGTTGGATAAGCAGAACAAGGGGAAGCCTAGCGGTTGGTGAGGCTTTCCTCGCCCCTCCCCTTTAGGAGTGTCGGGTCGGCCATGCCCCCGGTATGGCCTGAAGGATGCGGGGCATCCTTCACCCGACACTGGTTGGGGGTGGGGGGTGCCTCGCAGAGAGGTTGGCTAGCTGTACTTCCCCACCCCAAACCCTCCCCTGAAGGGGAGGGGCTTCTGATTGCGCGCTACCGCCCTTTGAACAGGCCACCCAGGACGCCGCGTACCAGGCTGCCGACGATCCCGGCACCGGCTCCGCGAGAGGATCCGAATACCGCCTTGGATACCTCGTTGGCGACCTGACGCCCTACCGCCGAAGATGCGGAACGCGCGGCGGAAGTGGCGACGCGGTTCCAGGGGGAATTAGCTGCGGCGCGGTCCGCGGCCGCCTGTTGCTTGGCCAGACGGTCGGCTTCGCGCTGTTCAGCGATGCGCTGCTTCTCCGCGACGCGGGCAGCGACTGCGTCGGCCTTGGCTTGCGCGGCGGCCGCCTTGTCCGCGTCCGACTTGGCAGTCGCTTCGGCAGCGGCGGCGGAGGCTTCCTGCGCCTTGCCGGTCAGAATCTCCTCGGCGGAAACGCGATCGACCAGCACGTCGTATTTCTCGCCGATTGGATCGGTCTCTACCAACACGCCGCGCTCCACCGGCGTCACCGGGCCGACGCGCGAGCCTGGCGGTGCGATCAGCGTGCGTTCGACCGGGGAGGGCGAACCGTCCGGCAGCAGCAGCGACACCAGCGCCTCACCGACCTTCAACTCGGTGATCGCGGTCGCGACGTCGACGCCGGGATTGGCACGGAAGGTGGTTGCTGCCGCGCGCACCGCTGCCTGATCGCGCGGGGTGAAGGCGCGGAGCGCATGTTGCACGCGGTTGCCGAGCTGGCCCGCCACGGTATCGGGGATGTCGATCGGGTTCTGCGTGATGAAATAGATCCCCACGCCCTTGGAGCGGATCAACCGCACGACCTGCTCAATCTTCTCCAGCAACGCCTTGGGGGCGGCATCGAACAGCAGATGCGCTTCGTCGAAGAAGAAGCAGAGCACCGGCTTGTCCGGATCGCCGACTTCGGGAAGGTTTTCGAACAGCTCGCTCATCAGCCACAGCAGGAAGGTCGCGTAGAGCTTCGGGCTCGCCATCAGCTTGTCGGCGGCAAGCACGTTGACGATCCCGCGCCCGCGATCGTCGATCCCGATGAAATCGTCCAGATCGAGCGCGGGTTCGCCGAAGAAATGCTCGCCGCCCTGGCTGCGCAATTGGAGCAAGGCGCGCTGGATCGTCCCAACCGACTGTTTCGAGATATTGCCGTAAGTGGTCGAGAGTTCGGAAGCGCGCCCGGCGCAATCGACCAGCATCGCCTGCAGATCGTCGAGGTCGAGCAGCAACAGCCCTTCCTGATCGGCGACGTGGAAGGCGATCGTCAACACGCCCTCCTGCACGTCGTTGAGGTCCATCAGCCGCGCGAGCAGCAGCGGACCCATTTCGGTGACGGTGGTGCGGATCGGATGGCCCTGTTCGCCGTACAGGTCCCAGAATTGCACGGGAGTGTCCGCATAGGCCCAGGCGGTGTCGCCAATCTCGGCAGCGCGTGCGGCGAAGGGGGCGTGGGTCTTGGCGGTCGGCGAACCGGCCATCGCGAGACCGGACAGGTCGCCCTTCACATCGGCGACGAAGCAGGGGACGCCCGCGTTCGACAGGCCCTGGATGATGCCCTGAACCGTGACGGTCTTGCCGGTGCCGGTCGCGCCGGCGATCAGACCGTGGCGGTTGGCGCGCTTGAGATCGAGATATTGGGGTTTCGCGCCGCCAGCATTCGCGCCGATGAAAATGCCGGCAGGGGAAGAGGGGACGGTGTTGGAGGTTTCGGTCATCGATCTTCCCGCGAGCATGGTCGCCGGGATCTTATCGCCGAAAGCGTCGGATGCGGAAGCAGAAATCCTGTCTCGTCCGGGCACGCCGGACGAGACAGGGGAAGGATCTTACTTGAGTTTGACGCCGATGAAGAACGCGGGCTGACGGCCGCGCACGACATACAGGGCAACCTGCGTGCGCCCGGACGACTTCGCCTGGGTGACCGCTGCGCCGAGTGCTGCCGGGGTGGGCGTCGGGGTGCCGTTCGCGGAGATGATCACGTCACCGCGCTTGAGCCCCTTGGACGCCGCGTCGCTCGCCGGATCGACCATCGCGATCACGACACCCTGCACCGACGAATCGATGCTGAAGTTGCGCGCGATCGGAGGCGTCAACGTCTGGACAGTGACGCCCAGCGCGTTCGGCGCGATCTTGCCGACCGTTGGCGTATCGTCGTCGTCGCTCATGTCGTCATTGTCGGCGCCGGTTGCCTTCGCCTGCAGCGCTTCCTCCGACGGACGCGTGCCGATCACCGTAGCGACCGTCATCGGGCGACCCTGACGGATGATGTCGATCGGGACGCGCGATCCCGGCGTGATGTTGGCGACGAGATAGCTGAGCGACTGGTCCGGGTTGACCGGCTTGCCGTTGACGCGCAGCACGACGTCACCAACCTTTAGGCCGGCCTTCTCGGCGGGCTGGCCCGGCTCGATCTGGCGGAGCAATTCGCCCTGGTTTTTCTGCAGGCCGAACGAACTGGCGAGATCGTCGTCGATCGGCTGCGGGCCGACGCCGAGATAGCCGCGCGCGATCGTCGTGCCCTTCATCAGCTTCTCGATGACCGGCTTGGCGTCGTCCGCCGGAATGGCGAAGCCGATCCCGATGTTGCCGCCCGACTGGCCAGCGAAGATCTGCGAGTTGATGCCGATGACGTTGCCCGCCAGATCGAACATCGGTCCGCCCGAATTGCCCTGGTTGATCGCGGCATCGGTCTGGATGAAGCGGTCATACGCGCCACCGCCGGTGACGCGGTGCAGCGACGAGACGATCCCCGCGGTCACGGTGCCGCCGAGGCCGAACGGATTGCCGATTGCGACGATCCAGTCACCGACACGTGCATTGTTCGAATTGCCGAACTTGACGAACGGCAGTGCCTTGGCCTCGATCTTGAGCAACGCAAGATCCGACGTCGGATCACGCCCGATCAGCTTGGCGACATATTCCTTGCGATCGGTCATCGTTACGGTGATCGAGTCGACGGTCGCGCCCTTGGCACCCGCCGCGACGACGTGGTTGTTCGTCACGACATAGCCGTCGGGGGAGATGATGAAGCCCGAACCAAGCGACGTTGCCTGACGCGTGACCGGGGCTGCGCCACCGCCGCCACCCTGGCTCTGGTTGAACAGACCCTCGAACGGTGTGCCGGCGAAGGGGTTGGGCTGCTGTGCCTGGGTGATGTGCTGCGTGGTCGAGATGTTGACGACCGCCGGCTGAAGTTTCGCGACGAGGTCGGCGAAGCTCATCGGCGCGCCTGCCTTCGGGGCAGTGGCGGCCATGGCGGCAGGTTCGTTCTGCGCAGTTTGCGCACCGCTCATCGATGGGAGAGCAATGGCAGTCGCAGTGCCGCTCAGAAGCAGGGCGGCGGTGATGGCGTAGGCGTAACGCACTAGGGTCTTTCCTCTCGTCTACCGTGAACGGCAACATCAATAGTCATAGGACACGTTGCTGAACGACGTTTGAACATGAACCGCCGATCAGGCGATTTGGATGCACTTCGTCACTTGCGACCCTCGAATTGGCGCAGATAAGCATTGTCGGGCGACAGGACCATCGAGGTCTCGCCCTTTGCTTCGGACCCGAAGGTCGTCCGGTACGACTGCATCGCGCGATAGAAGTCGTAGAACTCGGGGTCCTTGTTGAACGCCTCGGCGTAGATCTGCGCGGCCTTCGCATCGGCTTCGGCACTGATGATCTGCGCGTCCTGCTGGCCCTTGGCTTGGATAGTCAGGCGTTCCTGCTGGCGCGCGGTCTTCATCCGGTCGAACGCGCTCTGGAGCGGCGTTCCCTGCGGCAAGTCGGTCCGCTTGATCCGGACGTCGATGATCTGGACGCCATACTGGCTCGCGAGCTTCTGCAGGCCGGCACGGATGTTGTCCATCACCTGGCCACGCTCGGGGCTGAGCAGGGCTGCCGACGGACGGCGGCCGAGTTCGTTGCGCAGCGCCGAGCTTAGCAGCGGCTGGAGCTGATCGATCACGCGCTGTTCGGTGACCGAGGTGCTGCCGGTCGACGTCACCGCCTGGAGCGGGTTGACGATGCGGAAGCGCGCATAGGCATCGACCTCGAGGCGGAGCTGGTCGGTCGACAGGACCGGCTGCTTGTCGAGTTCGACGTCGAGGACGCGCTTGTCGACCCAGATCAGCCGGTCGACGAACGGAATGCGCGCGGCGAGACCGGCACCGGTATTGCCGAACACTTCGTTCGGCTTCCACCGGTTGATCGTCCGGTACGGCTGTTCGAAGCGCAGGATCACCGCCTGGCTCGTCTCGGGCACGATCGTCAGCGAACTGGCGAGCACGATCAGCGCGGCCATCGCTGCCGCGCCGAGCGCGATGGGGTTACGGGCGAGATTCACTGGGCTGCTCCGGCGGCGGGCGTTTCGGGGGCGAGGGCGGCGGGGGCGACCGGATCGGGCAGGCGCTTGTTACGCCCAAGCGGGAGATACGGAACGACACCGGGCGCTTCGACGATCGTCTTGTCGCTGCGCGCCAATACCTGCTCCATGGTCTCGTAATAGAGACGACGGCGGGTCACTTCGGGCGCCAGGCGATATTGCGCGTAGAGCACGTCGAACGACGTTGCGTCGGCCTGCGCGCGTGCCAGCGTCTGCTGGGCGTAACCACGGGCGCGATTGATGTTGCCCTGAGCTTCCTGCTGCGCGGCGGAGACCGCCTTGAAGTCGTCGATGACCTGCGCAGGCGGGGCAGCGTTCTTGATCGCGACGCCCTGGATGCGGATGCCCGAATTGTAGCGGTCGAGGATCGACTGCATCAACTGCTGCGCGCGAACTTCCATTGCGGCGCGGCCGCCGCCGAGGGCCTGATCGAGCGACACGGTCGCGACGATCGCGCGCATCGCGCTTTCGGCGGTCGCGCGGAGCGTCGATTTCTGGTCCTTGATCTGGAACGCGAAGTCCTGCGGGTTGCTGATGATCCAGCGCACCGAATAATCGAGATCGACGACGTTCTGGTCACGCGTCAGCATCAGGTTTGCGCCCGAGCCTTCCTCCGGGAAGGTGTCGGTGCTGATTTGGCTGACGTCGACCTTGGCGACCGACGAGAGCGGCGCGGGGAGCGTCAGGCGGATGCCCGGCTCGAGCGTGCCGGCATAGCGGCCGAGGAAGGTCACGACCCCGCGCTGTTGCGGCCCGATCGAGTGAATTGCGGTGAAGGCGAGCCACAGCACCAGGATGATGCCGACGCCGATGCCCCACAATTGCGCGGGTGATGGCGTGCCGGGAATACGGGGGCGACCCCCGAACCCGCCATTGCCGCCACCACCGCCGCCGGACGTGCGCGCGCGCTTGAGGAATTCGTCGAGCGCGCTCGGCCCGGTCTGTTTTCCGCGCGGCGTGCCGCTGGGTGGTTGTGCCCATGGGTTGCGGGGGCCACCGCCGTTGCCGGGCGTGGCCTTGCCGTCGTCGTCGGAACCGCCCGGGCCGCCCCAGGGGCCCTTGTTGTCGGCGGTAAGGATGGAGAGGCGGCGGAACCAGCCCGATAGGATCGTCATGATGCCTTTATAGGGGGCAAGCCTTACGAAAAACAGTGGCAAGCGCACGGCGGATGCCTATCTGCACGCGGATGACCGATCCAGTTTCGCTTGATGCCATGCTCGCCCCCTTTGCGGGCACCCGCGCCACCGGCCGTATCGAGGGCGACCGCGCGAGTATCGTGATCGACGTGAGCGGGCTGGACGAGGGCGAACGCGATTCGTTGGAAGCGTCGGTTCGCGCGGCGGCGAGCGATTTGCCGGGGGTCGCGACGGTACGGATTGCGCTCACCAGCCAGCGGAGCACGCGGCTTTCGATCGCGGTGGCGAGCGGGAAGGGTGGTGTCGGCAAGTCAACGGTGTCCGCCAATCTGGCGATCGGGCTGGCGGCGCGCGGGCGACGCGTGGGGCTGGTCGATGCGGATATCTACGGGCCGTCGCAGCCCAAGCTGATGGGCGTGGAGGACGCCAAGCCGACCGCTCGTAATAAAGTGTTGCAGCCGGTCGATACACCCTCTGGCGTGCCGATGCTGTCGATGGGGATGCTCGTCGCGGCGGATCAGGCGATCGCGTGGCGCGGGCCGATGGCGGCGGGCGCGTTGCAGCAGATGCTCGATGCGAACTGGGGCGATGCGGATACTTTGGTGCTCGATCTTCCGCCGGGGACGGGGGACGTCCAGCTGACGATGATCCAGAAATACCGGCCGCAGGGGGCGGTGATCGTCTCCACGCCGCAGGATCTCGCGCTGATCGACGCGAAGCGCGCGATCGACCTGTTCGTCAAGGCGGGCGTGCCGATCATCGGGCTGGTCGAGAATATGGCGGGCTATGTCTGCCCGTCGTGCGGCGACGTGTCCGATCCATTCGGCAGGGGGGGCGCGGAAGCCGCTGCCGCAACGCTCGGGCTGCCGTTCCTCGGGCGGATTCCTCTCGACATGCGGGTGCGGATCGCGTCGGATGCGGGTCGACCGCCGGTGTCGGCAGACGGGACCGAGGCGGTTGCCTTCGGTGCGATTGCGGATCGTGTGGCGGACTGGATCAAGGAGCCGCGCTGATGCTGACGCAGGATGACGAGATTGCACGGCTGTTGACCGAGACGCGGACGATCGCGCTGGTGGGCGCGTCCGATCGTTCGTACCGGCCGTCTTACGGTGTGATGCGCACGTTGCAGGCGCATGGCTACCGCGTGATCCCGGTCAATCCGCAGCTTGCCGGGAGCACGATCAACGGTGAGATGGTCGTCGCCGAGCTTTCGGACATTGCCGGACCGATCGATCTGGTCGACATCTTCCGCAATTCGGCGGCTGCGGGGGAGGCGGTCGACGCGGCGATTTCGGTGGGTGCGAAGGGGGTGTGGTTGCAACTGGGCGTCATCAATCCCGAGGCTGCGGCGCGTGCGGAAGCGGCTGGGCTCGACGTCGTGATGGATCGTTGCCCCGCAATCGACATTCCGCGTTTGGCGATTCCGCGCATCGCCTGAAATTCGCCATGATCGCACCGCAGCTTGGCGGTCATGTTGCTCCTGATCCTTGCCGCGCAGGTCGCGACACCCCCGCCCGCTGCGCCGCCGCCTGAGTCAGCGAAGGCTGCGTGGTCGATCCTCGACCCGGTCGGGACCGAACCGTGCGTTCCGCAGGGCAAGGTGAAGGCCAAGGGGGAGGATATCGTCGTCTGCGGGCGGCCCTTGCCGTCGCAGAAGCTGCCCTATCCGAACGAGGTCGTGCTGGATCGGCCGAAGCCGTCCAATCCGAACATGACGGGGGCTGGGGCGTTGGCGGTCGAGGACAGTACGCCGTGCGGTGCGGTCCAGCGGGGGTGTACCACGGGGGTCGATCTGTTTGGCGGCGCTACGCAGGTTGTGCGCCTGGTGCAGAAGCTGGTTTCGCCCGGCAGTTGTTGTGAGGAGCCGGGCGAGTCGCGCAACATGATGAAGCTTGGGCAGGATGTTGCGCATGGGGTTGGCGGGGTGTTTCGGAAGAAGCCGGACAAGTCCGGGCGCTTGGCGATTGCGCTTGAGGAGCCGACGCATGAGTCGGTGATCTTGCCTTAGTTTTCTCAAGCCCCTCCCCTTCAGGGGAGGGGTTGGGGGTGGGGCTGTGCCTCGCAGAGAGCGCGCTTTGCTGGACTGCCCCACCCCAACCCCTCCCCTGAAGGGGAGGGGCTTAAAGAACTCACCCCAGGATATGCATCCACAGCGGTTGCCCCACCAGGCTTTGCGACCCGCGCAGCCGCTCCAGTGCCTGCGCCACCGCGCGCTCTGGGCCTTCGTGCGTGACGATCGCCACGAGCACCGATCCGTCCGCCATCGCGCCGCGCTGCATCAGGCTCTCGATCGAAACGCCGGCATCGCGCATCGCCGCCGCGATTTCCGCGAGCACGCCGACCCGGTCCGCGACGGTGAAGCGGACATAGGCGCGGCCGCGCCGGTCGCCGGTGTCGGCGGGGACTTGCTCGGTCAGCGAATCCGCGGGCATTGCAAAGGCGGGGCCGAATTCCCCGCGTGCGATGTCGATCAGATCCGCGACGACTGCGCTTGCGGTCGGTCCGTCGCCTGCGCCCGCGCCCTGGAATAGCAGGCGCCCGACGAAATTGCCCTCCGCGACGACCGCGTTGGTCGCGCCGGTGACGTGCGCAAGCGGATGATCGACCGGCACGAGATGCGGATGGACGCGCTGGAACAGCCCCGCTTCATCGGCTTCGGCAATACCGAGCAATCGTACACGATAGCCAAGCGCGGCAGCCTCGGCGATGTCGGCGGCGAGCACGTGGCGGATGCCGCTCGCGGCGACGTCGGCGAACGCCGGCTGCGTCCCGAACGCGAGGCTGGCGAGCAGCGACAATTTATGCGCGGCGTCCACCCCGTCGATGTCGAAGCTCGGGTCGGCCTCGGCAAAGCCAAGCGCCTGTGCTTCGGCGAGAACGTCGGCGAAATCGCGGCCCTCGGCTTCCATTTTGGACAGAATGAAATTGCAGGTCCCGTTGAGAATGCCGTAGACGCGCTCAATCACGTTCGCGGCGGCACCTTCGCGCAATCCCTTGATGACGGGCACGCCGCCCGCGACCGCCGCCTCGAACTTGAGCGCGACGCCAGCACCTTCGGCCAGCCGTGACAGTTCCAGCCCGTGATGCGCGAGCATCGCCTTGTTCGCGGTAACGAAGCTCTTGCCCGCACCAAGCGTCGCGCGCGCAAGCGTCAGGGCAGGCCCGTCCGAACCGCCGACCAGCTCGACCACGACGTCCGCGCCGGACTGGGCAAGCGCGGTGGTGTCATCGACCCAGGCGAAGCGTTCGATGTCGACGCCGCGGTCCTTCGACCGATCGCGCGCGGACACTGCGACGATCTCGATCGGTCGTCCCGCACGACGCGCGATCAGCGCGCCATTGGTGTCGAGCAAGCGGATCACGCCCGCGCCAACCGTGCCGAGCCCGGCGAGCGCGATGCGAAGAGGTTCGGTCATTTCAATATACCCCGTCGCCCCGGACCGGCTCCGGGGTTCCCTGGCGATGCGCGCTAGCGGAGGAATAGACCGTAAAACAACCCCGGCGCGACAGATTATTTCTTGATGAGCCCGATTTCGACGAGCCGCTCGTACAGATAATCGTGCGACGTGATCGACGTCGGGTAGCGATCCGGGTTTTTGGCGGTGATCGTCTGCGGCAGCGTCTCGATCAGGAAATCGGGCGCGGGATGCAGAAAGAACGGCATCGAGTAGCGCGAATGACCGCGGCGCTCGGGTGGCGGGTTGACGACGCGGTGCGTGGTCGACGGCAGGACGTGGTTGGTCAGCCGCTGCAGCATGTCGCCGACGTTGACGACCATCGCGCCCTCCGGCGGCTTGATCGCGAGCCAGTTGCCGTCCTTGTCGAGCAGTTCGAGCCCGGCTTCCTCCGCGCCCAGCAGCAGCGTGATGAGGTTGATGTCCTCATGCGCGCCTGCGCGGACGCCGGGTGCGTCAGCCGGGATCGGGGGGTAGTGAAGCAGGCGCAGCACCGAATTGCCGTCCTTGACCGCGGGATCGAACCAGTCGGGGGCAAGCCCGAGATGCCGTGCAATCGCGGACAGCAGCCGGTCGCCTGCGGTGTCGAATGCCGCAAACAGTTCGATAAAGGTGTCGCGGAACCCCTCGGGCTGGTCGGGCCAGACGTTGGGGGTCATCTGCCCCTCGAAGCGATGCCCCTTCGCGAGTTCGCGGCCGACGTGCCAGAATTCCTTGAGGTCGACATGCGTCGCGCCCTTGGCGATCTCGGTCTTGAACGGGGTGTAGCCGCGCGCACCGCCGCCGCCCTCGACGAGGTATTGGCGCTTGGTTTCCTCGGGCAACGCGAAGAACGCTTCGGTCATCGCCCAGGCGCGCGCGATCAGATCGGCGGGGACGCCGTGGTCCGAGACGACCGCGAAGCCATAGCGTTCGAACGAACCACCGAGCGCGGCGGCAAAAGCATCGGGATCTTTCGCTTCGTCGGCGAGCGAAAGCGCAGGGACCTGCGCGGCGGGGGAATCAGACATGGTCAAGCGTCCATCACACGGGGAATTTGGGCCGCCATACCGCCAATTGGGGGCGCGGGACAATTGGCGCGTGGTGAACCCGAAGCGCGTCGCCGCAGATTCTGCGGGCAGGTAATCTGGCAAGATATCACGCGACGCTACGGAAAAAGCGCGTTTTGCAGGGTGACCTTCCCGACTGGCTAGGGCATGTCGAGATCATGTCCGATCGTGTTGTTCCGCTCGAACGGGTCGATGGCCCGCCCATTCGGCTTGCGGAGTTCGTACCGCTGGTCGCGGCGCTGATGGCGCTGGGTGCGCTGGGAATCGATTCGATGCTCCCGGCGCTTCCCGATATCTCGCGGCGGCTGCACGTGGATGCCATCCTGGACGGACCGCTGATCCTCACCGTGTTTGTCGTGGGGCTAGGTGTCGGGCAGTTGATCCACGGCCCGCTGACCGATCGGTTCGGGCGCCGGCCGATCCTGATCTGCGGGTTGATCTGTTATGCGCTCGGCAATCTGCTGGCGGGGTTGGCGAGCAGCTTTACGCTGTTGCTGATCGTCCGGTTCATCACTGGGCTAGCGATCGCGTCGAGCCGGGTGGTGACGATCGCGCTGATTCGCGATTGCTTCTCAGGACGTGCGATGGCGCAGGTGACGAGCTTGGCGTTCATGGTGTTCATGGCGGTGCCGATCGTCGCGCCGAGCTTCGGGCAGGCTGTGCTGCTGGTCGGGTCGTGGCGGCTGATCTTCGAGGTGATCGCCGCGGCGGCGCTCGCGTGCCTGATCTGGTTCGCGATCCGGATGCCCGAGACGCTGCCGCGCGAACGGCATATCCCGCTCTCCATGGTGACACTCGCGCGCGGGTGGCGGCAGACGCTGTCCGACCGTTATTCGCTCGGCTACACCGCCGCGGCGATGATCGCGCAGGGGGCGATCTTCGGGTACCTCGGGTCGATCCAGCCGATCATGCAGCATGTCTTTCACCGGCCTGCGCTGCTCGGCGGCGTATTTGCGGCGTCGGCGGGTACCATGGCGGTGGCGAACCTGCTCAACTCGAAGATCGTGATGCGGATCGGGATGCGACGCATTTCGCAGACCGCGCTGGTGGTAATGATCCTGTCATCGGGCGCGGGGCTGATCATCGGACGGGCGGGGGACGAACCGCTGCTCGTCTTCGTACTACTGCAGGCGATCACGATGGCGTGCTTCGGTCTGGCGACGTCGAACATGTCGGCGATGGCGATGGAGAATATGGGCGCGATCGCGGGCACAGCGTCGAGCGTCCAGGGGTTTTTCGGCATCACGATCGGCGGGTTAATCGGCTGGGCGATCGGGCGGAGCTTTGACGGGACGACGGTGCCGTTGCATCTCGGTTTCTTCATCGCGGGGGTCGCGGGACTGGTGATTGCGGGGATCGTCGAGCGGGGCAGGCTGTTTCGCCCGAGCTGATCGTTTCGGGGCCGGGATGCGGAACCGATCCAGTGCTGCTAGGTTCGCTTGTATGACCGCACCCCGCATCGGGCCGGGGCGGACGGGAGACACGACATGAGCATTGGTGGCCATCAAGTGCCCGGCGAAGGCTCGGGCGACGACGGGTTCGACGAAGAGGGCTATGACGAGAGCCAGCGTGCCGAGATCCTCGAGGTCACGCGCGACGGTCCGACCGACGGCACGATCCTGACCGATCTCAATCCCGACATCGCCTCGGAAAACGACGACGATGATGAGGATGAGGATGACCTCGAGATGCAGGACGGTGAGGTCGGCGAGGAAGACGACGATGCCGACGAGGATGAGGACGATCTCGACGAGGACGACCTGCAGGACGACGTCGATGGCGACGCGATCGACGACGAAGAGCTGACCGACCGCGACGACGCAGCGCTCCGACCCTAGACGGATGCGGTGGACCGGTTTGCCGGTCCGCCGTACCGGTCTCGCGACCGCCGACCCGCACGCGGCGCCGGGAACGGTGCCGGGGGCGGGTCGTTACGCATCATTCGCCTTTCCCGTTTCCAGCGCTCGAGCACCATTATGTCCCCCAAGCTGATCCTCCCCGTATCCCTGATCCTGGTCGCAGGGTGCGCGCAGAGCGAACCGGTCGACAACAGCATGATCGGCAACAGCACGGCGATCGTGAGTGCGCCGGACGCGGACGAGCAGAATGCGCTGGCGCTCGATGCGGAAGACGCGCGCGCGATGGGGGCAGCCGACGACGAAGCCGAGGCAGCCGATGCGAGCGCGAACGGCGCCATGTCGAACGGCGAGATGCCACTCGACCCGCCGGCACCCGGCACGCCGGGCGGACTGCCGGATGACCGGACGCCCGTATCCGAGGCCAAGTTCACCCCCGACAGCGCACAGGGCGCCGCCACTGTGGTGCAGACCTATTTCGGGTTGCTCGGCGCGCGACGGTTCGTCGATGCGCGGGCGCTATGGCAGTCGGGTGCGGACGGCGCGGGGCGCGATCCTGCTGCCTTTGCCGCGACGTTTGATCGGTATAGCGAATATCACGCCAACGTCGGCGCGCCGGGTCGGATCGACGCGGGGGCTGGGCAGCGCTACGTGACCGTGCCGGTGCAGGTCTATGCCCGGTTGAAGGCGGATCGCGCGCCCGACTATGCGATCGGGACGGTCACGCTGCACCGCGCCGGCGACATCGACGGGGCGACCGCCGCGCAGAAGCAGTGGAAGATCGCCAAGGTTGCACTGACGCCGGTCGCCAAAGCCGTGCCTAAGCGTTGAAGAAACGCTTATAACGCGCTGGCGATGTTCGCGAAATTCGAGACATCGGATGGCGTGAGCGAGGTTCCGGTAGCGTCTGTCACCGTCGCTTGTTCGGGTGGCGTTTCAGCCTGCTTGGCTGGCGCGAAGCCGACCGTATCGACCGCCATGTAAATGATGCCGGCGGCCCACATCAGCGCGGACCACCGGCTCAGGAAAAGTTTGCGGTACGGCATGAGATACGTATCGCCCGACAGCGTTAACGTCGGCGATACGATCATGCTTAACGGTGCGTACGGTCCGCCTTGGGCTTCTTCTCATCCGCTTCCTCGACCGCCTTGGCGATATGCTCGGCCGACTGCTTGGCCGCGTCGGGCGTAAAGGATTCGGCCATGCCTTCCGGTCCGTCGAGCAAGATCTCTCCGTCTTCCTCGACGGCATCGATCGGTTTGTCGTGGGGATTCTTGGCCAAGATAACGTCTCCTATAGACAAAACGCGAACTTCCCGGCCATGTTCCGCGCAAGGGGTCCGATCGAACGCATGTATATCGACAAGTTTCTGAAAACGCACCGGACGCCCGTTCTGGACGCGGAGGACGTGGCGGCGATCGACGCGAGCGCCGCGCGGACCACGACGTTCAACGCCCGCCAGATTTTCATCCGGCAACACACGCCGCTATCGCAATGCACGTTGTTGCTCGACGGGTTCGTCGAACGGTTCAAGGATACGCCCGACGGACGCCGGCAGATCCTGGCGATCCATGTTCCCGGTGATTTCGTGGACTTGCACAGTTATCCGCTCAAGCGGCTGGAGCATTCGGTCGCGGCGCTGACCGATATCAAGGTCGCGCTGTTCCCGCATGCGAGCGTCCGCGAGCTCACCGCACGATCCGCGACGATCACCGAATTGCTGTGGAAATCGACGATGATCGATGCCGCGATCAACCGCGAATGGATTGTCTCGATCGGCGCGCGGGGCGCGGCGGTGCGGCTGGCGCATCTGTTCTGCGAGATGTTCCTCCGGCTGGAACGCGCCGGCATGGCGTCGGGCACCAAGTTCGACCTGCCGCTGACGCAGGTGGATCTGGCCGATGCGACCGGACTCACCGCCGTCCACGCCAACCGCATGTTGCGGCAGTTGCGCGAGGACGGGCTGGTGACGTTCCGTCAGGGGGTGGTCGAGATTGTCGATTGGGACCGGCTGCGCGCGTTCGCCGAATTCGACCCCTCCTATCTGTTTCTCGACTGACGCCTGCGCGTCATCGCGGCAGGTAATGCGTCTGCGCGGCGTCGGTTGCGTTGATTGCGAGGATCGAGCGCGCCTCGCTGATCGGCAGCGGGCGACCGTCGCGATCGACCGCGGCCCCGATCACGCGGTCGAGCAGTTCCTGGCCTTCCTTCCACCAGCCGATGCCGCTCGCGGCGTTGAGATGGCCTTGCTCGCCCGCGTCGACGAAATGGCTTCCCCAGCCGACCGCGAGGCTGTGCGCGCGCTCGATCGCGATCCACGGGTCGTCCCGGCTCGCGACGACGATCGACGGGAAGGGGAGCGGTGCGGTCGGCGTCGGGCCGAACGTTGCGAGTTCCGCGCACGCATCGGGCCGGTCGACATCGGCCGGTGCCACCAGCAGCGCACCCGCGACCGGCCAACCATAGGGTTGGCGCGTCATCTCGGCCCACCACGCCACCGCAAGGCAGCCAAGGCTGTGCGCAGCGAGGATCACCGGGGCCTTGGCCTGGCGGATCGCCTGATCGAGCTTGGTTACCCAGGCGTTGCGGTGTGGCGTGTGCCGCATGCCGAGTTCGACGCGAACGGTATCTGGCCGTGCCGACTCCCAGAGAGTCTGCCAGTGCGACGGACCCGAACCACCCAGGCCGGGGACCGTCAATATGGTCGGTTGCACGGGGTCGAAACTTGAAAAGCTGCCCATCGATGCTCTCCCACAGAGGTAGGAAGACGTGACCGGCGTTGCTCTAGGGGGACACCGTGCGGCCACGCCTTCCGGTCCCCAAAGCTATTCCTACTGGGATGGTAGGCAATAGGCCTGCGCCAGAATGAAGACCGTGTGCGCCGGACCGATGCCGCCGCCCCGATCGGCCGATCACGACGGCGCGACTCGAGCGCGCTTGGGGTCTCGGGCGAAGCTTGATAGGGGGTGGCGATGGCCCTGCTTCCCTATTTCCGTTGCACCGATGCCCAAGATCAGGGCTGATCAACTGCTGGTCGACCGTGGCCTCGTCGAGAGTCGCACGCGCGCGCAGGCGCTGATCATGGCGGGCTTGGTGTTCGCGGGCGATCGCAAGATCGACAAGCCGGGGCAGGCGGTGGCCGACGACGCGCTGCTCGACGTGCGCGGACGGGATCATCCCTGGGTTTCGCGGGGCGGGATCAAGCTGGCGCACGGGCTTGACGCGACTGGGTGGGCCGTCACGGGCATGGTGGCGATCGACGTGGGGTCATCGACCGGCGGGTTTACCGATGTGTTGCTCCAGCGCGGCGCGGCGCGCGTCTATGCGGTCGACAGCGGGACCAACCAGCTTGCGTGGAAGATCCGACAGGATGACCGCGTGATCGTCCACGAACAGACCAGCGCGCGCATCCTGACTCCGGTGCATATCCCCGAGCCGATCGACCTGATCGTGTGCGACGCGAGTTTCATCGGGCTCGCCAAGGTATTGGAGGTCCCGCTGCGGTTTGCCAGACCCGACGGGAAGCTGCTGGCATTGATAAAGCCGCAGTTCGAGGCGGGGCGCGGCGAGGTCGGCAAGGGGGGCGTCGTGCGCGACCCTGTGATTCATGCACGTGTGTGCGACGAGGTGTCCGCCTGGCTGACCGGGCAGGGGTGGCGGATCGTCACGCTGGTCGAAAGCCCGATTACGGGGCCCGAAGGCAATGTCGAATTCCTGATCGCTGCGGAACGGGGTGCCGCTCCGGACATGCCCGCAAATAATGCCGACGTGGCCCCGCAACTTCCCCTATAGCGGCAGTGTATGGTCTGGATGGAGCGCTGCCTTGCGAGCCCGTCCGGTCAGTGTAGTTCAATGAGAAGAGGGCACGAGATGGCCACGAACACGGCGGGGAACATGGCGGGCAGCATCGTGTCGCAGAAACAGTTGCGCGCGTCCTTCCTGCGCTGGACCGCGTTGACGGTGCCGGGAATGTTACTGCTCGGCTTCGGTGCGGCGCAGCTTGCGCCCACCGGCAAGAGCAATGCGTGGTACGCCGCGCTCAACAAGCCCGCGTTCAATCCGCCCGACTGGGTTTTCCCGGTTGCCTGGTCGCTGCTCTATGTCATTCTGGGCATCGCGCTGGCGATGATCCTCAATGCACGCGGGGCGCGCCTGCGGACCCCCGCGCTGATCGTGTTCTTTGCGCAGCTGGCGATCAACCTGTCCTGGTCACCGTTGTTTTTCGGGCTGCATCAGGTGGTGTTCGCGCTCGTGCTGGTCGGCCTGATGTTCGGCGTGACGATGCTGATGACGATCCTGTTCTCGCAGGTGCGCGGGCTCGCCGCGGTGCTGCTGGTGCCGTATCTTGCCTGGTTGCTGTTCGCGGCGTATCTCAACTACGAGATTCTGGCGCTCAACCCCGGGGTGGAAACCCTTGCACCCGGTTCGACGACCACCCAGATTATTGCGACATAAGTTCGATTGGAATCCCCAGATGCAAGCCGACAACAAGATCTTCGACGATTTCGCCAAGTTCATCAACGGCGCGGCCGGCACGCTTGCGGGCGTCGGGCGCGAAGCCGAGGCCGGTGCACGGTCGCGTGCGCGCGAATGGATCGGTGGACTCGATTTCGTCTCGCGCGACGAGTTCGAAGTGGTGAAGGCGATGGCGACCGCCGCGCGGGACGAAGCCGATGCGCTGCGCGCGCGGCTCGATGCGCTTGAGGCCAAGTCGGCTGGCACCACGACCACGCCGCCTTCGAGCCCCGCAACCGGAGTCTGACCTCATTTTATCCACAGGAAATTCGCCGGGCGTTCCCACCTATCGCTTGTGTCGTCGCGCCCGAGCGGCCACCCTTTCGGCCGTAACGCGGACGGAGGGCTCGTAATGGTGTTGGATGAAGCCGATTTCGACCGTGACGATGCGGCCCCGATCGACATGCTCGAGAGCTATTTCGCGGCACACGGCTGGGATTACGAGCGGCAGGACGACGAAGTCATCGCCAAGGTCAAGGGCAGCTGGGCGCAATATGAATTGCGCGCGCTGTGGCGGGACGAGGACGGCGTCATTCAGTTCCTGGCGTTCCCCGACATCAAGGTTGCCGACGACAAGCGCCCCGCGATGTACGAGGCCATCGGGCTGATCAACGAGCAGCTGTGGGTCGGCCATTTCGAATTATGGTCGTCGAGCGGCATCTTGTTGTACCGTCACGCCGCGATGATCGACGGCGATGGTGGCACCTTGTCGCTGGGATCGGCCGAGCTGATGGTGGAAAGCGCGATCGACGAGTGCGAGCGTTTTTACCCGGTGTTCCAGTTCATCCTGTGGGGCGGCAAGACCCCCAAGGAAGCGCTCGCCGCGGCGATGACCGAAACCCAGGGCGAAGCCTGAGCCTGTGAGCGAGACCCACGTGGGCCGGATCTGGATGATCGGATGCGGCAACATGGGCGGTGCGATGCTGCGCCGCTGGATCGCGAGCGGCGTGGTGGCGGGTAGCGACGTCGACGTCGTCAACCGGTCCGATCGCGCGCTTCCCGCGGGGGTGCGGCAGGCACGCGATCTGCCGGACGGGCCGTTACCCGATGTCGTGATCCTCGCCATGAAACCACAGCAGGTCGATGACATCGCCGCGCGCTTTGCCGAGCGGCTGGCGGGTGTCGCGATGCTCGTATCAATCCTAGCCGGTGTCGAAGAAGCCGCCCTGTCGACGCGGTTCAAGGCTGGCGCGATCGTTCGGGCGATGCCCAATCTCCCGGTTGCGATCGGCAAGGGTGTCGTTGCGCTTGATAGTGCCAGCGCGTCCGCACCGGCGCGCGCGCTGGCCGAGCAACTGATGCTACCGCTTGGCCTCGTCGAGTGGGTCGCGCCAGCGCAGTTCGACGCGGTCACCGCGCTTGCCGGAAGCGGGCCTGCCTTCCTGTATCGCTTTATTGATTCGCTCGCGGCGGCGGGCGTCGCGCAAGGGTTGCCGCGCGATCAGGCCGAGCGGCTCGCGCTCGCAACCGTGGAAGGGGCGGGATTGTTGGCAGCTTCGGCAAGTGTCGCACCGGGTGCGCTGGCGGATCAGGTCGCCAGCCCTGGCGGATCGACGCGCAAGGGTCTCGATGTGCTCGACGCCGACAAGGCGCTGGACGGGCTGCTGACCGAAACGATTGCGGCGGCGACGCGGCGCAATGCGGAGATGGCTGCGGCGGCGCGAGGCTGAGGCCTGACTGCGTCGCTGGCTAGTCGTGCGGCCCCGACAGGCGGGTTAGGCCTTCCTCGCCGATCATCCCTTCAAGCACCGACCAGAACCCTGTCACTGCGCTCTGGCCAGCGCGGGCATAGGCGCGCGACCAATGTTCGCGCAGCATCTCGAACAGTTCCTGCTCGAGCGCAGTACCCGTTGCCGAGAGCCGCAGCAGTCGCTGGCGACGATCGCGTTCGCCGACGCGAGTCTCGACCAGTTCGCGGTCGACCAGTTCGTTGAGGACGCGCCCGAGCGACTGCTTGGTGATGCCGAGCAGGCTCAGCAATGCGCTGACGGTAAGATCCGGATGCCGCGCGATAAAGTACATCGCGCGGTGATGCGCCCGACCCAGACCCATTTCGCCGAGACGCGCCTCGGTCGCGCGGGCAAGCGTGCTTTGTGCGAAGTATAGCAATTCCATGCCGCGACGAATTTCGGGTTCGCGGAGGAAGAGCGGCGAGGCAGAAGCGATTGCGGTGGCCATTGTTGACCGCGTTTGACGCGTCCCGTACACCCCTTCAACCCCCAAATTGTCGCAATATGTCGCAAGGATATCATGTCGCACACCGATACGCTCGCCAACGCGCCGCTTGCTGATACGTCGTCCGATGGCGCGTCGGCATCGCCGCCGAAATTCGCCTTCGAGCCTAACGCAGCCCCGATCGCCGCGAACGAACGCGCGGCGCAGCTCGTCAACCCCGGGTTCGGCAAGGTCTTTACCGATCACATGGTGACGATCCGCTACAGCGAAGCGGAGGGCTGGCACGATGCCAAGATCACCGCACGCGCGCCTTTCACGATGGATAGCGCGTCGGCGGTGCTGCATTATGCGCAGGAGATCTTCGAGGGGATGAAGGCGTACCGGCTACCCGACGGCGGCGCCGCATTGTTCCGCCCGACAGCCAACGCCGCGCGCTTCCGCGCGTCGGCGGAGCGGATGGCGATGGTGCCGCTGCCCGAGGATCTGTTCGTCGAGTCGGTGCGCGCGATCGTCCGGCAGGAAGCCGACTGGATCCCGAATATTGACGGCGGTGCCTTGTACCTGCGCCCGTTCATGATCGCGAGCGAGGTGTTCCTCGGCGTCAAGCCGTCGACCGAATATCTGTACGCAGTGATCGCCTCGTCGGTCGGTGCCTATTTCAAGGGCGGGGCTCCTGCGGTGACGCTGTGGGTGTCGCAGGATTATACGCGCGCGGCACCCGGCGGCACCGGGGCGGCCAAGTGCGGCGGCAATTACGCCGCCAGCCTGATCGCGCAGGCTGAGGCGACGCGCCAGGGGTGCGACCAGGTGCTGTTCCTCGACGCGGTCGAGCGCCGCTGGATCGAGGAACTGGGGGGGATGAACATCTTCTTCGTGTTCGACGACGGCACGATCCAGACCCCGCCGCTGACCGGCACGATCCTGCCCGGGATCACGCGGGATTCGCTGATCACGCTGGCGCGCGACATGGGGCTGACGGTGCGCGAGGAACCCTATGCGATCGACCAGTGCCGCGCTGACGCGGCGAGCGGGCGGCTGCGCGAGGCGTTCGCGTGCGGGACCGCTGCGGTCGTCGCGCCGATCGGGACGATGAAGCTGGTCGACGGCGCGTTCGACATCGCGGACGGCGGGGCGGGGGAGGCGACGTGTCGCCTGCGCCAGGCGCTGATCGACCTGCAACGCGGCGTCGCGCCCGATCCGCATGGCTGGCTGGAACGCGTAATCTAGGGCTGAAGCGTTTTTTCGGTTTGCAACGGGGCACGCGCAGCTTAAAGGCCTGCGCTCCCGGATTGGGGCGTCGCCAAGTGGTAAGGCAGCGGCTTTTGATGCCGCCATTCGCAGGTTCGAACCCTGCCGCCCCAGCCAGTTTTGCTATAGCATTGATGGTATTCGATAGATCATGAGATGTGCCGGATTGGGCCGGCCATTCAGAATGTCGACGACGCGGCACTGCTATTTACCGGCGCTGCACGCTGTGCGTTCACGATGGTAAGTCTATGACGATAGGACCCAGTCTTCGAAAGACCGATCTGTCCGCTCGCCGAGGGTGAACGCGCAAACCAGGTATCGCGCGAAGTATAGGTTCGCCAGGGAAGCAAGTCGAAGCCCCTGAGCACGCCTTGCTGAAGCTGCACTAAATTGTTTTTCGGGGAAACGCTTCGGTCCCGCGATTCTCACAGTGGTAAACCGCCTCGAGCCGTCGTGACTGCGCGACGAAGCTGTGATCGACGTCACGTATCGGCCGCGGCCGTGCGACTAAAGCAGAACGGGCGAATAGCCGTCGATGGGGGTTGCGATCCGCTTCAGCCACGCTGATGACAGGGCGGGGCGGTGATGTACCAGTTCGGCGCGTATAGACGAACGGCTCGGTGCTTTTGTAGCGTTAGAGGTCAGCGCAGGCCGGATTGCGCCGTCATGGGAATGTCGAGCTTCGGATAGAACTCGTCGTCGTAATGACGGGGGTGCTTTCAGTAGAATGTACGCCAAGATGTTCCCACGTGCTGACGCACAAGTCGCGTTGCGTCCTCGCCGTCTGCTACGCCCCGACCACATCGCGCACCAATCCAATAGCCAGTTCGTTTTCACACGTAGGTTCGGAGTTCCACAATTAAAATCTACGTAGTGTACGGTTCTGTATGTAGATTACTGCTTACATTGTCTTTCTTCTTCTGTTGAGCACTTATAAATTCATGTTTTCATAGGTGAGGATGTCGAGTACAAAGTCCCTGAGCCCGTAAAGGGACAATGGGGGAGGGGATCCGATGAGGAACGACTCACGTATATTGGCTGGCGTCTCTGGGCTTGCGATGGCGATTTGCGGTCTTGCCGCCCCGGCACGGGCACAGACTAAGCCCGATTCGCAAGCCAACGCCACCGCAACGCCAGCAACTGCATCACAGGTCGAGCCGACTGACGAACCCGATGATATTGTCGTGACCGGATTGCGTGGCAGCCTCGCCTCCGCGCAGGCGATCAAGCAGAATTCCGAGCAGCTCGTGGATTCGATCACCGCTCAGGACATCGGCAAGTTTCCCGATACGAACATTGCGGAATCCCTGCAGCGCATCCCCGGCATCCAGATCCAACGCAACCTTGGCGAGGGCAGCGCCGTTGCGATCCGTGGGTTGAGCGAAGTGCGTACCGAACTGAACGGCCACGACATCTTTTCCGCTAATGGTGGCGTGGGGCTGTCGTTCGAGGACGTCGGGCCGGATCTTCTATCCCGCATCGATGTCTACAAGAACGCTTCGGCCGAATTGATCGAAGGATCGCTGGGCGGCACGATCGACTTGCGCACGCGCCGTCCGTTCGACGCGCCGGGACAGATCGCTTCGGCAACGGCGTCGGTAACGCGCTTCGACCTCGCCAAGAAATATGGCTACGGTGGATCCGGGTTATATAGCAATCGCTGGCAGACCGGACTTGGCGAGATCGGCTTCCTGCTCAACGGTTCCTATGGCACGACGGCGTTCCGACAGGATCTCGATCAGGTCGAGCCATATTTGTATCACGGGCCGAACCCGAGCCCGGACGGTTCGCCGGTCCAATCCTCGCCGGTGCCGGGATATGCTACCCAGAACGTCCAGGTTCAGAAGGGCGGTGGCTTTAACGTTGCGGAAGGCGACCGCCGGAGGATCAGCGGCTCGGCGGTGCTGCAATGGCGACCGTCAGCCAATCTTGAGGCCTATGCCCAGGTTTTCACGAGCGATTACCACTTCACCGACACCGGCGTATCCTACTTCGCGACCGACGATGGCGCCGTCCCGACGGGCACCTACACCGTCGAGAATGGCGTGGCGACGTCTGGCTCGCTGGTCAGCCCGGGCGGCTCCACGGTCACCTATGGTGCCAACCGTAAAACCCGTACGACCGATTATTCGACCGGTGCAAAATGGACGATCACGCAGCGGCTGCATCTCGGTGTCGATTATCAGCACATCGACGCGCGAGTCGATCAGGACTCGCTGAACCTGACGATCAACCCCTACACCACGACGACCGGCGCGGCTGGAGCGTTCAATTCGACCTACAATTACACCTTCGACAATCGCGGCAAGTTCCCGACCCAGCTTGCGACCGATCCGGCAACCGGCAAGTCTTCCGATTTCTTTGCCAATCCGGCCAACTACGGCTTCACCGCTGTCCAGCCGACGCGAACCACGAACACCGCCACCGGCGACAGCGTCCGTGCCGACCTGACATGGGATTTCGACGACGGCGGCTTCCTGAAGTCGCTGACAACAGGTGGCCGGTATAGCGGCAAGACCGCAATCAACCGCGAGACCAACATTAACAACTGGCAGACGATCGGCGGCACGTGCGCCAATTGGTCGAGCGCGGCGAATTGCCACAAGGTCTCGGACTTTTCGCAGTTCGTCCAGGTCAATCCGGCACAGGCAACATTGTTGCGCGGGGCCGGCGCCAATTCGGTCTTCGGGTCGGTCCTGCAATGGAACCTGTACGATGCGCTCCACCCCGAGTCCGCGTTCGCGCATATCAAAGAGATCAGTGGCCAAACCATCGGGTTCGCCTCGCTCGACGATCCGACCAAGTCGACCACGAGTTCGGTCAAGGAAGACGATTATGCGGGCTATCTCCGCGCGGCCTTCGGGACGTCGCTGGCTGGGCTCGACTTCGATGGCAACGCGGGCGTACGGTACGTCCGCACTAGCGAAAGCGGGCAAGGCTTTCAGGTCCTGAGCTATCGTACCTCCGGCGGCGAAAACCCGACCAGTGAATCAGTGGTTCAGGCGTTCAATGGCGGGCGCAAATATTCCTACTGGCTGCCCAGCCTCAACCTGCGCTTCCACCTGTCGCCGAAGCTGCAGGCGCGCCTGGCGTTCTCCAAAAACATCTTCCGGCCGACCTTCAACCAACTCAACCCCAGCTTCACGCTGTCCCCAACGTACAATGGGTCCGACGCGACGCCGCAGACGGTCAATCCCGGCCAGCCTTATAACGCGACGACCAACCCGTATCAGGGGTCAGGCTCGGTATCCGGCAATCCCGACCTGAAGCCAGAGCGGGTCACCTCGTTCGACGCGGCGCTCGAATGGTATTTCCAGCGGGCGGGTTTCATTTCGATTACCGGGTTCCGCAAGGACTTGCGCGATCTCATTGCGACGCGGACGTTTTTGCGGACGGAAACGGTGCAGACCGTTGGTGTCGTGCAGTTCAACGTGTCTGCGGTGACCAACGTCACCAAGGGCTATGTCCAGGGCTTCGAAATCGCCGGGCAGAAATTCTTCGATTTCCTGCCGGGAGCACTCTCGGGATTTGGCGTGGCTGCAAACTACACGCTGGCGGACAGCAATGCGGGGAACTTCACCTCGGGATCGCTCGGCGCGCAAACGCAGACCGCGGTTCCACTGATCAACCTGTCCCGCAACAGCTACAATCTGATCGCGCTGTACGACAAATATGGCGTCAATGCGCGCGTTGCCTATAACTGGCGTGACAAGTTCCTTGATTCCCTGAGTGAAGTGGGCGCGGCGACATTGCCGATCTACTTCAAGGCCTACGGATCGCTCGACGCATCGATCAGTTACGATTTCACTAAGCGGATATCGCTGACGCTGGACGGACAGAACCTTATGGATACCGTCAACTACAGCTACCAAAGCCAGGAGCAGTATCTGCGGAATTACCAGATCAACGATCGGCGTGTATCGCTGCGATTGCGCGTGGGGCTGTGATGGCTTGCAGCGACCGAACGGACGGATGAACGCTTTCCCTTCATGGTGGCCACAAGACCCGTGGTCGCCGACTCTCTCCGATGTGACGTCAATGATCGAAACGCAAACGAGACGGGGGAAGCGATGCATGATCAGCCGGTGAAGAGCGTGCTGATCGTCGGCGGTGGAACCGCTGGTTGGATGGCGGCGGCGGTTATCTCAAGGAGCTTTGCGCCCGAAGCCGTGGCGGTAACCGTGGTAAAATCTGCCGAGATCGGCACGGTCGGCGTCGGCGAGGCGACGATCCCGCCGATCCTCCAGCTTAACGCGCTGCTTGGACTGGACGAGGATGAGCTCGTTCGCCGGACCCAGGCGACCTACAAGCTCGGGATCGAATTTTCCGACTGGGGGGCGCTTGGCGAGCGCTATTTTCATCCGTTCGGCAGCCATGGTGCCGATCTTGGCGGGGTTGCGTTCCACCAGCACTGGCTGCGCACCCAAGAAGGCGCTCTGCCCGATTATTCTCTCTGCACGCTCGCAGCCTATGCCGGCAAGTTCGGCCGCCCGAGCGACGACCCGCGCAACGTTTTATCGCGAATATCCTACGCGCTGCACTTCGACGCAGCGCTGTATGCCGCGCTGCTGCGTGACCTGGCGCTGGGCAATGGCGCGATGCAGGTCGAAGGTCGGATCATCAACGCGCCGCTCGACCCCGAAAGCGGCTTCGTCGATCGCGTCGAGCTGGCTGATGGCCGAAGCCTCAAGGCGGATCTCTATATCGACTGTTCGGGGTTCCGCGGGGTGCTGATCGAACAGGCGCTTGGCACCGGCTATCTCGACTGGTCGCACTGGTTGCCGATGAACCGCGCGCTTGCGGTGCCCACCGAGGTCGTGGGGCCGCCGCCGCCTTTCACCCGGTCGCATGCCGAGAGTGCGGGTTGGCGCTGGCGAATCCCGCTGCAGCACCGCGTGGGCAACGGCCACGTCTATTGCAGCGACTTCATCGACGACGACACCGCCGAGGCACAATTGCGCGCCGGGCTCGATGCGCCGACACTTGCCGACCCACGCAAACTCCACTTCACTACCGGACGCAGACGTCTGTCATGGAACAAGAACGTCGTTGCTTTGGGGCTGGCGTCAGGCTTCATCGAGCCGCTAGAGTCGACAAGTATCCATTTGATCCAGCGCGGCATCGTCACGCTGATGTCGCTGTTCCCCGGCAACGGCTTCGCGCAGCCGGAGATCGACCTCTATAACCGGCTGATGCGCGAAGAGGTCGAGCAGGTGCGCGATTTCGTCATCCTGCATTACAAGCAGACGCGGCGCGACGACACGCCGTTCTGGCGGCACACCCGCGCGATGGCGATCCCCGACAGCCTCAGCGAGCGTATGGCGGTGTTCGCCAATCTCGGGCGGGTCATCCTCGAGCCGGGCGAGCTGTTCCGTGACACGAGTTGGGTTTCGGTGATGCTGGGCCAGGGGTTGGTACCGCGCGGGCACGATCCGCTCGCTGACATGCTTCCCGAGGATCACGTCCGTACCCAGCTGCAGCGGATGCGCGCGGTGCTGCGGCAGGGAAGCGCGACGCTGCCGAGCCATGCCGACTTCCTGACCGGCGCGCGTGCCGCCCCCGCGCGCCGGGAGCCGAAACGACGACGAAGCTGACCCGCCGGATGCTCGTCGGGGCAGGATTGGCGATCCCAGCGACGGCGACGCTATTGCCTGCAGGTCGGGCCGACGCCGGGTCAGGCGCTGTCACGGGCGCAAGCTGACCGCTTCAAGCTCGCCTGTCCCACCCAGGAGTTCAAGGCCTTGGACGGATCGATGTTCAACTGGATGGGTAACATTTCGCATCCGCAGCGTGACGGTTGGGCGCTCCAAATAGATTGGCTACTGCGTGGCGCGAATAGTCCCGACCAGACGCACGAGAAACGCCCGTCGGGACCCCATCGGCTTAATCAGCTCCGCGGCGTCAGAACTTCACCCGCACGCCGAAATTGTAGCGCGAACCCGTTTCCTGGAGCAGCAGGAACCGGTCCTCGATCGCCGACCATTCGTCGACCTTCGTGTTGGTCACGTTGACGCCCTGCACATAGACCTGGAAGTTGCGGGTCAGGTCGTAGGCCACGTTGAAATCGAGCTGACCGTAGGACGACCGGTTGCGCGGGCGTCCCTGGCTCGACCGGCATTGCCGCAGATAATCCGACCGCCAGTTGTAGGACGTGCGCGCCGAGATGCCGAACTTCTCGTAGAACACGCTGCCGTTGGCCGAATGCGGCGACAGGCCGTTGTAACCGCAGTCATAGTCGGCAAGCGTCTGGTCGCGTTCCACCTTGCTGTTGACGTAGGTGTAGTTGCCGGTGACGCCGAAGCCCGACGCGAAGCCCGGAAGCCAGTCGAACGCATATTGCGCGCCGACCTCGACGCCACGGATGTAGCCGGTCTGTCCGTTCTGCGTGCGGGTGTCCTGGAACGTACGGCCGAACCGGTTGACCGGGAGCGTCTGGAGTTCGAGGAAGTCGCTGAGCTCCTTGTAGAATGCGCCGACGCTGAAATAGCTGACGGGGGTGACGTACCATTCGACCGAGACGTCGTAGTTGGTCGAGCGGAACGGCAGCAGGTTCGGATTGCCGCCGCTCGACTGCGGCACCGAGATGCGGCCGCCGAAGTCGTTATTGACGCCAAGATCGGTCAGCGTCGGGCGGGTGACCGTCTGCGAGAAGGCCGCACGCGCGAGCAGCTTGTCGGTGACGTTGTACCGGATGTTCGCCGAGGGCAGCGCGTTGACGTAGCTGTTGCTTACCGACACCGCCGTGGGTGGCCCATAGGTGTACTGCAGCGTGTCGTCGCCCGGCGTGTTGGCGATGCTCGTGACGGGGGTGTCGAAGCCCGACGACGTCACCTGCGTCCGGATGACGCGGACGCCGACGTTGCCCGACCAGCGCGGGCCGCCGAACTGCATGTTGATATAGCCTGCGGTCAGGCGCTCCTGGACATTGACCGTGCCGCGAAGCTGTTCCCGGACCCCGAACGGCCCGCCCGGTAGCGCGAGCGCCTGTTGTGCGAACGCAGCCTGTTGCGCGGGCGTGCGGCCGTTGGTCGGGATCGACAAGGTCGCCGGGTCATTGAGATAGGCGAGGAACGCCTGCGGGTCGAACTGGAACAGCGAGGGTGGGATGTTCCGGCCGCCGCCCTGGAAGTTACGCCAGTCGTAGGATTCCAGCAGACCTGCGGCGATCGGGGTCTGATATCCGCAATAGGTGCAGCTCGAATCGCTGTTGTTGAACGAGCGGTTGATCTTGCGCCGCTCGGTATAGGAGCCGCCGATCAACACGGACTTGAGGATCGAATCGTCGACCTGATATTTCGTATCGAGGTGATATTCCGAACCGCGATCCCGCGAGCGATTGGTGTCGATGCCCATGTAATGCAGGCGCATCCGGTTCGGATCGTTGATGATCGAATTGTCGAACGACACGGTCGGCAGCGCGCCGGGGTTCAGGTTGAACTGGTAGCTGTACGGCAGCAACGCGCCGATCACGAGATACTGGTTGGGCGAGATACGGTTGGCGCCGGTGACCGACGCGTCGAGCCGGACTTCGATGTTGCTCGACGGGTTCCACTTGACGTTGCCGCCGATCTGATAGCTCTCGGACTGGCGGTTGGTCAGGTTGTAGACGTGGTCGACCTTGGCATTGAGGCCGTTGTTGGTCAGCCGGTCGCGGTTGTCCGCCAGAAACTGCGGGTTCTGCGCAATGAAGTCGGCGCCGATCATGCCGAGCCCGGTCGCGGTTGCGTTCCCGTCGAAGGTCGGCTGGTAATACGGGGCAGCCAGGAAGTTATCCAGCCGGCGGACTTCCCCCGAAACGTTGAACTTCGAGTACACGCCGTCAACCGTCAATTCGAGCGTGTCGGTCGGCTTGAACTGGACGGCCCCCGCAAGGTTGATCCGCTCGCGCTGTTCCTGCGTGCGCTGGTAATACAGGCTCTGGGGGACGTTGACGTTGCCCGAGCGCGGGTATCGCGCGTCAGCGCCCGTGATCAGGGTGGGGGTGCCGCCGATCACCGAGATGATGTCGGGCCGCCCGTTGATCCAGCCGTCGATCGCGATGGAATCGTCCTGGTTCTTGCGGTTTGTGTACGAGCCCGACAGCACGACGCCAAAGGTCTTGTCGGGATTGGTCCACGACGCCGTGGCCGATGTATCAGGGCCTGCCTTCTTGCGCAGCGTATCGTAAATCGCACCGGCCGACGCCGCAAAGTGGAACCCGCTGCGCCCCGAGAGCGGGCGTGCGGTGATGATGTTGACCGTGGCCCCGATGCCGCCTTCCTGAAGCTCGGGGACGTTCGACTTGAACACGTCGGTCCGCTGAATCATGTTGGACGACAGGACGTCGAACGAGAATTCACGTCCCGGATTGTCGGTCGCCATGACGCGCCCATTGACCAGGACGGTGTTGAATTCCGGCCCGAGACCGCGAACGGTGATGAATTGTCCTTCGCCGCCCGATCGGTCGATCGCGACGCCCGTGATGCGCTGGAGCGATTCAGCGATGTTGGAGTCCGGGAATTTGCCGACGTCTTCTGCGCTGATGCTGTCGACGATCTGCTGTGCGTCGCGCTTCACACGCGCCGAATTGGCGAGGCTGCTGCGGATGCCGGTGACGACGATATCCTCACCAGGGGCAGGGGCGTCCTGGCCCGGTTCGGCGGCCGTCGAGGTTGGTTCCTGCGGTTGGCCGGTGGGGTTGTCCTGGACAGATCCGGGGGTCGGCGCGGTCACATCCTGCGCAAACGCCGGCATGGTGACAAGCGCGCTGCCGAGCAGCAGACAAGCCCGTGCGGAACGAAACTTCATAATCCTCTCCCAGTGTAGGGCAAAACAAGCCCATTCGGTTTTTAGTTATCCCGAGCTTATGGTTGCTCGATGATCGGTTGTTTCGAAGTCACGCAGCCGTAATCAATCCAATGGCTTGTACTGATTGTCGGTTTGACAGCTTTGTCGCTGCCCAGCGTTTCTTCGATGAATGAGATGGCGAAGTTCGATATTTGCCCCGCACGATGCCGGGGTAGGAAAACGCCGCCGCGGTGGCTGGTTACCTTGCCGTGTTGATCGGCAACGAGCGCGCACGCGCGCGATCGCACAGCCACGCCATTCGCCTGTATGGTGGCATTGGATCAGTACGGGGGGCTGCTAAACATGCGGGTTGTGGTGCGGCGACGTTTGCGGCGCCCATCCAGAGAGACGGCTTTGTCAGAAATGGCATGCACGCCGTGCGCGATCGATAGACCGAACCCGGTCGGTTGCGGCGCGCGATCGCGCGTGTGCACCTGATAGCAGCGTCTGTTTTGACCATGCCAGCCCCTCCTTTTGCGACCTCTTCGTGCCGCCGTTAGTGACTGAGTATGTACGTTTATTAAGAATGTAAAGGATTACATATCGCGCTGCTTTTGCCGACGCGGTGGGGCGTTTCGGGGGCATGACGGACGCTGTGGATGCTCTGTGATGCAGGGGGATCAAGCGTTCCCAAACCGCGATCAATTGCTACCACGCCGCAGAGCACCGGCTTCGTGGAACCGACGCCGCTGAGGGTTCGGATGGAGTGGCCCCGAAGCGCAGGTCTGCCCGCGACGTCTCGCACGGTCGAAACCGTCTGACGGCCGTGCCGGGCCTGGCACGGCCGTACTGTAGGATCGTTGACGTGCCGGTCAGCGCGCCAGCGTAAGCGGCGGCGAATAGTCCGTCATAGTCATGAACACGCTGTCGACCTTCGTGACGAGCTTGCCGCCCACTTCGGAGGCTGCAGCCACCGTGCGCCATTCCGGATCTTCGGTGAACGCCTTCCAACTGGCGTCGCGCGCGGCGCGGCTGGGATAGGCCAGCACATAGATCACACGGCCCTCGGGCGAGGCTTCGGCGGGCATCTCGTTCCAATAAGCGACGTTGCGCATCCCGTGCTTCTTGAACAGTCCGAGCGTGTGTTCGCGGAAACGCGCGTTCAAAGCGGCGAGCTTGCCCGGCGCGGGATAATAGGTGCGCAGTTCATAGATCAGCGCCTTAGAATCTGCCGCAGCGGCGTTTGCTGCAGTCACCTGCGCAGATACCGGGACGGCGGAAACGCAGAGCGCCAGACAGGCGAGGGCAAAGCGCATGAATGTGTCCTTGATCAAGAAGGCCTTGGCGTACCCCGCTCGTGTGTTCTCCGCAACGCCGGGGTTCGGGAAGCACGGCAACGGTCGAGCGAGGCAAATGGGATTCAAAGGTTTTTACGTTCCAGCGTAAGCCTGCTGTCCCGGCAGAAGCCGCAAGCGGCACCGACAAACCGTGTTTTCGCGCTTTTCGAGCCCTTGAGCTTCCAGTCCAGCCACGCCGTCACGACTTCCGCAGCGATGCCGCCGTGGGGCTGCATGTAGGTGCCGCCATGCCCTACCGGAATGTTCACCAGAGCCGCCGGGATCGTGCCTAGCCGTCGGTAATCGTCGGTGCCGTTGGCATAGGCGATGTCAGTCGGCCCGCCCAACACATACAGAATCGATCCGTGCAGCGTGGCGAGCAGTGCCTTGTCCGAGACGACGCCGTTGAGCGGGTTGGGGCCGTCTTTGAAAAAGCCGCTGTTCATGACGACGGCGGTGGTGACTCGCGGGTCCTGTGCCGCGGTCAGCGCCTGCAATCCGCCACAACTCCAGCCGGAAACCGCGATCCTGGTCGTTGCGATGCGCCCCTGGAAGGGGCTGCCAACGCGTCCGTTCTCGCGTTGCGCCCAATCCACCGCATCGGTCAGCAGCCGTGTTTCGGTTTCCACCGTGAGTTTGCCGGGAACAGGGGGCGCTGGCGCCGGTCGCGAGGGGCGTGGGAACGTGCCCGACGCGATGACCAGATAGCCGCGCGACGCGATTTCGAGCAGATGGTTCCGCGAACTCGTGCCGTCGGCGCTGCATCCGCCATTGCCGAACACATAGACGGGGAGGGATTTGCGGCCCAATCGTGCAAGGTCCGCCGGCCGATAAACCACGTGATCCGGCAGGTCCGTCCGCTCTTCCATCAATGCGGGGTAGGGGCCGCTGCCATGTTCCACCTGTTGCGCGAAGGCGACCGGCGATAGCGACGTGGCCAGTATTGCCAGTATCAGGCGTTCGATACCCATCTAACCTTCTCCCTGCGGACTCAGGTTTTGTCGGAGTATTGTCGCATTGGAAAGCGGCAATCGGGAACAATACTGCGATGTCCGACCAAGGCTGTTCGTGCGGGTGTACGGGATAGGGCAATTGCCCGGAAGGACGAACCGACCTTAGAACCGGCCTGCCCGTTGGCGATGAGTCCCTGACAGGGGCCAGGCAATGCGATAACGACCGATCGAATGATAGGCCGACATACCCTTGCGACCCTAGCCATATCGGTTCCCGCGTTCGCCGTTGGAGGTGCCGTTTCTCGCTACAGCCTTCGGGCCACCGAAACGCGTTGGCAGATCGCTGCCTTCGTCGGGCTGGCAGTCGGCGTAGAAGCGATGTTGCATCTGAGCGGCCCGAAGCGTGCGTCGATCGTCCGGGGCTCGCTGAATGCGATGGCCGCTGCCGCCGTGATCGTTTCGGTCAAATTCCATCTCGAACCCGGCGCGCGGAAGCACGACACCGCGATCGCGCGGGATGTCGCCCGGACCGTCGTCAACGCTGTGGCCGACTAGGCGGTACCGGCGGGCCGGAACGGAACGCAGCCGCACCCTGCGGCTGCGTCCCCATGCTCGTCCTTCAGGCTGTAACCACGATCTTCACGAGCGTCCCGACTTTCAGGGGCTGGTCCGGGTCCAAGCCGTTGAGGGTGGTGAACCGCTCCTCCCGCAAGTCGGGAAAGGCCATGCGCGCGGACAGCGAGGCGATCGTGTCACCCGAGCGGACGGTGACGATGCGGATCAGCTTGCGGTCCGTCGCTGCGCCATAGGGCAGTCCATCGAGCATCCGGAGGAATGCCGTGTCCTGAACAGGCTGGACTTCCGGTTTACCCGTCGCCGTTGCGAGTTCGACGGCGCGACGCACGCGATCCTCGCCATTGGGATGGGTCGACGCCCAGGTGGGAACCGACCGGGCGGGCGTCCCGGTTGCCTGTGCGCTGAGGCTGGTGGAGGCATCGAGCGCCCCGAGAATGTCGGCGGCGGCAAAGGGGTCGTAGCCCGCGGCCGTCATGTACCGAATGCCGAGCGCATCCGCCTCATACTCCTGGTTGCGGCCGTAGCGGAGCGTATAGAGTTGCGCACCCGTGCCGACGACACGGCTGGCGACATCGCTCTTGGTGACCGCAGCCGCCCCCGCCGCCAGCAGCGCACCTATCGTCGAGCGTGTGTTGCGACTGTTGGCATGGCGTGCCGCGACATGGCCGACCTCATGGCCGAGCACGGAGGCCAGCTCCGCTTCGGAATTCATCAGCGCGAGCAGTTGACGCGTTATGTAGATGTAACCGCCGGGGATTGCGAAGGCGTTTTCCACGGGCGAGTCCAGCGTCGTGACGACGAAATCGCCGGTGGCGTTGGATAGTCCGGACCGGGTCGCCACGCGCTTGCCGACGCGTTCGACGAACGCTGCCTGCGGTCCTGTATAGGCTCCGCCGAACTGCGCGATCAGTTGCGGGTTGGCGGCAGCGCCCTGCTGTCGGTCCGTTGCCGAAATGGAGGAAGACCGGTTCGCCTGTTGCGCATTCGCCGGGTTTGCGATGCTCAGTCCCACGAGCAGGCATGCCATGGCCAGCTTCATACTATGTCCTCTTGTCCGCAGTGGTGAACGGCTACCGTAAATTGCCATTGGGCTGAAAGAACAAGGAAAAACTCGTGTAACGCTGGCAAAGGGGGATGTCCGGGCTTCACGATGGCACAGCGTCTTATGCGCTACCCGAACACGCGCGACCGGACGTCGCCCATGCGCACGACAGATCGTCCGACCAGAATCGTGTTAGCCATCCGCTTGGTTGCATTCTGGCAAACCCCCGACGACGCTCAGAAAGTTGCGTGTCAGCAGTGGTGGCGTGTCTGCGTGGACCAGCCACATCGCCGATGTCGCGCGATCATCCCGCAAGGGGGTGTAGACCAGACCCGCCGACTGCAGCGACGCAAGCGATTCCGCGATGATCGTCACGCCAATGCCGGCGGCCACCAGGCCGAGCAGCGTGGAGACTTCGCGAACATGCTGTGCAACCCGGGGTTCGACGCCAGCGTCGCGCATCAGGTCGAACAGCGCCTCGGTAAAGCCGCCGCTGCGATCGCTTGCGTAGACCACCAGCGACTGGTCGCCCAGGTCGGACAGATGCAACCCCGCGCGCGTCGCCAGCGGATGGTCGGGCCGGGTCGCGACGACGAGCCGTTCGCGCAGGATCAGCGTCGCGGTGAGACCGTGCGGCACAACCGGACGGTCGAAACTTCGCAGGAATCCGAGGTCGAGATCACCGTCCCGGATTGCAGGGATCTGTGCGGTCCCGGCGACTTCATTCAACGACAGTTGAACGTCGGGATAGCGCTGTCGGAACGCGTACAAGGCAGTCGCCACCTGGGGAATGAACGGGGCGGAGGCGTTGAAGCCGATGTTCAACTCGCCGAGTTCACCATTCCCGGCGCGACGCGCGATGAGGACCGCGCGGTCGGCCTCTGCGAGCGTCCGCCGTGCCGCATCCAGAAACAGCGACCCTGCCGACGTCAGCGCGACCCGTCGGCTGGTACGTTCGAGCAGCACGACCCCTAGTTCGTCCTCGAGCAATCGGATCTGCTGGCTGAGTGGCGGTTGGGATATGCCGAGATGTGCCGCCGCCCGCGCAAAGTGGAGATCGGTGGCCACCTGGACGAAGTACCGGAGATGTCGCAATTCCATGATTAATATCTATAACGTCTCAATCGGCCTGGAAACAATATTAGACTTGGTGGAAACAAAGACCGAATGGTGCGGTGCGTCATCGCAATCGGTGGCGTGCAACCTTTCATCAGGCGTCCTCCCCAGGCATGATCGATCGCTCCCAGCGCGGGTCCTTTGCGGGCCAGATCCACGATAGAGGCACCGCATGATCGGGATCGTTCGCGTCGCGTTGGCACGCCCGCTGACCTTCATCGTGATGGCGATCCTGATCGCGGTCGTCGGCATCCTTGCGGCGGTGCGGACCCCGGTCGACATCTTCCCCGACATTCGCGTGCCCGTGATCGCGACCGCCTGGCAGTATAGCGGTCTTTCCCCCGATGAGATGTCGGGGCGCATCATCACCCCGTTCGAACGCGTGCTGACCACGACGGTCAACGACATCGATCATATCGAAAGCCAGTCGCTCCCCGGGATCGGGGTGGTGAAGATCTATTTCCAGCCGGGCGCCGACGTCCGCACCGCGACCGCGCAGGTCACGTCCGTTTCGCAAACGGTGCTCAAGCAGTTGCCGCCAGGCGTCACCCCGCCACTGGTGCTCAATTACAGCGCGTCGACGGTGCCGATCGTCCAGCTCGCGCTGTCGGGGGTGGGGCTGTCCGAAGGCACGATGTTCGATCTTGCGGTCAATCAGGTCCGGCCGGGGCTGGTCACGGTGCCGGGCGCTGCGATCCCGTATCCGTCGGGGGGACGGACGCGCCAGATCCAGATCGATCTCGATCCGGAAGCGCTGCAATCGAAGGGTCTGTCCGCGCAGGACGTCGGCAACGCGATCGCCGCGCAGAACCAGATCAACCCCGCGGGCTTCGCCAAGATCGGTGGTTTCCAGTACAGCGTTCGCCTCAACAACGCGCCGGGATCGATCGAGGAACTCAACAACATCCCGGTCAAGATCGACAATGGCGCGACGATCTACATGCGCGACGTGGCGCACGTCCGCGACGGGTCCGCGCCGCAGACCAACGTCGTCCATGTCGACGGATCGCGCTCGGTGATCATGACGGTCCTCAAGAACGGTGCCACCTCGACGCTCGCGATCGTGCAGGGGATCAAGGACACGCTGCCGAAGATCCAGGAGACGCTACCGCCTGCGCTCAAGATCGTGCCGATCGGCGACCAGTCGCTGTTCGTGAAGGCCGCGGTCGAGGGTGTCGTCAAGGAAGGCATCATTGCTGCGGCGCTGACGTCGCTGATGATCCTGCTCTTCCTCGGATCGTGGCGCTCGACCGTGATCATTGCGATCTCGATCCCGCTCGCGATCCTTGCGGCGATCATCGGGCTGGCGGTCACAGGCAATACGCTCAACACGATGACACTGGGCGGGCTGAGCCTCGCAGTCGGTATCCTCGTCGACGATGCGACGGTGACGATCGAGAACATCAACTGGCATCTCGAACAGGGCAAGTCGGTGACGCAGTCGATCCTCGATGGCGCGGCGCAGATCGTCACCCCGGCGTTCGTTTCACTGCTGTGCATCTGTATCGTGTTCGTGCCGATGTTCTTCTTGCCGGGCGTGGCGGGGTTCCTGTTCGTGCCGCTCGCGCTCGCGGTGGTGTTCGCGATGATCGCGTCGTTCATCCTGTCGCGCACGCTGGTGCCGACGATGGCGATGTATCTGCTGAAACCCCACGCGCAGGGGCATGAGCATGAGGCTGGGGCGCCCGCATCGCGCAATCCGCTGGTCCGCTTCCAGCGCGGGTTCGAGCATCGCTTCGAACGGTTCCGCCTCAGTTATGGCGGGATGCTCGAGCGCGTGCTCGCAGGCCCCAAGCCGTTCGTGATCGGGTTCCTTGCAGTCGTATTGCTCTCGTTCCTGCTGGTGCCGTTCCTCGGGCAGAACTTCTTCCCGGCGGTCGACGCGGGGCAGATGGCGCTCCACGTCCGCGCGCCGGTGGGCTCGCGGATCGAGCAAACCTCGGCGCAGTTCGACCTGATCGAGCGGCGGATTCGCCAGATCATCCCCGCGAACGAGCTTGTCTCGGTGGTCGACAACATCGGGCTGCCGGTGAGCTCGATCAACACGACGTACAACAACTCTGGCACGGTCGGCCCGCAGGACGGCGACATCCTGATCCAGCTCTCGAAAGAGCACGCGCCGACCGCGGATTACGTCCGGCAATTGCGCGAGCGCCTGCCGCGCGATTTCCCCGGTTCGACCTTCTCGTTCCTGCCCGCCGACATCACCAGCCAGATCCTCAACTTCGGCGCACCCGCGCCGATCGACATCCAGATCTCGGGCAAGGACGCCACCGCCAACCAGGCCTATGCGCGCAAGATCCTGCGGCGGATCGCCGCGATCCCCGGCGTCGCCGACGCACGCATCCAGCAATCCGCGCGCTATCCCCAGCTCAACGTGTCGGTCGATCGCAGCCGGATCGGCCAATACGGCCTGACCGAGCGTGACGTCACGACCAGCGTCGCGAGTTCGCTGGCGGGCACGTCGCAGACCGCGCCGGTGTTCTTCCTCAGCCCGGAGAATGGCGTGTCCTACCCGGTCGTCGCGCAGGCGCCCGAGTATCGCGTAGGGTCGATGGACGACCTTGCGAGCATTCCGGTGACGGGTGCCAACGGCAGTTCGCAGGTTCTGGGCGGGATCGGGACGATCGTCCGGTCCAACGGCGCGGCCGTCGTCTCGCACTATAACATCGCGCCGGTGACGGATATTTTTGCGACCCCCGCCGGGCGCGATCTGGGTGCGGTCGCCGGCGACATCAACAAGGTCCTAGCGGAGTTAAAGGGCCAGGCACCCAAGGGTGCGACCGTCACGCTGCGGGGGCAATATGCGACGATGAACGGGGCGTTCTCGGGGCTCGGGTTCGGACTGCTCGGCGCGATCGTGCTGATCTACCTGCTGATCGTCGTCAATTTCCAGAGCTGGCTCGATCCGTTCGTGATCATCACCGCCTTGCCTGGCGCGCTTGCGGGGATCGTGTGGATGCTGTTCGCGACGGGGACGACGCTGTCGGTCCCCGCGCTGACCGGCGCGATCATGTGTATGGGCGTGGCGACCGCGAACGCGATCCTCGTCGTCAGCTTCGCGCGCGAGCGGCTCGCGGATCTGGGCGACGCGACCGCTGCGGCGCTGGAGGCGGGGATGACTCGCTTTCGCCCGGTGCTGATGACGGCGCTCGCGATGATCATCGGCATGTTGCCGATGGCACTCGGGCTGGGCGAGGGCGGCGAACAGAATGCGCCGCTCGGGCGCGCGGTGATCGGCGGGTTGCTGGTGGCGACCTTCGCGACGCTGCTGTTCGTGCCCGTGGTGTTCAGTCTGGTGCACCGCAAGAAGGCTAATGCTGCGGCTTCGCCATCGAACCCGCATTTGGAGAGTGTGCATGTCTGAGCGCGGTCAGGGTCGGTCCCTGAAGACCGTCGGTATCGTCGCGGCGGTGGTGGCGGTCGGCGTCGTCGGTGCCGGCATCGCGACGCGGTCACAGTCGGAGAAGAAGCTCGCGAGCTGGACCAGCGCGCAGGCAACGCCGACGGTCGCGGTCATCCACCCCAAGGCCGCCGGGAGCAGCACCGCGCTGACGCTGCCCGCCACGCTCCAGGCGCTCAACACCGCGCCGATCTACGCGCGGACGAGCGGTTACGTACGCAAATGGTATGTCGACATCGGCGACAGCGTCCGCGCCGGGCAGACGCTCGCGGTGCTCGACGCACCCGAGGTCGATCAGCAACTCGCGGCGGCGCAGGCTGACCTGCAGACCGCGCAGGCGAACCAGCAGCTCGCCGCCTCGACCGCGACGCGCTGGCGCGCCATGCTGAGCAAGGACGCGGTGTCGAAGCAGGAGACCGACGAGAAGATCGGCGACCTCGCGGCCAAGGTCGCGGTGACGAATGCGGCGCGCGCCAACGTTTCGCGGTTTCGCTTCACGCAGGGGTTCACGCGGCTGATCGCGCCGTTCAGCGGCGTCGTCACGACGCGGTCGACCGACATCGGTGCGCTCGTCACCGCGGGCACGGCGGCATCGACGCCGTTGTTCACCGTATCGGATGTCCGCCGGATGCGCGCCTATGTGCGCGTGCCGCAATCCTATTCCGCGCAGGTCCATCCCGGTCAGCACGTTGCGCTGACGTTGCCTGAATATGCCGGGCGGACGTTCGATGCGGTGCTCACGCGAACCGCGGGTGCGGTTGACCAGCGATCCGGCACGGTGCTGGTGGAAGTGCAGGCGGACAATCAGGACCGCGCGCTGAAGCCGGGAAGTTACGCACAGGCGAGTTTCCCGGTCATGGGGGCGAGCGGCGCGATGACGCTTCCGGCCAGTGCATTGATGACGGGGCAGCGCGGCACGCAGGTCGCGCTTGTCGGGCAGGATGGCAAGGCACATCTCAAGAGCATCCAGATCGGCCAGGACCACGGCGAGACGGTCGAGATCAACGCCGGGCTCAAGGCCAGCGACCGGGTGATCGACAACCCGCCCGATGCGCTGGCCGACGGCGACACGGTCAGCGTGGCGCGGGGCGGCGCGGGTGGTGCGCATGCGGCACGTTAAGGTTTGGCTGCGCACGGCGGTCGCGTCGGCAGCGCTCTTGGCGACCGCTGCGTGTTCGGTCGCGCCCGACTATGTGCGCCCCGCCGTCGCACCGCCTGTCGCGTACAAGGAGGCTGGCGTCCCCGGCTGGCAGAATGCCGGCGTCGCCGTGCCGCCGGCAGGGCGCTGGTGGGAGGCGTTTGGCGATCCCGTGCTGAGTGCGCTCGAGGGGCGGATAGAGGCTGGTAATGCGGACCTCGCCGCAGCGGTCGCGCGCTACGATCAGGCGCAGGGATTGCTGCGGCAGGCCCGCGCGGACCGCATCCCACAAGTCAGCGCGGCGACCGACGTCAGCCGCCAGCGGCTTTCGGCCGGGCGTCCGCTGTCGCTTGGCAACGCAGCGACCTACACGCTGGGCACGGTCGGTGCGTCGGTCGATTATGAGGTGGATCTGTTCGGGCGCGTGCGGAACTCGATCCGTTCGGGGCGCGCGAACGTCGCGGCGAGCGCGGCGGACCTGGCCGGCGTGCGGCTCGGGTTGCAGGCGCAACTCGCGAGCATTTATTTCGAGATGCGCGGGCTCGATGCGCGGATCGTGCTGTTGCGCCAGACGGTCGATGCATTCCAACGTGCGTTCACGCTGACCGACACGCGGCACACCGGCGGGATCGCGTCGGGGATCGACGTCAGCCGATCCCAGAACCTGTTGTCGAGCGCCCGGGCGGAACTGGAAGCGGTGTCGGTCGACCGCCAGCGCGACGAACATGCGATCGCGGTGCTCGTCGGCGACGCGCCAGCCGGCTTCGCGATCGGGGTCGTCGAGGCGCAGACCAAACCGCCGGTGGTGCCTGCCGGGCTACCCTCCGCCTTGCTCGAGCGCCGTCCCGACATCGCTGCGGCAGAGCGCCGGGTGGCGGCGGCGAACGCACGGATCGGGGTCGCGCGTGCTGCGCTGTTCCCGAGCATTACCCTGGGGGCTTCCGGCGGGTTCGAGGCTGCGAGTGGCGCGCTGTTCAGCGCGGCGAACGGTTTCTGGGCGCTCGGGCCGCTGTCGGCGGCGGTGGCGGTGCTCGACGGGGGCCGTCGCCGTGGCGGCGTCCAGGTCGCGCGGGGGGAGTTCGACGAAGCGGCCGCTACCTATCGCCAGACTGTCCTGGTCGCATTCCGCGAAGTCGAGGACGATCTGGCGAGCCAGCGCTTCCTCGCCGCGCAGGAACGCGAACAAAGTCAGGCTGCTGCCGCGGCGGAACATACGCGCGAACTCGCGTTGATCCGGTATCGTGATGGTGCGGCGGACTATCTTGAGGTCGTGACCGCGCAAACCGCGGCGCTCGATGCCGAGCGGGCGTTGCTCGATGTCCGCAGTCGGCAACTCCAGACCGCGACCGACCTGATCCGCGCGCTTGGCGGGACGTGGTGATGCGGTCGGTTGCGGCGGCGGCCTAACGATAGGTCAGACGGCTCGCACGGACCATTTCCGCGATCCATCCGGTCAGCAACGTCGAGTAGATCCGCTGATGCTGCGGGTCGCGCATCGCGTGCGTCGCGCCCTGGATGATGCGGTGACTGAGCGAATTGGCCTGTCGGAACGCCGCCTGCATCGACAGCAACGCCTCGCGCGGGATCTGTTCGTCCTTCTCCGATTCGACGATCAGCACGTCGCCGTGGAATTCGGTGCAGGCCGCCAGCGCGCGATCGTTGCCGGGCTGGTGCGGCTGCTGGCGATAGGCACGCACGACTTGCTTATCGAGCATCGCCTTGGGGGTGTCCCAATGTTCGTCCGGGTACAACGCGGGCACCCGCATCGCGAGCCACCGTACCGGCCGTAACGCGGTCAGCAACATGGCGAGATATCCGCCGTAGCTCGTCCCCACCACGCCGACCGCCGACCGGTCGATCATCAGCTGGGCGACGAGATAATCGTAGGCCGCCAGGACATCGTCGAGGCTGTCCTGCCGCGTCACCGTATCCTTGTCGGCGCCGCTGTCGGCATGGCCGCGCAGATCGAAGGTGAAGCAGATGCAGCCAAGCCGTGCCAGTTCCTCGGCGTGCCCGAGGTCCTCCGCCTGATCGCCGCCCCAGCCGTGGATGAACAGGAAGCCCGGCACCGGTGCCTCGGGTTTGAGCAACGTCCCGGCGATTTTCTGACCGCCGACCTGCAACGCGACCTTGCCTTCGTCGACCTTGCTCGGGTCGCTCATGCGAGGCGCACCGCATATTTGGTCATCGCCCCTACCACCGGGTCGGTCCCGTGATAATAGACGATCGCACCGGTCGGCGGCGTGATCAGGTCATAGACTTCGACCGTCGAGCAGCGGACCGAGTGGGTATCTGGTTCGGCCCGGAGCGCCTCGAATGCGGCGATTTCCGCACCGCTGGCACCGCCCACGCGCCATGACTGTTCGAGCACGCCGATCCGGCGGGTTCCCATGTGGTCGGTCCCTTCGATCACATCGTAGTTGCGACGCGTCAGTTTCACCGTCGGATAGGCGCAATGCGCGGCATGGTCGAACATCGCGGCGTATTCGATCGCGCGGACCAGGGACGGCGGAAGATCAAGCGCCGCGAGCGCGTCCAGATCGCCACGAACGACGCACAGATCCGACCCGCCATAGACTTCGCGACCGTGATGATCGGTCGTGAGATTCTGGCTGCCCCAGTAACTGATACTGTCGTCGCCAAGCTGTACCGACCCTACGCTGTAGGTGACGACGTCGGTCAGGTTCGCTTCGAGCACGATGCCATGATGCGCGAGCGTCTCGGGATCTTCCAGCGCCAGCGCGGCGTCGAGCATGGTCTCGTCGTGGACGACGCTTTGTCCAAGGCCAGCCTTGCCGCATACGTCCTTGATCCGCACCGAACCGTTCGCCAGCAGCAGCCGTCCCGCTCGTGCCGCATCGTCACGACTGAACGCGGTATAGCCCGATAGCGCGGCATCGCCGATCATGTCCGCCATTATGTCGGACCAGAGCATCGGACGATCCGCCGCGGCATCGACCAGCGGGTGCGTGATCGCCTTCGTGCCCACGAAGACTGCTGGCACGATCCCGCCCAGAACCGGCGTCGTATCGAGCGCCGCGTCGTGCTGCGATCGATCGAGCGTATCGCCCGGTACCAACAGAATGCTTTCGCCTTGCACCGCGCCGGGTGTCTTCGCCGTCAGGGGGGCGACCCCGAGATAGTCCGCGATCTTCGCCAGCAGGCGTTCGCGACCGACACGGTCATGCTCGTTGCCCGACGGTTGATCGCCGTCGGCAAGCGCAGCTACGCCGGTGTATCGCGGCGCGAACGGATCAGGATGTCGTAGTGAGAAAGTCCGGTCCGTACCGACGGATGTCGTCCCGAGCATATCGAATACCTTGCCACAGAGAAGAACAAGCTGAACGTCTGTTCATCTAAGTGGTTCAGTAACGGTCGTCTTTTTGCGCGACATTTATGATTGATCTGGATCGAGTGTGCGGTCGTTGTTAACCGTCAGACGCGTTTCATGCGACCGAAAACATCGCGATCGATTTCAGCGTCGTCGGAGCAGCATCAGTCCGCCAAGGCTGAGGATCCCGGCCGCGACGAGATACACGCCGACCAGGCCAAGCCCCCCGCGCGCGGCGAGCGCCTGCGCCGCGATCGGCGCCAGTGCGCCGCCGATGATGCCACCCAGGTTGAACGTGATCGAAACGCCCGTGTAGCGCACGCCCGGCTCGAACAGCGACGGCAGCCATCCCCCGAGTGGACCATAAGCGAACCCCATCGCAAACAGCGATGCGGCCAGCCAGACGAACACGATCCACAAGGAGCCGGACCCCAGCATCGGCCCCATGAGCAACCCCGACAGCACGCACCCGACAAAACCCCAGCCCAGCATCCGCGTCGCCCCCGTCCGGTCCGCCAACGTACAGGCGACGATCACTCCGAGCGCGAGGAACAGAATTGCGCCGATCTCCACCCCCAGGAAGGCCTGGCGGCCATAGCCCAGGGTCGTCGTCCCGTAGCTCAGCGCGAAGGCGGTGGTGAGGTAGAACAGCGCGAAGCAGGCAACCACGCCCGTCGTGCCCGCGACGGTCGCGCGGAGATGCGATCCGAACAGCGTCGCGATCGGGACGCGCGGCAGCGCATCGTGTGCGGCGGCTTCGCGGAACGCGGGTGTCTCCGTCAGCTTGAGGCGCACCCAGAGGCCGAGGACGACGAGCACCGAACTCGCCAGGAACGGCAAGCGCCAGCCCCAGTCGCGAAACTGCTGATCGCTTAGAATCGTGCCGAGCAACAGGAAGAAGCCGTTGGCAGCGATGAACCCGATCGGCGCGCCCAGCGGCGGAAACATGCCCCAGCGGTTTTCATGCCCCTTGGGCGCATTCTCCACCGCGAGCAGCGAGGCACCACCCCATTCGCCGCCAAGTCCCAGCCCTTGTCCAAAACGAAGGATGCACAGCAGCAACGGCGCGGCCCAGCCAATCTGCGCATATCCCGGCAGGAACGCGATCGCGACGGTCGATCCGCCCATCAGCATGAGCGATGCGACCAGCGTCGACTTTCGCCCGAGGCGATCACCGAAATGCCCGAACACCGCCGCGCCGAGGGGGCGCGCAAGGAACGCGAGACCGAAGCTTGCATAGGATGCGAGCAACTGGACGCCGGGGTCTTCGGCGGGGAAGAACAGCGGCCCGAACACGAGCGCCGCGGCGGTCGCGTAAATATAGAAATCGTAGAATTCGACCGACGTGCCGATCAGGCTGGCGACCAGGATGCGGCGGGTCGATGCCGGGGCAGGCGCGGTGCCGGGCGTAGGAGCGGTCTTCATTTGCAAGGGTCTACCGTGCCAAATGAACCGTGTCGAAGATCGTTACACTGCGGTGATGAACTAGCGTCTGGCGGCGCGGGGCGTTTGCGACGCTGCCCGAACACCGAGACTGCTTGCGTCCATCTTCCGGTCGAATCGTCAACGGCGCGCCTGCTGACAATGCGTGTCCTTTGCACGCTGATTCCGGCCAAAATGAACTGTTTGTCTCTGTTGGTCCGACGGCTGCGCCGCATTGGGGAACGCGGCGATGCCCCACTGGGACTGCGTTGGTTGAGAACGCGGGTTAGGTACCAATTTAATACCATCGTCCATCTGGATGATTGAATTACTTAAATTAAATTATTAATAGTCATCTCTAAGCAGGTTCGGCGCTACGCCAAACGCACTGGACGGGGATGGTCTATGCAAGTGATTCGACGCACATGAGTTCCGTTTTGGAGGATCAGGAGACGGAAGCCCGTTCGGAAGCGGATATGCTGCGCGTCGGGATCGAGCTTGGGGGAACCAAGTGCGTCTGCACACTCGGGTATGAAGACGGAGACGTTCTCGACCAGACCACCGTCCCCACCCTTCATCCCGACGAGACCCTGCCGGCGATCGTAGCGATCCTGCAAAGCTGGTGGGACACGCATGGCTTTGCAGCGCTCGGTATCGCATCGTTTGGGCCGATCGAACTGAACCCTAGGTCGGACCACTATGGGCAGATCGGCGCGACGACGAAGGCCGGCTGGGCAGGAACCGACGTTCGCGGCATCTTGTCGGCGCCGTTCGACGTTCCGACCGGGTTCGACACCGACGTCAACGGCGCTGCGCTTGCCGAAATGGCATGGGGTTGTGCGGTCGGGATGGACGACTTCGCCTATGTCACCGTGGGGACCGGGATCGGTGTAGGCCTCGTCGTGCACGGCCTGCCGACGCGCGGGATCGGGCACAGCGAACTTGGGCATATTCGCGTCCCGCGTTTGCCGGACGACCGGGTCCCGAGCTTCTGCCGCTTCCACGACGATTGCGTCGAGGGGCTGGCGTCCGGGTCGGCGCTGGCATTGCGGCTGGCAGGGCGATCCGCTGCCGACATTCCCGCCGACGATCCTGTATGGGAGCCGATGGTGCATACGCTCGCCGTTCTGTGTCATACGCTTGTGTGCGCGACTGGGCCGCACCGGATCGCGATCGGGGGCGGGGTCGTTACCGGCCAGCCGCATCTGCTCGCTCGGATCGAGGCAACGCTTGTTGCCAGCCTCAACGGCTATATGCGGTTGCCAGCGAAAGGTCCGTATGTGGTAGCACCTGCGCTCGGCGACAAAGCGGGGCCGCTAGGGTCCATCGCAGTCGCCAACCTCTCGCTCGCGGCCGTTTGACCCTTGCCCTGCGCGTGCGTCATCGAGACGCGCGCGTGTGGCGTTGTGCGAACGCCGCACCGGGCGGCAATCGGCTGACTCCGGGACCGCGTGTCTGGACGAAGGAGCGCTGGACGCTGTTCGCCTTGTCCCTGCCGGAGGACCAGAGCGTCGCGTCGCATGCATCGCGGCTTTCGCGTCGGTTTGTGCGGGGTTTGGCATAACCGACCGGTGGTCTGCATAAGACCACCGGCGATCTTGACGCCCCGTCAGGCGGCGGCGGACGTCGTGTCCGCATCGGTCGCCATCAGCGCCCCCAGGAACGTCTCGCGCCACCAGTTGATATCCTGCTGCTCGATCGAGTCCATGCACGCGCGCCAGCGCCGGATTCGCTCGTCGCGGTCCATGCGCAACGCCTTCTGAATCGCGTCCGCCATTTCCTCTGCGCTGTACGGGTTGACCAGCAGCGCTTCGGTCAGCTGCGCGGCGGCACCGGCGAAACGCGAGAGGATCAGCACGCCTGGATCTTCCGGATCCTGCGCGGCGATATATTCCTTGGCGACGAGGTTCATCCCGTCCCGCAGCGGCGTGACCAGCCCGATCTTCGACGCCCGGTAGATGCCGGCGAGCGTATCGCGGCCATAACCCTGGTTGACGTAGCGGATCGGCACCCAATCGACGTCGGCATAGGCACCGTTGATCCGCCCCGACAGACTTTCCAGTGTGTTGCGAATGCGTTGGTAGCTACCCACTGCGCCACGCGACGGCGGAGCGATCTGCAGCAGGAACACTTCCTTGCGCTCTTCGGGGTGTTCTACGAGGAACCGTTCGTAGCCGAGGAAGCGTTCTTCCAGACCCTTGGAATAGTCCAGCCGGTCGACGCCGACGATCATGTCGCGGCCGTCCGCGCTGTCGCGCATCCGGCGATAGGTCAGCCGCGCGACGACGCTGCGCGCCTGCTCGGCAAATTCGGGCGCGTCGATCCCGATCGGGCAGGCGAGGACGCGGACGCTGCGATCGCCGAGCGTGACGACGCCGTCCGCGATCGTCGCACCCATCTCGAGCCGCGCGAAATCGAGGAAGCTCTCGAGCCATTCCTCGGTGTGGAAACCGATCACGTCATAGGCGAACAGACGTCGGACGAGTTCCTGCGCTTCGGGGAGGATCGACAGCAGCCGACGCGGCGGCCACGGAATGTGGAGGAAGAAGCCGATCCGGTTGTCGCACCCGCGCTTGCGCAACTCGTCGCCAAGCGGGAACATGTGGTAATCCTGGATCCAGACGACGTCTTCGGCCTCGATCAGCGGCTGGACGGTGTCGGCAAACCGTTCGTTGACGCGCTGATAGCCGCCCGCAAAATCGCGTTCATATTCAGCAAGATCGACGCGGTAGTGAAATAACGGCCACAAGGTGCGGTTGGCGTAGCCGTTGTAATATTCATCGATGTCCTGGTCTTCCAGGTCGATCGTGGCGGTGGTCACGCCATCGTTGCGATGGAAGTTGATGTCGCCGGTGAAATGGTCGGTGCGTTCACCCGACCAGCCGAACCAGACGCCGCGATATTGCCGGAGCGCGGATTGCAGGGCGACCGCGAGGCCACCCTGCGCGCCCGATTCCGACCCCTTGGGGGCGGAAACGCGATTTGAGATAATAACCAGCCGTGTCATCGGATCGAGCTCCACGGTTTGCTCAGCAAGGCGGCACAATTGATCATGCCGACGAGCGAATAGGTTTGGGGATAATTGCCCCACAATTCACCGGTTTCCGGTTCGATATCCTCGGACAGCAAACCCGCAGCGGTGCGGCGGGCGAGCATTTCCTCGAACAACGCGCGGGCATCCTCGCTGCGGCCGGTGAAGTGCAGCGCTTCGATCAGCCAGAAGGTGCAGACGTTGAACGCGGTTTCGGGCATCCCGAAATCGTCCTCGATCGCATAGCGGAGCATGAACGACCCGCGCCGCAGACCCGCTTCGGCGGCGTTGAGCGTGTCGATGAAGCGCGGATCCTCGGGCTCGAGGAAGCGCAGGTCGAGCAACTGCAACAGGCTCGCATCGAGGTCGTCACCCGAAAAAGTAGCCGACATGCGCCTGGTTTCAGGCCGCCAGGCAGCGGTTTCGATCCGTTCGCGGATGGTTTTGGCGCGGTCTTGCCACAAAATAGCACGTTCGGTCAGCCCGAGCTTGTGCGCGGCATTCGCAAGCCGGTCGCAGGCCGCCCAGCACATCGCCGATGAGTAGGTATGGACGCTCTGGCGCGTGCGCAACTCCCACAAGCCGGCGTCGGGCTGGTCGTAATTCGCCCAGGCACGCTCGCCGACATGTTCGAGCGATTCGAAATCCTCCATCCCCGCGAGGCGGAAGAGGCGGGTGTCGAAAAAGGCGTGGACGCTGCACAAGACGATCTGGCCGTAGGCGTCGTGCTGGATCTGCTCATACGCCTGGTTGCCGACGCGGACCGGGCCCATGCCGCGATAGCCGGGCAGTGCAGGCTCCTCGCGCTCCTCGAGCTGCGCCTCGCCGAGGACGCCGTATAGCGGCTGGATGTGGCCACCCGCGGCCGCATCGACGATGTTGCGCAGATATCCGAGATAGCCTTCGAGCACGTCGAGCGCGCCGAGCCGGTTGAGCGCCTGCACCGTATAATAAGCGTCGCGGACCCAGCAGTAGCGATAGTCCCAGTTGCGCTGCGATCCGGCATGTTCGGGGATCGACGTCGTCATCGCGGCGACGATCGCGCCGGTTTCCTCATGCTGGCACAGCTTGAGCGTGATCGCCGAGCGGATCACCACGTCCTGCCATTCGAGCGGGACCGCGAGGCCGCGGACCCATTCCTGCCAATGCGATGTCGTCTTGGCGAGCATCGCGTCGAGCGTCTCGGCGAGGTCGCCCGCGAAACTCTCGTCCGGGCCGAGGAAGAAGTGCAGTGGACGCTCGACCCGGAACGCAAGCTCGTTCTGGATCATGCCGACCGGCGCGGTCGTGCTGAGGCGCAGCGCCATCGTCTCGAGCAGGAAGCGGATGTGGTTCGATCCGCCGATCTTCTCGTTGCACGTGCCGCCCCAGCCGCAGGTCGGGCGAAGCTGGATGCGGACGCGCGGGCTGCCCGCGACCGGACGGATGATGCGCGCGAAGGACACCGGGCGATAACTGCGCCCGTTGCTGATGAAGCGCGGGCAGAAATCGATCACCTCGATCGCATTGCCTGCGGTGTCGGTGTGGCGCGTGATCAGGATCGGGGTGTTGCGGATGTAATGCTGTTCGACCGAGACGCTGTTCTCGATCGCGATCCCCCAATAGCCGCGTTCCGGCTCGTCGCCGCCGAGGAGCGCGGAGAACAGCGGGTCGCCGTCGATCCGCGGGACACAGCCCCAGACGAAGCTGCCCGCACGATCGACGAGCGCGCTGACCTGGCAATTGCCGATCGGCCAGAGATCCAACGAACTCATGCTGTCACCTCGCAAGCCTGTTCGAGCCAGGCGAGCGTCGCGTCGACATTGGGAAGGCGATAGCGTGCGCTGCTATCGCGGGGGGCGCCGATCAGGATGCCTGCACCGCCGAGGTCGGTCGCGGCGACCATTGCGGGCTCGTCGGTATCGTCGTCGCCGAGGAACACCGGTGTGAAACCCGCCATTGGTGGCGATGCCATCAGCCGTCGCAGCGCCGACCCCTTGTCGCCGCCGCCGACGCGGAGCTCGACCATCATCTTGCCCGTCTGGAGATGCAGCGCGGTTTCATCGGCGAGCGTCCGCGCGAGCGCGTGCGCTTGCGGTTCCATCGCGGGGGCACCGCGATAGTGCAGGGCCGCGCCAAAGGGCTTTTCCTCGACCAGCAGGCCAGGTGTTGTTTTTGCAAAATCTTTCATTGTGTTCAGAATACGATCGAGAGCGGCGGGTCGTTCCGGCAGCGAACGCATTCCGTCGTGCGTTTGCACCTCAAGGCCGTGACTTCCGGCGATCGTGATCGGAAGCGGGCCGAACATGGCAAGAATGCCATCGACCGATCGGCCGCTGATGATCGCGACGCGGTTGTCGAGTTTCGTCCGGAGCCGGTCGAGCAGGCTGGCGAGCCGGTCGTCGACGCTGACCAGTTCGGGGCGCGCGGCAAGCTCGACGAGCGTGCCGTCGAAATCGAGGAACAGCGCCGCGCCACGCAACAGCGTGACGGGCGGGAGCGAATCCGGGGAGGGGGTCGTCATGCGCGCCCGATAGCAAGGCGGGGGGGCTGGCGTCACCCCAAACCACCGTCGTTGCTTCAGCGGGGGGGGGGGCTGTGAACCCTTCACCCAGCGTCACCCTGAACGCGTTTCAGGGTCTACCGCGGACCAAATCCGGTCTGTGCCCGCTACATGGTGGATGCTGAAACTAGTTCAGCATGACGACGGTTGGGATAGGCTCGGGCTTGGTGGTGAAGCCATGAAAGCGAGCGACCGCTCTCGCCCACTTCCGGACCTTCGATGCTTAGGGCATTCTGCCCAAAAGAGGACAATGAGAGCAGCGGATTATCATGACACCAGTTGCTCGAATCACGATGGCACTGGTCGCCTTGGCCGTGCTTCCCGGAGGATGCTCGCAGGGGCAAGGCCCGTTCAGAACGGTCCAACTTTGCTTAGCCGGACCGCAGGAGGTACCCAACTTTGTAAGCTTCATGGACGTGATAGCCCAGCAACGCGACATGGAGTTCACTGACCGGAGCGGTGCTACCGAGGCCGAGTTGCGCGCAATCGGAAACGACAACGTCCGTGTAGCCCATCCTCACGTGAATATCGGAGCTCAATACGGCAGTGATTTCGGCTTTGGCGCAGGTAATCTCGGACTGCCTACACGGCAGATGGCGATTGGGTTCAACGGCAGTAATTTAGAGGAAGCAGGCAAGTTTGCAAACGAGGCAGTCGCGCAACTCTCCACAAGGTGGCGAGTCTATGAAGTCCCGAGGACTAGTGGCGCTCTCCCGCTACCTAACTGCAATTAGAACGGCTGCTTTCAACTGCCCCGGGCCGAAAGCTGCGCGACCGCTCTACACCAAACCATACATTCGCGTTTACGGTCGAGGGGCCACCACCGTCGCCGGGGTGACGGCACCGCCGCCACCCCGACCACACTTCAGCCGTGCGGGCGCATCACCACCTTGATCACGCCGTCTTCCTTGTCGCGGAACTTCTTGTACATTTCCGGCGCATCCTCGAGCGAGGCAGGGTGCGTCACGACGAAGCTCGGGTCGATGTCGCCCGCCTCGATCCGCGCGAGCAGCGGCTTGGTATAGGCCTGGACGTGCGTCTGGCCCGCCTTGATCGTCAGACCCTTGTTCATCAGCGCGCCGATCGGGATCTTGTCGCCCATCCCGACATAGACGCCCGGGATCGAGACCGTGCCGCCCATCCGGCAGCTCATGATCGCTTCGCGCAGGACATGGACGCGGTCGGTCGCGAGGCCGATCGTTGCCTTTGCCTTGTCGAGCACCGCATCCGCCGAGCCGTGACCCGAGGCTTCGGCGCCGACCGCGTCGATGCAGCTGTCGGGGCCGCGACCCTTGGTGCGATATTGCAGCTCGTCATAGACGTTCTCGACTTCGCTGAAGTCGATCGTCTCCGCGCCGCCGGCTTCCGCCATGCGCAGCCGCTCGGGGACTTCGTCGATCGCGATGACACGGCCTGCGCCGAGCATCAGCGCCGAGCGGATCGCGAACTGGCCGACCGGGCCGCAGCCCCAGATCGCGACCGTGTCGCCGGGCTCGATTTGCGCGTTTTCCGCCGCCATATAACCGGTCGGGAAGATGTCCGAGAGGAACAGCGCCTGTTCGTCGGTGACGCTATCGGGCACCTTGATCGGGCCGAAATCGGCCATCGGCACGCGCAGATATTCCGCCTGGCCGCCGCAATATCCGCCGAGCATGTGGCTGAAGCCGAACAGGCCGGCGGGCGAATGGCCCATCGCCTTGATCGCCATCTCGGCATTGGGGTTGGTCGTCGAGCAGGCCGAGAACAGCCCCTTTTTGCAGAACCAGCATTCGCCACAGCTGATCGTGAACGGCACGACGACGCGGTCGCCGATCTTGAGGTTGGTCACTTCGGAGCCGAGGGCTACGACTTCGCCCATGTTCTCGTGGCCGAGAATATCACCCGATTCCATCGTCGGCTGGTATCCGTCGAGCAGATGCAGGTCCGACCCGCAGATCGCGCAAGCGGTTACCTTGATGATCGCATCGCGCGGATGCTTGATCTCGGGGTCTGCTACGGTGTCGACGCGAACGTCACCTTTGCCGTGCCAGCATAATGCGCGCATTGTAGATCTCCGTTGGGGATATCGGGTCTGCCGCTGTCAGCAAACCATCCTGCACGGTTAACGAGCGGTAGGATAAAAGGTCCCACGGACGTTGATGATCTACATCAGTATAGCCCGGACGATTATCCCATCGGACGACGAATTGACCGCGATTTGCGATACTTGCCCGGAGATGATCTATTCGTCTTGCATGCGCGGCTGAAACAACTTGCCGTTTTCGACGACCAGGATCAGCACCAGCACCGCAACACCGATCGTGAGATAGCCGATCGCGAGCGGGAAGGTCGTGCCATTGTACGATTGGCCGATCGCGGACCCGACCAGCACCGCGCCGACGCTGGTGATGAACCCCTGCACCGACGAGGCCGTCCCCGCGATATGCCCGACCGGCTCCATCGCCATCGCGCCGAAGTTCGACCCGCACAGTCCGATGCACGTCATGCTCAGCGCCTGAAACGCCATGTACGTCACCAGCGTTTCGTCGCCTGCGCCGATCACCACGAGATGCAGCAGCGACAGGCCGATCAGCCCGAACACCGCGACTTGCGAGATCAGCCGCGTTCCGAGCCGCTCGACCAGCCGGCTGTTGGCGAAGGACGCGCAGCCCATCGAGAAGGCGCACACCGCGAACAGCACGGTGAACCGGTCACCGGCGTGGAATTCCTCGACGAAGATCTGCTGCGAGGATGCGACGAACGCGATGATTCCTCCGAAGGTCAGCGACGCCGCGACCGCATAGCCAGCGGAATAGCGGTTGGTCAGCGTGAGGCGATAGGAAGCGGTGAGCGTCGCGATCGAGATCGGCACGCGCCGTTCGACCGGAAGACTCTCGGGCAACCGCGCGAACGTCCAGACGAGCACGAATGCCGCGAACGCCGCCAGCGCGTAGAAGATGAAGCGCCACGGCCCGATCAGCAGCAGCATCTGCCCGAGGCTGGGCGCGAGGATCGGCACGAGGAAGAAGATCATCTGCGCAACCGACAGGGTCCGCGCCATTGTCCGGCCGGAGAAATTGTCGCGCACGATCGCCACCGCGAGGACCCGCGTCGCCGCCGACATCAGCCCTTGCAGGATGCGCGCCCCGATCAGCGCGGGGAAGGTCGCGGAACTCGCCGCGAAGATGCTCGCCGCGACGAAGCCGAGCAGCGTGATGAGGAGGATCGGCCTGCGTCCGTAGCGATCGGTGAGGGGGCCATAGGCAAGCTGCCCGACTCCGAAGCCGAGCATGTAGAAGGTGATGATCCACTGCCGGTGGTTGGCGGTCGCGATCGCCAGGTCGCGGCCCATGTCGGCGAGCGCGGGGAGCATCAGGTCGACGCCGAGCGCGTTGACCGCCATCAGCGCCGCGACGAACGCCACGAATTCATGGCGGTGCATGGCCGGGGCGGGAGTGGTCGTTGTCATGCGCGCCCGCTTAGTGTGGTGCGGCGGGATAGGCTATCTTTGTCGGTGTCTAAGCAAGAATGGAAAGGCGTGTGCCTGCCTGGCGCATGCAGGCCCCGCTCTTCCTTGTTGCTTCCCCGGCGAAGGCCGGGGCCCAGTAGCGAAGGTCGATGTCATCGCGTGCCGCGACCGCCATGCACGGCGCGCGACTGGGCCCCGGCCTTCGCCGGGGAAGCGCAGAGGGGGGCGGTTTGCGCGTCTCACCGGCAGGGCTTTCCTCCCGCGGCGATCCCGCGGTAAGGCGCGCGTTCAACGATAAGACACTCCCGGGGGAAGCATGGCCAGTCTGTTGCGCCGCAAGATCATCAAGACCGGCGCGGAACAGCCCGCCGAACACCAGCTCGCACGAACGCTGTCCTGGCCGCATCTGGTCGCGCTTGGCGTCGGCGCGATCGTCGGAACCGGCATCCTCACGCTGATCGGGGTCGCTTCGGACCGTGCGGGGCCTGCGGTGTTGTTGAGCTTCGTCGTCGCGGGCGCGATCTGTGCGTGCGCGGCGCTGTGCTATGCCGAAATGGCGACGATGATCCCGGCCTCGGGCAGTGCGTATACCTACAGCTATGCGGTGCTTGGCGAGATCATCGCCTGGGTGGTCGGGTGGAGCCTGATCCTCGAATATTCGCTCGTTGTCTCGGCGGTCGCGGTTGGCTGGTCGAGTTATGCGGTGCGGTTCCTGGCGGGCGTGGGGATCGTCCTGCCCGATGTGTTGACGCACGGCCCCAGCGCCGCGGGTTCGTTCGGGATCAACCTGCCCGCAGTGTTCATCATCGCGGTCGTCGCGGGGTTGCTTTCGCTCGGCACGCGCGAGAGCGCGCGGATCAACAGTGCGCTGGTGATCCTCAAGATCGTCACGCTGACGCTGTTCGTCATTGTCGCGTTGCCGCATTTCGACGCGGCCAATCTGACGCCGTTCGCGCCTTATGGCTATGGCAGCGTCGCGGGTGCGGACGGCGTGAAGTACGGGATGATGGGCGCCGCCGCGATCATCTTCTTCGCGTTCTACGGGTTCGACGCGATCTCGACCGCGGCGGAGGAAACCAAGAACCCCGAGCGCGACCTTGCGATCGGGATCGTCGGGTCGATGGTCGCCTGCACGATCATCTACATCGTCGTCGCGCTCGCCGCGGTTGGCGCGGTCCATTACAGCGTGTTCGGCAAGAGCGCCGAACCGCTGGCGTTGATCCTCGTCCAGCTGCGTCAGCCCGGTATCGCGACGGTCATCGCCGCCGCCGCCGCGATCGCGCTGCCGACCGTGCTGCTCGGTTTCCTGTACGGCCAGAGCCGGATCTTCCTGGTGATGGCGCGCGACGGTTTCCTGCCGCCCGCGCTGGCGCGCGTTTCCAAGCGCGGGACGCCCGCGCGGGTGACGATGGTGACTGCGCTGTTCGTCGCGGTGATCGCCGCGTTGATGCCGATCGACGTGATCGCGAGCCTCGCCAATGCGGGCACGCTGTGCGCGTTCGTCGCGGTGGCGGCGTGCGTGCTGGTGCTGCGGCGACGGTCGCCGGATGCGCGGCGGCCGTTCCGGATGCCGCTCGCCTGGATCATCGCGCCGCTCGCGATCCTGGGGTGCGTCTATCTCTTCACCAGCCTGCAGGTGGTGACGCAGCTCTCATTCCTTGGTTGGAACGCCTTGGGTCTGGTGGTGTACTTCGTCTACGGCCGTGCGCGCGCGACGATGGTCGTCTGATCGGCGCCGGAACAGGAATAATAAACGATGTCCGCTGCCAAACGAGGCGAATCCAATCTGGTGATCTTCGCCGCCCTCGCGGCGAACCTCGGCATTGCCGTGGCGAAATTCATCGCGTCGGCGATCACCGGGTCGTCGTCGATGCTGACCGAGGGGTTCCACTCGGTCGTCGACAGTCTCAATCAGGTCCTGCTGCTCTACGGCAAGCACCGCGGGAAGCGGCCGCCCGATACCGCGCATCCGTTCGGCTATGGTCGCGAACTGTATTTCTGGAGCTTCGTCGTCGCGATCCTGATTTTCGGGGTCGGCGCGGGCGTGTCGGTCTACGAAGGCTGGGTGCATATCGAGGAACCCGAGCCGCTGCGGGACCCGCTGGTCAATTATGTCGTGCTCGGCGTCGCCTTCCTGATGGAAGGCGGGTCATGGTTCCTTGCGATGCGCGGTTTCGCGAGCGAGAACCGGGGGCGCGGATGGTGGCAGGCGGTGCGCCGGTCGAAGGATCCGACCGGGTTCATCGTCCTGTTCGAGGATTCCGCGGCACTGGCAGGGCTGGTCGTCGCCGCGATCGGCGTTTGGGCGAGCCATGCCTTCAACGATCCGCGGATCGACGGGATCGCGTCGATCGTCATCGGGGTCATTCTCGGCGTGGTTGCGACGCTGCTCGCGCGCGAAGCGAAGGGATTGCTGATCGGGGAGGGGGCCGACTCCGCGATCGTCGCGCGGGTCGAGGCGATCGTTGCCAACTATCCCGACATTACCGCGGTGAACCATGTCCGCACGATCCATACCGCGCCGCAGAGCATCTTCGTGGCGATCAGCGCGGATTTCCGCGATTCTTTGACGCTGGGGGAGGCGGAGACGCTGATCGAGACGATCGAGACCGCACTGAAGGCGGCGGAGCCGATGCTGTCGTCGATTTATATCCGGCCGGAGAAGAGCGAGAATGCGTCGACGTTGACGGTGGTGGAGGAGTAGGGGGCAGAAAAAGCCCCTCCCCTTCAGGGGAGGGGTTGGGGTGGGGCCGTGCCGCGAATACGCAGGTTGGCTTTTGCTGGACGGCCCCACCCCCAACCCCTCCCCTGAAGGGGAGGGGCTTTAGAAGCAATTAGAGGCGCGACCATCAGCGCGGCGATACCGATCGCCGCGAGCATCGCACCGTACACAGCCCATTGCGTCTGCGCGATCATGAAGCTGGACGCCGGCCAATGCACCAGCCGAGCCCCTGACCGATCCACAAAAAGCAAGAATGCAGCGACGCTGAAGGTGGCGGAAGAGGAGTGACGCTGGCCGATTAGCCCCTCCCTTTCAGGGGAGGGGTTGGGGTGGGGCCGTGCCGCGAAAACGCAGGTTGGTCTTTGCTGGACGGCCCCACCCCCAACCCCTCCCCTGAAGGGGAGGGGCTTAAGAAGGAGGTTCTAGCGGCGCGACCACCAGAGTGCGGCCACACCGATCGCCGTGAGCACTGCGCCGTACACAGCCCATCGGGTGTCCGCGATCGTGAAGCTGGACGCCGGCCAATGCACCAGCCCGAGCCCCTGACCAATCCACAAAAAGCAAGAATGCGGCGACGCTTAAGGTGGGGGAGGAGGCGTGACGTTGGTTGAATAGCCCCTCCCCTTCAGGGGAGGGGTTGGGGTGGGGACGTGCCGCGAATACGCACGTTGGTCTCTGCTGGACTGCCCCACCCCCAACCCCTCCCCTGAAGGGGAGGGGCTTGAGAAGAAGGTTCTAGCGGCGCGACCACCAGAGTGCGGCCACACCGATCGCCGTGAGCACTGCGCCGTACACAGCCAATCGGGCGTGCGCGATCGTGAAGTTCGATGCCGGCCGATGCACCAGCCCGAGCCCCTGACCAATCCACAAAAAGCAAGAATGCGGCGACGCTGAAGGTGGCGGAGGAGGCGTGACGTTGGTTGAATAGCCCCTCCCCTGAAGGGGAGGGGCTTGAAGAAGAAGTCAGCGGCGCGACCACCAGAGTGCGGCCACACCGATCGCCGCGAGGATCGCGCCGTACACAGCCCATTGGGTCTGTGCGATCATGAAGCTCGACGCCGGCCAATGCACCAGCCCGAGCCCCTGACCGATCCACAGCAGCCCCATCAGCGTGGCAAGCACGCCGACAAGGGCCACCAGGGTCTTCACTTACGGTCGCCGAGCGCAACGTAATCGCGCTGCGTCGGGCCGGTGTAGAGCTGCCGCGGACGACCGATCTTCTGCTCCGGATCCGAGATCATCTCGTTCCACTGGGCGACCCAGCCGACGGTGCGGGCGAGCGCGAACAATGCGGTGAACATCGTCGTCGGGAAACCGATCGCCGAGAGGATCACGCCCGAATAGAAATCGACGTTCGGGAACAGCTTCTTCTCGATGAAGTACGGATCGCTGAGCGCCATTTCCTCGAGCGCGATCGCGACGTCGAACACCGGATCGGTCACGCCCAGCTCGCCGAGCACTTCGCGCACGGTCTGCTGCATCACGGTCGCACGCGGATCGTAGTTCTTGTAGACGCGGTGTCCGAAGCCCATCAGGCGGAACGGATCGTTCTTGTCCTTGGCGCGCGCGATATACTCGGGGATGCGATCGACGGTGCCGATCTCGCGCAGCATGTTGAGCGCGGCTTCATTGGCGCCGCCATGCGCCGGGCCCCACAGGCAGGCGATGCCGGCCGCGATGCACGCGAACGGATTGGCGCCCGACGAGCCGGCGAGACGGACGGTCGAGGTCGACGCGTTCTGCTCGTGATCGGCGTGGAGGATGAAGATCCGGTCCATCGCCTTTTCGACCACCGGGTTCACCACATATTCTTCCGCGGGGACGCCGAAGGTCATCTGCAGGAAGTTGCCGGTGTAGCTCAGGTTGTTCTTGGGGTGCATGAACGGCTGGCCGATGGAGTATTTATACGCCATCGCAGCGATCGTCGGCATCTTGGCGATGAGGCGATGGCTCGCGATCATGCGCTGCTGCGGATCGGTGATGTCCGCCGAGTCCTGGTAGAAGGCCGACAGCGCGCCGACGACGCCGCACATGATCGCCATCGGATGCGCATCGCGACGGAAGCCACGATAGAAGGTCGCGAGCTGTTCGTGCAGCATCGTGTGGCGGCTGATCGTGTAGCTGAACTTGTCGAGCTCGTCCTGGGTCGGCAGTTCGCCGTTGAGGAGGAGGTGGCACACTTCCATGAAGCTCGACTGCTCGGCCAGCTGGCCGATCGGATAGCCGCGGTGGAGCAGGACGCCTTCGTCACCATCGATATAGGTGATCGCGGAATCGCAGCTTGCGGTCGAGGTGAAGCCCGGATCGTAGGTGAACATACCCGTTTGCGCATAGAGCTTACGGATATCGAGCACGTCGGGACCGACGCTGCCGTGCATGACCTTGAGATCGAGGTCCTTGCCGGCGGCGCTCAGCTTGGCGGTGTCGGTCATCGGTTGTCCTTTCGTGACTTAAGCGATCATCTGGTCGGCGATGCGACCAAGACTTTCGTCGCGCCCGAGCAGGTCGAGCACATCGAAGATTCCGGGGGAGGTTTTCCGCCCGGTGAGCGCAGCGCGCAGCGGCTGCGCGACTTGCCCGAGTTTGACCCCTGCGTCATCGGCGACCTGCCGTACCGCAGTTTCGAGGCTCTCCGTATCCCAGCGTTCGAGCGCGTCAAGCGCTGCGTGGAGCCGGGCGAGGAGCTTGGGAGCATCACCGGAAACGAGCGCGGAGGCATCCCGATCCATTTCCAGCGGGCGTTTTCGAAACAGGAAGGCGGCCCCGTTCGCCAGATCGAGCAGATCGGCCGCGCGGGGCTTGAGCGATGCCATGCTTCGGCCGAGAAGTTCGCGTTGCTGGTCCGTTGCCGTGAAATCAAGCCGATCGGCCACGAGCGCGGCAAGCCGTGCATCGTCTGCGACGCGAATGTACTGGCCGTTCAGATTCTCGAGCTTCTTGAAGTCGAAGCGCGACGGCGACTTGCCGACTCCGGCGAGATCGAACCATTCGACTGCCTGGGTACGGCTGATGATCTCGTCATCACCATGCCCCCAACCCAGACGCAGCAAATAATTGTCGAGCGCCTCGGGCAACATGCCGAGTTCGTCACGATAATATTCCACGCCGACCGCGCCGTGGCGCTTGGACAGTTTCGCGCCGTCCGACCCGTGGATCAGCGGGATGTGTGCATAAACGGGATCGGGCCAACCGCCTTCGATTTGCTGCATCGCGCGGATGATCGGCAATTGGCGGAAAGCGTTGTTGAGATGATCGTCACCGCGAATCACGTGCGTCACGCCCATGTCGTGATCGTCGACAACGACCGCGAGCATATAGGTCGGCGTACCGTCAGACCGAAGCAGGACGAGATCGTCCAGTTCCGCATTCTGCACGGTGACCGATCCCTGGACGCGATCCTCGATCGTCACCGCGCCTTCGGTCGGCGCCTTGAGGCGGACGACGAACGGGCGGCTGTCGTCGGCTTCGGCAGCCTTGTCGCGCCACGGGCTGCGGACGCGCAGCGGCTTCTTCGCAGCTTCGGCCTCGGCGCGCATCGCGGCGAGTTCCTCGGGCGTCAGGTAGCAGCGATAAGCGTGGCCATGCTCGACCATGCGGTGCGCGACTTTGGCGTGACGATCGGCGCGGGCCGACTGATACACTTCGTCGCCGTCCCAATCGAGCCCGAGCCAGCGCAGCGACGTGAGGATCGCGTCGATCGCGGGCTGCGTCGAGCGGGCGCGGTCGGTATCCTCGATCCGCAGCAGGAACCGCCCGCCATGATGCCGCGCGTACAGCCAGTTGAACAGCGCCGTGCGCGCGCCCCCGATGTGGAGGAAGCCGGTCGGCGACGGCGCGAAGCGCGTAACCACGGTACCGGCGGAAACGTCGGGCGTGCCGTCGGTCGTTGTGGTGGTTTCAGTGATTGCGCTCAACCGCGCATACTCCCAGACTAGAAATTCGATGGCCGGATCAGCCTGCAGCGCCCCTAGCACGCGCTTTGCCACGCTTCAAACCGGGGTGCGCTGGTGGCTGTCGCAATTTTTCGTTGCTGGACGCGGTATGGCGGACACGTTCGAACGGTGGCTGGAGGCGGAACGCGACCAGCTTCCCTTGTGGTTGCCGGTGATGCTGGGGTCCGGGATCACCCTGTGGTTCCTGTTGCCGAGCCGCGCGGATTGGCAGATCGCGATGCTGGTCGCGCTGTCGGTTGGCCTCGGCTGTGCAGCGCTCGGGCGATACGGTCGCGCGGCGCGCAGCCTTGGGGTCGCGGCGCTTGCCGTGGCGCTGGGGATCGGCCTGATCTGGTGGCGGTCGGAGCGCGTCGCGCATTCCGTTCTGCAGCGTCCGACGATCGCGACGTTCGTCGCGCGCGTCGAACGGATCGAGCCGTTGCCGGCGCGGGATCTGGTGCGGCTTCGGTTGGCGCCGCTTGCCGTCATCGCGGGGCCCAATGCGAGCGGTCGGCCGCTGCCGGTTCTGCCAAAGCATCTGCGGATCAATCTCGCCACGGTCGATGTCCCCGCCGGGCTGGGGCCGGGTGCGGTGTTGCGGCTGTCGGCCCGCCTGTTGCCGCCGCCCGAGCCTTCGGTGCCGGGGGCGTATGATTATGCGCGCACCGCGTGGTTCGACGGAATCGGCGCGACTGGTCGAGGTTTTGCGCCGGTAGCGATCGTCGCGCCGGGGCGACCGTCGATCCTTCCCGGGCTGCGCGCGGATCTGTCCGGGCATATCCAGGCGCGTGCGGGTGGCGGCGGGGCGGGGGGCATCGCAGCGGCGCTCGCGACGGGCGACCAGGGATCGATCCCGCTCGCCGATACCGAGGCGATGCGCCGTTCCGGGCTGGCGCATCTGCTGTCGGTCAGCGGGTTGCACATCACCGCTGCGGTTGCGGCGACGATGATCGTCGTGACGCGGTTATTGGCGCTGATCCCGTGGCTGGCGCTGCGCTGGAGGTTGCCATTGGTGGCGGGGGCGGCGGGCGCGCTGGTCGCGATCGGGTACACGATGCTGACCGGGGCGGAGGTGCCGACGATCCGGTCGTGCGTCGCGGCGCTGTGCGTGCTGATCGCTTTGGCGTTGGGGCGGGAGGCGCTGACGCTGCGCCTGGTCGCAGCGGGCGCGCTCGTCGTGTTGTTGCTATACCCGGAATCGCTCGCCGGGCCGAGCTTCCAGCTTTCGTTCGCGGCGGTCGTGGCGATCATCGCGTGGAACGATCACCCGGGCATCCGTGCGCTGGTCGCGGCGCGCGAGGAACCGCGCCTCAACCGTGTTGCGCGCAGTATCGGTGCGTTGCTGCTGACCGGACTGGTTGTTGAGGCCGCGCTGCTGCCGATCTCGCTCTATCATTTCCAGAAAGCGGGCATTTACGGCGCCGTCGCCAATATCTGTGCGATCCCGTTGACGACGTTCGTGATCATGCCGCTGGAGGCAGCGGCGCTGTTGTTCGACACGATCGGGTTGGGCGCACCCTTGTGGTGGGCGACGCGGATGTCGCTCGAGCTGCTGTTGTGGATTGCCCGCACGACGGCGGCGATCCCCGGTTCGGTCGCGCCGTTGCCCGCGATGCCGGGGGGCGCATTTGCCGCGATGGCGATTGGCGGGATCTGGATCGCGCTGTGGCGGACGCACTGGCGACGGCTGGGGATCGTGCCGTTCGTGATCGGTGCGGCGTGGGCGATCGTCACGCCTGCGCCCGACCTGCTGGTGACCGGGGACGGACGCCATGTGGCGATCCGGACGCGAGCGGGTGACGTTGCGCTGCTGCGCGACAGGACCGGCGACTATACCGCCGACATGCTGGCGCAGGGCGGCGGCGTCGCGGGCTTGCCAGTGCTGTGGTCGGATCAGCGGGATGCGCGGTGCAGTCGGGATCTGTGCATGGCGGTGAGAACCGTCGGAACGCGGCAATGGACCGTGCTGGCGACGCGGAGCGCCTATGCGGTTCCGATCGAAGATCTGGTCCGGGCCTGTGCTGCCGCAGATATCGTGATCAGCGATCGCTGGCTGCCGCGTCGCTGTCGCCCGCGCTGGTTGCGGCTAGACAGGAGCTTGCTGGCGCGGACCGGCGGGGTGGCGATCACCTTTCCGCGACAGGCTCTGGCGTTGACCGCCTTCGCCAGCCGTCGACCGACCATCCGGACGGTGCGCCACCCGGGCGACGCACACCCCTGGATCATGCCGCCCGACCCACGTAGCGCAAAGCCAGCGCGTCGACATCGCTTCGGGCGGCGGCGATCCGCCGATGATCAGTCGTAGCGGCGCAGCAACCCGGCCAGCTTGCCCTGCACGCGGACCTGAGCAGGCTTGTACCGCTGCGGATCATAGGCGCGGTTGGCCGGATCGAGCCGGACCATCGCCCCTTCACGGCGGAAGAACTTGAGCGTCGCTTCGCTGTCGTCGATCAAAGCCACGACGATCTCGCCGTCGCGCGCGATCTCCTGACGCTTGATCAGCGCATAGTCGCCATCGAGGATGCCAGCCTCGACCATCGAATCCCCGGCGACCTCGAGCGCATAATGTTCGCCACCACCGAGCAGTGCAGCCGGCACCGACAGCATCGACGCGCCCTCGAACGCCTCGATCGGAACACCAGCGGCGATCCGGCCATGGAGCGGAATTTCGATCACGTCATTGGCAGGCTGTGGGACGACGCGCGGGCTGGCCGGTGCCGTTTCCGGTGCTGCCTTGGCCGGGGCGTTGGTGCCGCGTTCGGGCATCTTGAGCACTTCCAGCGCGCGTGCCCGATTGGGCAGGCGGCGGATGAATGCGCGTTCTTCCAGCGCACTGATCAGGCGGTGGACGCCCGACTTGGATTTCAAATCGAGTGCTTCCTTCATTTCCTCGAACGAGGGCGAGACTCCCGTCTCCTCCAGCCGGTCGTTGATGAAGCAGATCAACTCATGCTGTTTGCGCGTTAGCATTCCGGGCCCTTTCGTCGGAACAGACGACGAACCTATACGGAACATAAAGATGGACGTCAAGCGATCGGCAGGATTTCCACCGAGTCGCCCGCATCGGCCGCCGGGGCGAACGGTGCGCGGACGATCATGCAGTCCGCGCAGGCGAGCGTCGCGAGTAGCGACGAATCCTGGCTGTCGGCAACATAGACGCGCCCGTCGCGGGTGACGGCGCGCATGTAATCCTGACGGCGGTCGTTGGCGCGCAGCGGTGCGCCGAGGATCGCGGGGTAAGCGGTCGGCGACGGTTCGCGGGCGCCCGACATGGCGGCGATCACGGGTTTGAGGAAGATGGCCGCGGTAACATAAGCGGACACCGGATTGCCGGGCAGGCCGAGCACGAGCATCTCGCCGATCTTGCCCGCGAGCATCGGCTTGCCCGGGCGGAGTGCGATCCGCCAGAAGTCGATCGATCCGCCCGCCGCCGCCAGCGCTGGGCGGATCAGGTCGTGATCGCCGACCGACGCGCCGCCGGTGGTGACGAGAATGTCGGCTTCGACGGTGCGAAACGCCTCGGTGATCGTGTCGAGCCGGTCGGGCAGGATGCCGAGATCGACGACGTCGACGGGCAGGTCCGCCAGCATCGCCGCGAGCATGACGCCGTTCGATTCCGGCAAGGTCCGGTCGCTGAGCGGCGCGCCCGGCAGGGTGAGTTCGTCGCCGCTCGCGACGATCGCGACACGGATCCGCCGCGCGACGCTGAGCGTCCCGTAACCGCCGCTCGCCGCCAGCGCGATCCGCGCCGGGGTCAGCCGGTCGCCGGTCGCGATCAGCGTCTGGTCCTGCGCGAAGTCGATCCCGGCTCGGCGGATGTTGCCGCCGCGGACCGGCCCGTCGCCTGCGAGGCGGACCTCGTCCCCCTCCCGTGCGGCTTCCTCCTGGACCAGCACGGCGTCCGCGCCGGGCGGGAGAGCTGCACCGGTGAAGATGCGGACCGTCTCGCCCGCGCCGATCGGGTGGTCGAACGGGTGCCCCGCGGCGCTTTCGCCGATCAAGCGCAGGGGGCCGCCGAGATCGTCGAAGCGAACCGCATAGCCGTCCATCGCGGACAGGTCGCGCGCGGGCTGGGTCCGGCGCGCGACGACGTCCGCCGCCGCCCAGCGCCCCGCGGCGGCGCGCAGCGGGACAGTTTCAGCTGCGATTTTCGGTGCAAGGGCGTGCAGGCGGGTGAGCGCGTCGTCGACGGCGAGCAGGGCAGGGCGTTCGGTCATCGCTTGGTCTCTATCGTTACCGGTCCGGTCGCGTCGACCCCTGATGGCGATGCGGAGGTGGTGCATCCGGGCAACAGTCGATCGCAGACCTGAGCTTATGCCCTTGTTTGGCCATGCTTTGTCATGAATCAGCAACAATCCGTCCCTAGCGCCGCCGACGGGGAAGCGCTGCCACTCAGACCGAACCGACCTGGATGCGACACCGCGGGTGTTCGCAGCGATGTCGGTCTGCGGTGCTCCGGGTACGATCAAGGGGACTATTTGTGAACAAGACCGTCGTAAAGTCGCTGCTGCTGGCGGGAGCCGCAGGCACCGCGCTGTTCGCGACAGGTGCTGCCTGGGCGCAAACCGCGAGCGAACCTGCCGCGACCGCGACCGCAACGGTGGGTGCTGCCGCAACCGAGGAGGGCCTGGGCGACATCGTCGTGACCGCCGAGCGCCGCACCGAGAATTTGCAGAAGGTGCCGATCTCGGTCGGCGTCGTCGGCGGTGACGATCTGCGCGCGTTCCAGACCGGCGGCGGCGATGTGCTCGAACTCGCCAACCGCGTGCCCGGCCTTTACGCCGAGACCACCACCGGGCGCATCTTCCCGCGCTTCTACATCCGCGGCCTCGGCAACATCGATTTCTATCTTGGCGCGTCGCAGCCGGTATCGATCATCCAGGACGACGTCGTGCTTGAGCATGTCGTGCTCAAGTCCAACCCGGTGTTCGACGTCCGCCAGGTCGAAGTGCTGCGCGGCCCGCAGGGGACGCTGTTCGGTCGCAACACGACCGCGGGCATCATCAAGTTCGACACCAACCGCCCGACCGACGAGTTCCACGGCCGCGCGTCGGCGTCCTACGGCAGCTACAATACCGCGACGCTCGACGCTGGCGTGGGCGGGCCGATCGTCAAGGACGTGCTGTCGTTCCGCGTGTCGGGGCTGGTCCAGCACCGCGATAACTGGGTCGACAACACCTACATCGGCGTCAGCGCGGACGGCACCGTCGGCGGCAAGGACAAGCTCGGCGGCTTCGATGAGCGCGACGTCCGCGTCCAGCTGATGCTGACCCCGCCCGACACCGGCTTCACCGGCCTGTTGTCGGCGCATGCGCGCGATTACAGCGGCACCTCGACGATCTTCCATCGCGGTGCCCTGAAGCGTGGGTCGAACGACGTCAGCGCCGCGCCGCGCGCGTCGGTCGCGCTCGACGAGGCGGCGAACAACCCGCAGGCGTACAAGACCTATGGCGGATCGCTGAACCTCAAGAACGATTTTGGCGGCGTGGTGCTCACCTCGATCAGCGCGTGGGAGACGACGTCGGGCTACAGCCGTGGCGACACCGACGGCGGTGCTGCGACCAACTTTGCGGGGACGCGCTTCTATGGCGAGAGCCAGGGCCGGATCCGCGATCTAGACCAGCTGACGCAGGAAGTCCGGCTGTCGGACGACGGCACAGGGCGGTTCAAGTGGCAGATCGGCGGCATCTACTTCGACTCCCGCGACATCACCGAATTCGCGCAGCGCGGGGTGTTCCTGACGCAGCCCGATCTCAACGGCACGCGCCCCAACCCCAACAACCGCGTGCTGCTGCGCGACATCAACACCTCCTACGCCGGCTTCGGGCAGGTGAGCTACGAGATCGTGCCGAAGCTGACGCTGACCGGCGGCGTGCGCGTCACCAACGACACAAAGTCGACCCGTCTGCTCGTCGCCAACGCCAATGCGGCGGGCGTATCGAGCTACACCGGGCGTCGCTACGTCCGCCTGTCGGACACGCAGCCGAGCTGGGACGCGAGCGCGCTGTACCAGTTCGACCGCAACGTCAGCGTCTATGCCCGCGTCGCGCGCGGCTTCCGCGGGCCGACGATCCAGGGCCGGTCGGCGGTGTTCAATGCGGACTTCACCACCGCCAATTCCGAGACGATCATGTCGTATGAAGCGGGCGTGAAGTCGAACCTGTTCGGCAACACGCTGCGCTTCAACGCGACCGGCTTCTATTATGAAGTCAGCGACATCCAGCTGAACGGCAACGACTCGTTCGGCAACGGTGTGCTGTTCAACGCGGACAAGGCGAAGGCGTGGGGCGGCGAGGCGGAGCTGACGTGGCGTCCGGTGCGCCAGTTGACGCTGGGACTCGGCGGCAGCGTGCTCCACACCGAGATCAACGATCCGCGCGTCTATGCGCAGGCCTGCATCCTCGGCGGCGTGATCACCTGCACGGTGCAGGACCCGACGATCCGTGTGGGGGCGAACACCTTTGCGCAGATCGACGGCAACCCATTGCCCAACGCGCCGAAATATCAGTTCAATGGGACCACACGCTACGACGTGCCGCTTGGCAATGGCGGGTCGCTGTTCCTGGCGGGCGATGCCAATGTGCAGGGGTATACCAGCTTCGTGCTGTACAAGACCGCCGAGTTCACCTCGGACGGCACGTTCGAGGCCGGCCTCAAGGCGGGCTATGTCGCGCCGGACAACAAGTACGAACTCGCGGTGTTCGTGCGGAACCTGACCAACGAGAAGAACCTCAAGGGCGTGATCGAGAATTACAACGCCGCCGTGTACAACGATCCGCGCATCATCGGCGTCTCGTTGGCCGGAAAGTTCTGAGGTCGTTCGGGAGTTTAGTGCCACTTGTTCTCCTGCGAAAGCAGGAGCCCAGGGTTGCGGGCGGCAGCGTTCGTTACCCTGGATCCCTGCTTTCGCAGGGAAACACTATCGACGGCGGACCCTTGCTCGACTGATGTCGGGCAGGGGCACGGCGGCGTGGGCGAGCCTGCCGACCGGCACCGGCACGACCGCCGCATTGGCCGCCCGGACGTCGCGCGCGGCGGGGCGGGCGGGAAACGTACTGCGTGCCCGCGCGAACAACGATCGCGCGGCGGCGGCTCCCGGGACATCCGGCCCGGTTCCGACCCAGCGCCAGTGCCAGGGCTCCCACGTCACCCCTTGTGCGTTGCCCGCAGGAAACGACAGTTCGAAGCCGTAGTCCGACGCATGCGCGAGCAGCCATTGCCCCGCGGGGGTTGAGGCGAAACAGTAATTGACGTCGGGACACGCACGCGTCGGGCGGAGGCCGAAGTCGATCGCATAGCCCGTGGCATGTTCGCTATAGCCCGGCGGCGCGACCGAGCGGGCCCGGTCGATCGCGTCGACGCACGCCGCGTGATGCGCGCCGTGACAGAAAACCGCGGTCTGGTGCGCGATGCTGCGATGGCAGGAAATGCCGCGCAGGGTGTTGCCAACGCCGGGGGTATCGGCGGCGGCGGTGCGCAGCCGCTCCAGATCGGGCAGCACCGCGCGGTTGAGGCGACAGGTCGCGCCGACCGAGAACCCCGCCGGAACCGCGACCAATTCTCCTGTCGGAACATCGCCGTACGGCAAATGCCCGAGCATTCGGCCATCCGCCGCCGCGACCAGCACGGCGGGTTCGGGCGCGCGCGGAGCCGCACTTGCGGAGGGCGGGACGACAACCGGCGCGAGCGCCGCTGCGGCGATCACCGCCGACTTGAATTTCCGCAAAACACGTCTTCTCGCTGCCCGGTGCCGCGGCGGCACTGGCATGACGGGGCTTGCGGTGGCAAGAGGCGCGCATGCTGGTAAATCATGTACTCTTCCTCGACGGCGAGGCGCTCGTCATCGACAAGCCCGCCGGGCTCCCGGTCGACCGTCCCCGCGACGGTTCGCTGAGCCTCGAAAACCACCTCGACGGGCTGACCTTCGGGTTCAAGCGCTGGCCGGTCCCGGTCCACCGGCTTGACCGCGATACGTCGGGCTGCCTGCTGCTGTCGCGCAACCCCAAGGCGCACGCCAAGCTGCAACAGGCGTTCGAGCAGGGGCTGGTGCGCAAGCGCTATCTCGCGGTGCTCGACGGCGTGATTGGCGACGGGGTCGAGGGGGCCAGCGGGCTGATCGATCTGGCGCTGGCCAAGGTCAGCACGGTCGAGGACGGCTGGCGCATGGTCGGTGATCCGCAGGGGGCGAAGGGCAGCAAGCCGTCGCGCACGGCATGGCGGCTATTGTCTGTGAAGGACGGTCGCAGCTTCGTTGAGTTCATTCCAGAAACCGGTCGTACGCATCAGATCCGCGTGCATGCGCTGGAAGGGCTCGGCGCGCCGGTCGTGGGCGATCCGGTCTATGGCAAGGGCGGGGGGCAGACCTTGCTCCACGCCGCCGAACTGACGATCCCGCGCGCGGGCAAGGAGCCGATCGTGGCGAAGGCGCCGCTCCCCGAGCGGTTCCTGGCGGCGGGGTTTAGCGAGGGCTGATTGGCGCGGACTGTTTTGCCCGCCCCCCGTTCGTCCTGAGGTGCTGCTGAGCAAATTCGAAGCGGCGTATCGAAGGACGGGTGGCGCGCGGAACGGTGCTTCGATACGCGCCCTCGATACGCCCCAAGGGGGCTACTCGGTCGCTACTCAGCACGAACGGGTAAAGAGGGTTTTGGGCAGTCGAGGGCCACGCGACCCGTCAATCCGTCACCCGACCGCGCAGCGACTTGACCGTGCCGCGCTTGGTCTTTCCCTCCATCCGCCGGGTCTTGGCGGCCTTGGACGGCTTGGTCGGGCGGCGGCGCTTGGGGACGATCGTGGCTTCGCGGATCATGTCGAGCAGCCGCTCGCGCACTTCCTGACGGTTGAGCAACTGTGACCGCGCGCCTTCGCTGCGCAGCACCAGCACGCCCTCGCGCGTCAGTCGCGATCCCGCGAGCACCGCGAGCCGGTTCTTGACCGCATCGGGCAGCGTCGGACACGCGCCGACGTCGAAGCGAAGCAGCACCGCGCTGTCGGTGGTGTTGACGTGCTGCCCGCCGGGGCCGCCCGCGCGGGTGAACGATTCCTGCAATTCTTCGCTGTCGATGCTGATCGAGCGGGTGACGGGGATGGCGACCATGGGGTGCTCCTAATCCAAAGGCGCGGGCGGGTCGATTGGCAGTCGTGCGAGGACAGGGAGGTTGTTCCGCGCGTCGCGCTTTGCCAAGAGCGGACGCGCGCGCAGGCCAGCCGCGCGACGGAGAAGACGATGTACGAATTTGCGGTGTCCGCGGACTCCAAGGCCGAACTCTATCGCGACCTGCACGCCGCGCTCGACGCGCTGACCGATGGCGAGCACGATGCGATCGCCAACATGGCGAATGCAGCGGCGCTGATTGCGCAATATCTCCCCGATCTCAACTGGTCGGGCTTCTACCGGATGGTCGCGGGCGAGCTCGTCGTCGGGCCGTTCCTCGGCAAGCCCGCGTGCATCCGCATCGCGGTCGGCGACGGGGTGTGCGGGGCGGCGGCGAAGACGCTGGAGACGCAGCTGGTCGAGGACGTCCACGCCTTCCCGGGGCATATCGCGTGCGACGCGGCGAGCCGGTCCGAACTGGTCGTGCCGATCGTGCATGAGGGCCGGTTGATCGGCGTGCTCGATCTCGACAGCCCGAGCGCGGCGCGGTTCGACGCGCAGGATGCCGCCGGGTGCGAGGCGCTGATGGCGTTGCTCGCGCCGCGGATCGCGGGCTGACAGGCACGGGGGTTTACCGAAGTTTCACGTTCCTCCGGCACGCAGGCGTTGCTGGGAGTGATGTGATGGTACGTCTGGGTGTTTTGGCGGTGACGATGGCGGCGCTGTTCGGCGCGACCGCGGGCGAGGCGCAACGGACGCGTGCGCCGGCACCGCAACAGGATGCGGCACCGCCGGTGTATGTGGATGCGGGCGAGATCGTGCGGGATGCGGCCGACCGCGCCGAGCGGAATGGCGGCTATGGTTCAGTGGACGATCCGCCGGTGGTCGTGATGCCGCTGGTCGTCTCGCGCGGTGGCGTGACCAGTTATGCGACCAACGGGGCGTATCTCGGCGGGGCTGCGCGGCGGTATGAGGCCGGGGGGAGCAGCGTTGTGACGGTACAGAGCGGCGCGTCTTATGGCTCTCCGGAAGCGGTGGCCGCACCGCGGTATCGCAAGCGGGTGCGGGCGCGGCGGCGGTCGCGATCGTAGTTTGACCGCGGCAGGCCTGCCCATCCATCCCTACTCCTTTACGCTTCCCCGGCGAAGGCCGGGGCCCAGTCGCGAAGGTCGCCGCAACGGAGCGCTGCCGCCGCGATAACCGGCCCTCGACTGGGCCCCGGCCTTCGCCGGGGAAGGGGTAAGGGTTGGGCGGGAGGCGATTACCTGGTGGGCGTCGCGCTACCAGAGTTTGCCGTATCCCACATACGTGCGCTTCCCCGGCGAAGGCCGGGGCCCAGTAGTGAAGGTCGCAGAAGCGAAGCGCGGCCGCCGCCATGAACCGCCCTCTACTGGGCCCCGGCCTTCGCCGGGGAAGCGAACGTAGTTGGGGAAGCGATCACCCCGTGGGCGTGGCGCTACCGGGCAGCCTCAGCGTTTGCGCGGTTCTGGCCCGGCGAACGTCACCAGACTCTCCGCGCCATCCGCGCCGACTGCGCCGACGCCGACGAACGTGTCGTCGACGATCACGTCCTTCAGTACAGCGGTAACCGCGGGTGCCGCCACCTCGACCGTTTTCTGCCAGTCCTGCACGTCGTTGCGGCGGTAATGCACGCGGTAGCGCACCGCGCCTGCGACCGGCTCCCACTTGACCGTCGTATCCGTCGCGAGCGCGCCCGCGATCGTGACGCCGGTCGGCGCGGCGGGGGCGGCGGCGATGCGGCGGATTGTCGCGACGTTGATCGCGGTGACTTTCGCGAGATAGGGGAAGTCCATCTTGTCGACGGTGTCGCCGTAGACGACGCCATTCTCGGTACGCAGGTCCTGATGTTGCTGCGTATAATTCTCGGCGGCGACCGAGAAGCGCACCGCGGGATAGCCGAGTTTGAGGAACGGCTCATGATCGCCGCCGCGCCCGAACCGATCCGGGCGGCGGTCGAGCATCACGTCGAGCCCGCCGGGGATTCCTTGCGCGACGCCGTCAATCGCCTTTGCGAGACTCCGCGAGGGGCCGTCGTCCTCGCCGCCATTGCCACGCCGCGCGATCTGCGCGGGGAGATCCTCCGACGCGCGGATGCCTTCCGAGAAGACGCGCACCCGATCGGCGACGCGCACGCCGTTCTGGCCGACCGTATTGCCGACGATGTCGTTGTTGAGCATTGCCGAGACGGTCCAGCCGCGCTGCTTCGCGGTGTCGGCGAGCAGCGTCGCGCCGAGCAACCCCTGTTCCTCGCCGGTGAACACCGCGTAGACGATCGTCGCGCGGAATTTCTCCTTCGACAACAGGCGTGCCGCCTCGAGCACCAGCGCCACGCCCGACGCGTCGTCGTTCGCGCCGGGGGCATCCTTGGTGATGTCCATCACGTCGGTGACGCGGCTGTCGATATGCGCGCCGACGATAACGACACGCTTGGGGTCGAGCCCCTGCTGGAAGCCGAGCACGTCGACGATGTTGGCCCCGTTGGGCGCGCGCGGGTTGGTGACGGTCTGCGCGATGTTGGCGACGGTGATGCAGCCGTTGCAGCCATCCGCGATGCGGGTGAGTTCGCCGCCTGCCCATTTGCGCGCCGCACCGATCCCGCGGACGGGATCGTCGGCGGAGGAGAGCGTGTGGCGCGTCCCGAAGCTGACGAGCTTTTCGACGCTGGCCTTGAGGCGGGCCGGGTCGGGGGCTTGCGGGGTGGCATTCTGGGCGAAGGCGGGGGTGGCGAGGATCGCCAGGGCGAGGAGGGGAAGGGTGCGCATTACGGTATGGTGACGGGGAAGCGGCCGTGCATCAAGGGCTTGTGTCGGCAAGATGTGACGCGCGACCAGCGACGCCATTATTCCGAAGGAGCCCGGCCCCATCCGGCGCGCCCGGCGTTGTGCAGGTCGCAATGGCTTTTCAAGGACATCCGATGGCAGACACCGAAACAGCCGACCTGACGTGCGACGTCGCCGTGATCGGCGCGGGGACCGCGGGGTTGGCCGCGGAGCGCGTTGCGCGCGCAGAGGGCGCGCGGACGCTGCTGATCGACGAAGGCTTTGTCGGGACGACCTGCGCGACCGTCGGGTGCATGCCATCCAAGCTGCTGGTGACGGCCGGAATTGCGGCGAAATCGGTCCGGCGTGCGTCGGTGTTCGGGATTGACGCAACCCCGGAGATCGACGGCGCGCGCGTGATGGCGCGGGTGCGGCGCGAGCGGGATCACTTTGTTGCGGCGACCAAGACGGGCTTTGATGATCTGCCCGAGGGTGTCGCGGTGCAAAGCCGGGCGCGGTTCAGCGGCGTTTCCACGCTGACCCTGGACGACGGGCGAACCGTGTCCGCGCGTGCGGTGGTGATCGCGACGGGATCGCGGCCGATCGTGCCCGAGCCGTTTCGCGCCTTGGGGGATCTGATCGATACCAATGAGACGATCTTCGAACGCGAGACACTGCCCGGATCGCTGGGCGTGGTCGGCGGCGGCGCACTCGGGCTCGAGCTTGCGCAGGCCTTTGCGAGCCTCGGCGTTACCGTGGCGGTGTTCGAGAGCGGGGAGCGCATCGGCGGGGTCAAGGACCCGGTGGTGCACGACGAACTGCTGCGGATCCTGCGGACGAGCATGACGGTGCATCTTGGCGTCGAGGCGTCGCCTGAGGCGGCAGAGGGAGGCGTCGTGCTCAGCTGGGATGGCGGTCGCGAGCGGTTCGACCGAGTGCTAGTGTCGACCGGGCGTGCGCCGACGCTCAACGGGCTGGGACTCGATCAGACGGGGCTGTCGCTTGATGATCACGGGGTGCCGTGCTTCGACAAGACCACGCTCCAGTGCGGCGATGCGCCGGTGTTCATCGCCGGAGACGCGGATGCGGATCGGCCGGTGCTCCACGAGGCGTCGAACGAGGGAACCATCGCCGGTCGCAACGCCGCGCGCTTCCCGAATGTCGTGCCGGTCGAGCGCGATCTGCCGTTTACGATCACCTTTACTGACCCGCCGGTCGCGGCACTGGGTGCGCCAGCCGACGAGGACAGCGTGATCGGCTGTGCGCCCTATGACGATCAGGGGCGTGCTCGCGTCATGGCGCAGGCCGAGGGCATGGTGCGAATCTTTGCGAGCAAGCCCGACGGGAAGCTGACGGGGGCCGCGATGATCGGTCCGGGAATGGATCACATCGCGCATCTGCTCGCGCTGGCGATCATGCGCGGGGAGACCGCGACGAGCTTGCTGGAATTGCCTTTCTATCACCCGACGCTGGAGGAAGGGCTCAAGCCTGGGCTCCGCGCGATCTGTCACGAGGTCCACGCGCCGGTGTCGCCGCGCGATCAGGGCGTGCCACCCGGCGCCTGATTTTCCCCTTCTTGAAGGAATTTACCAATGCTGACTCTCCACCATCTCGCCTATTCCCGTTCGCAGCGCATTCTATGGTTGATCGAGGAGCTGGGGCTTCCGGTCGATCTCATCCGGTACGAGCGCACGGCGGAATTCCGGGCACCGCCCGAGCTCAAGGCGGTCCATCCGCTCGGCAAGTCGCCGGTCATCATGGACGACGACCTGATGCTCGCGGAATCGGCGACGATCCTGCGCCATATCGACGGTCGCTATGGCCAGAACCGCTTTTCCCCGGAAGCCCGGACGACGGAACACGCGCTGCACGAGGAGTGGCTCGATTTCGTCGAGAGCACCGCGGCAGGTCCCGTGGTGACGGTGCTGCTGGCCAAGCGCGGGGGCGATCAGGCCACCGTCGACCGTACGTTGCCAATGGTGCAAACCACGCTCGGCTACATCGCGGACGGTTTGGGCGACAAGCCGTTCCTGATGGGGGAGCGCCCGATGCTGGCGGATATCCAGATGAGCTATTTTCTGGCGATGGCGCGGATGGCGAAGCTGCTCGACGAATATCCGACGCTCATTGCCTATCTCGATCGGCTTGAGGCGCAGCCGGGCTTCCTGCGAGCGCAGGCGCGGGGCGGACCGATGATGCCGGAGACGTTCTGACGGCCTCGGCGGTATAGCGAAACCTCTGCGAAGACAGGGTGCCAGGAGCCAAGCGGACTGTAAGAAGTTGTTGCTTGGCTTTGGGTTCCTGCCTTCGAAAGTGAATGCCGAGCGAGCGCGCAAAACGGGCTATGCGGCGGCCCGATTAGCTCAGTCGATCGATCGCTTCGCGGTCCAGCGAGCCCGGCACGATCATCAGTGGGATCGGCAGTCCGCCCGCATCCTGCCCCGCAAAATGCGCGACCAGCGGCCCCGGCGCGCCCGAGGCTGCGGTCGCCAGCACGAGGGCCGCAATGTCCGGGTTGGCCGCGATCATTTCGCGGATCACCTTCGGCCCTTCGCCCTGACGGACGGTAATCGAGGGGCGGAGGCCCGATTCCTGGATCAGCGTGCCCGCCGCGCCGGTCACCAATGCCTCGGCGTGATCGCGCGCTTCGTCCTCGATCGTCGCCTGGACGCCGCCGAACGGCGTGAATTCGGTAGGGGGCACCAACGCCAGGATTTCCACCCCGCCCCCGGTCTTGACCGCGCGCCGGGCGGCGAAGCGCAGCGCGATGCTGCTTTCAGGTGTTTCGTCGATCACCACCAGATAAATGCGCATTTTCGCCGGCTCTCCCCTGCCGATAAGTGGGGCTAACTGCCGCATGACGCAAGCGTCGGTCTTGACCGGGCGGTGATCGGGCGCGAAGGACTGCGACCATAGGATTCGGTCAAAACAAGGACGTGTCGATGCCGGTCGAGATCAAAATGCCTGCGCTTTCCCCGACGATGGAGGAGGGTACGCTGGCCAAGTGGCTGGTCAAGGAGGGCGATGTCGTCAAATCGGGTGACCTGATGGCCGAAATCGAGACCGACAAGGCGACGATGGAATTCGAAGCGGTCGACGAAGGCACGATCGGGAAGATCCTGGTTGCCGAGGGCACCGATAATGTGAAGGTCGGCACGGTCATCGCGACGCTGCTCGAAGACGGCGAGAGCGCGGGCGACACCACGCCCGAGCCTGCGGCGAAGGAATCCGAGCCCAAGCCGTCGGCGGAAGATCCCAACAAGACCGGCAGCGAAGCCAAGCCCATCGAGCGCACGACCGAGCAGGCCGAGGATCACGGCAACCCCGAGGGCGGTGCTGCACCGAAGTCGGCCGCGCCTGCGCCGACCCTAGCACCGCGCCAGGATGGCGAGCGCGTCAAGGCGAGCCCGCTCGCGCGCCGTATCGCCGCCGAGAAGAGCATCGACCTCGCGGCGTTGCAGGGTTCCGGCCCGAACGGTCGGATCGTTCGTGCGGATCTGGACAATGCCAAGGCCGGTGCGACCAAGGCCGCCGCGCCCGCGTCGAGCGAAGCTGCCGCTGCACCTGCGCCGAGTGCTGCGCCTGCGCCCGCTGCCAAGCCCGCCGCGATCCCGGACATTCCGCACACCGCCGAGAAGCTCAGCAACGTGCGCAAGACGATCGCGCGGCGCCTGACCGAGTCGAAGCAGACCGTTCCGCATATCTACCTGACGGTCGATATCCGGCTCGACGCGCTGCTCAAGCTGCGCGGCGACATGAACAAGGGCCTCGAGAGCCGCCGCGTGAAGCTGTCGGTCAACGACCTGCTGATCAAGGCGCTCGCCGCCAGCCTGATGCAGGTGCCCAAGTGCAACGTCATGTTCACGCCCGACCAGCTGATCAGCTTCGAGCGTGCGGATATCTCGGTTGCAGTGTCGACGCCGTCGGGTCTCATCACGCCGATCGTCTCGCACGCCGACACCAAGGGCGTCGCCGCGATCTCGACCCAGATGAAGGACCTGGCCGCGCGGGCCCGCGACAACAAGCTGAAGCCCGAGGAATATCAGGGCGGTACGGCGTCGCTCAGCAACATGGGTATGTACGGGATCAAGCAGTTCGAGGCGGTCATCAACCCGCCGCAGGGCATGATCATGGCGATCGGCGCGGGCGAGAAGCGTCCGTATATCGTCGACGACCAGCTCGGCGTCGCCACCGTGATGTCGGCGACGGGCAGCTTCGATCACCGCGCGATCGACGGTGCGGATGGCGCGCAGTTGATGCAGGCGTTCAAGGCGCTGGTCGAGTCGCCGCTGGGGATGCTGGCCTGAGATGATGTGGCGCACCCTGATCGAGGCGCTGTGGGTCGTGGCGGGGCTGATCGGCGCGGTGGTGTTCGCATCGCTCGCGACCTGGTCGGTCCCTCCGGCCCGTGATTCGATCTGGGCGGTCGCTTATGTCTCGATGATCGTGCTGGTGCTGATGGGAATCCGTCCGATCCGTCTGGCGGTTGCCCGGGATCGGGCGGCGCGGGACCCGTCGCGGCATGGCTGAGGCTCCCCCCAGCTCTGCCCCTGCGATCCGCGCGACCGCGATGGCGTGCGATGCCAACCCGTATGGCAAGATCTTCGTGGGCTGGCTGATGGGGCAGATGGCGCTGGCCGCCGGGTCGGTCGCGTCACGCCGTTGCGGCGGGCGCGCGCCGGTCGTCGCAGCGGACGGGTTCAGCTTCACCGCCCCCGTCGCGATCGGTGACGAAGTCAGTTTCCACGCCGAGATAACCGCCACCGGGCGCACCTCGATGACGGTCGCGGTTGCCGTGTGGCGGCGCGACCGGCACGGCGAACATACCGAGCGCGCCGCGAGCGGGCGTTTTACCCTGGTTTCGATGGGCGCGGACGATCGTCCGCAACCCTTGCAAGAAGAAGGATCCTCCCTTGGCTGATACGTTCGATCTCGTCATCCTCGGCTCCGGCCCCGGCGGCTATGTCGCCGCGATCCGCGCGGCGCAGCTTGGCCTCAAGACCGCGATCATCGAGCGCGAGCGCTTGGGCGGCATTTGCCTCAACTGGGGCTGCATCCCGACCAAGGCGCTGCTGCGCACGTCCGAAATCTATCACTACATGCAGAACGCCGAGAGCTACGGCCTCAGCGCGGACAACGTCAGCTTCGACCTGAACAAGGTGGTCGAGCGCAGCCGCAAGGTCGCGGGCCAGCTCAACGCGGGCGTCAAAGGCCTGATGAAGAAGAACAAGATCCAGGTGTTCGAGGGCGTCGGCGCGCTGACGGGGAAGGGCAAGCTGACGGTCAAGCAAGGCGACAAGACGACCGAGCTCGAAGCCAAGCACATCATCGTCGCGACTGGTGCGCGCGCGCGCGACCTGCCGTTCGCCAAGGCGGATGGCGAGCGGATCTGGACCTATCGTCACGCGATGGTCCCGCCCGCAATGCCGACCAAGCTGCTGGTCATCGGATCGGGCGCGATTGGTGTGGAATTCGCGAGCTTCTACAACGACATGGGCGCGGACGTTACGATCGTCGAGATGCTGCCGCGGATCCTGCCGGTCGAGGACGAGGAAGTCTCCGCGTTCATGGACAAGGCATTGACCAAGCAGGGGATCAAGCTGCTGGTCGGGACCGGGCTCGAGGGCATCGAGACCTTGGCCAAGGGCGTCACCGCCAAGATCAAGGGCAAGGACGGGACGGTTACCTCGGAAGAGTATAGCCACGTCATCGTCGCGATCGGGATCGTGCCGAACACCGAGAACATCGGGATCGAGACGCTAGGGATCGAGACCGAGCGCGGGCATATCAAGGTCGATGGCTATGCACGCACCAATGTCGAGGGGATCTACGCGATCGGCGACGTGACGGGCGCACCGTGGCTCGCGCACAAGGCGAGCCATGAGGGCATCGTCTGCGTGGAGGCGATCGCGGGGTTGAAGCCGCATCCGTTCGAGAAGTGGAATATCCCGGGCTGCACCTATTCGCGCCCACAGGTTGCCAGCGTCGGCTTCACCGAGGCGAAGGCCAAGGAGGCCGGATACGAGCTGAAGGTCGGAAAATTCCCGTTCATCGGCAACGGCAAGGCGATCGCGCTCGGCGAGGCCGAGGGTTTCGTCAAGACGGTGTTCGACGCCAAGACCGGCGAGCTGCTGGGGGCGCACATGGTCGGCGCGGAAGTGACCGAGCTGATCCAGGGCTATGTCGTCGCACGTCAGCTCGAGACGACCGAGGCCGAACTGATGGAGACGGTGTTCGCGCATCCGACGCTCAGCGAAATGATGCACGAGAGCGTGCTCGGTGCCTACGGTCGGGCGATCCACTTTTGATATGATCGCCGACCGGTACCGCCCCGCGTTCCTGGCCGGGGCGGCGCTGGTGCTGTGCGTGGCGGCGCTTGGCCTGTTTTGGCCGGGCGTCGCACTCTACGATACCGTCGCGCAATATCGCCAGGTCGTGTCGGGGCAGTTCGACGACTGGCATCCCCCGATCATGGCGCGGTTGTGGCGGGTTATTCACGGGGCGTTCGGCGGGGCCGCCGCGCCGATGCTCGTCCTGCAGATGGCGCTGTACTGGGGCGGTCTGGGGCTGCTCGCATCTGCGCTGGCGCGGACCGGCAAGACGGGGTGCGGCGTCGCGGTGCTCGGGATCGGCGCTATGCCGCTGTTCCTTGGCTGGCAGGGAACTGTGCTCAAGGACGCGCAGATGCTCGGCGCCATGCTCGCGGCGGTCGGCGTGGTCGGCTGGTGGCGATTGCGCGCATTGCGCGTTCCCGGTTGGGCGTGGCTGCTCGTCGCGATGTTGCTGGGGTACGCAACGCTGGTGCGCGCGAATGCGGTGTTTGCGACGGTTGCGCTGATCGTGATGCTGGTCGGGCCCCGCAACTGGTGGGCGCGGGGTGTCGTCGCTCTGGTTGGCGTGGGCGCGGTGCTCGCGGTTTCGCCGTGGATCAATCATGGTCTGCTCGGTGCGAGCAGCAGCGGGGTCGAACAAACCGAGGCGATCTACGATCTGTCGGCGATCGCGGTGCGCGCACCCGGGGTCCCGACCGGATTGTCCGCAGCGGCGGTCCGCACGATTGCGGCACGGCATTGCGTCAAACCCTATTTCTGGGACCCGCTCGGTGAGCCTTCGCGCTGCGCCGCGGAGGTCGAGCCGTTGCACGCCTATCCGACCGGGACATTGTACCGGATGCTGGCGGCGGCGATCGTTCGCGCGCCGGGGGCGTATCTCGCGCACCGGCTGGCACATTGGAACTCGACCGAGCGGTGGCTTGTCGGGGCAGGGGGGCCGGGTGCGCTTCCGCCGGTCACCAGCGAAGCGAACGCACTGGGGCTGGAAAGCCCCGCGCCGCTTGCGCGGCAATGGCGGCAGTTGGAGCAGATCACCGTCGACACGCCGCTCGGCTGGCCGATCGCGTTCCTGTCGGTCGCGGTCGTCAGTCTGGTGGTGGCGATGCGACGGCGCGCGGGGGCGGCGCGGGACCTGGCTTTGGCGCTGCTGGTGTCGGCGGTGTTGCTCGAAGCGAGCTTCCTCGTGCTGAGCATCGCGTCCGACTTGCGCTATCATTTGTGGTCGATGGTCGCGACGGCGCTTGCGGTCGTCCTGCTGGTGGCGGACCAGACGCCGACGCGGCGCGAATGGCTGGCGGGTGGCGTCGCGCTGATGGTGATCACCGCGAGCGGGACGATTGCCCGAAACGTTCTGCCTCCGGCACCGGCCAGCTATGCCGCGCAACTGTTGTAACGCGACGAAAAACCGTTTCGCGCGTTAGGGTTAAGGGCGATCTGTCGGGCATACCGACGGCGCCTTTTCATCATACCGACGGTTTTCGTCGGCACCGGCCGTTCGGACAGCGGTATCCAAGGAGAGGACCCAAGGCATGAGCGACAATATGCGAGACGCTTTCAACGAGAAGGTCGTCGATCCCGCCAAGAAGGCCGGCGAAGCACTCCGCGACGCTGGCGGCAAGATGGCTGAGAACGGATCGACCGTCAGCCTCAAGATGCTGGACCAGGCCGAAACCAACACCCGCGAAGCGTTCAATGCGATGCGTGCGGCGGCGGCGGCGAAGGATCTGTCCGAGGTGATGAAGATCCAGGGCGACTTCATCCGCGACCAAAGCACCCGCAACATGACCCAGGCCCGCGAGATCGGCGAGTTGATCATGCAGTTCGGGCGCGACACCGTGGGCATGGTGCGCGGCAACAAGGGCTGAGGAAGCGGACATCGGGATCCAGGGTGGACGGGTCCGTCCGTTACCCTGGTACCCTGCAGGTCCGATCAGTCGTTTTCGAGTGGGCTACTGTCACGCGTGATATCTGCGCTGAGCACAGCGAGGTCGTGGAAGACGCCTTCTCGGTCACGGACATGATCACGTAGCAAGGCTTCCGCCCGAAACCCGAGGCTTTCGAACAGCATGACCGACCCGATCTGGTCCGGCGTCATGTTGGCGATCAGCTTGGTCAGGCCGCGATCGCGCGCGATGACATAGATCCCCTCGAGCAGGTCGCGACCAACGCCAGCGCCACGCCGTGTCGGGGTGACGAGCAGGCGGACTTCACCAACGTGTGCGCTCCATCCAAGCGGGTCGCAGACCAGCGCGGCGGTGCCGACCAGTGTGCCCTCCTCTTCTGCGACGAGGCCATCGATATAGCCTTGAGTCATCGCCTCGACCCAGGCGGCAACGACGCGCGGATGTTTGAGATCCCGCCCGAGGAACAGCAGGTCATGTTCCGGTAATTGCTCGGCAAAGGCGATCATCGCGGGTTGGTCGGCGGCAGTAAAACGGCGGATGCGGTGGCTCATATCGGTCGTATCCCAGCCGATCCACCGAGTGGCCAGTACCGCCCGGTCACTATCGCCCCGGCGCAATCCTTACAGCAGCAGCCTGTAAAGTCACCTTATCGTTGGCGTGACACCGCTGGTCGCCTGTTCTGCAACGGGACGCGACCCGTTTGCGGTCGGGTCGAGCAGCGAGTCGCCACCCAGTACGCGGTACAGGGTGACGAGATTGGTCGCGCCGGTCAGCCGGGTCGTCACCAGCGTCCGTTGTGCCGAATATAGCGACCGTTGTGCATCGAGACTCTGCAGGAACGTGTCGATTCCGCCACGATAGCGCGCATCCGACAGCCGGTAATTGTCGGTTGCTGCCGCCGAAAGCGCGACTTGCGCGGCCAGTTGCCGGTCGATCGTGCCGCGCCGGGCAAGACCGTCGGCGACTTCGCTGAACGCGGTCTGGATCGCCTTCTCATAGGTCGCGAGGGCCGCGTCACGCTGCGCGCGCGTCTGCGCCACGCCGGCACGCGCGGCACCGGCCTGGAAGATCGAATAGTTTGCGCTCGGCGACACCGAATAGTTGAACGCGCCCCCGGTAAACAGGCTCGACAGTGACGTGCTGGCAAGGCCGGCGAGCGCGGTCAGCGAGATGCGCGGGAACAAGGCGGCACGCGCCGCCCCGATCTCGGCATTGGTCGCGCGCAGTTCATATTCCGCTTCGAGCACGTCGGGGCGGCGCAACAGGATCGTCGAGTTGAGCCCGGCGGGCAGCTCGGCGATGGTGGGGGCGACTTCCTCGATCGACTTGGGGAGGAGCGCGGGATCGACCGGCGCGCCGACGAGCAGTTGGAGTGCGTTGACGTCCTGCGCGACCAGCGTCGTCTGTGTCGCAAGATCCGACTGCGCGGTCTGGAGCACGATCAGCGCCTGCGCCAGATCGGTGCGTGGCGCGATCCCGCCGTCGAGCCGCATCTTGGTGAGGCTGACGCTGCGCTGTGCACTGGCGGCGGTCTCCTGCGCGATCCGTAGCAGGCTCTGGTCCGACGCGTAGGTCAGCCAGGCGGTGGCGATGTCGCCGACCAGCGTCAGCCGGGTCGCGCGTGCGGTCGCTTCGGTCGCGAAGTAGCGGTTCTGCGCTGCGGTGGTGAGCGACCGGATCCGGCCGAACAGATCGACCTCGAACGCGGTGATGCCGACGTTGACCGAGAAGCTGCTGCGCGCGCCGCTGCCCGTGGTGAGGTTGGTGCCGGTGTTGCCGGTCCCGGTTCCCGTCCCGCCCGTCGTCGGATCGATCGTGCCGGTGCCGGTGCCGGTGCCGGTGCCCGTTCCCGTTCCGGTACCCGTCCCGGTATTGGTAATGACGCCGCCCGACCCATTGTCACGCCGCTGAAAGTTCGCGGTGGTGCCGATTTCGGGGAAGAGTTCGGCGCGCTGGATGCGATATTGCGCGCGGGCGGATTCGATGTTCGCCGCCGCGACGCGCAGATCGCGATTGTTGGCCAGCGCCTGCGCAATGATCGACTGCAACCGCGGGTCGCGGAAGATGTCGCGGTAGGTGACGCTGGGCAGCGTCGCTTCGCTCTGGCGGAGATAGGCGTCGCCGGTCGGCCAGCTTGGCGGGACCGGCAGTTCGGGCTGCACGTACTTCGGTGCCATCGAGCAAGCGGAGACCGCGGCAAGCGATACGCCCAACAGGATTTTGCGGATCATGCGGTTGCCTCCGGGCGGTTCGACGCATTGGGGGCGGGCGGACCGTATGGCTCCGCAGTCGTCTCGTCGGGCTTGTCGTGGTGGAAGTGCTTGAGCACGTCGCGCGTGCCGCGTCGGATCAGGACGAAGAACAACGGAATGTAGAAGATCGCGAGGATCGTCGCGGTCAGCATCCCGCCGATCACCGCAGTACCGATCGCGATGCGGCTGTTGGCACCCGCGCCGGTCGAGATCGCGAGCGGAAGCACGCCGAAGATGAACGCGAAGCTGGTCATCAGAATCGGGCGCAGTCGGATCCGCGCGGCTTCGAGCGCCGCCTCGATCACGCGCTTGCCCGATTTCTCCGACTGTTCGGCGAATTCGATCATCAGGATCGCGTTCTTGGCGGCAAGACCCATCGTCGTGAGCAGCCCGATCTGCAGATACACGTCATTCTGCAGCCCGCGCAGCGTTACCGCGAACACCGCACCGATCAGACCGAGCGGAATGATCAACAGCACCGCGACCGGGATCGACCAGCTTTCATACAGGGCGGCAAGGCACAGGAACACGACCAGCAGCGAGATCGCGTACAGGTAGGGTGCCTGACCCGACGACAGCCGCTCCTGATAGGACAGGCCGGCCCAGGCGACGCTGGTCCCCGGGTATTTGGCCGCAAGCTCGGTCATCCGGTCCATTGCCTGGCCGGAGCTTTGCCCGGGGGCGGCCTGGCCCGAGATTTCGTAGGACGAAATGCCCGAGAAGCGCGCAAGCGACGGCGGAGCCTTGCTCCACGAGATGGTCGAGAAGGCGGAGAAGGGAGCCATCGTACCGGTGGTGCCGCGGACGAACCACTTCGACAGATCGTCGGGCGACGACCGATACTGCGCATCGCCCTGCACATAGACGCGCTTGACGCGGCCACGATCGTTGAAGTCGTTAACGTAGGAACCGCCCCATGCGGTCGACAGGGTCGAGTTCACGTTCGCCTGGGTCAGGCCGAGCGTGCTGAGCTTCTGCGAGTCCAGTTCCACCTTGAGTGTCGGCTGATCCTCGAGGTCGGTCGGCCGGATCGCCGCCAGCGTCGCATCCCCACGCGCCGCGGCGAGCAGGCCATCGCGTGCCGCCTTGAACTGTTCGCGGGTCAGGCCGCCCGAATTCTGCAACTCCATCGTGAAGCCGTTGGACTGGCCAAGACCGCGCACCGCCGACGGGACGGTCGCGTAGAATTCGACGTCGCGCAGCCCGCTCAGCGCCTTGGTAGCCCGTGAGGTGATGGCGTCGGCACCATTCTCGACGCCCTTGCGATCCGCCCAGTCCTTGAGCGCGATGAACCCGCGGCCGGCGTTCGACCCGCCGCTACCGCCACCGCCGCCCGCGACGGTCAGATAGCCCTCGACGTTGGCGCCTTCCTGCTCCTTGAAATACTTTTCGATCTGCAACTGCGCGACGCGCGTCTGGTTGAGCGTCGCACCGGGGGCGAGGTTGTACTGGATCTGCGCGATCCCCTGGTCCTCGGTCGGCAGGAAGCCGGTCGGCAACCGGACGAACAGCAGCACGAGGACCGCCATCGTGCCAGCGTAGATCAACAGGAACAGCCATTTCCGGTTGATCACCTTCTCGACCATATGGCCGTAGCGATCGACGGTGCGGTCGAACCCGTTGTTGAACCAGTCCTTGGCGCGCTGCGACTTGCGCCCGAACCAGCTGTCGGACGTGTGCTCGCTTTTCCGCTTGAGCAGCGTCGCGGTGAGTGCGGGGGTCAGGATCAGCGCCACCACGACCGACAGCACCATCGCCGAGACGATCGTGATCGAGAACTGGCGGTAGATGACGCCGGTCGACCCACCGAAGAACGCCATCGGCAGGAACACCGCCGACAGCACGAGCGCGATCGCAATCAGCGCGACGGTGATCTCGTTCATCGATTGGATCGTCGCGTCGCGCGGCGACATCTCGGGGTTTTCCTCGAGCAGACGCTCGACGTTCTCGACCACGACGATCGCATCGTCGACCAGCAGGCCGATCGCGAGCACCAGCCCGAACAATGTCAGCGTGTTGATCGAGAAGCCCGCCAAAGCGAACACGCCGAAGGTGCCGAGCAAAACGACGGGGACCGCGATCGTCGGGATCAACGTCGCGCGCCAGTTTTGCAGGAAGACGAACATGACGATGACGACGAGGATGATCGCCTCGAACAGCGTCTTTTCGACTTCCTCGACCGACAGCTTGATGAACGCGGTCGAATCCTGCGGGAAGCTGTAGGCGTAACCATTCGGAAACGCCTTGGACGAGCGTTCGATCTCGGCCTTGACCAGTTCGGCGGTGCCCAGCGCGTCCGCGCCGGGTGCCAGACTGACCGCGATGCCCGCGCCGGGATGGCCGTTGACGCGGCTGGTGACGGCGTAGCTTTCCGCGCCAAGCTCGATCCGCCCGACATCCGAAAGCCGGACGGTGGATCCGTCGGTCTGCGTCTTGAGGACGATATTGCGGAACTGTTCAGGGGTCGACAGGCGCGACTGCGACGTGACGGTGGCGTTGAGGACCTGTTCGGGGGTGTTGGGGACGCCACCGATCTCGCCCGCCGCGACTTCGGCGTTCTGCGCCTGGATCGCGGTGGTCACGTCGGCGGGAATCAGGCTGAAACTGGCGAGCCGGTTGGGATCGAGCCAGATTCGCATCGCATATTGCGCGCCGAACACGTTGATGTCGCCGACGCCCTTGATGCGGCCGATCGTGTCCTGAAGGTTGGAGACGAGATAGTCCGACACGTCCTGGTTGGTCGTCTTGTCGGTCGTATCGTAGATCGCGGCGATCAGCAGGAAGTCCGGGTTGGACTTGGTCACGGTCAGGCCCTGTTGCTGGACCTGTTGTGGCAGGCGCGAGATCGCCTGCTGGACTTTGTTCTGGACCTGCACCTGCGCGATGTCGGGGTCGGTGCCCTTGGAGAAGGTCGCCGCGATCGTCACCTGCCCGCGCGACGACGAGCTGGTCGTGAAATACAGTAGCCCGTCGATCCCGGTCAGCTGTTGCTCGATCACCTGCGCGACCGAATTCTCCAGCGTCTGCGCATTTGCGCCCGGGTAGGTGGCGCGGATGTTGACCTGCGGCGGCGCGATGTCGGGGAACTGTTCGACCGGGAGCGTGTAGATCGCCCCGATCCCGCCCAGCATGATGATGATCGCGATGACCCAGGCGAAGATCGGCCGGTCGATGAAGATGCGCGAGAGCATGTCGCGTCAGTTCTTTTTCTGGTCGGCGGCGGTGTCTTTGCCCGGTTTGCGGATCTGTTGCGGCGCGTTGGCGGGGACCGGACGAACCTGTTGATCGGGTTTCACCTTGCCGACGCCTTGCGTGATAATCTTGTCGCCAGGCTTTAGCCCGCTGGTCACGACCCAGTTGGTGCCGACGGTACGCGTGGCGGTGATGTTGCGCTGGATCGCCTTGTTGCCGGGGCCGACGAGGAAGACGGTCGCATTGCCCTTGGCATCACGCGACACCGATTGCTGCGGGACGAGGAACGCATTGTTGTCGATCGCCTGCGCGAAGCGGGCGCGAACGAACATGCCGGGCAACAGCAAGCCCTGCGGATTGGGGAAGCGCGCGCGGAGCGTAACCGTGCCGGTGGTCGCGTCGACCATCGCTTCGGAGAATTGCACGTCGCCGACCTGGCCGTAGTCGCTGCCGTCCTCGAGGGTCAGGCGCACGTCCGCGCGGCCCGCCGCGGACGAGCCTCCGCCGGCCAGTGCGCGGCGCAGGCGCAACAGGTCTGCGCTTGCCTGCTGGATATCGACGAAGATCGGGTCGAGCCGCTGGATGACGGTCAGCGGATCGGTCTGGCTGGAGGTGACGAGCGCGCCCTCGGTGTAGAGCGATCGACCGATCTTGCCGGTGATCGGCGCGGGTACGGTGGTGAACTTGAGGTTGATTTGCGCGGTCTCAAGCGCGGCGCGGGTCTGCTGGACCGAGGCGGCGGCCTGCCGTGCTAGACCCTGCGCGTCGGTGTAATCCTGTGCGGCGACCGCCTGCATGTCAGCGAGCGGCTTGTAGCGGTCCGCCTTTGCCTTGGTCGCGGTCGCGTTGGCGGCGGCGCTGGCGAGGTTCGCCGCGGCCTGGTTGGCGGATGCCCGGTACAGGCGCGGGTCGATCTGGTAGAGCGCCTGGCCCTTCTTGACGATCGTCCCTTCGGTGAACAGCCGCTTGGTGATCAGCCCGGTCACCTGCGGGCGGACTTCCGCCATCTGATAGGCGGAGGTTCGCGCGGCGAGTTCGGTCACCGATGGAACGCTGGATGTCTGGATCTCGATATAGCCGACTTCGGGCGGGCCCTTTGGTCCGCCGCGGCCACCCTTCGTTTCGGTCTTTTGTGCACATCCGCCGATGGCCAGCGCCACCATGCCAAGCGCGCCGACCACGCCCACGGGAAAAGACCGCAATTTCATTCGAGCCGCTGCTCCGCAGGGGAATGCGCCACAGGAGAATACCCTGCGCAACCGTCAACAAACGTCGCCACATAAGGCTTGTTCCGGCGGCCGATCAACTGTCTCGGTACGGACCTATCACCGTACAGCAACGCTAGCGCAACTTGGCGATCGTAAGCCCGTCTACTTTCGCCCGATCCTTGGTCGATTCCTCGCTGCGCTTGAGCGCCTTGGAAATCGCCTTCAGCGCCATGCCCTTCTTGGCAAGCGTGTGCAGCTTCTGGATTTCATCCGTCGTCCAGGGCTGGCGATGGCGTTCGAATCGATCTTCACTCATGGCTGGCAGGCGTATCGCATCGCGGCGCCGCACGCCATTGCCCGATGCCCGACCGGGCGCTAGGCGAAGCGGAAAAGGAGTAGGATATGATCGCCGAAATGGACTTTGCGCTGGGCGAGACCGCGGACATGATTCGCGATACGACGCAGCGTTTTGCAACCGACCGGATCGCGCCGCTGGCGGCGAAGGTCGATGCCGAGGACTGGTTCCCGCAAGCGCTCTGGCCGGAGATGGGCGAACTGGGGTTGCACGGGATTACCGTGGCCGAGGAAGATGGCGGGCTTGGGCTTGGCTATCTCGACCATGTCATTGCGTGCGAGGAAGTGTCGCGGGCGTCAGCCTCGGTTGGCCTTAGCTATGGCGCGCATTCGAATTTGTGCGTCAACCAGATCGCGCGCTGGGCGTCGCCTGAACAGAAGGCGAAGTATCTCCCCAAGCTGATTTCGGGCGAGCATGTCGGCAGTCTGGCGATGTCCGAGGCGGGCGCAGGGTCGGACGTCGTTGGCATGAAGCTCAAGGCGGAGAAGGTGCAGGGGGGCTACGTCCTCAACGGCACGAAATTCTGGATCACCAACGCGGCTTATGCCGATACGCTCGTCGTCTATGCCAAGACCGGCGAGGGATCGCGCGGGATCACGACCTTCCTGATCGAGAAGGACATGCCGGGGTTCGCGATCGGGCAGAAGATCGACAAGATGGGGATGCGCGGCTCGCCGACCGCCGAGCTCGTCTTTACCGATTGCGAGGTGCCCGAAGAGAATATCATGGGGCCGGTCAATGGCGGCGTCGGCGTGCTGATGTCGGGGCTCGATTACGAGCGGACCGTGCTTGCGGGGATCCAGCTCGGGATCATGCAGGCGTGCCTCGACGTGGTGGTGCCGTACGTTCGCGAGCGGCGGCAGTTCGGCAAGCCGATCGGCGCGTTCCAGCTGATGCAGGGGAAGATCGCGGACATGTACGTCGCGCTCAATTCGGCGCGGGCGTATGTCTATTCGGTCGCGCGCTCGTGCGATGCGGGGAAGACGACGCGGTTCGATGCGGCGGGGGCGATTTTGCTCGCGAGCGAGAATGCGGTGCGCGTGGCGAACGAGGCGGTGCAGGCGCTTGGGGGGGCTGGCTATACCAAGGACTGGCCGGTCGAGCGGTTCTACCGCGATGCCAAGCTGCTCGACATCGGGGCTGGGACGAACGAGATCCGCCGCATGCTGATCGGGCGGGAATTGATCGGGCACGACGCGCCGAACGCCCAGTAACGGGTTTTCTGTACCTATTGCGCTTCCCCGGCAACCCTAGCGCTTCCCCGGCGAAGGCCGGGGCCCAGTCGTGATGTCCGATATTAGGTAGGGCAGCCGTCGCCATTGGCCGCCCTCGACTGGGCCCCGGCCTTCGCCGGGGAAGGGCTGAAAAAGGGCCGCGTCTTACCAGACGTGGACCCGGTCGGCGGGTGCAAGGTACAATTTGTCGCCGGGCTGCACCTTGTAGGCCGGATACCACGCATCGAGATTGCGCACCGTCAGCACGCGGAACATCGCTGGCGCATGCACATCGGTCGCGATCCGCGCGCGGAGCGCCTTGTCGCGCATCTTGGTGCGCCAGCTCTGCGCGAACGCGAGGAAGAAGCGCTGGTCGCCGGTCATGCCGTCGATGACCGGCGGTTCCTTGCCGCCATACGATGCGCGATACGCCTCGTAAGCTGCTGTTAGGCCAGCGGTATCTGCAATATTCTCGCCGAGTTCCTGGCGGCCCTTGAGCTTGAGGCCCGGGAGCGCCTCATACCCGTCATATTGCGCGACCAGTGCCGCGCCAGCCTGTTCGAAGCGCTTGAGATCGGCGGGCGTCCACCAGTTGCGATACTTGCCGGTCGAATCGAAATCCGCGCCGAGATTGTCGAAGCTGTGGCTGATTTCGTGACCGATCACCGCGCCGATCGCGCCGTAGTTCGCCGCTGCATCATATTTCGCGTCGAAATAGGGCGCCTGCAGGATCGCCGCAGGGAAGTTGAGCGCGTTCTGCAGCGGGAGGTTGACCGCGTTGACAGTCTGCGGGGTCATCCACCATTCGGTGCGGTCGGGGGCCTTGCCGAGCTTGCCGACCTGATAGCGGTAGATCGCGAGATCGGCGCGCTCGAAATTTCCGATCGGGTCCTTCGCACCGACCGCGAACTTGGGGAAGGCGCGCCAGTGATCGGGATAGCCCACGCCGACGTACAGCACCGACAGTTTGCGCCGCGCCTCCGCCTTGGTCGCGGGGGCCATCCAGTCGAGCTTGCTGATCCGCTGGTCGAATGCGCCGACGATGTTCTTGACCATCGTCTGGATCTCGGCCTTCGACTGCGCGGAGAAATAGCGCGCTGCGTAGAGCCGACCGACCTCGTCGCCGAGCGCTGCGTTGACCGCCGCGATGCTGCGCTTGTCGCGGGTCTGCTGCGCAGTGGTGCCGGTCAGTTGCTTGCCGTAGAAGGCGAAGCGCGCGTCGTCGAACGCCTTGGGCAAGACCGACGCGACCGCCGAGATGCGGTGCGCGGTCAGCCAGTCCTGCCACGCGTCGAGCGGTTCGCTGGCGACGAGCGCGGAGAGTTTGGTGATCGCGTCGGGCTGCCACGCAATGAAGTCCTGCTGCCCCGCGGGGATCCCCGCCGCGCTCCAGTAGCTCGCCCAGTCAAGGCCGGGGGCCTTGCGCGCGAAGTCGGCGCGGGTCCACGGGTTGTCGCCCTTGCTCGCGTCCTGGCTCGCTTCGATGTCGGTCTGCGCGGCGGCGATCTTCATTTCCAGCGCGAACACGCGCGCGGCGCGGGCGGCGGGGTCGCTCAGCCCGGCGAGGCTGAAGATCTGCGCGAGATACGCCTTATAGCCTTCGCGCAGTTCCCCCATCTGCGGTGACGGCGACAAATAGAAATCCCGGTCGGCCATCCCGAGGCCGCCTTGCATCAGATAGGGGACGTTGCGCTTTGGCTGGTTGAGATCCTGCGACACGAACAGGCCGAACAGGTTGGTCGTGCTGGCATAATTGTTGACGTTGAACGGGTCGGTATCGGCGCGCATCTGCGCCCCCATCACCTTCGCGAGCGCCGCCTTGTCGCGCAGCGCGTAATACGGCGCGATCAGCGTCTTGAGGGGTGCCACCCCGCGCGCCTCGATCGCGGCGGTGTCGTTATAGGCGGCGTAATAATCCGCGATCAGCCGCTGGCTGCTCCCCGGGGCGGCGTTCGCCTTGCCGGCGTCCTGGATGATCGCCGCGTTGCGCATCTCGGCGACCTTCGAGACTTCGATCCCGACCCCGGTGGAGGAACGTGCGGGTTCGATCTCGGCGGTCTTGCGCCATGTGCCATTTGCGTAGTCGTCAAAATTGTCGCCCGGCTTGACGCTCTGGTCGATCAGCGCCTTGTCGACGCCCGACTGGGAGCCGATCGCCTGCGCCGCCAGCCCGGTACCGACCGCCGAGGTCGCGAGCAGCGCGATGGAAAATACGGTCAGGCGTTTCATGGACAAGTATCCTCTGCAACTATCGCTTTGATGCCGCGATATACCCGCGCTGCGGTTCTGCCAATCGGCTTTCCTTCGCCGCGCTGGGTCGCTAGGCAGTTTCAAATGCAACGGATACTGCAAGCAGGAAACCGCCCTTGAGCGCCCCCGTCCTAGACTCGAAGATCAGCGTCGACAGCGACACGTTCCACGCCAATGCCGCGCACAATCGTGCGCTTGTTGAGCGGCTTGAGGAAGACGTCGCGACCGCCGCGCTGGGGGGTAACGCGAAGAGCCGCGAGCGCCATACCGCGCGTGGCAAACTGCTACCGCGCGACCGGGTGGAGCGGTTGCTCGATCCGGGGTCGCCGTTCCTCGAGATCGGCCAATTGGCGGCGAACGGCCTGTATGACGACGAGGTGCCGGGGGCCGGCGTGATCGCGGGGATCGGACGCGTCTCGGGGCGGCAGTGCATGATCCTGTGCAACGACGCGACCGTGAAGGGCGGGACCTATTATCCGCTGACCGTGAAGAAACATCTGCGCGCGCAGGAGATCGCCGAGGCGAACCATTTGCCGTGCATCTATCTGGTCGACAGCGGCGGCGCGAACCTGCCGCATCAGGCGGAGGTGTTCCCGGATCGCGATCATTTCGGGCGGATCTTCTTCAACCAGGCGAACATGTCGGCGAAGGGCATTCCCCAGATCGCCTGCGTGATGGGGAGCTGTACCGCGGGTGGGGCGTATGTACCCGCGATGTCGGACGAGACGATCATCGTGCGGGGGCAGGGGACGATCTTCCTTGCCGGGCCGCCGCTGGTGAAGGCCGCGACGGGCGAGGTGATTTCGGCCGAGGAACTGGGCGGCGCGGATACGCATGGGCGGAAGTCTGGCGTGGTCGATCATGTTGCGGAGGATGACGACCATGCGCTGACGATCGTGCGCGACATCGTCTCGATGTTGCCGCCGCAGACAGACGGTGACGTCAATTACGCCGAGCCGCGGTTGCCGAAGTTCGCGGGCGAGGAATTGTATGGGATCGTGCCCGCCGACGTGCGCGCGCCGTATGACGTGCACGAGATCATCGCGCGGCTGGTCGATGGGTCTGAGTTCCACGAGTTCAAGGCGTTGTACGGGACGTCGCTGGTGTGCGGGTTTGCGCATATCTGGGGGATCCCGGTGGCGATCCTGGCGAACAACGGCGTGCTGTTTTCGGAGAGCGCGCAAAAGGGCGCGCACTTCATCGAGTTGGCGTGCCAGCGGAAAATCCCGTTGCTGTTCCTGCAGAACATCTCGGGGTTCATGGTCGGCGGGCGTTATGAGGCGGAGGGGATCGCCAAGCATGGCGCCAAGCTGGTGACGGCGGTGGCAACGGCTACGGTGCCCAAGATCACTGTGCTGATCGGGGGGAGCTTCGGCGCGGGGAATTACGGGATGTGCGGGCGGGCCTATTCGCCGCGCTTCCTGTTCAGCTGGCCCAACAGCCGGATCTCGGTGATGGGGGGCGAACAGGCGGCGTCGGTGCTGGCGACGGTGCACCGCGATGCGGAGGGCTGGTCGGCGGAGGAAGCCGAGGCGTTCAAGGCGCCGATCCGGCAGAAATATGAGGATGAGGGCAATCCCTGGTATGCGACCGCGCGGTTGTGGGACGACGGGATCATCGATCCGGCGCAGACTCGCGACGTGCTCGGGCTGGCGTTCGCGGCAACGCTGAACGCGCCGATCCCGGAGCGGCCGGCGTTTGGCGTGTTCCGGATGTGAGGGGGGTGGTGTCCCCTCTTCAATCCTCCCCCAACGGGGGAGGGGGACCGCCAGTCTTCTTCAGGCCGGTGGCGGAGGGGTTTGCGCGCCTGCGGACGGCGCACCCGGCAACCACCCCTCCACCGTTCGCTGAATGCTCACGGTCCCCCTCCCCGAGCGGGGCTCGGGGAGGATTTGAGAGAGAGTCATTCCTTCCCGAGCTCGTTTCGGGGAGTGGCACTGCCCCGCGCAGCCAAGCGGCGGGCGTTCGGGGTGTTCGAGATGTGATGGGGGTGCACGCTCTTCAATCCTCCCCCACCGGGGGAGGGGGACCGCCAGTCTTCTTTAGACTGGTGGTGGAGGGGTTTGCGCGCCTGCGGACATCGCACCCGGCATCCACCCCTCCACCGTTCGCTGAATGCTCACGGTCCCCCTCCCCGAGCAGGGCTCGGGGAGGATTTGGGAAAGAATCATTCCTCCCCGAGCTTGTCTCGGGGAGGGGGACCGCCTGGCGTAGCCGGGGGGTGGAGGGGTGCGCGCTCCGCGGTGTGTGCGACGATACCACGAAGGACTGCATCGAGATCGCGCAGGACGTCTGTCGCCGGGATACGCAGCGTGACGATCCCCTGTGCTTCGAGCCAGGCGTCGCGTCTGGCATCGCGTTGCGGCCGGTCGCCGCGATCGTGCGCTTCGCCGTCAACCTCGATGCAAAGCCGCGCGGCATGGCAATAGAAATCGAGCGAATAGACGCCTGCGGGATGTTGCCGTCGCCATTTGTGTCCCATGCCGCGTTTGCGCAGTTGCTGCCACAGCAAGACCTCGGGCAAGGTCATCTCGCGCCGCGACGCGCGCGACCGGCGAAACGCTTCGGCGGTGCCCCTGATCATGCTGCTCGCTCCCCCAAGCGTTGCGCCAACCCCTCCACCATGCTTCGCATGGTCCCCCTCCCCGAGACAAGCTCGGGGAGGAATTTGCCGGAGTGCCTGCAATGTCGATGATCCTCGCCCTTCTCGCCGCGCAAATGTCGTCGCAAGTGACGCCGGTGCAGCCAATGCCCAAGGGCACCGGCCTCCCGCCCCCCGCGACCGAGGAAGGGCAAGTCCTCGCACCCGTCACCGCGCTGCTCGCGGGGATCGGTGCGCGCGATGCTGCGCGAATCGGCGAGGCGATGCGCCCCGATGCGACCGCCACCGCCGCGACCGAAAACGCCGACGGCACCCGCACCGTCAAGCACTTGACCCGCGCCGAACTGCTCGCGCGCTTCGCCCCCGGCGCAGAGCGGTATGAGGAGAAAATCGCGTCCCCCGCGATCGAGATCGACGGCGACATCGCCATGGTGTGGGCACCCTATACCTTCAGCATCAACGGCGCCCTCCACCATTGCGGCTACGATCATTTCGATCTGGTCCGCGAGAACGGGCGCTGGCTGGTGCAGAACATCACCTGGTCGTCGCGGACGACGGGTTGCGAGAACTGACGTGATCCAATCGCTCCTCATCGCCAATCGCGGCGAGATCGCCTGCCGTATCATTCGCACCGCGCGCCACATGGGCGTGCGGACCATCGCGGTGTATTCCGACGCCGATGCGGGCGCATTGCACGTTCGTGAGGCGGACGAGGCGGTCCACATCGGGCCGAGCCCGGCGCGCGAAAGCTATCTGGTCGGCGACAAGATCATCGCGGCGGCACGCCAGACCGGCGCGGAGGCGATCCATCCGGGCTACGGCTTCCTCTCGGAGAATGCCGACTTCGCGCAAAGCGTGATCGACGCGGGGCTGATCTGGGTGGGCCCCAACCCCGACAGCATCCGTGCGATGGGGCTGAAGGATGCGGCCAAGGCACGGATGATCGAAGCGGGTGTCCCGGTGACGCCCGGCTACCTCGGCGAGGATCAGTCGCCCGAGCGGCTCCGTGCCGAAGCGGATGCGATCGGCTATCCGGTGCTGATCAAGGCGGTCGCTGGCGGCGGCGGCAAGGGGATGCGGCGGGTCGAAAGCGCAGCCGAGTTCGCGGACGGGCTGCTGTCGTGCCAGCGCGAGGCGGCGTCGTCATTCGGCGATGCGCGCGTGCTGATCGAGAAGTACATCCTGTCGCCGCGGCATCTCGAGGTGCAGGTGTTCGGCGATACCCACGGCAATGTCGTCCATCTGTTCGAGCGGGACTGTTCGCTCCAGCGCCGCCACCAGAAGGTGATCGAGGAAGCGCCGGCCCCGGGCATGACGCCGGCGACGCGTGACGCGATCTGCGCGGCGGCGGTGCGGGCGGCGAAGGCGGTCGATTATGTCGGCGCTGGCACGATCGAGTTCATCGCGGACGCGAGCGAAGGGCTGCGCGCCGACCGCATCTGGTTCATGGAAATGAACACGCGGTTGCAGGTCGAGCATCCCGTCACCGAGGAAATCACCGGGGTCGATCTGGTCGAATGGCAGCTTCTCGTCGCCAGCGGCGAGCCGTTGCCGCGGCAGCAGAACGAGTTGAGCATCAATGGCTGGGCAATGGAAGCACGGCTCTATGCCGAGAATCCGTCGACCGGCTTCCTGCCGTCGACCGGGCCGCTCGATCATCTCGTGCTCCCCGAGGAGGCGCGGGTCGAGACGGGAGTCGAGCAGGGGGGGGCGGTGTCGCCCTTCTACGATCCGATGATCGCCAAGCTGATCGTCCACGCAGCCACGCGCGTCGCCGCGATCGACCGGCTGTGGGACGCAACGACCGATGTCGAGGTGTGGCCGGTCCAGACCAACGCTGGGTTCCTCGGGCGGTTGTGCAGCGACCCCGATTTCCGGTCGGGCGCTGTCGACACCGGGTTGATCGCTCGGCGCGGGGATGAACTGACCCAGCCGCCGGAAACCGAGCCGGCCGCGTTGCACGCCGTCGCCGCCGCGCTGGTGAGCGCGGACGAGGGCGCGCCGTGGACGGCGGGGAGCGGGTTCCGGCTGAACGGTGCAGCGCGTCGGACCGTCCGGATCGTCGACCAGACGGGCACGGTTCATGCGATCGACGACGTTACCCCCGACGACGATCTGGCCGAGGACGAGATTACGCTGTTCGCGCTGGGCGAGGCGCGGTCGTACCGGTTGTGGCGGCCTTACGGTACGGCGTCGGGGGCGGCGGCGGATGGGGCGATCCTGTCGCCGATGCCGGGGCGGATCATCGCGGTCGATGTCGCGGCGGGGGATGTCGTGACCAAGGGGCAGAAGCTCGTCACGCTCGAAGCGATGAAAATGGAGCACAGCCTGACCGCGCCGTTCGACGGCACCGTCGCCGATCTTTCGGCGGCAAGCGGCGGGCAAGTGAGTGAGGGTACGGTGCTGGTGCGGATCGCGCGGAGCGACGCGGCGTAAGCCCCTGTTTGCGCGGCCCTTCATCAATTCTTTCCGGTATGCCGGGCAAGCCTTGGCATTCACCGTGCCGGGCATGTTGCGTCAGGTCCGGTAACGATCCCCGAGGATCCCGGCCCAGCGCCGGGATCCACGGGGGAAATGTTTCCTGCGCGGGCGGCGACCGGCACAATCTTGCGACAACTGCAAAGTACCGCAGCGTTCACCCTGCGCCCCCGTAACCTACCGGAACCCCAATGACGCGATCGACTGTCCTGTTAACGCTCGCGCTCGCGGCGACCCCGAGCTTCGCTTTCGCGCAGCAGGCGACTCCGCCCGCGACACCAGTGACTCCCTCGACCCCCGCGACCGCCGAGCCCGAGACGGGCGGGGGCGCGACCGATGTCGGCGAGGACGGCCCCGATATCGTCGTGCAGGGATCGCGCCCTCCGGGCTCGGTGGTCGGCGACATTCCGCCCGAACAGCAATTGAGCCCCGCCGACATCCGCTCCTACGGGGTCGGATCGGTGACCGAGCTGCTGGCGGAACTCAGCCCGCAGATCCGCAGCGACCGCGGCAGCGGCGGCGCGCCGGTGGTGCTGATCGACGGCAAGCGCATTTCCGGGTTCCAGGAGATCCGCGACCTGCCGACCGAGGCGATCCAGCGGGTCGACATCCTGCCCGAAGAAGTCGCGCTCAAATATGGCTATCGCGCGGACCAGAAGGTCGTCAATTTCGTACTCCGCCGCCGCTTCAAGGCGGCGACGGTCGAACTGGCCGATCGCGTTGCGACCGCAGGCGGGCGTAACCAGCCACAGGCCGAGCTCGACCTGCTCCAGATCGCCAAGGGCGGGCGGCTCAACCTGCATCTGCAATATCAGGGTGCCGCCGCGTTGACCGAGGACGAGCGCGGGATCGTGCGGACGCCGACGCCTTTTGCGATCGGCGGCAATGTCGTCGGCGGCAACGGCGCGGCGATCGATCCGGCGCTGGGGGGCGCGACGATCGCGGGCGTGACCGGCACCACCCCGACGCTCGGCGATTTCGTCGGCACCGCCGGCAAGGCGAATACGACCGACGTGACGCCGTATCGCACTTTGCTCCCGCAGACGCGGACGTTCAACGCCAACACGACCTATGCGCGCACCTTCGGCAAGGTTTCCGCGACGGTCAATGCGACGCTGGGCACGACGAGCAGCGACGCGATGCTCGGTTTGCCGACGGTCGCGCTGACCTTGCCCGCGGGCAATCCGTTCTCGCCTTTTGCGAACACGGTGGTGGTCGATCGTGCGCTGACCGGCGACTATCTGCCGATCGCGCAGCATGGATCGACCGTGGCGACGCATCTGGGCACGGTGCTCAACGGTGGGCTCGGCGGTTGGCAATGGTCGGTCACGGGTGCCTACGACCATAATGAAGCGAAGACCTTCACCGATACCGGGCTGGATACCGCTGCGTTCCAGGCGCGACTGTTCGCGAACGATCCAAGCGCCAATCCGTTCGGGGTTCTCACCCCGGGGGCGATCGGGCCGCTGCCGTCGAACTTCGGCTATTCGGTGTCGAACGAGACGCAGATCGACGCGTTGCTGACCGGCAGCGTGGTGCGGCTCCCGGCGGGCGAAGTGACGACCAGCGTCCGGGTCGGCGGCGACCTTACCGACTTCAGCAGCCGTTCGCTCCGCGCCGGGCTGACGTCGAGCGGAAACGTGTCGCGCCAGACAGTCAACGGTCAGCTCAACGTCGACGTGCCCCTGACCAGCCGGGCGAAGGACGTGCTCGCTGCGGTCGGTACTTTGTCGGTCAACGGCAATCTCGCGCTCGACCATCTCTCCGACTTCGGCACGCTCAAGACGATCGGCTATGGCGTCAACTGGTCGCCGGTGGTGCCGCTGCGGATCATCGCCTCGGTCACCGATCAGGACGGCGCGCCGACGCCGCAGCAACTCGGCAATCCGCAGATCACGACGCCCAATATCGCGGTGTTCGATTATGTGCTCGGCCAGAATGCGGTCGTCACGACCCTGTCGGGGGGCAACCCCAATCTGCGCGCGAGCAGCAGCCACACGGTCAAGGTCGGGGTGACGCTCAAGCCGTGGAGCGCCAAGCAATTCGCGCTGTCCGCCAATTACGTCCAGGCGCGGGTGGAAAACCCGATCGTCGCCTTCCCGACCGCGACCGCCGCGATCGAAGAAGCGTTTCCGGATCGCTTCACACGCGATGCCGGAGGTGTTTTGCAACGCCTTGATACACGGCCGATAAACTTCGCAGAGACAAGCCGGTCGGAGCTGCGCTGGGGTGTGAACTTCTCGGCGCCGCTCAAATCGAAGATCCAGAAGCAGATCGAGGCATTCCGCGCAGGCACCGGACCCAACCCGTTCGCCGGGTTGCGTCCGCCGGGCGGTGCGCGACCGGATCAGCAGGGCGGGCCGGGTGGCCCTGGCGCGGGTGCTGGTCGGGGTGGGCCTGGAGGCGGGGGTGGTCCCGGCGGCGGCGGCGGTGGTCGGGGCTTCGGCGGGCGTGGCAATGCCGGTGGCCGATTGCAGTTTGCTCTGTATCACACCTGGCACTTCACCAACCGCGTGCTGGTGCAGCAGAACGGCCCCGCGCTCGACCTGCTCAACGGCGACGCGATCGGATCGAGCGGCGGGCAGCCGCGGCACGAGCTGGAGGGGCAGGCGGGCTATAACAACAACGGTATCGGCCTGCGCTTCTCTGCCAACTGGCAAAGCGCGACCGACGTCAACGGCGGGACGATCGGCAATCCGCAATCGCTGCGCTTCTCGGGGCTGGGGACGGTCGGCGTGCGGTTGTTCGGCGATCTCGGGCAGCGGCTCGATCTGGTCAAGGCGCACCCGTGGATGCGCGGGATGCGGGTCGCGGTGTCGGTCGACAACCTGTTCGACACGCGCCAGCGCGTGACCGATGCCAACGGCACGACGCCGGTCGCGTATCAGCCGGGGTATCTCAATCCGTTGGGGCGGACCGTACGCCTGTCGGTCCGCAAGTTGTTTCTGTAGGCGCAGGTTTGGCGAGCGGTTGTTCTGTTTCGCCCACACCCGGACGCTCAGTTTGGCGACCGGGGCTCACGATAACAGCCGTTCGTTGAGTGCGATCTCTGCTGTATTTCGATCTCCAGCGGGGCAATTCGGACAAGCGCGATCGGGAACAGATTTTGAGAAGAGAGATGCTCCCGACCGCTGTCGACGCGACCGTTCCGGCGACTGTCCCGCTGAAGGTTCCGTTCCGGGAAAGACTGACGGGCGTGGTCGACCACGCCCGTCGCGGTCGTCAGCCGGGCGAAGCGGCAGAACCGGCGAGCAGCCCGCCATCGATGATCACTTCCGTCCCGGTGACATAGGTCGCTTCATCTGAGGCCAGCATTACCGCAATGGCCGCAACTTCCTCAGGCATCCCGAACCGCTTGAGCGGCGTGTCCGCCACAAACGCCTGCATTCTGGCGTCGCGATCGGGACCGCTTCCGAGCATCGGCTCCCAGATCGGCGTGAGGATGGCAGCCGGGTGGACCGAATTGCAGCGTATCTTCCAGCCCTGTTGTGCGCAGTAGAGCGCGACCGTCTTGCTGTGGTTCCGGATCGCCGCCTTGGACGAGGCATAAGCCGCAGCCGTAGGGATGCCGACCAGTCCCGAGCGGGAGGATATGTTGATGATCGAACCGGCCCCCGCAGCCTTCATCGCGCCGATCGCGTAGCGACAACCGAGGAACGTCCCGTCGAGGTTGACCCGGTGAACCGCGCGCCAGTCCGCCAAGCTGGCGTGTTCCGGGTCGTGCAATGTCATGCCCGCTTCGAACCCCGTCACCCCGGCGTTGTTGACGACGACGTCGGCTATGGGAACGATACTGGCCAACCGCAGCCAGTCAGCTTCCTCGCGCACATCGAGCGGTTCGAAACGACATCCTATTTCAGCCGCCGTTGCCGTTCCTGTCGCTTTGTCGATGTCGGTGACGATGACGACAGCACCTTCGTCATGGAAGCGGGCTGCGATTGCGCGGCCGATGCCACGCGCAGCGCCGGTGATGACGCACGTCTTGCTATTTAGTCTTTGCATGATCTTCTCGAAAACAGAGCCCAGTCGGCGGATTACTCCGCTGGCGTATGCTTTGCCGCTTTAGCGGTGACGCTGGATCATTTCGAAAGACTCCCGAGAACGCGACAACGCTACGTCAACGATCGATCGGCTGCAATTCCCAATATTCGATCCTTTTCGGGAGAGGCGGCAGCACTGTGCACTGTTGGCTATTGCTGGCCGCCTTCCCGAAAGCTGCCAGTCCGTTTCCCACCACACTGTGACGTATATCGCGCCATTCGGCGCTCAAAGACCGTCGCAGTTAGCGCTGACAACTACAGCCTGCGTCAGGCATCGTGGTGCGTATCTCGAGTGCCGCGCACCCCGCGCAATCCTCGCGGGGTCAGAAATCGAAAGCCACGGCTGCGACGACGCTTCCGCCGTGATGATCCTGGCTATTGCGTCCGCGGTAACGCGCATCGACCCATGCAAGCGAGATCGTGGCCGGGCCGGTGCGGGCGTCGGCGCCCAGTAACCAGTCCAGCTTGGGGGTGCCGGTCACCGTGTTCACGCCCGTTTCGCGACCAATATGGCTTCGCACCTTGAGGGGTAGTCCTGGCAATGGCTTCTCGGCTTCGGCAAACATGTACACGCCATTGCCGGGGCCAAGCGCGTCCTGATGGGGCGTGTAACTGATCCCCAACTTCAGGGTCGCATCGCCCACGTCCTTGGCACCGGCCAGGTACACCTCCGCACTGCTGACCCCGTTCGCACCCGGGTACAGATAGGAGATGACACCGATGTCGAGATCGATGCTGGACACGTTCGCGCGGTAACCCCCGTAGAAGTCGAGTTCGGCGTGCGCACCCTCATACGCGGCAATGCTCGATCCCCATGTACCGGCATACAAACCGACGGGGCTGGCGACTTCTACGGATCCCTGCACGGCTGCACGGCCTGCCGATTGGGTAACCCCTCGAAAGCGGTAATCGCTTACCACCGAAGCGTTCACGCTGATGTTGATCTTGGTGTCGTTCGTCGCCTTGCCATCGGGAATGGCATCCGGGTTCCGGTTCGGGCGGGGACCGGATGCCTCCGCGGATTCCGCGGTGCCCGGCGTGGGTGCGAAAGACGCGACGAGCGCAGGTCTGGCGTCGAGCATCAGGCCGCCTCCAGTTGACGGAGGAAGCGGTTGATGTCGTCACCGAGGTCGGAAAGGGTGCTGGACAGATCGGTAACGGCTGCGTCCATCTGGTCAGCGGCAGCATTCCCAATTGCGATTGCCGAGCTCGCGTTGGTAACCGCCGCGGCAGTGGTCCTGCTTTCGTCAGCGACTGCCTCAATGCCACCACGGATCATCAAGACACCATCGACCTGACGATGGACCGCCGTTGCGATCACACCGGAGGCCGCTTCTGTTCGGCCGAGGGCCGCCACGATCGTGTCGACCGAGGTCGAAGTGGTGACCGTCTGCACACGAAGCTCATCGAGTTGTCCGGCGACCTGGCGTGTCAGCTCGGCCGTATGATTGGCGAGTGCCTTCACCTCGTTGGCGACAACCGCAAAACCGGCGCCTGCCATGCCCGACCGGGCCGCTTCGATGCTGGCATTGAGCGCCAGCAGGTTCGTCTGCTTCGAGACGCGATCGATGGCATCGACGACGGTTTCGATCTCACCCAATGCCTTGGCCAGAGCGGCAACACTGGCACCCACTTGCTGGCCGTCGCAACTCGCGCGCTTTACTTCGCTCAGCGCGAAGCCGGTCTTATGCTGGATCTCTTGTCCTGCCTCGGCGAACGCAACCGCCTTGGGTACCAGTTCGGTCATGTGCAGATCGGTCTGCGCTGCCGCGCTGGTGGCGACGGTTACCAGCTCCTGAAGCCCGCCGGCTTGATCCCGCACCCGTTTCGAAGCGGTTTCCAATACCCGCCCCTGGTGCCGGATTGTCTTGATGGCAGGTCCGAGCCGTTGCTCGAGCCGCATTCTGGCATCAATCAATGCTGCCTGTCTGGCGGCCTTCAGCCGCTCGTTCAGTTCAGCATTGTCCCGTCGGACTTCGCCGACGGTTGTCTCCAGACGCACACGGGCCGCAGCGTCCGCGTCTGCCGCTTCAGCACGGGCGAGGGTGAGCGCGTCGAGCGCGTTTCGCGCGTCATCTGCATCCGCGGCGGACCTCAGCATTGCTGCATTGGTCTGCTGGATGGCACGACGACAATGCCGCAGAATACGCGCACCGATCAGGCCCAGTACCACCATGATCAGCAGCAGGATCGGCAAGGCGATGTCACGCAACGCGGTTCCGGGAAGCTGGCGGGTCCAGACCAGCTCGCCGATGAACGCACCATCGTACCCCCTGAGTTCAACTTTACCCAGGCGGCTGTCTTCCTGCGTGCCGGAAGGGAGAAAGCGCATCTGCTCAAGGCGACGATCGGCACCGAGGGAGGCGATCTGATCCTGCGTCAGCACGTCGATAAACAGGAGGTATGACGCAGGACCGGCAGGCAGCTTGACCTTGCCCGGATCGGGGATGATCGCGGCAATGCTGAAGACGGCAGGTTGGTTACCGATGCGGATCAAACCGCGGATACGATGATCCTCGCCCGTCGGCGTCTTCCTCAATTCCCCTATCACCTGTTTGAGCGTTGGGCCCATCAGGGTGAACGGGTCCAGCCTGGCCGCATGATCACGATCACTGGCATAAATCGCTTGATCATGGGCATCGATGACGAAGCTGTGTTCGTAGCCCTGGGTGTGAAACAGGTAGGGGCCAATGTTGTCGTTGGCCCAGTCGCGATCCATCGTCAGCACCAGCTTGGCGACGGCATCATCCCATGTTGCGTAATCGCTCTGGTTGCGGACCATGAAGTCGAGGCGGTTCGAGATGACCAGCTTCGCCAGTTCCGTTTCCCGGACGGCTTCTTGCCTGTCGGACTGGACCGTCAGCCAGATCAGCAACGTGACCATGATGATGCCGGCAGCCGCCAGGGCGGCGCATAACGGGTAGACGAAATGGCTCCGATAGCTCGGAAGGGGGGCGTCACTCCCTGATTCCCGCCTGTCCCTTCGAGCCGATCGCATCGGCTTGGTCTAGATCGCGACTCTTAAGACGACACTAACTGCCTGAATCGGCGTCGACAGGATGACGGCACTCCCGCGCTGATAATGTTCGAGCCTGATGGCAGACCAGCGGCAAACGGAAGTTCGCTACCACCGCGTCACCCCTGCGCGAACGGTCATTCCGGGATTGCGAAGGCCCCCATCGCTTCCCGTGCGGTAAGCGCATGGCGCGCGGCGGAGAGCGTGCTGCACAGTTTGCGCGCGGATTGCTCCACCCTGTCCAGCATTTCGCGCGCATATTGCGGATCGAGATGCTCGACGACTGCCTCGAAATGCGTGTGCCCGCCGTCCTGCATCCCGAAGATCGACAACAGGTAGCGATCGAACGCGTGCTGCAGCGCTACCCACTGGCCCTGTTCCTCGAGCCAGGCGCGCGTTGTGGCCGATGTCGAGAAGGTCGCGAAGGTCCGCCCGTCGAGGACGGCATCGGGAATATTCCGCACGATCGAATCCGGGGTCAGTGCGGCCCCCAGCACGCGGTCGACATAGCCCTTGATGATCGCGGGCGGCATGCCGAACCACAAGGGATAGACGAAGACGACGACATCGGCCTCGCGCAGGAACCCCAGTTCGCGCGATACGTCGCTGGTCAGGTGATTGCCGATCGCGCCGGGACGGTGGGTCGCGCGCAGCCGCGGATCGAAATCGAGCGCGTACAGGTCGCGCAGGACCGCTTCCTGCCCGCACGCGCGCACCGCGGTGCAATATTGGTCTGCGATCGCATGATTGAAGCTGTTCTCGGCGGGGTGGCCAAGGATGACGACGTGCCGGAGGGGATGCGCCGTGCTGTTGAACTGGACCATCGCAAATCTCCGGTAACGCCGTGGATGTACTAGGTTTACGCGCCGCCCGGCAGCGATCGCCATCCGTAGAGTTACGCAGCCTGCGCCGTGTGCCCGGTATCACCACGCCAAAAAAAAGCCCCGGTTTCCCGGGGCTTTCAAGTGTATGGTGGACCGCCGAAGATCAGGGTGGGGGGCCGGCGGTCCATTGGGTCGCTGAGCGTCGCTCAGTCGATCCCGACTCCGCGCGAAGCCAGGGGTAGCTTCGGCGAATACTGGGCAGTCTCGATGCGGGCGATCTGGCGGCAATTCTGCGGCTGGAAGATCAAGCCCTTGCCGGACTGCATATGGGGTTGGCGAAGCTGGCAGCGCGCGAAGGCGGCCTGCTCGGCGCGGCTCATGCTCGCGCCGCCAGCGAAAGCGGGGGCTGCGACCAAAGCGAGTGCGGGGACGATGGCGACCGTGAATGCGGTACGTAGCATGAATGCAGCCTCCGATAGAATTCGTTGAGCATCATATACGACGCGTCATTTTCCCGCCCTTCGCCAGACTGTGATGAAACGTTGCTCTTGCGGCGCCCTTACGGCACGCTGTGCCGGCGCGTTGACCGCGCAGGCTGGCATCCGTACCGAAGCCCTTCCAACCCCTAAGGTTAGACGTGCTGCTTATGACAACTCCCCCAACGATCGTGCTGGTCGAAGACGACCCCGCTCTGCGCACGCTGACCACCCGCGCGTTGCAGGAGCATGGTTATCTCGTTAGACCCGCGGCTTCCGCGCCCGAGATGTGGCTGGCGATGGAAGCGGGGCCGGTCGATCTGGTGCTGCTCGACATCATGCTGCCCGGCACCGACGGGATCGAGCTGTGCCGCAAGCTGCGCCAGCAAAGCAACGTGCCGATCATCTTCGTCAGTGCGCGCGGTAGCGAGACCGACCGGGTGGTGGGGCTCGAACTCGGCGCGGACGATTATCTCGCCAAGCCGTTCGGCACGCGCGAACTGACCGCGCGGATCCGGGCGGTGCTGCGTCGGGTCGATGCGCCGCGCGAGATGAAGGACCGCGAGCAGGGGCTCATTGCGTTCGACGGCTGGACGGTGAACCTGCCGCGCCGTGAATTGCGGGCGCCCAGCGGTGCGGTGGTCGATCTGACGGGGGCGGAATTCGACCTGCTGACCAGCCTGCTCGACCATGCCGGTCGCGTGATCGCGCGCGAGCGGCTGATCGAACTGTCGCGCACCCGGATGGGCGACAGCACAGATCGCAGCGTCGACGTGCTGGTCAGCCGGTTGCGGCGCAAGCTGTCGGTCGGTGATCAGCCGCCGCCGATCGTGACGGTGCGCGGCGTCGGCTACATGTTCAACGCGACCGTCGAGCGGTCGTAATGACGTTCACGCGACCCTCGCTCGGGCTGATCGGGCGGGTCGTCGCGATCCTGCTGTTCGCGACCCTGGTCGAGTTCGGCATGAGTACCGTGTTGTACGAGCGCGCGAGCCAATTCTCGGTCCGCGACGACGAGGGGCGACGGCTCGCCGAACATCTGGTCATCGCGCGGCGGTTGATGGCGGATCACCCGCGCTCCGGGCGGGAGGCGATGGCGCGTTCGGTCTCGACCGCGCATTATGCGATGGCGTGGCACACCGAAGCGCCGCCGCGGAGCGACCCGGCCTTGTCCGAAATGCGGGCCAAGGTGCTCGCCTGGGAGCCGGTGCTCCAGTCCTCGCCGCTGCGGATGCGGCTCGAGCCTGCGGTGACGGGCTCCTACGTCTCGGGCGCGGCGGGGTTGCCCGATGGCAGCTGGCTCTATTTCCGCACGGCCGAGGCGATCGACAGCCTCGACCAGTCGCGCAATCGTATCCTGATCGCGCTCGGGATCGCCGGCGTCGTGATGGCGCTTGGCGGCGGGCTGATCGGGCGGACGTTGCGGCCGATGCGGCTGCTCGCGAGTGCGGCAGATCGGTTCGGGACCGCGGAAGCCGCGCCGCTTGCGGAGGAAGGGCCGACCGAGGTCCGCCGCGTGATCACCGCGTTTAATCGGATGCAGGCGCGGATCCAGCAACTCATCACTGATCGCACGCAGGCGCTGGCAGCGGTCGGCCACGATATCCGCACACCGCTCGCGCGGTTGCGCTTGCGCGCGGAAAGCATCCCGACCGAACCGGTCCGCGACGAAATCCTGGAAGACGTGGCGGAGATGGACGCGATGGTCGGATCGTTGCTCGCGTTCCTCGGCGGGGAAGACGACCCGGAGAAGCCCGTGCTCGCTGATCTAGGTGTGCTGTGCGCCACGCTCGCTGATGATGCCGCCGACCACGGGCGCGCGGTGACCTATGTCGGACCCGATCATCTCGAGCATGTCTTCCGGCAGCTCGGCGTCAAGCGGGCGCTGTCGAACCTGGTCGAGAACGGACTGCATCATGGCGAGCACGTTACGATCGCGCTCAGTCTCGAACCCGATGCGGTGATCGTGCGGGTCGAGGACGATGGTCCCGGCATTCCGGAAGAACAGCTGCGCAGCGTGCTTGAACCGTTCGTCCGGCTCGATACCGCCCGGCGGCGCGATACGCTGGGGCTCGGGCTGGGTCTGGCGATCGTGTGTCGCGCGGTCGAGCTCGAGAAGGGCAACCTCACCCTCAGCAACCGTCTTGAGGGCGGATTGCGCGCCGAGATCCAGCTGCCACGCACACGCTGACAGGACCGGGATCGTGCCACGGGTTTGCCTTTGAACGGCAATCCTTTTTTACAAACGTGCCGCGTTGCAGCAAGGCGCCACCCGTACCGTTTCCTGTGAAATCCGCGAAATCCATATTGCGGAGCCAACAGCAGGAGCACAGTGCATGAACGAGCTCATCGGTCGCGTCTTCGACTTTCAGAAGAACGTTTTTCCACAGAGGAGCGCGCTCTACCAGAACCTCGCTGCCAATGGGCAAAGCCCCAAGGCGCTGATCATCTCATGCTCGGATTCGCGGGTCGTACCCGAGGAAATCCTCCAGGCTGCACCGGGCGACCTGTTCGTCTGCCGTAACGCGGGCAACATCGTCCCGCCGTTCAGCAACGCCAATGGTGGCGTGACCTCGACGGTCGAATTCGCGGTGATGGTGCTTGGCGTGCGCGACATCATCATCTGCGGTCACTCCGACTGCGGCGCGATGAAGGCGCTGATGAAGCCGGGTTCGCTCGAAACCATGCCCAACGTCGCCGCCTGGCTGCGCCACAGCGATGCCGCATTCAGCGTCGTTCGCGACGGTTACCCGGAATTGTCGGGACCGGAGCAGGCACGTGCCGCCGCGCTCGAGAACGTCGTGGTGCAGCTCGCGCATCTGCGGACGCATCCGTCGGTCGCATCGGGGATCGCGCGCGGCGAGATCGCGTTGCATGGTTGGTTCTTCGACATCCACAACGGTGTCGTGCTGGCACTCGATGGTGCGAGCGGTCGTTTTGAAGAGATTAGTGAAGGTAACCCGATGCCGGTCGCCTTGGCTGCACAGAAGCGGTTTGCCGCTGGTGAGCCTCTTCTGGAGGCTGCGGAATGACCAAATTCGGTGTGAAGCTCCCCACGATGGCGTTGGCAACGCGCGATTTCACGGCGTCGATCGTCGTGTTTCTCGTGGCGATGCCACTCTGTATGGGCATTGCGGTCGCTTCCGGCGTTCCGCCGGAAAAGGGGCTGATCACCGGTATTATCGGCGGCATTGTCGTCGGTGCGTTTTCAGGCTCCCCGCTGCAGGTCTCAGGACCGGCAGCGGGGCTTGCCGTTGTCGTGTTCGAGCTCGTCCGAGACAAGGGTCTTTCGGCGCTTGGTCCGATCCTCATTCTTGCCGGGCTGATCCAGCTGATCGCCGGCATCGCCAAACTCGGCGGTTGGTTCCGCGCGATCTCGCCGGCTGTTGTGCACGGCATGTTGGCCGGCATCGGCGTGCTGATCGTCGTCGGCCAGTTCCACGTCCTGTTTGACGCACGGCCATTGCCGAGCGGGTTGCAGAACCTTGTGGCAGCGCCCGAACGGTTGATGGGTCTGTCGCCGCTCAACGTCTCCAACGTCGAACATGCGTTCATGATCGGTGTCCTGACGATCCTCGTCATGCTCGGTTGGGAACGTTTCCGTCCCGCTGCGCTGAAGCAGGTGCCTGCCGCGCTGATCGGCGTGCTGGTCGGAACGCTGACCGCGTTCGCGCTCGGGCTGCAGATCAACCGCGTCGACGTCCCGCAGTCGATCGTCTCGGCGATCGCGCTGCCGGGACCCGAATTCCTTGCCAAATGGGTCGATCCGTCGATCATCGTCGCGGCGATCGCGATTGCGTTCATCGCCAGCGCGGAAACGCTGCTGTCAGCGGCGGCGGTCGACCGGATGCATGACGGTGTGCGCACCGACTATAACAAGGAATTGCGGGCACAGGGCATCGGCAACCTGCTCTGCGGTGTTGCAGGGGCCTTGCCGATGACGGGCGTGATCGTCCGCAGTTCGGCGAACGTCCAGGCGGGGGCGACATCGCGTCTCTCGACGATGCTGCACGGGGTCTGGATCCTCGGCTTCGTTGCGTTGCTGCCGTGGTTGCTGCGCGAGATCCCGATGGCGGCGCTCGGCGCGGTGCTGGTGATCACCGGCGTCCGTCTGGTCAGCCTGGCGCACGTCAAGCATCTGTTCCACAGCTACGGCGTGCTGCCCGCGTTGATCTGGTTCGTAACGCTCGTCACCGTGGTGACGCAGGACCTGTTGACCGGCGTGTTGATTGGTATCGCGCTGTCGGTGCTGGAGCTTTTGCCCCATGCGCGTCGGCTTGGCCTCAATGTCGACCGGACGGCGGGCACGAACGGGACCGACATGGCCTTGTCGGGCAGCGCGACCTTCGTGACGCTGCCCAAACTGTCGGACACGCTGGAATCGCTTCCGTTGCGCGGGCCCGATCACGGGATCGTGCGGATGGACGTATCCGGGCTGACCAAGGTCGACCATACCTGTGCCGAATTGCTCAAGGAGTTCATGTCGCGACGGCGCGCAGGCGGCAATCCGGTCGAACTCACTGGCGCGTCTCCCAAGTTGGCAGCGATGATGGCCTGATGACCTCAATCTCAGCAATACTTTGTTACAGAGTAGCAATGTGTCATTGAGGGAGCGGCTGATAGAGGATGCTGGTGCGAGTCGACCGTCCACCACTGCCTTCGGGCAGTGAGAGGGGCGGCAGCTCGGCCCCAGGCGGGAACCTTTCCTTGGATCAGAAGGGTATCCCATGTTGCGCTATTGTATTGCCTCAACCCTGTGTCTCGCCGCCGTTCCGGCTGCCGCGCAGGAAACCGCGCCACCTCCGCCGGTGACGGTCACCGGCAATGTCGCCTTGGTATCGGACTATCGTTTCCGGGGCGTTTCCCAATCTGATGAAGAGATTGCCGTCCAGGGCGGCGTCACGATCACGCATGAGAGCGGCTTTTACGGCGGCTTCTGGGGATCGAACCTGTCCGGCTGGGGCACGTTCGGCGGCGCCAATATCGAATTGGATCTGATCGGCGGCTATAAGCGCACGATCGGCAACGGCACGGTCGATGTCGGCCTCACCTGGTACATGTACCCGGGCGGCGCAGCCAACACGGACTTTGCCGAACCCTATGCCAAGGTGAGCGGGACGCTCGGTCCGGCAACTTTGCTGGCCGGCGTCGCCTATGCGCCCAAGCAGCGGGCGCTGGGCAACTTCTCCAATACGCCGGAAAGCCGTGGCCAGAGCCAGGACAATCTGTACCTGTGGGGCGATACGAGTGTCGGCATTCCCACCACCAAGATGACGGCCAAGGCGCACATCGGCTATTCCAAGGGCAATCCCGGCCTTGGGCCAAACGGTACGAGCGTGACCCCGACGGGCGAATATTGGGACTGGCTGGTGGGACTCGACTACGTCGTCGGGCCGCTGACCTTCGGTGCGGCCTATGTCGACACCGATATCAGCAACCGCGAGGCCGCTTACCTGCAGCCGAACTTCTCACGGACCAAGAACGGCGAATCAATCGCGAACGGGAAAATCCTGTTCTCGATCTCTGCGGCTTTCTGATGATACTGTAACGGATCGGCGAAAGCCGGGTACGGACGCGCGCGGTGTGACGACACCCGCGCGTTTTGTATGTGTAGCGATCTTTCCCGGAGAACTGACGTATGAGCGACCGCATTCTGATCTTCTACGGCTCCTACCGGTCGGATCGCCTGGGCATTCGCCTGGCTGAGTACCTCGTGACGGCGTTCCGTGCGCGTGGCGCGAGCCCCGAACTCATCGATGCGAAGGCGGTCGACCTTCCGATGCTCGATCGCATGTATAAGGAATATCCGACCGGGACCGCACCCGCGGCGATGGAGGCACTCGCGGCCAAGATTTGTGCGGCGGATGCCTTCGTGTTCGTCGCGGGGGAGTATAACTGGAGCGTCCAGCCGGGTCTCAAGAACCTTACCGACCATTTCCTCGAAGAATGGTATTGGCGTCCGGCGGCGATCGCGAGCTATTCGGCGGGGCGCCTCGCGGGTGCGCGTTCGGCGACGGCATGGCACGGGATCCTGTCCGAGATGGGCATGGTCGTCACCTCGACCCCGCTCGCGGTCGGTGGGATCGGCAAGGCGTTCGATGCCGAGGGCAATCCGGTCGGGGAGGGCGGTGCCGCCGCCGCCAAGGCGTTCCCGCGGTTCGCCGACGATCTCGCCTGGTGGACCGAAGCCGCCCGCGCGCAACGCGAGCGGCGGGATCCGCCCTATTGATGCGTCAGGCGGCCCAGGCCGCCAGATCGCCCTGTTCCCCGATCAGCGCGAGGCCATGCGCGATCGACGTCAGCTCACCACCGCTCGCGATGCGATCTTCGCCGAAGCGTTCGGTAAACATGCGCCGCACCCGCGGCGTCAGCGACGAGCCGCCGGTGAGGAACACGCGGTCGATGGTGGCCGCGGTGGTCGCCGACATTTGGAGCACGTGATCGACCGCGGTTTCGATCCGCGCGATATCGGGGGCGATCCACGTTTCGAATTGCGCCCGGGTGACATCTGCCTCGATCGACAAGCCCCCGCCCTGGAAGTGGAAATGCGCGTGTTCGTTGCGCGAAAGGTCGCGTTTCACGCGCCCGACCGCCTCGTGCAGCGGAAACCCCAGTTCTTCCTCGATCACCGCGATCATCCGCCCGATCGCGTCCGGGTCGAGCGCCGACTTACGCAGCTTCTCTAGCTCCGCAATGGTCCGGCGGTTGCGCATCAGCGCAAGCCGCGACCAGTCCGCAAAATCGGCGAAATAGCCGCGTGGGATTTCAAGAATCTTGTCGAACGAGCGATACGAACCGCCTTCGCCCAGCAACGGCATGACGAGCTGTTCGACGATCCGCGCATCGAACCGGTCGCCCGCGATCCCGACGCCGGCATGGCCGAGCGGTACACAGCGCCGCGCCGCGCCGGGGGCTTCGATCCGCACCACCGAAAAATCGCTCGTCCCGCCACCGAAGTCGGCGACCAGGATCGTAGCGGGGTCGCTGATCCGCGACGCATAGCTGAACGCCGCGCCGAGCGGTTCGTAGACATAATGCACTTCCGCGCCGAGATTGCCGAACATCAGGTCATAGCGTTGCCGCGCCAGCGCCGCGTCGGGGCGGTGCCCGGCATATTCGACCGGACGCCCCACCACGATCCGCGACGCACGCTCCAGCATCCCGTTCGACCGCGCCGCCATCTTGTCGAGGAACGTCTGGCCGAGATCCTCGAAGCGGTAGCGCCGATCGAAGATCGTCGCGTGTTCGAACGTCGGGTTGGCCGCCACCGACTTGAACGACTGCAGGAAGCGGCTGCCTTGCGGATATTCCAGATATTCGGCGATCGCCCACGGTCCGGCTTCGGCGGCGATCCCGCCTTTGACCGTATCGTCCTCCCAGAAGCACAGGGCGGACCGGAAGGCGGCATCCGGTCCGTCCGGGGCCTCGAGCGGGAGCAGGTCGGACACACCGCCACGCGCGATCGCGGCGACCGAGTTGGTGGTCCCGAAATCGAGGCCGAGCGTGAAGGGGGCGGAGGAGGAACGCGGATCGGACATGCGCGTGCCGCTACACAGGACGGGGCAATAGCGCAAAGCCTGAGCGGTGGATCACGGCCAGTGGATCGGGGCGTCTTTGGGCGACCACGGATCGAAACGGACCATGACGGTCTCGAACAGCGCCGATTGCAGGTGGCGCGCGAGCCAGTCCTGTACCCGCGGCAGAGGCAGTTGCGCGAACCAGTCCGGGTCGATCGCGGCGAATTGCCGGACGAACGGCATGATCGCGGAGTCCGTCAGGGAACGCCGGGTCCCGCAGAGGTTATCATGCCGCGCCAGACGCTGTTCCAGCAGACCGAGCCATTCGACCGCGGCGACGCGGTGCGCGACGGGATCGGACCCGTGGCGTTCGGGGTATTTGGTGCGGTCGAGATGGTGTTTGAACCGGTCGTCGCAGTCCGCGATCAGCGCGGTATCGTCGCCGTCGAGCCATGCTTCGGGATCGTGCCGGTGTAATGCCCACCGCATGATATCGATGCTCTGGTCGATCACGCCACCTCCGGCGAGGACGAGCACGGGTACGGTCCCCTTGGGGGAGGCCGCAAGCATCGCCTCCGGCTTGGCGCGAAGCCTGATCTCCCGCACTTCGACCCGGACGCCGCTCACCGCAAGCGCGAGCCGCGCCCGCATCGCATAGGGGCATCGCCGGAAGGTGTAGAGCGTGTCGACCATCGTCACCGCGCATGAAACCGCGCGAGCGCGATGCCTGCGAGGTTCTGCGTGCGTCGGACGTAGCGGATCGGGGGCAGGGTGCCGCCCGCCAGCGCCAGCAGGGCAGCGCGATGCTCGGCGGATGGGCCGCGGCAGCGGTGCGCATCCGAAGCCTGCGCGATGACGGCGGCGGCGTCTCCGAGCAGGACATAGGCGCTACGGGCAAGATCCAAATCGCGGGCGAGCTGCTCGGCCGCGATGAGCGCCAGCCATTCCGCCGTCATGCTCGATCCTTCTCCAAGATCGCGGCGGATGTGCGTCTGCCCCCGCGCAACGAGCGCAATTTCCATCCGCCCCGGGTTCGGTTGGCAACCGCCATCGAAGAAGATCTTGATGCGGGCGGGCATGGTGGCGGTGTTCTGTCCGAGCGGTTGAAACAGGAACCCGATACTGAGGTCGTCCCGAAAGTGCCAGTCAGCTGCGGGGTGCGGATGGCAATCGAAGGGTCGGGAAGGTTTCGCCGGGGGTATGCTGCTCGGGCAGGATGTAGACGATCCCGTCGGCTGGCCTGAACAATGGCGCGACGACGGTTTCGTAGAAAATGCGGGGCACGTTGATGCAACCGAATGATACGCGATTGTCATCCGGGGTGGGGGTCGCAAGCCGCGTCAGGCGATGTTCGATGCGGCTCGTCGTGACGACGCGGTGCAGTGACAAGCCGGTGTCATAGTCGATCCACAGCACATCCTCATGCAGATCGCGCCCGATCCGCGCTTCGAACCGGCCCGCCTGGGTGATCCGGTCGGCGGGTCCGATCTGCGCGAGGGGCCGCGATCCGATGCCCGCAGGAGGCACATCGCCGCGCGCCGCCCCGAGCAGCGCGGGCGTGCCGCCGCGCACGGTGCCGTCCGCGTCGAACGCGACCACTTGCGCCGCCACCTTGTCTACGATCAGAAAGGGGCGGCCATGCGTATCCCCGGACGCGACGATCTGCGTGGCGAGCGCCTTTATTGCAGACGTCTCGAGCGGGAGCGAAGCTGGTTCCGCTTGAGCGCTGCCGGTCGCCGCGATGAGCAGCGCTGTGGCGAGGGTCGCGCGGCGGCAGGATCGACCCCAAGGCACGTCAGTTACGCGCCTGTTTGGCCGGAAGCACGACCGCCGAACGCGGTGCAGGCGTCGCATACAGCGGTGCGGTCGGTTGCTGCGGCGCGACCGGGACCGGCGGCAACAGCGTTTCCAGCGTCGGGGGAAGCGGCTGGGGAATGATTACGGTCGGCACGATCGGGGCATACGGACGCTCGGGCGGCTGGACCGGCTGTAGCAGGACCGGTGGCGCGTTCGGGAGGCGCGGCAGGACAACAACCGGCGGCACATTGAGCGGGGGCGTTTCGGCGACCGGTGGGACGAAGGTGACGGGGGGCGTTTCGACGACCGGCGGGACGACGACGGGCGGGGTTTCGACGACCGGCGGGACGACGACGACGGGAGGCGTTTCGACGACCGGTGGGACGGCGAAGACGGGGGGCGTTTCGACGACCGGTGGGACGACGACGACGGGGGGCGTTTCGACGACCGGCGGGACGACGACGACGGGGGGCGTCTCGACGACCGGCGGGACGATGACGACGGGCGGTGTTTCGACGACCGGCGGAACGACGACGACGGGCGGTGTCTCGACGACCGGCGGAACGACGACGACGGGCGGTGTCTCGACGACCGGTGGGACGACCACAACGGGCGGTGTTTCGACGGGCGGCGTTTCGACCGGCGGGACTACCACCGCGGCCGGCGTGATCGTTCCCGATGTCCGGAAGGTTGAAACGCAGCACGATCCTGCAAGTGCATATTGCGCGGCATTGGCACCCCCCAGCGAATAGCCGGAGAAAGTGATGCCGATGTTACTGCCGGCATCCGCACTGTCATAGACGGCGCTGGAATCAGGTCCTGCAAGCAGGGTGATACCGTCCGGCAAGCCGGTAACCGTCGTGCCGTTGAACCCGGCGAGCGTGGTGGCGGTGGTGCCGTCGGCGACCTTGGTGCTGCCGGGGAAAACGAGCATCCGTTGCGTCACCGACGCGCCAAGGCTGAGCGTGAAGAACCCCGAATAGTCGGTCGGTGCCGAATAGGAGACCGGGTTGTAGTTGATCACCGCCGCCGCGTTGGGTCCGGTGACGGTGACCGGCGCCGTACCCGGAGCGAAGCTCAGCGTGCCGCCGCCTACGCCGGGCCCCGTGCCCGAAGCCCCCGCGATGATCAGCAACCCCGGATCCAGCCCGAGGCTTTGCGCGGGAATGGTGGTGCCGCGCGTCAGCGTTATGGAGGCCGCGATGAACGCATCGACGCCCGCACACAGCGCGATGTTGCCGTCGGTCGTGGTGATCGCCGCGAGCACGTTGACGTTGCGTCCGGCATTCAGGAGATGGCTGCCGTTGGTCGTCGTAAGCGCGGCGTTGACGACGACGTCGCGTCCGCAACAGGCCACGATGTTTCCGTTCGTCGCCGAGACCGAATTGTTGAAGACGACGTCGCGTTCCGCGTTGAGCCGAAGCGTTGTCGTGCTGGGCGTCGCCGTCCAGGCGATCGCGTCGTTGACGATGATGTCGCCGTTGCCGGGGGCGGTCGTGCCGATCTCGGTCGTCGGTGGCGTTCCCGGGGTGGTGACCGTTCCGGTAGGCAGCGTGCTGATCGTGACGCTGTTGGTCACCAGCAACGCCGATAGCGTCGATCCGGAAATGTTGCCGCCCGCGCCGATGATGAAGTCCTGCGGATCGATCAGCCACAACCCCGTGGTGCCCGACGGTGCCGCGGTGGTGACCCGCGCAGAGTCGGCGATGGTCACGGTCGCGGCGGACGTTTCGATGAAGCCGCCATTGCCGCCGTCGGGTGCGCTCGCATCGAGCGTTCCGGTCAGCGCCAGCGACCCGTTCTGCATGTCGCCGAGCAGCTTGATTGTCCCGCCGCGCGTGTCGATCGTGTGTGCTTCAACGACCCCGCTGTTGTTGACGACGGTACCGAGCAGCGTGCCCGTACCTTGCGCGGTCATCAGCACGGTCCCGCCGTTCGCGCGGATCAACCCGCCGTTGCGGACCAGTGCGCCGACGGTTCCGGCGTCGACCACGACGTTGAGCAGGCCGTCGCCCGCGACGTCGAGCGTAATTGCTTCCCCGCCCGCCAGCGCAACCGTACCCAGTCGTGCGCTGATCGTGCCGTCATTGCCGACATGTCCGCCCAGCAAGGCGACATAGCCGCCATCGCCGGCGGTGATCGTCCCCTGATTGAGTACCGAGCCCTTGCCCGACCCGCTGAAAGCATATCGGCCCGCCATGAAGTCCGCGTCCGAGACGTTGAGCGTCGAGGCAACCAGCCCCGCAACGTTGACTTGCGACCCCACGCCGAACAGCACGCCGTTCGGGTTGATCAGGAACACCTTGCCGTTGGCGTTCAGGTTACCGAGGATTTGCGAAGCATCCGGCCCGGTGACGCGGTTGAGCGCGACGGCGTTGCTGTTCGGCTGGACGAAGGTGACGGTGTTGCCCGCAGCGATGTCGAAACTCTGCCAGTTGATCGCGGCGGCGTTGCTCGACTGGGTGACAGTGACGGCGTTCGTACCCGTCGCGATGGCAGCACTACCCGCAGTGACGGTGCCCCCGGTCGGGAGCGGTTGTGCTTGCGCATGGGCCTGTCCGGCAAGACCGATGGTGGCGGCGAAACCGAGCAGGGTTGCGCGGACGATACCGCGAAGCCCCGTCGTCTCGAGCAGGCGTTGGCGGCAGTGGCGTGTGGTGAAAGCATGTCCGATGGTGGTCATGATCGATATCCCGGAAAGAAGGAGCAGACGGCGCCGCGAGGACGCGCGCGCGTCAGAAGGTCTTGGCGACCTGGAACCAGAACTGGCCGTCACGATCGGGGGCGGAGGTTGCCGCGATGTCGCCGATCTTGCGCGCGTACGTGCCGCGCAGCGTGATATTCTGCGGTCCCATCCACGCCAGCCCAACGCCGTAGCCGCTGCGCTGCCGGTGGTTTCGCCCGGAAAACCACTTGTTCTTGGCATATTGGACGTGGCCGGTGTCGACGAACCCGATCAGCTGGAACTGCCCCGGAACGCCCCGCGTCCACTCGTCCAGCGTCAGCCGCGCTTCGGCGGTCGCGACATAGCCCTGGTCACCGAACGCTTCGCCTTCGGGATAGGCGCGGACGTTATAGGCACCGCCCAATTCCATCTTTTCCGACGGATCGAGATTGTCGAGCGCTACCTGTCCGCGCACCGCACCGTATAGCGACAACGGTCCGGACACGCTCTGCAACCGCGCTACGCTGAAGTTGAACTTGTTGAACGTCCCGTCGCTGCGCGCTGCCAGGGCATCCGCGGCGCGATCAAGCGGGGTGCGCAGGTCGAGGTTGCCGATCGTCCAGCCGATCGAAGCGACGTTGACGCCGCCCCCGCCCAGGCCATCGCGGCTGTTGCCGTTCAGGCCAAGCGTTGCGGTCTTGCTCATCCGGAACGAGCGGGCGTCGGTCAGATCGATGCGATCGTCATACCATTTCGCATCGAGTTCGCCGACCGCATAGAGATTGGCCGCGCGAGTCCGGATCAGCGGGTAGCTTGCGTATAGCGCGGCAATGTCGGCGGTGCCGTGCGCGTCGAGGCTTTCGAATTCGTGGCTGAGATCGTAGCGGAAATGCGCATAGGCCGCCCCGACGGTCAGGTTGCCGATCGGCACCTGCCACGATGCCCGCCCATAGGCCATGCCTTCGGTCGACGCGAGCACGCGCACGCCGAGCGTGTCGCCGAGCCCGGTCGCGTTGTTGAGGTTGACCGACCCGCCGCCGCGATACGCGCCGGTGTAGCGGTTGCCGGCATTATCGACCGACACGTCCCCGGTGATGCGCCGTCCCGGTGCAATCGCGACGTTGAGGTTGGATGCGCCGAAGTCGGTCCCGGGGGAGAGCGTGGACTGGACCGCCACCCCCGGAATGTCGGACAGGAGGAGCAGACGACGCTCGAGCGGTGCGGCGGCGACGACATCCCCCGTATCGATCCCGCGCAGGATGCGGCGCGGGACTCCGGCATTGAGGTTCGTCGCATTGTCGACCGATATCGCGCCGTAGCGTCCCTCCAGAACCGCGATCGTCACCGATCCGCCCTGCACGTCCTGCGCGGGCAGATAAGCTTGCGCGAGGAAATAGCCGCGCGCCTTGTAGAAGGCAGCCACGCGCGCCGCAGCGGCGCGAAGATCGGCGAGGTTGAGGTCTGACCCGGTCGTGATACCGCTCGCGCGGACCAGCGTTGCTTCGTCGTACAGCGTCTGCCCGCTGATACGCAGCTGCGCTACGCGGATGCGGACGCCCGTCGGATCGGCCGCTGCGGGTTTGGCGGGAACAGCGACCACCAGGCTCGGATCGTCACGGGAGGTCATCGGTGCCGGCGGGATCTGCTGGAGCTGACCCCCGACAGTCGGAACTCGTTGCGCCTGCAGGGAGGCGGTGCTCGCTGCCAAAGTCAGCGTCAGATAACCAAACTTCATACACACGTCCTCATACAAGACGGACAACCGCCGGACGCGCCGCTCCCAAATGGACAGGCACGCCGTAAACATCAGGATTTTCGAAGGTTGTCCGATTTTCGTATCGGGACAGGGTAACAACTACCCGTGGCAGTAATTGCCATCACGGTACTGATGGGCCGTGAGTCGTGTAGGTTTGGTTAAAAATCAGGCGATAAATAGCCTGTCATGTACATTTGTTAGGTTCGGAGATTTTGTCTGGAAACATTTTGGGTTGGCCAGCTACAACTGGCGCGAATCCAGGTCCGCCAAGTGATCACGGCACCGGCCTTATAACGTCGGTCGCGGCTCGACTGCCTAAACGACCCGGCGTTTTTCCAGTTTTCTGGCCAATGTCCGACGGTGCATCCCCAGCCGCCGCGCCGTTTCCGACACGTTGAAGCCGGTCGCCTCCAGCGTTTCGTTGATCCGTTCCCATTCGATCGTCTTGATCGACGTCTGCCGATTGCTGATCGGAACGTCCGCATCGCCGACGGTCATGCCGAACGCGCGTTCGATGTCGTCGGTATTGGCGGGCTTGGCGAGGTACGACGTCGCGCCGAGCTTGATTGCCTGAACCGCGGTCGAGATACTCGCATAGCCGGTCAGGACGACGATGACGGTGTCCGGATCATGCGCGCGCAATGTCTCGACGCAGGCGAGCCCGGAACTGCTCGCGAGTTTCAGGTCGACAACCGCATAATCGGGTGTGCGCGATGCCAGCACGTCGGCGAGTTCGGCGGGCCCCTCGGCGACGACGACCTCATAGTCGCGGCGCTGGAACGATCGCTGCAACGTACGCGCGAACGCGGCGTCGTCTTCGATGATGAGCAACAACGGATTGCCGGACATGTCAGTCCCTTCCCAGGGCGATTGCTGCCAGCGGCAGCCGGAACGTGACCTCGGCCCCACTGCGCGGCTGGTTGCGCGCCGTCAACGCGCCGTCGAGCTTGCGCGCGACATTGCTGGCGAGGAACAGGCCCATGCCACGGCCGAGCTCGGGCTTGGTGCTGTTGTACGGCTTGCCGATGTTGCCGAGCTGTTGCGCCGCGAAGCCGGGGCCGGCGTCGCGGACCGTCAGCACCACATCGTCGTCATCACGGGCGAGCGTGATGTCGATCCGCTGTGGGGAATATTCCGCGGCATTGTCGAGCATGTTGAACACCGCCTGCTGCAGAACGAGATCCGATACGATCGGAACGTCCGCGCCGAAGCGGTCGTCATAGGTGGCGTGGGCGAAGCCCCGCGCAGCGATCCAGTCGGCGACGACGCGGTCGACGAACCCGCGCACCGTCGTCGCGGCGGATTGCTCCCCGCGCGCGTCGCCCGACGACAGGAGGATGCTCGTTACGATCGCCTTGCAGCGATGGACTTCCGCCTGCATCTCCTCGATGTCGCGCATCAGTTCGGCGTTGCGGGCGACGGTCGGGTTGCGGCGCCAGTCGCCGAGGATCACCGACAGCGACGACAGGGGCGTTCCCAGCTCGTGCGCGGCCCCGGACGCGAGCATGCCGATCCGGACGATATGCTCTTCCTCGACCGCCTGCCGCTCGATATCCGCCAGCCGACTGTCCTGCGCCCGCAGGTTGGTGTTGATCCGGCCGACGAAGGCCACCAGCAGCACGGCGACAAGCGCGAAGCAGACCCACATGCCCTGGACGTGCAACGCGAACAACGACCGGTCGAAGTCGTGGGGCAGGGTGATCGGCCGATAGAATGCCGTCAGGAAAATGAACGACAGGCTCGTCGCGGCAACGATCGTCCAGGCGGACCAGCTTGCCAGCAAGACCGATCCAAGGACGACCTGCAACAGGAACAGCGAGACGAACGGGTTGGTCGCCCCGCCGCTGAAATACAGCTGCGCGCTGAGGCCGAGCACGTCGAGCAGCAGGCCACCGAACAAGGCGCCGTTGGTGATCGGCGATTCCCGCCGGAGCCGCAGCAGGCTGGCGGCATTGAGAATGACCAGCCCGGTCAGCACGCTGAGCATCGGCATCATCGGCAGGCGGATGCCGAACACCAGATGCGTCAGCAGGATCGTCGCCAATTGTCCCGCCACCGCCATCCAGCGCAGCTCGACGAGTTGCAGCATGTTGGCGTGGCCCGCGGTCTGTGAGACCGGCACACCGCGCCAGTTCGCCACGGTCGCGCTCATGCCGCGCGATCGTCGGGCCGGTGCCGTTCCTGGCGTATCCAATACACGAATCCGGCGGCGCACATGAGGGCCAGAATGAACCATGTCACCGCATAAACAAGGTGACTGTTGGGAAAGCGCACCACGGTCAGCCCGCCCACCGGCGCACCAGGGCGTTTATCGCCGGCGTCGGCATCGACGAAATAGCTTTGCGTGGGGCCGAGCCCCCGGTGCGCAGCAATCGCCGCAACGTCGCGTGAATACCAGCGGTCGGCCGCAGGCGCGTTGCTGCGCAGGAACCCGCCACCGGGTTCGCTCAGCCGGAGCAATCCGGTTACGCCGACCACACCGGTCGGGGGAGGGAGCGCCTTGCGGTCCGGGACATAGCCGCGGTTGATGAGCAATACCGATCCGTCGGCGCGCCGTAACGGGGTCATCGCCCAATAGCCGGGACCCCGCACGGTGGAGGCCTGAACGAAGGTGTCCTTACCCGCGACGTAGGTCCCTGTGGCCCGGACCCGCAGATAGGAATCGTTTTTGCCCGCGGTATCCGGCGCGGCGACCGGTGGAGCGTGGATGCGCGCTTCTACCCGCGCGATCAGGTCCAGCTTCCAGCTACGCCGCTGGACCTGCCACGTACCAAGCCCGAGCAGCGCCACGATCACGAGCAGCCACGCGATGATGACCGCGCCGCGTCGGATCCGCTGCCCGGACGTGGTCACCCCATCTGGCTCATGTCTTCGGTCGGCATCATGTTCGCGTTCATGTGATACATGACCCAGAGCGACCCGCTGAGCGCGATCCCGACGATGACGATCGTGAAGATCAGCGCCATGATGGACCAGCCGCCTTCGGCACGACGGTTCATGTGCAGGAAGAAGATCATGTGGACGACCATCTGCACCGCAGCAAACGCCATGATGATCAGCGCGGTCGCCTGATTGGTCAGCGTCCGCGTCATCACCAGCCAGAACGGGATCGCCGTCAGGATGACCGACAGGCCGAAACCGATGAAGTAGCTCTTGTACGAGCCGTGCGACTCTTCGTGCAGATGCGCGTCGTGATCGTCATGGCCATGGCCTGCGTGATCGTGCGCGGTGTGGTGGAGGTCAGCGCTCATCGCAGCATTCCCAGCAGATAGACAAAGGTGAAGACGCCGATCCAGATGACGTCGAGGAAGTGCCAGAACAGGCTGAGGCACATCAGGCGGCGCTGGTTGGCGGGGATCAGGCCCTTGACCTGGATCTGCACCATCAGCGTGAACAGCCAGATCAGCCCGAAGGTGACGTGGAGCCCGTGCGTCGCGACCAGCGTGAAGAAGGACGACAGGAACGCACTCTTCTGCGGGGTCGCGCCTTCATGGATCAGGTTGGCGAACTCGTAGAGCTCGATGCTGATGAAGGCCATGCCGAACAGCGCGGTGACGAACAGCCACAGCTGGGTCGAACGCACCTTCCCGTTGGTCATCGCGAGCATCGCGAAGCCGTAAGTGATCGAAGAGAACAGCAGCATCGCCGTGTTGACCGCGACCAGCGGCAGCTCGAACAGCTGCTTGGGGCCGGGGCCCCCCGCATAGCTGGTGCCGAGCACACCGTAGGTCGCGAAAAGCATCGCGAAGATCAGGCAGTCGCTCATCAGGTAGAGCCAGAAGCCGAGCATCGTGCTCGACCCCTCCGGATGATGCGGCTCCTCCGCCAGGTGGAACGTGTCGATATCGTAATCGGACGTGGACGCGCTCATGCCTTTGCCTCCGCGAGGGCCGCCGTACGGGCGTCCTCCTTTGCGGCGACGATCGCCTTCGGGATGTAATAGTCACGCTTGTAGATGAACGTGTGACCGATCGAGACGCCCAGGATGGCGACGAAGCTGACCGCGGCGAGCCACCAGACGTACCAGATCATGCCGACGCCAAAGGCGACGCACAGACCAGCGAGGATGACACCCGAGCCGGTATTCGAGGGCATGTGGATGTCCTTGAAGCCCGTGATCGGACGCTCATAGGCGCGCGTCTTCATGTCCGCCCACGCATCGCCCTGGTGGATGACCGGGGTAAAGGCGAAGTTGTAATCTGGCGGCGGCGACGAGGTTGCCCATTCGAGCGTACGGCCGTTCCACGGGTCACCGGTGGTGTCGCGCAGCTTCTCGCGATCGCGGATGCTGACCGCGAACTGAAGCAGCATGGCACCGATCCCTGCGGCGATCAGCAACGCGCCGATCCCTGCGATGATGAACCAGATCTGCAGGCTCGGATCCTCGAAGGTGCGCAGGCGACGCGTGACGCCCATCAGGCCGAGCACGTAGAGCGGCATGAACGCGAGGTAGAAGCCCACGACCCAGCACCAGAACGACACCTTGCCCCAGAAGTCGTTGAGGCGGAACCCGAACGCCTTGGGGAACCAGTAGTTGATCCCGGCGAAGGCACCGAACACCACGCCGCCGATGATGACGTTGTGGAAGTGGGCGACGAGGAACAGCGAGTTGTGGAGCACGAAGTCGGCTGGCGGCACTGCGAGCAGAACGCCGGTCATGCCGCCGATCGTGAAGGTGATCATGAATGCGATTGTCCACATCATCGGCAGCTCGAAGCGCACCCGGCCACGGTACATCGTGAACAGCCAGTTGAAGATCTTCGCGCCCGTCGGGATCGAGATGATCATCGTGGTGATGCCGAAGAACGAGTTGACGCTCGCGCCCGACCCCATGGTGAAGAAGTGGTGCAGCCAGACGAGGTAGGCGAGCAGGGTGATGACCATGGTCGCATACACCATCGAGGTGTAGCCGAAGATGCGCTTGCCCGAGAAGGTCGAGGTGACCTCGCTGAACACGCCGAACATCGGGAGGATCAGGATGTAAACCTCGGGGTGACCCCAGATCCAGATCAGGTTGACGTACATCATCGGGTTGCCGCCGAGCGTGTTCGTGAAGAACGCGGTGTCGACGTACCGGTCGAGGCTGAGCAGCGCGAGCACCGCGGTCAGGACCGGGAAGGCTGCTACGATCAGGATGTTGGTGCAGAGGGCGGTCCAGCAGAAGATCGGCATCTTCATCATGGTCATGCCCGGCGCGCGCATCTTGACGATGGTGGCGATCAGGTTGACGCCCGACAGCAGCGTGCCGACACCCGCGATCTGGAGCGACCAGATGTAATAGTCGACACCGACCCCCGGGCTGTAGCCGATCCCCGACAGCGGCGGCATGGCGAGCCAGCCGGTCTGTGCGAACTCACCGACGAACAGGCTCATCATGATGATCACCGCGCCTGCAGTGGTCATCCAGAAGCTGAAGTTGTTGAGGAAGGGGAAGGACACGTCGCGCGCACCGATCTGGAGCGGGACGACGTAGTTCATCAGGCCCGTCACGAATGGCATCGCGACGAAGAAGATCATGATGACACCGTGCGCGGTGAACACCTGGTCATAGTGATGGGCGTTGAGATAGCCTTCGTTGCCGAACGCCATCGCTTGCTGTGCGCGCATCATGATCGCGTCGGAGAAGCCGCGCAGCAGCATGACGATACCGAGGATCATGTACATGATCCCGATCTTCTTGTGATCGACGCTGGTGAACCACTCCTTCCAGAGATAGCCCCACAGTTTGAAGTAGGTGAGTGCCGCGAGCAGCGCGATCCCGCCGAGTGCGACGCCACAGAAGGTGGCGACGACGATCGGTTCATGGAGCGGCAGCGACTCAAGCGTAAAGCGGCCGAGGATCGGACTGACGTTGAGGGGTGAAGCTTGCATGGTACTGGCCATTTAGAGGGGGCGCTGCTTGGGCGTATTGGAGTCTTCGGGTTTCGAAGGCCCGCGTTGCGGGACGTCGGATGGGCTTTTCGGCGGTGCCTGCCCGGCGTCACGCGTCGTCAGCGGGGACGAGGTCCGTTTGCCTTCGGCGTTACCGCTGTTGGGCTTGCCTTCCATTGCCGCGCTGTCCTGCATGTCTTTCTTCATCATCTCGCTCATGCACGTCGTGCCGGGGCGGATGCACTGGTTGACGACGGCGCTGTAAATCGTCGGATCGACGTTGGCGAAGCGCATCACCGGAACCTTCTCCGACGGCTTTTCAAGCTTGAGATAGTCAGCCCGCGTCAGGTTTCCACCCGCCGCCTTGTTCCGCGCGACCCAGGCGTTGAAGTCGCCATCGGTCATCCCGTAAAACCGGAAGCGCATGTCGGAGAAACCGGCACCCGAGTAGTTTGACGAGAACCCTGCGTAATTGCCGGGCTTGTTGATCACCGCGTTGAGCTGGGTCTCCATCGACGGCATCGCGTAGATCATGCCGGCGAGCGTCGGGATGTAGAAAGCGTTCATCACCGACGACGAGGTCAGGCGGAAATGGATCGGCCGGTCGACCGGTGCCGCGAGCTCGTTGACGGTCGCGAAGCCATATTCCGGATAGACGAACATCCACTTCCAATCGAGCGCGATCACCTCGACCTCGAGCGGCTTGACGTTCGCCACCAGCGGCTTGCCCGCGGCGATGCGACCGATCGGGCGATACGGATCGAGCAGATGCGTCCCCGTCCACGTCACCGCGCCGAGGCAGATCACGATCAGCAGCGGCGCCGCCCAGATCAGCAACTCGAGCTGCGACGAGTGATCCCAGTCGGGATCGTAATCGGTCGTCTCGTTGCTCGCGCGGTACTTCCACGCAAACAGGCAGACCAGCCCGATCACCGGCAGCACGATCAGCAACATCAACGCGGTCGAGAAGATGACCAGATCGCGTTGCTGGAGGGCGACGTCGCCGGCGGGGTTCATGACGACCATGTTGCAACCGCCGAGCAGCAGCGCGAGCGCGCCCGCGGCCAGCATATTGCGAATCGGGCGACGGGGAATCGGGGTGTGACGTAGGGAGGGCATAGCGGCGCGCTATACACAGATGCTGCGCTGCGACATTGGACATTTTGTCCAATGCCATCGCGACATGGTATGAGGCATAGAAGCTGCAATGACCGATCGTCCCGCGGTCCAGGAAGACGCCAACGATGACTGTACAAACCGCATCCCATAATGCCGAACGCGATGCGCGTGCGATCAACGCGCGCCATGCGCACGGCGATGGCCATGTCGATCCGAATGAAATCGCGATCGGCGTCGTCATCGGCCGTACCTCCGAATTCTTCGACTTTTTCGTCTACGCGATCGCGTCGGTGCTGGTGTTCCCGGCGCTGATCTTTCCGTTCGTCGACCGGCTGACCGGTACGCTCTATTCGTTCGCGATCTTCGCGCTGGCATTCGTCGCGCGCCCGATCGGGTCGTTGATCTTCCTCTCGGTCGACCAGGTGCTCGGTCGCGGGACGAAGCTGACGATCGCGCTGTTCCTGCTTGGCGGGTCTACCGCAGCGGTCGCGTTCCTGCCCGGCTATGAGACGATCGGCGGCTGGGCGATCGTGCTGCTCGCGCTGTTCCGCATCGGGCAGGGCATCGCGCTCGGCGGGGCATGGGACGGTCTTGCCTCGCTGCTCGCGCTCAATGCTCCGGAGAACAAGCGCGGCTGGTATGCGATGATCCCGCAGCTCGGCGCGCCGCTTGGGCTGATCGTCGCGAGCGCGCTGTTCGCCTTCTTCCTGACCACGCTGTCGCCCGCCGACTTCCTCGACTGGGGCTGGCGCTATCCGTTCTTCGTCGCGTTCGCGATCAACGTCGTCGCGCTGTTCGCGCGTCTGCGTATGGTGTCGACGCCGCATTATGCCGCGATGTTCGAGAGCCGCGAGCTCGAGCCTTCGCATGTCATGGAGACGATCAAGAGCGATTGGCGCAACATCGTCATCGGTGCCTTCGCGCCGCTGGCAAGCTTTGCGCTGTTCCACATGGTCACCGTGTTCCCGCTGTCGTGGGTGCATCTGTTCACCAACCAGAACCCGGAGCGGTTCCTCTCGATCGAAATCTTCGGCGGGATCGTCGGCGTCATCGGGGTGATCGCGTCGGGGTTGATCGCAGACCGCGTCGGGCGTCGTTATCTTCTCGGTGTCACGGCGGCCGGGATCGCAGCGTTCAGCGGTTTCGCGCCGCAGTTGCTGTCGGCGGGGTATACCGGTGAACTGACCTTCGTGCTGATCGGCTTCGCGCTGCTTGGTGTGGCCTTCGGTCAGTCCTCGGGGGCGGTCGCGGCGAACTTCGGCAGCACGCGCCGCTATACCGGTGCCGCGCTGACGTCGGATCTGGCGTGGCTGGTCGGGGCAGGGTTTGCGCCGCTGGTCGGCTTGCTGCTTGCGAGCAACTTCGGGCTGATCGCGGCCGGCGGATACCTGCTGTCGGGCGCACTCGCCACGCTGATTGCGCTGGGCGTCAACAAGGAACTGGGTCGCCGGATTTCCTGATCCGCGTCGTCCAAGACCCTCTAAACGAAACGCCCCCGGCATCCGTGCCGGGGGCGTTCTTGATTCAGGCCAGGTCAGATCGGACCGTTGGGCCGTTCGGTATCAGGCGACCAGTTCCTCCAGCAGCGCCTGGACGCGCCCGGTGCGCGCGGCGTCTTCGGTTGGTTCCGTCAGCAGGAAGCGGCCGTTCTTCTCGACCAATCCGGCATCCGCCGTATCCGCGGTGAAACCCCGCCGCGGCGTCAGCGCGATCGCCGCCGCGCCCGCGTCGATCCGCTCCACCCGGGCATCGCGCGCAAGCAAGCGCACCCGCGCCCGCGCGAGCAGCGCGACTGCATCGTCTGGCAACGCCCCGAACCGGTCGACCAGCTCGTCCTCGAACGCATCGAGCGCGGAATCGTCGGTCACCCGACTGAGCCGGATGTAGAGCGACAAACGGACATCGTCCTCGGGAATCCAGTCGGACGGGAAACCGCCGGCGGCACCGAGATGAAGTTGCGGCGTCCAGCGTTCGACATCCTCGCCCCGCGCATGGCGCAGCGCACCGCCCAGCAGATGCTGATACAGGTCGATCCCGATCAGCTTGGTATGCCCGGCCTGGGTTTCGCCGAGCAGGTCGCCGGCACCCCGCATATCGAGATCCTGCGCGCTGATGTCGAACCCGGCACCCAATCGGTCAAACGTCGCAAGGGTACGCAACCGCTTGACGGTCCGCTCGGCGATCGCGTCCTCGGAATCGGTGAGCAGGATGACCTGCCCACGCCGGTTGCCGCGCCCGACGCGCCCGCGCAACTGATGCAATTGCGCCAGCCCGAACCGGTCGGCGCGCCACACCACCATGGTGTTCGCGCGCGGCACGTCCAGCCCCGCCTCGATGATGTTGGTGGCGAGCAGCACGTCACCGTCGCCGTCCGAAAACGCCACCATCACTTCGTCGATGTCGGTGGCGGGCATCTTGCCGTGCGCCTCGACAATCTTGAGGTCGGGGGCCGCGCGCCGCAGTTTCTCGCCGACGCCCGCCATGTCCTCGATGCGCGGCACGACCACGAAGCTTTGCCCGCCGCGTCCTTTTTCGCGCAGCAGCGCGGTGCGGACACGCCCTTCGTCATATTGGTCGAGACTGGTGCGAATCGGCTGGCGACGCGCGGGCGGGGTCGCGATGATCGAAATCTGCTGCAACCCGACCAACGCCATCTGCAGCGTGCGGGGGATCGGGGTGGCGCTCAGCGTCAGCAGGTGCACGTTCCCCGATCCGCGCAGGCGCACCTTGTCAGCGGCACCGAAGCGTTGTTCCTCGTCGATGATGACGAGCCCGAGGTTGGCGTAGCTGACGCCCTTCGCCATCACTGCGCCGGTGCCGATCACGACGCGGATCGATCCGTCCGCTAGGCCCGCCTTGGTTGCTTTCTTCTCGGCTGTACTGGAGAGTCGCGATAGCCCAGCGACCTTGATCCCGGCCGCATCGAAGCGACGCCGGAAGCTTTCGAGATGCTGGCGGACCAGCACCGTGGTCGGGGCTGCGACAACGACCTGATAGCCCGCGAGCGCGGCGATGCCGGCCGCTCGCAGCGCGACTTCGGTCTTGCCATAGCCGACATCGCCGACGACGAGCCGGTCCATCGGCTTGCCGCGTGCGAGATCGTCGCGCACCGCATGGATTGCGCGGGCCTGATCGGCGGTTTCGTTGAACGGGAAGCCGTTGGCGAACCGTTCATACGCAGCGGGATCAGGGGCGAGCACGGGTGCCTCGAGCGTCTCACGGGCTTCGGCCAGTTCGGTCAGGCCACGCGCACTTTGGGCGATGGCCGCATCGATATCGCCACGGCGTTTCAGCCACGACGATCCGTCGAGCTTGTCGAGCGTAACCGCATCGGCATCGGCACCGTAGCGCCAGATCCGGTCGGCGTCGTCGATCTCGACCAGACGCCGCGCGCCCCCTGCATATTCGAGCGCGATCAACTCGCCCGAGGTCGCCCCGATGCTCGGCGCGGGTTCGAGCCCGAGCACGCGGCCGACGCCATGATCCTCATGCACCACGACATCGCCGACGCGGATTTCGGCACCTCCGGCCAGCGGATTGGCGCTCCCCGCTTCGACATCGTCGAGCATCGCCCGGCTGCCGAGCAAATCGGACGCCGTGATGAGGACGAGCTTGTCGTCGACGAACCCGCAATCGACGGGCATTTCGACCATTGCGGCCTCCCCTGGGGCCAGGTCGCGGAGGTCGCTCCAGTCTTGAACGGTCGCAAATTCGACGCTCAGGCGCTTCGCCACCCGGCCGCGCAGGAAGCGCAGGTCGCGGCGGCTACCGGCCAGCACCAGCGCATGGTCCGCGAGCAACGGCTTGGTGAACCGCACCAGCTTGGCCAGCGGGGCCTTGACCTCGGCGAACCGCGGAACCGCGTCCACCGCGTCATCGAGCGCGATCGCCTGCCAGTCCTTGAGCGCTGCCTGCCAGTCGGCATCCTCGATCGCATCCACCTTGCCGGTTCCGCGCGCCGCGACGTCGCCAGCAAGCTGCACGAAGCGCAGACGGCGTTGGTCGGCCTTGTCCGCCAGCGCAATCTGGCCGGGCTTGAGATGCATCAGGATGGCGACGGGATCGCTCATCGGCGGTTCCGCCGCACGGCCGACTTCAAGGAAGTCCAGCGAGTCCAGCGTGCGCTGCGTTGCCGGGTCGAAGCAGCGGATCTCCGTGATCTTGCCGTCCACGATATCGATGCGCGCAGGCCGCTTGGCATCTGCGGGGAAGATATCGATGACCTCCCCACGGACGGCGACTTCGCCGGGCTCATCGACACGGTCGTCCGCGACGTACCCCAGGTCTGCGATCATCGGTGCGAACGCCACGACATCGATGGCATCGCCGATCCGCAGTGTCGGCGGTGCGCGGTCGAACGCTGGCGGGGCGGGATAGCGCCGCGCCGCCGCCTCGCCGCTGAGAATGAGCGCGATCCGCTCCCGTTTCTTTTCCGACTGCGCCACCCGCAGCGCATGGAGCGCGGCAACCCGCCGGCCCGCATTGGCAGGTGATGGAGGTGCGACATCGCCGGGAAGCGTGTCGCTCGACGGCACGAAATAAACGCGCGATCTGGCTACGACCGCTTCGAGCGCGCAGCTGATCGCCTCGGCCTGCTGATCGTCGTTGGCCAGGAAGATCAGATCGTCCTTCCGCAGCACTTCGGCGATGCGGGTTGCGAGATAGGCGATGTTCATATGGCTTTGCCGCTCTGTAGCGGGGGCAATTCCTGCCGTGCGGGCGTGCGCGGATCCGTCCTGGATCGGTCGATCATCGCCGCTACGGGCGCGATCCATTGGGCAATATGTTCCAGCGGGGTGTCCTTCGTCATTCTACCAGCGAGAAGGAGAACGCACCGACGGACGATGGTGGCATGCCGAGACGGAAAATATCCGCCTGATCCAGAGCAACTCCAGAGCAACTATTGCCGGGCGGCGAATTGCGCGATCAGCCAGCTGCGGAACAGGCTCACCGTCGGATCGGCGAGATCGTCGGCGCGCAGTTTTAGATAATAGCCGAACCCGTCGTCGATCGCGGCATCATAGGGGACGACCAACTGCCCGCTGGCGATCTCGGGCGCGAACATCGCGACGTCCGCGAGCGCGACGCCACCCGATTGCATCGCATAATGCGCGGCCAGCGATGCCGTGTCGAAGGCATGGCCACGGTTGATATCGAGCGCGATGCCGATCGTCTGCGCGAACGTGCTCCACAACAGTCCGCGCTCCTCGCCCTCCAGCGTGACGTGGAGCAAGTCGTTGTCGGACAGGAAGGCCTCGAGCGACTTGCCCGCATTCGCCTGCGCGAGTGCGGGGGAGCAGACTGGCGCGACGCGGACGAGCCACAACAGGTCGGTGATGCGGTCGTCGATGTTGGGCCGGTCGAACACGATCGCCATGTCGGTCTCGTGGCTCGGCATGCCGGTGACGGGCGAGCTCGAGACGTCGATGCGGACGTCGGGATAGGCGCGGTGGAAGTCGCGGATCATCGGCATGACGACCTGCTGCAACAGCGACGGCGGAATGTGGATTCGGATCGGGCGGCCGTTGAGCGGATCCTGGCTGACCGCGGCCATCGTCTGTTCGAGCAGATCGAACGCGCGACGCACTTCGGGCAGCAGCGTCGCACCCGCCGCGGTCAGGACAAGACGCTGGCCGGAACGGTCGAACAGTTTCTGTCCCAGCACGTCCTCGAGGCTGATGACGTGTCGGCTGACCGCACTTTGCGAAACATCGAGGTCCTGCGCACCCGCGGTGAAGCTCATCCGCTGCCCGACCGCATCGAACGCGCGCAGCGCATTGAGCGGGAGCCAGCGACGGTTGATGGTCTTGGACGCGGCGATCGCCTGTACTCCGGACGCGGGCGGGCGGTGGATGCCCGCGCGCATCAATCCGGTTTGTCGGCGAAAGGCAATCCCCACGAGCACGCTTTGCTGTGGTCCCGCTCTTGCGTAACCCCGTCGACGCGAACATTGAGGATGCGCGGACACGACGTCCGCGGAGATCGGTTTTTGAGTAGCGAGACGACGCCAACCCTGTCCCCCGCGCGCTGGTATGTCGTGACGATCCTCGCCCTGGTCTATGCGCTCAACATCGCGGACCGTTATGTCGTGTCGACCGTGCTTGAGCCGATCCGCAAGGAATTCGGATTGAGCGATACCGGGGTCGGCTGGCTGACCGGCGTGTCGCTCGCTTTCTTCTATATCATCGCCGGACTTCCGATCGCGCGCTATGCGGACCGTGGCAACCGGCGCAACATCGTCGCGGTCGCGCTGGTGACGTGGTCGGGGATGACCGCGCTGCTCGGGCTGACGCACAATTTCTGGCAGTTCCTGCTCGCGCGGATCGGGGTCGGGATCGGCGAGGCGGGTTGCACGCCGCCCTCCACCTCGATCATCGCGGACAATTTCCCGCGCGGACGTCGCGCGTTCGCATTGACCCTGTGGGCGCTGGGGTTGCCGCTCGGCGCGTGGCTCGGATCCAGCGTCGCGGGGGCGATCGTCGATCATTTCCATAGCTGGCGTGCGGCGTTCATCGCGCTGGGTGTCCCGGGCGTGTTGTTCGGGGCGATCATCTTCCTGACGGTGCGCGAGCCAGTGCGCGGACGGTTCGAGCTGCCCGGGACGGCGGACGATGCGGCAACCTTCGTCGAGACGTGCCGCTACCTGTGGACCCAGCGATCGGCGTGGCACATCAATGCGGCGGGCGCGGTGATCTGCCTGTGGGGCTGGGGGATGCTGTTCTGGATGCAGACCTATTTCGAGCGCGCCTACGGCCTGTCGACCTCGGAAGCGGGCGCGCGGTTGGGGACGATCTATTTCTGGGCAGGCACGCTCGCGACGATCGCGACCGGCGCACTGCTAGCTTTGCCGCAGATGCAGGACGTCAAGCGGATCGCCTGGTTCCTCGCTGCCATCGTGATCCTGTCGACGATCCCGTCCTTCCTGATCTTCTGGACGCATTCGCTGACCGTGGCGACCGCGATGCTGTGGATCGTGATCCCGTGCGTCTATCTCTACATGGGGCCGACGATGGCACTGCTGCTCAACTTCCTGCCGCCAACGATGCGCGCGCAAGGGATGGCGATCAGCCTGCTCGCCGCCAACGTGTGCAACCTCATCGTCGCGCCCACAGTCGTCGGCTGGATCAGCGACACGCTCGCGCCGCGGCTGGGGAGCAATGCGGAGTCGCTGCGCTATGCTTTGCTCGCGCTGTCGCTGACCGGCTTCTGGGCGGGCTATCACTATCTCACGAGCGTGCGGACGTTCGACAGCGACGACGTGCGCCTGGGGCATCCGGGCAAACCCGGCGCCGCTTAGGGATCATTTGGCGGGACCGTTCGGCCACTCTGCGCTTTATGCAATGGAAGGCCGGCCTATAAGCGCCGAGCCCAGAGACCGGAGTATGCCATGAAGACCCGTGCCGCCGTCGCGTTCGAAGCGAAGAAGCCCCTCGAAATCGTCGAACTCGACCTGGAAGGCCCCAAGGCGGGTGAAGTGCTGGTCGAGATCATGGCGACGGGTATCTGCCATACCGACGCCTATACGCTCGACGGGCTCGACAGCGAGGGGCTGTTCCCGAGCGTGCTGGGGCATGAAGGGGCCGGCATCGTCCGCGAGGTCGGGCCGGGCGTCACTTCGGTCAAGCCGGGCGACCATGTCATCCCGCTTTACACGCCGGAATGCCGCCAGTGTAAGTCGTGCCTCAGCGGCAAGACCAACCTGTGCACCGCAATCCGCGCGACGCAAGGGAAGGGGCTGATGCCCGACGGCACGACGCGCTTCAGCTACAAGGGCCAGCCGATCTTCCATTACATGGGCTGCTCGACCTTCTCCAATTTCACCGTCCTCCCCGAGATCGCGGTCGCGAAAATCCGCGAGGACGCACCGTTCAAGACGAGTTGCTACATCGGCTGCGGTGTGACGACGGGCGTCGGCGCGGTCGTCAACACCGCCAAGGTCGAGGTCGGCGACACGGTGATCGTGTTCGGGCTCGGCGGGATCGGGCTCAACGTATTGCAGGGCGCGCGGCTCGCGGGCGCGGCGAAGATCGTCGGCGTCGACATCAACCCGGACCGCGAGGAATGGGGTCGGCGCTTCGGCATGACCGACTTCGTCAACCCTAAGGACGTCAGCGGCGATCTCGTCGCGCATCTGGTCGCGCTGACCGATGGCGGGGCGGACTATACGTTCGATTGCACCGGCAACACGACCGTGATGCGGCAGGCGCTGGAAGCATGTCATCGCGGCTGGGGTACGTCGATCGTGATCGGCGTGGCGGAAGCGGGCAAGGAAATCAGCACGCGGCCGTTCCAGCTCGTCACCGGGCGCAACTGGCGCGGCACCGCGTTTGGCGGCGCGAAGGGCCGGACCGACGTTCCCAAGATCGTCGACTGGTACATGAACGGGATGATCGAGATCGACCCGATGATCACCCACGTCCTGACGCTCGACGAGATCAACAAGGGCTTCGACCTGATGCATTCGGGCGAGAGCATCCGTAGCGTGGTGCTGTTCTGATGGCGGCGGTGAAGACCGTATCCGAGGTCAGGGCGCATGGCGGGGTGCAGGGCGTATACAGCCACGCCTCGACCGCGACGGGGACCGAGATGACCTTCTCGGTGTTCGTGCCCGACCATGCCGAGGGCGAGACGCTGCCGGTGCTGTGGTTCCTCTCGGGGCTGACCTGCACCCAGGCGAACGTGACCGAAAAAGGCGAGTTCCGTGCGGCCTGCGCCGCGCACCGCGTGATCCTCGTCGCGCCCGACACCAGCCCGCGCGGGGAGGGCGTGGCGGACGATCCCGACGGGGCGTATGACTTCGGGCTGGGCGCGGGGTTTTACGTCGATGCGACCGAGGCACCGTTTGCCGAGCATTACCGGATGTGGACCTATGTCACGGAGGAACTCCCGGCGCTGATCGGCGAGACGTTCGCGGCGGATATGGGCCGTCAGGGGATCATGGGGCATTCGATGGGCGGGCATGGCGCGTTGACGATCGGGCTGACGTTCCCGGATCGCTTCGCGGGCGTGTCGGCGTTCGCGCCGATCGTCGCGCCGTCGCAGGTGCCGTGGGGGGTGAAGGCGCTCGGCGGGTATCTGGGCGGGGACCGGGCGGCGTGGCGGCGGCATGATGCGGTTGCGCAGATCGAGGATGGTGCGCGGGTACCGGCGCTGTTGGTCGATCAGGGAGACGCGGACAATTTCCTGGCGGAACAACTTCGACCGGAATTGTTGCGGGCGGCGTGCGAGGAGGCGGGGATCGACCTGACGCTGCGGATGCAGCCGGGGTATGACCACAGCTATTATTTCATCTCGACGTTCATGGCGGACCATGTCGCTTGGCACGCACAGCGATTGCGCTTGCGTTCTCCCGCGTAGGCGGGGGGCCAGGGTTCCGGGGTGGTTGGTTTGCAACTCTGGATTCCCGCCTTCGCGGGAAAACAGGGAGAAATCTAAGCGGGTAGTTCATGGCTAAGAAGCGCACGTACCTTACCGCAACGCTCCCCGACGGGTACGTCAAGACGATCGGGCCTACGACCACTGCCTTCACGCATTACTGGCGGATCGTCGCTACGCTGGAGAACGGCAAGAGCGAGGTTTTCTGGGGGCATACCAAGTCGCTTGCTGAAGCAAAGCGCAAGACCGCGGCAGCGGGGGAGGCGTCGAAGATGCGCGGGTGGCGGGGCTTCGCGCTGGATATTGTCGAGGTTGTCGCGGGCGAGGGGTGATGCAAATGTAAAGCCCCTCCCCTTCAGGGGAGGGGTTGGGGGTGGGGAAGTGCTTCGCAGAGAGCAAGGTTCTGCTGGACTGCCCCACCCCAACCCAGTTTTAGGTGAAGGATGCCCCGCATCCTTCAGGCCATGCCGGGGGCATGGCCGACCTGACACTCCTGAAGGGGAGGGGCTTAGAACGTCCTGCAACCCTTTGCGCAGCGGAACATTGGGCGATCGACGGCAACGGGCACGCTAGCAATGCCCGGCCAAGGAGATCGCTAATGAAAATGCGCAAACTCGGCTCGCAAGGCCTTGAAGTATCGGCACTCGGCCTGGGCTGTATGGGCATGTCCGACTTTTACGGCACGCAGGACGACGTCGAGTCCGCAGCCACGATCAACCGTGCGATCGATCTCGGTGTCGACTTTCTCGACACCGCCGACATGTACGGCGTCGGGCGTAACGAGGAACTGATCGGACGCGTCGTTCGCGACCGCCGCGAATGGATCAAGGTCGCGACCAAGTTCGGCAACGTGCGCGGGGCCGACGGCAGCTTCCAGGGCATCAACGGCCGCCCCGAATACGTCCGCCAGGCGTGCGACGCGAGCCTCAAGCGCACCGGGCTCGACCTGTTCGACCTCTATTACCAGCACCGCGTCGACCCCGACGTGCCGATCGAGGAAACCGTCGGCGCGATGGCCGAGCTGGTGAAGGCGGGGAAGGTCAAATATCTCGGCCTATCCGAAGCCGCGCCAGAGACGATCCGGCGTGCGCACGCGGTCCATCCGATCACCGCGCTCCAGACCGAATATTCGCTGTGGAGCCGTGATCCCGAGGACACGCTGCTTCCCACGGTACGCGAACTGGGGATCGGCTTCGTGCCCTATTCGCCGCTCGGGCGCGGGTTCCTGACCGGGCAGTTCAAGACGCCCGACGACCTGCCCGAAGGCGACACCCGGCGCAATCACCCGCGCTTCCAGGGCGAGGCGTTCGCAAAGAACCTCGCGCTCGCGGAGGCGGTCGGCGCGATGGCGAAGGACAAGGGGTGCACGCCCGCGCAACTCGCGCTTGCGTGGGTGCTGGCGCAGGGGGATGACATCGTCCCCATCCCGGGCACCAAGCGTCGCCGCTATCTCGAGGACAATCTCGGCGCGCTCGACGTGACGCTGACCAGCGCCGATCTCGAACGGATCGACTCCATCCTGCCGCCGGGTGCCGCGACCGGAACGCGCTATGCCGCACCGCAGATGGCAGCACTCGATCTATGAGCGCGCTGTCATTTGGAAATCTCGCGGTCGTCACCGGTGGCGCGAGCGGGATCGGACTTGCGGCGGCGAAGGCGTTCGCAGGCTTGGGCATGCGCGTCGTCATCGTCGACCAACCCGGCGATTCTCTGGACAGCGCCGTCGCGGCGTGCGGCGACCAGGCGGTGGGCATGGCGGTCGATGTCAGCGACCGGATCGCGGTCGAGGCGCTCGCCGTTACCGTCGCGGAACACTATGGCCCGGTGTCGGTCCTGATGAACAACGCCGGGGTTGGCGCGGGCGGCGACGTGCTGGCCGACCCGGCCGCGTGGGAACGCGTGCTGGGTGTCAACCTGATGGGTGTGCTCCACGGCGTCCAGAGCTTCGTCCCTGCGATGATCGAAAGCGGACAACCCGGGATCGTGATCAACACCGGATCGAAGCAGGGCATCACGCAACCGCCGGGCAACACCGCGTACAATGTCAGCAAGGCGGGGGTGAAGGCGTTGACCGAGGGGCTGGCGCACACGCTCCGGCAACAAGCGGGCGACCGGGTGACCGCGCATTTGCTGATCCCGGGCTATACGTTCACCGGAATGACCGCCGCCAACACGCCGGACAAGCCTGACGCGGCATGGTCTGCGGAACAGGTGGTAGCGTTCATGCTGGAGGGGATCGGGGCGGGCGATTTCTATCTGCTGTGCCCGGATAACGAGACCACCCCCGAACAGGATCGCAAGCGGATCCTGTGGGCGGCGGCTGACGTTGCCGAGAACCGCCCGGCATTGTCGCGGTGGCATCCGGATTGGAAGGACCAATTCGAGACGTTCATGCGGGGCTAAGCCGATGCGGTCCAAATGAACTTTCGAAGGGGTCGATGGTTGATCGGCCACAGGGTTTAAAGACAGAGGACGACACCATGAAGAAGTTGATGATGGCGGTCATGATGGCTGCAGTGGCACTGCCAGGTCCGGTTCTTGCGGCGCAGGATCGCGATCGCGACGGGTATCGTGATGGCTATCGCGATCGTGACTATCGCGACCGCGGCCGCAACTATCGCGGGCGTGACTCGCGCCGTTACCAGGATTGCAAGCGCAGCAGCGGCACGACCGGTACGCTGGCCGGCGGTGCTGGCGGTGCAGTGCTCGGTAACGTGCTCGGTGGCGGAACGCTGGGGACGGTAGCGGGCGGCGTCGGTGGCGCATTGCTCGGCCGTCATCTCGACAAGAAGCATGACGCCTCGCAGAACCGCAAGAACGGTTGCTGATCTGATCTTTCGCGCGCGTCGCTGTGATGCGCGCGGAATTTCTCTCGAAGACCCCGTTCCTCATTGTGGGAGCGGGGTTTTTTCGTGCTCAACGCGGCGCGAAACGGTCATCCGCGGGCAATATTACGGTGTGTGTCAATCGCTCGTTTACGATCTCCCGCTACACCTGCGTCAGGACCTTCCCGTCCGCGTGGGACGGGATTGTTGGAGACGACCGTGCCACTCGACGACAGAAGCCTGATCGACTGGGCCGTATTCGCCCGCGCGCGTGGTGAACTCGGAGCAGGGTTTGTACGGATTCTCGGCTATTTCCGGGAGGATGGCGTAAAATCGGTCGCCGCGATCGAGGCGGCGATGCGGGCGCAGAATGCAGCGGCGCTGGTCATCCCCGCCCATACGCTCAAGGGCGAGGCGCGCCAGTTCGGGGCGGAACCGCTGGGTGAGCTTGCCGAGAAGATCGAAATCGTCGCGCGCGACTGCGTGGAGAGTCATGACACCCCCGATCAGGCGATGGCGGACGTTGCGGCATTGCGCGGATTGTTCGGAAGAACGCTTGCGATCCTCGAGGCCGAAGCGAACCCGGTCGTCCCGCGTCGGCAGGGTTTCGGCCGCCGGATCGGCTGACGGATTTTCAATGGCGAATACCCGGGACGCGGCAAGCGATCGGTAACACGCACTCTCGCTCAGAGAATTGCGCTTCCCCGGCGAAGGCCGGGGCCCAGTCGTGACGTCCTATATTGCAGCGAGCAGCCTTCGCCACCAGCCGCCCTCGACTGGGCCCCGGCCTTCGCCGGGGAAGAGCAGTGTGATCAGGTCCGCAAACGCTCGATCGCCTGTGCCAGCGCGACGTAAAGCTTGCCCATGTCCGACGAAAGCAGCGTCACGCCGAGCGGCGATCCGTCACGACCCGACAGGATCGCGCGCAACATTGATTCAAAGTCGTGGATGTAGCGGTTCACATGCTCGCGGAATGCCGCGTCGTCGTCGTAGAGATAGGCGATCTCACGCGCTTCGGTCGTGTCGAGCAACCGCACCGCACGCCGCGTGAAGACGCCGCGATCGCCCTTGAGATACGCTGACCACGCGCTGTCGGAAACGTCCGCCGAAAAGGTCTTGGCGATATCGATCGACGCCGAGTTGAGCGCCTCGACCAGCAACGAGACACGGCGCGCCATCGAGTTCTGGTCGGCTTCCTCGCGATCCAGCCGGTCGTCTTCGAACCGGGCTTCCAAGACCGCAGAGGCATCGGCCAGTGCGGTGATGCGGTCGACAAGGCGCTCGGACGCGCGGGCAGCCGATTCCGCAGCCGTGTCGGCAGCGCTGGCGATCGCCGCGAGCTGCTGCTGGACGGCATGCGTTGCGCCGCGCTCGACGGCGGCAGCGCTATGCTGCTCGATCGCCAGCGCCGCATCGGGAATGACGCTCGCAAGCGTTTCGCGCGCGCGCTCGGCTGCCGCATTGGCGGTGTCGCGAACCCGCAGCAATGCCTCGACCAGTCGCGGGGCGGCTTCGTCGGCGAAGCGGTTGGTCTGGCCGATCGTGTCATCGACGATCTGGCCGAGCGCATCCGCCTTGAGCTTGCCGTCGCTCAACGTGTCGATCAGCGTACCCGCGAGCTTCTCGACCGTATCGTGCTGCGTCGCGACGACATGCGCGATCGCCTCGATCGCGTCGTGCGTGCTTTCGGCAGCGGTGACGAGCGCAAGCAGTTCGGGCTTGGTCGCACCGACATGACGACGCGTATCGCCGACCTTGGTGTCGAGCCGGGTCAGCGCGTCGGGCAGCGTCTCGTCGATCTCGCGCGCGGCGGCGTCCAGCGCCAGCAGCAGGCGCTCGGTCGTCTCGATCGCGGTTTGCGCGACGGTGTCACCCATCCGCAAAGCTTCGGTCATCGCATGGGCGGAGCCGCCAAGCGCGCCGATCGACGCGGCAAGCGCCTGGCTGCGATCGATCCCCTGTGCATGGAGCGCATCGAACCGACCCGACACGTGAACGATGTGATGATCGAGCTCGGCGAAGATTTCGCTGCCCGTACCGCGTTGTGCGTCGAGCCGGGCGGCGACATGCTCGATCAGCCCCTCGATCTCGACGATCCGCGTGGCAAGGCCATCGGCACTGTCATGCGCGACCCGCTCGAGCGCCGCCTGGTTGGTACCGAGCATCGCGAGCAATGCGTCGCCCTGCGCGGCGATCCCGCGACGCGCTTCGTCGATTGCGTCCGCGGTCCGGCCGAGCAGCCCGTCGACCGCAAGCGACATGTCGCCGGTGACGCGCTCGAGCCGCGCACCGGCGGTCTCGCTGGTCGCTTCCATCCGCGTGATATGCGCGGCTAGCTTCTGCGCGGCACCATTGGCGACCGCATCTGCCTCGCGTCCGCGTTCGGCCAGCGCCGCCAGTTGCGCGTCGAGCGCTGCAGCATGTTCGGTGGCGGTGACACCCGTCGCCTTGAGCAATTGCGCCAGCGCATCGGTTTCGTGATTCGCGCGTGGCAGGAGCGCGAGCAGGACGTCGAGCCGGGTCTGCGCATTCTCCGCGGCCTTGGCGAGCGTCGTCGCATGCGAGTCTGCCGAGGCGATGTGGTCGCGCAGACCGCTCCCGACGCCTGCGAGCCGCGCAACCGCGCTGTCGCCCAGCGTGCCGAGCCATTCACTCTGTTCGGTAAGCTGAATGCGGTGATCGTCGATCCGGGTGGAAAGCCGGTTGATCGTCCGTTCGAGGTTGGCGGCTTCCGCGCGCATCGCCTGGGCGGTCCGCCCGAAACGGCGCGCTTCCGCGGTGCTGGTGCGCAGCGCGAGCAGCAACAGGATACCGATGAGGGCAGGGGGCATACACAGGCCGGCGACGAAGCTCACCAGCTCGGGGGCGGTCATGCTGGACAGCGACGGGCCCGACAACAGCAGCATCGTGACGATCCAGCCGAGCGACAGCACTACGCCTGCGACCATCAGCCACGGAAAAGGCTTGCCGGGAACCGCGTCTTCGTCCGAAAACACTTCGCTGAAGGCTTCGGGGCGGGAAGGATTTTGCATGGGCACGGTTTCCGCGTCGGACGACAGGGCTTGCGGGTCGGGCAGCAGATCGCCGTGCGGCGCGGAGCCGGGTTTCGGACGATTATTGGGCCGAAGATCGATGATGCGAGAACCCCCGTTCATAAGGGTCGTTTATCATGAAAAGCGCTGACGCAAAGCGAATAGCGAAACCCGACGTTAAGTCCTTGCTCCATACGGTCCGATTCATGGCGTATGAACCGGGTGCAATCGATGCGACGCTGGCGGCGGCAGTGGGCGACGAGCCCATGCTGATCGCTGAATTGCGGGTCGCGTTTCTGGAAAGTGTTCGTCGTGGGCTCCAGGGGCTGGAGATCGCGACGGACGAGGCGGAATGGACAAGCGCGGCCTGGCGGCTGCGCGGGCTCGCGGCGAGTTTCGGCGCGGTTCGGCTGATGGCGCTCGCGACCGAGGCGGCTGACTGCGACGTGCAGGATCCGACACTGATGCGGCGCTTGCGACGCGCGGTCGAGCGGCTTTAATCGTGATCTCATGGCGCGCACCCGTCGTGCGCGATGCTTTGTGCGTCATGGGCATTGCGCAACCGTGCGCGGCCTTTGCCAAGCTCATCCGAACGCCGTAACAGCGCGACCATGCTGGCTGGACTGATTTTCACGACCGAAGACGCCGATGATCGGCCTGGGACGCTTGCGGGTACCTTGCCGTTTGGCGGGTTGACGCTGGTGGAATTCCAGGCGCGGCTGCTGGCAGCGGCGGGGGCGACGCAGATCATCCTCGTCGTATCGCGGATGACGCCCGAATTGCTCGGCGTGATCGGGCGGATCGGACGGCGCGGCGGATCGGTTGACGCAGTACGCACCGCGCAAGAGGCGGTCGCCAAGCTTCACCCGCTCGCGCGGGTGTTGATCGTAGCGGACGGCGTGGTGACGAGCGGCGACATCATCCAGAGCCTCGCATCCGCCGGGCACGATACGCTGGTGATCTGCGATCCCGACGATCATCGGTACGAACGAGTCAGCGCGAAGGCTGCGTGGGCGGGTCTCGCCCTGCTCGAATGCAAGCGAGTCAGCGAAGTCGCCGCGATGCCCCGCGATTATAATTTCCAGTCGACGCTTCTGCGTGTCGCGGCGCAGGCCGGGGCGGAGCAAGTCCGTCTCGATCAGCACGACGCCCCCAAACATGCGATCGAACGCAGCGCGGACGCGCTGATCCGGCGCGGGACCAGCACGGTTGCCGCACTCGTCGCCAAACCGGTGCGCTGGGCCGAACGCTTCCTGCTGGCCCCGCTGGTCCGGTTCGCCTTGCCACCGTTGATGGCGCGCCTCGTCTCGACGCTGGCGCCGCTTGCGATCGGTGGCGCGCTGAGCATCGGTGCGGTGGCGGCGATCTGGGCAAAGCATCCGGTGATCGGGCTGTTGCTCGCGGCACTTGCGCTGGTAAGCGTCAGCATCGCGGCGGCGCTTGGCTGGATCCGCGAGGAGAGCCGCATCGCGACGATCGCGACCCATGCGCGCTCCGGGATCGTCGCCTGCGTCGCACTGGCCGTCGGATTCCGTGCAGACCCCGTGGCGGGAACGGCACTGGCGGGTGCGCTGGTTGTCGCGGGGGCGTTGCTCGAACGCGCCGCCTTGCCCGCGCTGCTGCGACGCTGGTGGGCGAGCCCGACCGCCTATCTCGTGATCCTGCTGCCGCTGGTGCTCGTGGGGTGGCCGTTGGTCGGCCTGGCGGTGGCCGCACTGTACGGCGCTGGGACACTTGCGGCCGCAATCGAGGCTTTTCGCCAAAAGCCGTAGTCTACCCGTCGCGGCAAACCGCGTAAGCCGCAGTCATGTCGATTGACGGTCGCGATACGGATTTGGGAGCCACGGAAGGCGTTGCGGTGTTGCTGGCGCGTGCGACTGCCGCGGAAAGACGCACGACGGATCGGCTGTACGGCGCGATCGACGATGTGTTGATGGACGACGCCGTCCGGCTGGATGATCGCACCCGATTGCGCATGCGCGCCGTCCTGGCGCAGCTGGCCGGCGGGATCGAGGCGGCGTTGCGTAGCCACGCTACACGATTGCTGATCTTGCGGGACGAAGCAGTCCTAGCCGAACGGTTGCGTGTTACCGCGGCCCCTGTTTTCGCGCGGCTGAATGCGAGCGGACTGCTGCGCGATCCCGCGCTGATCCGGGAACTGTTCGGGCGGGTGCGTCAGGATCTGATGGCCGACGCGCTGCCCATCCGTGCGCCCGACGACCCGGACCAGCCGAGCCTGCTGCCGCGGTTGTTGCACCATGTGAACCCGGCGGTCGGCGCAGCGTCGGGGGCGTTGCTCGCTGCCGAAAGCCAACGACGCAGCCATATGCCTATCGGTACGCCGCAACCGAGCGACCTGCCCGCGGACCTCCACCACCACCTCGTGTGGTGGAGCGCGGCGGCGTTGCGGATTGCGGTGGCCGATGCCGGGGACGGAGCGCCGTGGGCGCTCGATCGCGCGCTCGCCGAGGCGGCCGCGCACGAGATTGCCGCGCATGTCGAGGAGGATCGGCTCGAAACGGTCGCGATGCGGCTGGCGGGTGCCCTGGACCCCGACGCGAAAGCCCGCGCACGGTTGCTGGTCGAGGCATTGTCCGATCGTCGCCTGTCGCTGGTGATCGCACTGCTCGCGCAGGGGCTTGGGCTCGATTATGCCGATATGCGCGAGATCGTCCTCGATCCGGAAGGCGAGCGCCTGTGGCTGGCGTTGCGCGCGCTCGACCTGGACCGTGCGACGGTGGCGCGGATCGGTCTGGCGATGGCGGAGGCGGACCCGCGGCGCGACGTGGACGGTTTCGCCGACGCGCTCGACGATATCATGGCCACCGATGCCGTCGCCGCGTCCAAGGCGCTGGCCCCATTGCTGCTGCACCGCGAGTATCGTGCGGCGCTCAGCGCGATAGAGCGCGGCGTGCGGCGGGCCTGGCCTTCGGCAGGCATGCGGGGGTGACCCTCGATGACCCGGTGCTATTAACGACGGTGCACGCGACGCTGGATGCCGCGGGCCGGCTAGTTGCCGCGGACCGGCGTCTGATCGCACTGAATGCGGGGGCGGGGGGCATGGTCGGAGCGCCCCTGGCGGTTCCCGCGCTGGCCAAGCTGGTGCGGCTGGCGTTGCGTCTGGGCATTCCGGTGGCGCGGACGGTGATCGTCGCGGACGGCGGGGACGATCTCGATCTCTGGGCGCGTGCCGATCCCGGCGCGGATGGTGACCGCGGCGGGGTCAACCTTCTACTGGTCGGGTGGCGGTTGCGCGATCCCTGGCAGCCCGCTGCATCGCAGGAGACCCGCGACGAGGACTTCCTGCGCAGCGCCGCGCATTGGGTGTGGGCAACCGACTCTGCGTTGGCGCTGACCCATCTGTCGGCGCGCTCACCCGTGTCGCCCGATTTCGACGGGACCAGCTTTCTTGGTCAGCCGCTGACCCGATTGTTCGCTCTAGCCGAAGACGACGTCCGCGCCTTGCCGATCCTCAGCGGTCTGGCGCTGCGTCAGCCGTTCGATCGGCAGCGCGCCACGGTTCGCCAGACCGGGCAGGCGGTGCTGCTGTCGGCGATGCCGCGAACCGATGCGCATGGGGCATTCTGCGGTTTCGTCGGCACGGCGAATTGCGACGAGGCACCCGACCGCGCCGTTACCGATACGCTGCTGCCTCCGACATCACATGATCTCGCGGGGTTCACCGGCACCATCGCGGAACGGCTCGACCGGACGCTGCGCGTACCGCTCGGCCGGATCATCGCGGCGGCGGAAACGATCCGGGCACAGGCGGACGGACCGCTGCGGCAGGACTATGCAGATTATGCCGCGGATATCGCCAATGCAGGACGCCATCTGGTCGGTCTGGTCGACGATCTGGTTGACCTTCAGACGATCGAACTTCCGGGGTTCACGATCCTGCCGCAGCCCGTCGACCTTGCCGAGATCGCGCGCCGAGCGACCGGGATGTTGCGGATGCGTGCGTCGTCCGCGCGCGTGCAGATCGACGGGCCTTCTGCGGAGCAGGCGGTGCGCGCGATGGGGAATGCACGCCGGGGGTTGCAGATCGTCGTCAATCTCATCGCCAATGCGGTGCGCTATTCGCCGCTCGATGGCATGATCTGGATCCGGGTCGAACGCGAAGGGCATTTCGCCGCGATCATCGTCGGCGATCAGGGCAAGGGGATCGCGGCGGTGGATCAGGCCCGGATTTTCAACAAGTTCGAGCGCGTCGATCCGCACGAAGCGGGCGGATCCGGCCTTGGCCTGTACATCGCACGGAGACTGGCGCGGGCGATGGGGGGAGACGTGACGGTCGACAGCGCCCCTGGGCAGGGGGCACGGTTCGTCTTTACCCTGCCGCGCGATGCGTCGGACATGACATAATCGTCAATTGACGCGGCGCGTCCGCTGGGTAGCTTCGACGGTGCCCAGGTACGGGCGATTGGTTTTGGGAGTGTTCGTATGCGTAAGCTTATTCTGGCAGCGTCCGTGCTGGCGTTTGCGGTCGGCACCGCGCCAGCCGTCGCGGCACCGTGCAAGGATGCAAAGGGCCGGTTTACCAAATGCCCGACGGTGGCGCCCAAGGCCGGCAAATGCCGCCTCAACGGCAAGTTCGCGAAGTGCGGTACGCCGGGCGCGAAGCCTGCCTGACGGCCTTTAACGCGCGTTACGGCGCAGGCACGATCTCGACGACGTTGAGCAAGGATTCGAACCGGGGCGAGGGCAGGACCATCCGCCATCGTTCCGGCTCGATCCGTTCGACATACCCCGCAAGGTCGCGGTTGCCGTCCCGCCCATAGGCGAGCGGGCGTTGCTCATCGGCGAACAGCATCGTGCCGAGGAACACGGCGCGCGTCGACGTGTCGTCATACAGCGTCCCGACGGGGCGTTGCGCGCCATCGACCTTGTAGAGCCAGACGGCACCGTCCGCGACCTCCACCCGGCATTCAACCGGGGGATAGCGCGTCAGGTCGCGCATCGCGGTGCCGTTCGCCCCCAGTTTGATCATCTGGCAGCGATAGCGTCCCGCCGGGGGCGTCGGGTTGGGCAAGGCGTGGTCAGGGTTGAACAGCGTCGGATCGGCCTCGATCGACGCGATCAGCCCGGCCCCCCGGACCTTGGCCAGCGCTTCGAGCCATGCACCGCGCCACGATCGTAACCGGGCTCGGTCGGGCGGGGTCGCCACGCGGCGCCAGTCGGTTTGCCGGTCCGCCGGCGGGACGAGCACAGGCTGCGCCGACGCCTGTCGTGCACAGCCGCCGAACACGCCGACCATCGTGCACAGGATCAGCCCCGATACGCGGGCCAGGCCGTTCACCGGCATAGGGTCATGTTGGGCATCTTGCGAACCGATGGGACATGACCCCCATCAACCACGCTGTTCCAGCAATGCCAAGGACTTCCGTGATCCGCGCGTCCCGCAGCGGTCAGGCGGCGGTCCAGCCGCCGTCGACCGACAGGTTCGCGCCGGTGATCGCCTTCGCCTCGTCGCGGCACAGGAACAGCGCAAGTGCTGCGACCTGTTCGATCGTGACGAACTCCTTGGTTGGTTGCGCGGCAAGCAGGACGTCGTCCATCACCTGCTCGCGGGTTAGTCCACGCGCCTTCATCGTGTCCGGGATCTGCGCCTCGACCAGCGGGGTCCAGACATAACCGGGCGAAATGCAGTTGACCGTGACGCCGTGGGTCGCGGTTTCGAGCGCGATCGTCTTGGTAAGGCCGGCAAGCCCGTGCTTGGCCATCACGTAGGCCGACTTGTTGGGGCTTGCGACGAGCGAATGCGCCGATGCGGTGGAGATGATCCGGCCCCACCCCGCCGCCTTCATGTGCGGCACCGCGGCCTGCATCATGTACCAGGCGGAATGCAGGTTGATCTGCATAATCGCCTCGAACTTGTCGGCGGGGAAGTCCTCGATCGGTGCGACGTGCTGGATGCCCGCATTGTTGACGATGATGTCCGGGCCGCCGAGTTCCGCGTGGCACCGCTGGACCATTGCCGCGATCTGGTCGGGCTTGGTCATGTCGGCGGGGTCGTACAGCGCCTTCGCGTCGCTGGTCGCTTCCAGCTTCGCGCGTTCGGTCTCGATCGTCGCAGCATCGCCGAACCCGTTGATCATCACGCTCGCGCCCTCGGCGGCGAACACCTTCGCATATTCCAGCCCAATGCCGGAGGTCGATCCGGTCACGATCGCGGTTTTGCCCTTGAGGAACATAGCGGGGGTCTCCGATGGTGCGGTGAAGGGTCAGATCGGGCGGGGCGTGATCGGCTGGGTCAGGTCGAAAGCGGCGCTCTTGCCGGTCTCGATATTCTGCGCGATCAATTGCGCGTTGGCCATCGTCTCGGCAACCGCCTTCATGCCCGCATTCCAATGCTCGCGCATCGTCCGCGCGGAAAATTCGAAGTCGCGGCTCCCGCCCTCCCACGCATTGGCGCGGTGGATGAGGTGGACGAGGTTGACCGGATCCGCATTGGTCCGTGCGGCCAACGCCATGACGTCGGGATCATCCCGCATCTCTGCGGGCAGCTTCGCGAGCACCCGACGCGCCAGCTCGCGATCCTTGCGGTCGCGCATCATCATGTCGGACACCTGCCGCGTGCGGCTCGAGAAACGAATCTCCTTCTCGCGCGCCATCACGTCCATGATCGTGCGCGGGCGCTCGGTCGCGGCGGGAAACAGATCGATCTGGAATGCGAGCAATTCGCCCTGCTGATGCTCGAGCACGTGCGTCAGCGGGGTATTCGAGACGAGCCCGCCATCCCACCACAGCCGCCCGTCGATCTCGACGGCGGGTAACCCCGGCGGCAACGCGCCCGACGCCATGATGTGGCGCGCATCGATCCGCGTCTCGGTGGTGTCGAAATAGGCGAAGTTGCCGCTTTCCACGTCGACCGCGCCGACCGACAGACGCACCGGACCGGTGTTGAGCAGATCCCAGTCGATAAGCCCGTCGAGCGTCGCCTTGAGCGGGGAACTGTCATAGAAGCTCGTCGCCTCCGGCGTACCGGGCAACGCGAGCGTAGGCGGGACGAAACGCGGCGAGAAAAATCCGGGCACGCCGCCGGCGATCACCGTCGCGGCGGACCATTCGTGGAGAAATTCGCGAATCCGGTCATCGGGAAAGATCGGGAAACTGGGCAACGACCCGGTCATCGTGTCCCAGAATGCCGCAAGCTTCTCAACGCGCTTTTCGGGTGGGTTGCCCGCGAAGATCGCCGCGTTGATCGCGCCGATCGAGATGCCCGAAACCCAGTCGACCTCGATCCCGCTCGATGCGAGCCCCTCGATCACCCCCGCCTGATAGCTCCCCAGCGCACCGCCACCTTGCAACACCAGGGCGACGCATTCGGGCAACGGCAACGACTTTGCACGCCGTTTCGGTCTGATCGATTCGATATCCGCCATGCACGAGACATGGGGCTGTTGCAGTGCGGGATCAACGCCGGTTGCGGTGAACGTGGCATAACCGGCTACAAAAGAACGCTGTGGGCGACGTCGCTTGCAACAAGCCGGGCCGCCGCGCATTCATGCCGCAACGGCAACGACTTTCGGAATACTCCCGCCATGCGTCTCGATGATTTCGATCCCAACATCAACGTCGAGGACCAGCGCGGGCAGGGCGGCGGCGGCGGTTTCGGCGGTGGCGGCGGCCTGTTGTTCGGGCTGGTGCCGATGATCTTCAGCCGGTTCGGCTGCGGCGGGGTCGCGGTCCTGCTGGCGGTGATGTTCTTCTTCGGTGGTGGTCTCGGGATGCTCGGCGGTGGCGGCGGCCAGAGCGGTGCACCGACGCAGCAAGTCGGCCAGCCCCGCGCCGGCACCGACACGCAGTCGATCTGCTCAGTCAACCCGGAGAGCAAGGCCGCGTGCAATGCGTTCAGCTCGGCGGACAAGACCTGGGCCGCGATTTTCCAGCGCAACGGACAGCAGTTCCAGCAGCCCAAGCTCGTCTTCTACGGCGGCAACGGCCAGTCGGGCTGCGGCGCGGCGCAAAGCGCGATGGGGCCGTTCTATTGCCCGCGTGACCGGGGCGTCTATCTCGACACGAGCTTCTTTGCCGAACTCGCCGACAAGTTCGGTGCCAAAGGCGACTTCGCGCAATATTACGTGATCGCGCATGAATTCGGGCATCACATCCAGAACCTGCTGGGTACGTCCGATCAGGTGTCGCGCATCCAGCGCAGCGGCAGCGAAGTCGAGGGCAATCAGGCTTCGGTCAAGCTCGAGCTGCAGGCCGATTGCTATGCGGGTGTATGGGCGGCGCAGAACCGGGACCGGCTCGAACCCGGCGATATCGAGGAAGGCATGACGGCCGCTCGCGCGATCGGTGACGATACGCTGCAGAAGCAGTCACAGGGGCGCGTCGTTCCCGACAGTTTTACGCACGGTACGTCGGCACAGCGGATGAAGTGGCTGCGGGTCGGCATGGAAAGCGGCGACCCCAATGCGTGCAACACGTTCGAGGGGGCGATCTGAGGGATCGCTGACCTCTTTCTCTTACTTCCCTCTCTCTTCTACTTCACCGGCGAAGGCCGGGGCCCAGTAGCGAGAAGAGCAGTAACGAAGCGCGGCCCTCGATCGCACTGTTTCGCTACTGGGCCCCGGCCTTCGCCGGGGAAGCGAAAAAAGAAAGGGAAATGGATGGGAGCATTGCACCGCGACGCTCCCATCCAACCGCTTACAACTTCACCAGCATCTTGCCGGTATTGCCGCCGCTGAACAGCCCCATGAACGCATCCGGCGTCGCATCCAGACCCTCGTGGACGGTATCCTGGCTCTGCAGCGCCCCGGACTTCACCATCGCGGCCATGTCCTCGTAGAACTCGCTCGCCCGCGCAAAATATGGCGTGACGAGGAACCCCTGGATCCGGATACGCGCAGCGATCACCCGCATCAGATATTTGAGCTGCGTAGGCGTGCTGCTGTTATACCCGTCGATCATTCCGCAGATCGCAAACCGTGCCCCGTCGCGCGCATGCGCGAGCGCGGCATCCAGATGGTCGCCGCCGACATTGTCAAAATAGACGTCGATGCCGTCGGGCGCCGCCGCGCCGAGCGCCTTAACGAGCGGAGTGTCGCCCTTGTAATCGATCACATGGTCCGCCCCGAGCGACTTGACCCACGCGCACTTGTCCGCGCCGCCGGCTGAACCGATCACGGTCATGCCCTTGGCCTTGGCGACCTGCACCACGGTTGATCCGACCGCGCCCGCTGCCGCCGACACGAACACCGTTTCGCCCGCCTTCGCCGATGCCACGTCGAGCAGACCCCAATAAGCGGTCATCCCCGGCATCCCGAGCATCCCGAGGAACTGCTGCACCGGCACCCCAAGATCGGGGAGCTTCTGCACCTGCGATGCCGGCAGCACTGCTTCGTCACGCCAGCCAAGCATATGCTGGACCATGTCGCCGACCTTGATCGCGTCGGCATTGCTCTCGACCACCTCACCGATCGCACCGCCCTGCATCGGTTCGCCCAGCGCGAAGGGGGCGACGTAGGACTTCGTGTCGTTCATGCGGCCGCGCATGTAGGGATCGACCGATAGCCACCGATTGGCGACACGCACTTCGCCATTGCCGAGCGCGGTCGACGGGGTTTCGCTGAGCGCGAAGTTGTCCGCGGTGGGCATCCCTGCCGGGCGGCTTTTCAAGGTCCAGGAACGGGGCATTGTTACTTACTCCTTGGTGATTTCGAACGGGAGGTATGCCGTGCAAGCGCGGCTGGCAACGAAAAAACCCCTCCCCCACGATGGCGGGGAAGGGGCCTTCGAAACGACGCCAAAGTTTGCTGGCGTTACAAAGACCTTAGTAGGTCCCGCCAAAGCTCCGGTTGAGCGTGTGCGGGCCATCGCTGGTCTTGGTGTCGGACGTGCCGGGCTTCTTGTCGTCATCGCCGAACAGCGCCTGGTTACGCTCTTCGTCACGCCAATGCGCCTTGGCATCGTCGGCGGTCTTCGAGATCGTCACCTTGTCGTCGACGGTCTGCAACCAGCTCGACGGGATCGAATGATGGCGTCCGCCGGCATCCGAGTCGGTCTTGGTCAGCACGATCCGGTCGCCACGCACCTTGTCGACCGTGCCGACATGCGCGCCGTCCGAACCGACGACTTCCATATGCTCGGTGACCTTGGACAGGGACGAACGCTGCGTCTGACGATTGCTGCGCCACGAGCCAAATTCCGACTCGAACTTGGTACGGTTTTCGCGGCGATACTCGTCATAGTCGCGGTCGAGCGCGTCGATCTGCGACCGGCGCCAGCCAGTGTAGTGATCGTCGTTATGGCTCCGCTCGTTGCCGTAACGCTGGTCGTCGAAACGCGCATCGAATTCACGACGGCGTTGTGCCTCGTCATCGCCGAACCACGAACGAACCTCATCGCCTGCGCGATCGAAGAAGCCGCGGTCGTCATAATCATAGCCCTGCGGCTGGCGACCGTAGCCTTGCTGGCCACCGCCGGACTGCTGGCCCCGACCATAATCCTGGCTGGCACCACGGTTGCCATAGGACTGCTGTCGACCATAATCGCCGCGATTGTCGCCTTGGCCCTGGGAACGACCCTGGAAGCGATCACCGCTGCTGCGGTTCGCACCATAATCTCGACCATCATCCTGGCCGTAGGACCGGTCACCGTAGCCGCCTGCACCATAGCGATCGTTGCCGCCCTGGCCCTGGTATCCGCCGCGCTCACGGCCGTAGTCACCGCGGTTGTTTTCGGACGATCCGTAATTCTGGTATCGGTCGGACCCGCGTCCGTACGATCCGCGGTCGCCATAGTCGCTCTGGCCGTAGCCGTCGTTCTGGTCGCGGTTGCCGGTACGGTCCGAATACGACCGGGGATAGCGTTCATCTACCATGATAGCGTCCTCCTGAGACAATGGTCATCAAATGGCGCGGCGTTTGTCGCGTCGCATTGACAGGGGCATAAACTCAGGAAAAACCGAACCGGTTCCGCTCTTTGCCGCAGGCTTGGGGCACGTCGTCGCCACGTGCCCGGCGCATTTCCGAAGATTGCGTATGGCACCGCATTGTCGTTGCGTGCCGCGCAAACCGCGGTTAAGGCGGCAGGACCGCCCGCAAGGCGGACGAGGCGTGGTGCGGGGCTGTAGCTCAGATGGGAGAGCGCTGCAATCGCACTGCAGAGGCCAGCGGTTCGATTCCGCTCAGCTCCACCACGCCGCTTGCCGCCAGAAGGAATGTCTAAGTGCAGCCTTGGTAGGCCCGAACGGCGCTTCAGCGCCGGGGGCGGCAATCTTTCGGCAGGGCTTTCAGCGGGATGCGCGAGACCGTCCCGGAGCGCAGGTTGGTCAGCCAGACCGCCTTATGCCCGACCGACAGCGAATCCCCGCCGTCCCCGGTCCACTGACACAATACGGTCGCGGTGGCGGCATCGACGACCGTCAGCGGGGTCTTCATCATCGTCGTCCAAACCCGTCCCGCGCCGAATGCAATGTCCCCGCCGGGGCCCGGTGTGTTGAGCGGAAGCGTCACCGTCGTCCGGCGTGTCGCGATGTCGATCCGGCTCACGTCGCCGGTGCCCTGATTGAGCGTCCACACCGCGCCATGACCGGCGGTCACGAAACGCGGAGCCTTGCCGACGGGGATCGACCCCACGATCTGGGACGTGCGCGCATCGACGACCGTCACTTCGGCACCCTCGACCCGGGTGACCCAGACAAAGCCGCCGCTGAATACCGGGTTATAGGAGCCGGGCGGGAGCTGGACCACATTGAGAACCGCTCCGCTGACGGGATCGATCCGCGCGAGCGAACCGGTCTTGTCGGTGACCAGCCAGACGTTGCTCGCGCCGACCGCGATGCTCTGTTCGCCCCGCACCGGCCCCACGTCGAACACGCGATCGAGCACGCGCTTCCTCAAGTCGACCTTGGCGAGTTTCGGGATCGGTCCGCACAATGGCACCCACACGAAGTCCGCGTCCGCGGTGATGCCCGCGCACGGCCGACCCGGCAGCGCGATCGTCGTGACGCGGTTGGTGCGGGGATCGATCGCGTTGACCGAGTTGGGTCCGCTGCTGCCGACCCACACGGCGTCCGCGGTGATCGCCACCCAGTCCGCCGTCTTCCCGACCGGGATCGTCGCGGTGATCTTAAGGTCCGTCATCGGCCTGACGACGGGCGGGGATGGCCGCTGCCCCTCTGTCGCGGCGGTTCCGTTCTGCGCGCTCGCACCGCTGGCGTTCGTAACGGCCGCGAGCATGGCAAGGGTCGTGCAGATCGTGCGGCGGCGGAATTGAAGGGCGATCACGGTCTCATCCTTGTGGATTTCTGGCGCGGTGAATGGTCTCGCGTCTGAGCGTCGATCGCCGCTATGCCGTCATGACACTGCGATGGGCGGTTCGCGTCGAAAGCAAGCTGGCGGATGATGGACGCCTAGCGGGCCCGCACTTCGAGGGAGGCAAGTTGGACGCCCGAAAAGAGCAGCCCGATCGGCAGAGGTACGATGGCTTCCCCGCCGCCGGTCCCGCCGTTAGTCTCGCTGACGTGCACCGTGATCGTTCGCGTGGATGGCGGAAACCAGGTGCGGACCGTCTGCAGCGGCACGGCCACACGCCAGGCGCGCTTGCCCGAAACAGGGACGCGATGATCGCCAAGGCTGACGACCGCACTGCTATCGGTCCGCCGCCCCGTCACCATCAGGCACGTTTCGGCACCACAGTGTCGCAGATAGGTCCGTGCCTCGACGCGCGGTGCTGCGTCCGCCACGCCGCCCGCGAGGAACGACACGCCAAGCGTACAGAGGAGGCGGATGAGGGATGGGGCCATGCGCACGGTGATCGAACAGCGTGTCCAAACAGCCCATACGCTTTTTGACGTAGGGCGAGGCGGATGGGCGTTGCTCGTTGCTTGATCCCCGGCAAATCGTTCTTTTGCCACGAGATGTGAGCTTTCGCAGAACTGACGCGTTGTTTGTCGAGAAGCGCGAGGTGGTGTACAGCGTTTGCAAGGTCGTCGCAGAACGATCTTAATACACCGTAGGAGATTGTGATGTTGAAGTTGGCTCTGGGCGCGCTTGCGACCCTCGCGATGGCGCCTGCGGTTTCGGCCGCCGTCCCGGACAACCCATTGGTAAAGGATGCCGTGGTTCTCGATCTCAAGAACATCGATCTGGCGACGGTGAGCGGTCAACGGCGCCTCGCGATCCGGATGGATCAGGCAGCGCGCGCGGTATGCGGCTCGGGCCTCGCCACGATCCATCTGGCGCTCGAAGAGCAGGCGCGCACGTGCCGCGCCGAAGTCGTCGCCGATGTCCGTTCACGGATCGAGGCGCGCGGTGCCTCGACCGTTGCCAATGCGCCGCTGCCATCGCGCACAGCACTGGCGTCGCTGCGCTGATCAGGCGTCACTGATTGCCCCCCGCGGATACGGGCGTATCCCGGGGAGCAAGTCGGGGCGGCGTCCGATGCGCCGGATGCGTCATTGTGCGTATACCCATCGAGCACCCCGTGGCAGACCTCAAGGCCGTTCGCGGTTCTGGAGGTAGAGCTATCGTCTGTCATCGTCCCCAGGTCGGCCCGCGCGTCGGGTCGATGTGAGCCACGACCCCCGTATCGCCGCGGCGGAAGCGGCGCTCGAACGTGGTGATATTGCCAAGGCCGTCACTTTGGCGTCGGCGCTGTGCGACCAGCGACCCGATCTTCCCGACGGCTGGTATTTGCTTGGCTTGGCCGAAGCCGCTGCCGGCCGTGTCTCTCGCGGACTCCCGCTGGTGCAGCGTGCGGTCGCGCAGGCACCAACGCCACGACGGCTCGCGCAATATGCGCGGCTGCTCAGCCTCGGGCGGCGGGACGGCGAGGCGGGGCGCACGGCCCGCGAGGCACTCGCGCTCGGTCCGGAAGATGCGCTGAGCCTCGATACCATCGGGTGCGTGCTGGCGCGTCTCGGCGACCACGAGGGTTCGATCGCACCCTTCAAGGCGGCGGTGACCCGCGCGCCCGACGATAGCGGGTTTCGCTACAATCTCGCGGCGGCGTGCGGCTTCACCGGGCGTATTGCCGAGGCGCGCGACCATTACGAGATCCTGCTCACGCGCGAGCCGCACTACGCCCGCGCGCATTATGCGCTCGCGATCCTCGAGCGGCAGACTGCCAGCAGCAACCACATCGATCGGCTGCGCGCGGTGCTGGCAAGCACGATCGACCCGCTCGATATGATGCGGTTGCGCTATGCGTTGGCGAAAGAGCTCGAGGACCTAGGCTGTCACGACGACGCCTATGCGCACCTCGCCAACGCCAACGCCGTGCGGAAGCGCGATCTATGCTACGACTTCGCGAGCGATGCAGCACTGTTCGATGCGCTGGAGACGGGCTTTGCGGCGGATGTCCTGCCGGGGGAGGGACTGGACACGCGTGCCCCGATCTTCGTGGTCGGCATGCCGCGCACCGGCACCACGCTGGTCGACCGGATCCTGTCGTCGCATCCCGACGTGGCGTCAGCGGGCGAGTTGCAGGCGATGCCGCTCGCGGTGAAGGAAGCTGCCGCCACCCCGTCGCGCGTCGTGGTGGACGCGGCCACGATCGCTGCATCGCTGACAGCGGACCCGCGCGTCCTAGGCGAACGCTACATGGCGCGCGCAACACCGCACTGGCCCGCGGGCAGTTTGCACTTCGTCGACAAATTACCCGCCAACATGCTGTATGTTGGCCATATTGCCCGCGCACTGCCGCATGCGCGGATCGTCTGCCTGCGCCGCAATCCGATGGACACGGTGTGGAGCAACTTCAAGAATCTGTTCGCGCCGGGCTCGCCTTACTACTTCTATTCCAACGATCTGATGGACATCGCGCAGTATTATGCACGGTTCGATCGGCTGGTTGCGTTCTGGCAGTCCCGCTTCCCCGGGCGTATCCTCGAACTCGGCTATGAAGCGCTCGTCGCCGATCAGGAGGGTGAGACCCGACGGTTGCTCGACCATTGCGGTCTAGGCTGGGACGCCGCAACGCTCGCCTTCCACGCAAACACCGCCGCCGTCGCGACACCGAGCGCGGCCCAGGTCCGCCGCCCGATCAACGCCGACGCGGTCGGACGCTGGCGTGTGCACGCCGAGGCGCTGGAACCCGTACGTCGCTTCTTCGAGGCGAATGGCATCGTCGTGGACTGACGTACCCGTGGACGGCAAAGCGCCACCTGATCGCATCGATCAAGTGGCGCCGTGTCTCGTCACGCTTTCTCAGAGATGGACGCGGACCTCCGCACCGACGGTACGCGGCTGGATCACGCCGAAGCCGTAGGAACGGATCTGCACACCATCGTTCTGGCGCGCCATTGTGTAGTCGTTCGCCACGCTGGTGACGGCATATTTGTCGAAGATGTTGTTGGAGAAGATCGACGCTTCCCAATTATCCTTCTTGTAGGTGATCGACGCGCGGCTGGTCGAATATCCCGGGATCGCCTCGCCATACCCACGCAGGCCGGTGGTGGAATAGGTGTCGCTACGCGCCGCCGTGCTCCACACGAAGCCCAGATCGGCACCGCTCGCCATCGGCACTGAATAGGTGGCGGTGAGCGACCCGGCGTGTCTGGACGACCCAGGCAGACGATCCCCTGAAAACGCATCGCCCGCGCCCGGAACGTTGAAATTGTTGCTCAACCCTCCGATCAGCCCGGGTGCGTCCTGTGTCAGCTTGGCATCGAGATAGGTGTAATTGCCCGACAGGTTGAACTTGCCGCGTGTGAACGACAGCGTTCCCTCTACGCCGCGGCTGCGCGCGCCGCCGGCATTGGCGGTAATGCCCACCGCACCGTTCGCGGTCTGGCTGCCCAACTGGAGGTTCGACCAGTCGATGTTGTAGATGTTGATCGTGCCTTGCAGCATCCGGTTGAGCAGGCTGAACCGCAGACCAACTTCATAATTGGTAGTCTTGTCAGGACCATAGGCTAGTTCGTTCGGAAGAGCGCAGACGTTCTGGCCGGGCGGGAGCGGCACGATGCAAGGGGCAACGCGGTTGACGCCGCCGATGCGGTAGCCGGTCGAATAGGTCGCATAGCCAAACACCGTCGGGCTGAACTGATAGGAGACGTTTGCCTTGTAGACGAACCCGTCATCTGTGGTGGACCCGGTCCGCACGCGCGAGGGATCGAACTGGATCAGCGGATAGGGCGTGCGGCGGCGGCCGCCCGACAGCAGCGGCGTATCGGTCGCGCCAGAGATGTAGGATTTGTACGTGTAGTAGCGCAGTCCGCCGGTGACTTGCAGCTTGGGCGTGATGTGCCACGTCGCTTCGCCGAACGCCGCATATTCCTTGGTATAGGTGTCGGTGAACGAGATGTATTCCAGCCCGTCCGGCCGGACCAGCCCGCGGTATAGCGTGCCGTACAGGCTGCCGCGACCGGTCGAGTTGGCGGCGCCGAACTCGGGGAAACCGGGGATCCGCTCGGCACTGAACGTGTAGCTCTTATAGTGGTTGTAGAAGCCTCCGAGGATCCAGTTGATCGGCCCGCCGTGGGTCGAAACGAGCCGGAGTTCCTGGTTGAACTGCTTGGGGTCGCTGTCCGACGTGGTCGTGCCCGCAAAGGCCGGGAACAGCTCGTAATCATAATCGAGATCGAGCAGCAGGTCGGCGATGTCGCTCTGGCTGGAGAGATGCTGCTTGGAATAAGCGGTGGCGGAGACAAGCTGCGCAACGCTTCCGATGTCGACTTCGACTTCGGCTGCGAACATGTCGAGCGTGCGGCGTGACGGCTGCTCGACGCGCCCGCCATTTTCGTATCTGCCGGTCCCGAGCACGCCCTGGCAATTGGCATAGACGCATTGCCCGTCAGGGAAGGCGACGCCGTTGGCGTTCAGCGTGTACTTCGCGCCAAAGCCGCCGTTGGTCTGCGTTCCGTGGGTCTTGGTGTCCTGCCGGATGTAGCTGAACGTCGACCGCAGCCAGCCGAAATCGAAGCCCAATTGCGCGCGGATGGAATAGGTATTCTCGTCGTTCAGATCCTTGCCGCGACGCAGGTTGGCCGCCACCGCCGCTGGATCGTTGAAGTCGGGCTGCGGCAGCGACACGCCGAGGGTCTTGACCAGATAGGGGGAGTCCATGAATCCCGGATCGCGGTAATAGCCGCCGGTCACACGCAGCGCGACCTTGTCCCGGATGATCGGCAAGTTGATCGTCGCATCGGTGACCGCGCCGACCCCGTCGGAATGCGCGACGTCGTAGATCCGCGCATGACCTGTGGCTTCGATCTTGCTGAAGTTGGGGCGGTTGGGGATGTAGCGGATCGCGCCCGCCAGTGTACCGAGGCCGTACAGCGTCCCCTGCGGCCCGAGCAACGTTTCGACCCGGTTGATGTCGAGGAACTTGAAGTCGACGTAGAGCGGGATCTCGCCCAGATACACGCCGACCGCGGTGCTGCGATTGCTGCCGCCCGGACCACCCGACGTGATGCCGCGCATTACGATGCTGTTGGCCGTACGCGGGCCGGTGTCGGGCACCGTCAGCCCAGGCGTATAGAGCCCGAGGTCGCCGACGTCGTCGAGCCGGTTGCTCTCCAGTGCCGCTCCACCGATTGCCGAGATGTTGATCGGGGCGGTCTGCAACGACACGGCGCGCCGTGTCGCGGTGACCACGATATCGTTCGAACCCTGCGGTTCCTCGGTTTCCGCCGCGATCGCCGTCGCGCTGGGCGTCTCGGCCGCAGATTGCTGCTGCGCGTATGCCGGGCTCATGACGACGCCCGAGAGAATAGTAGCAGATAGCAGCCGTAGCCGCATCCGTGCGCGATCGATCACGATAGTACCCCTTTTGCCCGCCTGATTTGCCTGACTGGCTGTCCCCCCCGGGATATGTGCCGGTGTTTGCGGCTCCATGCCGCATGTGGGTCTTGGCGCAGCGTCTCGGTCTTGTTCATTCAGGCTATGGGGCGGGCAGACTGTAACAAATGGGTTGTTTGACGTAGGGGGCGCCTGGGGTCCGGACGATCGCACGCTCGTCAGCTTGCGCATCCACTGCGGGCATTCGCTGCAGGGTCAGGCTTCGTGCTGCGGCTTAGTGGCTGCATTCGTTGAATAGTGCTGAAGATCTTGCGTGTCCGGGGCGGAAGCACCGCGCGGCGTCGACGATCGTTCAGCGCCGTCAGCCGGGAAATCGAGCCTGTCGAGACGCTTGCCTACGTTAAACGACGTAACGGCAGAATCGCGCATCTCTCATACAAAGCAACAGACACGCAAGAAACGGCTCCAAAAGCTTCATCGAGAGATCTGCCAATGACTGGAACGGTCGCGGTCGAAAGACCCTCCTATATGGTGAGCGCCCCTATCACCGAGGGACTCGACAACCTTGGCAGGGTTGAGGGTGGACCTTTCAAACAGGCGTTCTTCACCCATTTCCAGCCGGTGTTCCTGATCGCGGTGATCGGCTTCTATTATTATGCGCCAGCCGCGTGGATCAAACCGTCGGTGACCTTGTGGATCGGCCTCATCGTCAAGTTCATGATGCTGGGCATGGAATGGATCAGCCCCCGCTACAAAAGCTGGGAGCACACATGGAAGGAACTCGTCTGCGACACCTTCTACGTCGCGATGGGGATGATGATCGTCCGGGTGGTGTTCGGGCCGATCAACAGCGACGCGATCATCGGCTGGTTCCAGGACAATTTCGACATTGCCAAGTTCGCCTGGTTCATCGGCGCGCCGCTGTTGATCCAAGCGTTCTTGATCTCCTTCATCGGCGATTATTTCCAATATTGGATGCACCGCGGGATGCACAACTGGTATCCGCTGTGGGTCGCGCACGCGCCGCATCACTATCTCACGCAGCTCAACGTGCAGAAGGGCAGCGTCGGAAACCCGGTCGAGATTTTCCTGATCGGCCTCGGCGTCGGCGGGCTGTTCGATTTCCTCCCGCGTGCCGCCTTGCTGGCAGGGGCCTTCGGCCTGGCGGTCAGCAGCTATCAGCACTGCAACATCCGTTTCAACACGCCGAAATGGTGGTTCAAGGTCTTCAACACGACCGAACATCACAGCCTGCACCATGCGCAGGACTATGAGAGCACCCGCAGCAATTATTCGGGCACGTGGATCTTCATCGATCGCATCCACGGCACCTGCAAGGATGGCGAGGCGGAACTGCTGGGTCAGGAAGGCGGGCGTCGCATGTCGGTCTGGGAAACGCTGCACTACACGTTCACCGAGCCCTACAAGCTGCTCCGGTCGAAATTCGCCCGCCGCCGCAGCCAGCCGCCGATGGTCGCAGTCCCGGCGGAATGATCGGGGACGTACCGGTCGCGACCGGTACGCCCGCGTTGCGGATCGGTTGGCTGGGGGCGGGGGCTCCGCGGAGTTCCAGGACGTACCGTGAAGTCCCCATTGCATGACGCGTTACTCAGGGGAACATCGTGTGACGTTTCGTTTCATCGACTGGATCTGGCGGATCAAGGGAACGGTCCCGATCGATCCACCGCAATCCGCAGAGACCGTCTTCGGCAAGCTCGACAGCCTGTTTCAGGAAAAAAACACCACCTACGACGTTGGTGAAGAGACGCTGACGTTCACCAAGAAGGACCAGCTTCCGCAGGACAGGATGTCGGTCTTCGATTCCGGTACGTTGCATGTCGCGGACGGGGTGCTGCGGTACGATATGATCAGCCGCGCGTTGCTGGCGTGCTTCCTTGCGCCGCTGCTGTTCTTCGCGGTCGGCCATGCCGGGGTCGCGCTCGACAAGTGGCGCAACCCGCCCGAAGTGGTCAAGGCGAAGGCCGAAGCCGCAAAGAAGCGGTCGCGGATCAAGCCCGAGACCGTGCCGATGAGCGCGGTGGACAAGTTCCTCGGCGCGCCCAAGCCCGAGAAGAAGAAGGGTGATGAGGAGCCGGGCAAGAAAAACCGGAAGCCCACGATGAAGACTGCCTATGTCTTCATGGGCATCTTCTTCGCCTTGTGGGTCGCTGGCCGCATCTTCGAGCACGTCCGGATTCATCGGCGGTTCCGCACGATGTTGGCGGAGGAGAGCACCGCCGGCACCGTCGCGAACCCGGAGGACGTTCGGCGCGGCGTGTTTGCGCCGGAATAAGGCGACCCTAATCTCCCGCGGTGCTGGAGCCTAGCACCGCGCGCTTCGTTGCTGCATCATGAACCCGATGTCTCCCGCCGATCGTCTCGCCCGTCCGCTCAAAGGTCTGATCGTCGGGCAGGTGCGAGCCTTGTTCAACGACAAGACACGTGGGGAACGACCCGTCCAGCGGCGGCAGGACGCACTGTTCCCGCCGGACTCAGTGGCATGGCGGGTGCACGGTGACGTGACGTCGATGCTGGTCGGCGGCGTGGCGGCGCTGATGCTTCAGATGCTGCATCCGGCTGTGCTTGCAGGTGTTTGGGATCATTCAGGTTTTCGCGACGACATGCAGGGGCGGTTACGGCGCACCGCGCGTTTTATCGCGGTCACGACCTATGGTGCCCCGGACGATGCAACTGCGCTGTTGGCGAAGGTCCGGAAGATCCACGATCACATCGGCGGAACGCTCCCCGACGGCATGCCCTATCGTGCGAGCGAACCCGATCTCCTCGCCTGGGTGCATGTCAGCGAAGTGCTGAGCTTTCTCGACGGGTGGATTCGCTATGGCGAACCCAGCATGAGCCGCGCGGAACAGGACCGCTATGTCGCCGAGATGGCGCGGATCGCGGAGCCGCTGGGTGTCGATCCGATCCCGACCACCCGCGCCGAGGCGGAAGCGATCCAGCGCGCGATGCGGCCGAGCCTGCGAGTGGATGCGCGAACGCGTGACGTGGCGGGGGTGTTGCTCAACCAACCCCCGCCGTCGTTTGCCGCGCGCCCGTTTCAGACGATGACGATGCAGGCCGCGATCGACCTGCTGCCCGGCTGGGCGCGGACGATGCATGGCCTGGAACAGCCCGGCGTCGGGTTACCTCTGTTGCGTGCGGGCACCTTCGGGGTCGCGAGCACGCTGCGCTGGGCGTTCCGGTGATGGCGGAGCGTTCCACGGTGCCGATCCCCGCGGCAACCCTCGTCCTGTTCCGCGAGCGCGCCGGAAAGCCTGAATTACTGTTCGTCGAACGCTCCAAGGCGATGGCGTTTGCGGGCGGTGCATTGGTGTTTCCCGGCGGGCGCGTCGATCCGGGCGATCACGCGCTGGCGACACGGTACGACGGCGATCCGGAGGACGTCGCGGGCCGGATCGCTGCGATCCGCGAGACGCTCGAGGAAGTCGGCGTACCGGTCGGGCTCGGCGCGATGACCGCGGAGAGCATCGCGGAAGTGCGTCGGGCGCTCAGTACGGGAGAACCATTCGGCACCGTCCTCGCCGCGCACGACCTTCCCCTGTCGATCGGTGATCTGGTCCCCTTCGCGCGCTGGTGCCCCGCGCACGTTCCCGTGCGGACCTTCGATACGCATTTCTATCTCGCCGAGGTGCCGCCACACGCGCCCGACCCGATCGTCGACGATACCGAGAATGTCCGCGTCTTCTGGGCGACCGCGCAGGCCGTGCTCGACATGGCCGATGCGGGGAGAGCCACGCTGATCTTCCCGACGCGCCGCAATCTGGAACGGCTGTCGCAATTCGACGGCTTCAACGCGGCAAAGGCCGACGCCGCCGATCATCCGATCCGCACGATCACCCCGTGGACCGAACAGCGCGATGGCGTGCCCCACCTGTGTATCCCGACCGACCTCGGCTATCCCATAACCGAGGAGCCCATGACGGACGTGGTCCGCGGCTGACGCGGATCAGTGCGGCAGCGCGGCGGCCTCGACCTTTTCAACCCATTTCGGGAAAAACCCCGGCTGCCGGTTAGACCAGCCAGACGCCGTCGCCGCCGCTTCGCTGATCGACTGGAGCAACGTGCGGCGCAATTCGGGATGAAGATGCGGTAGCGCCGCAGCCGAACAGAAGGCGGCGGGCAGCCACGGTCGCACCTCGGCGCCGATCAGCCGCTCATAGAGAAAGCGATAAGCCGCGAAGGTCGTCAGTCGCCCCTGGCCGAGATCGAACGCCGAAAGCGTGAGCAGAGGCCCCAACACCGGTTCAACGGATTCGAGACCGCCCCCATCCGGCATCGTCATGCGAATGTCGGGGAGGCGGCTGTACAGCCGGGCCTGCGCGCGGATGCTCGCGGCTTCGACCACGTCGCGTGACCACCGCAGCATCGCATCGTCGCGGTCGAGGCCGATATCGAGCGAGCGGCGAATGTAACGCTGGGTCGATGCCGCGAACCCAGCGAATTCCTTCATCTCGGCCAGCGTCATCGTTCCGTTGGCAGCTTTCATCCGAGAACCCATCGCGCCACTCCACTACGGTCTTGCAGTCCAGTAATCATGCGCTCCTGGAATTACTCCGTGGTTAACGCCGATCACCGCCGCGACACGAAGCGACCATAAATCGTGTTGCAACGCAACATCCGATGCGACCGAGCGCAGAAAATGCGTTGAAACGATCCCGCACGAAAAAGCCCCGCGCAACCGGAGCGGCGCGGGGCTGGGCAGTGCTGATGGCGATCAGTGCTTTTCGGCGGACCGCTTCGCTTCGTCGTCTTCGTTATAGCCCGAAGACCGCGGCGGCTCGCTGTTATCGCCGGGGCGGCTCGTCGAGGGCGGGTCGGACGCGTCCATCGACTCGTCCAGCGCATTGTCACGCGCGGCATCGGGGCTCGACGGGTTGCGCTCCAGACGGTGCGCGATCGACGCGTCCTGGCCGGCGTCCTGCTTGCCGCTGGTCGGCTCTTCGTCGGGATCGCCGGGGGCAACCGAAAGGCTGTCGAGCGCCTTGTCGTCGATCAGCTTGGGGTCGTCGGTCATTGTGTCACTCCTGATCGTTAGCATAGGAGAACGACCCGACCCGCTCGCCTGTTCCCTCATTCCAGACGCGTTACCAAAACGCGCTGCGCAACGAAGGCTGCGCGTCCGAACACCGTCATGAACGCAATGTCCGTCGCATCGCGGCCCACCGCCACGCGCACCAGGTCCGCGCAGCACGCCATCCGGGTCGCATCGACCAGATGCCAGCCCCCGCCGACCCACAGTTCGGCAACCGCATGGAAGTCGGGTGGATCGACGCCGGGCGCATAAGCCGAGACGCACCGCGCCGGGATACCGCCTGCGCGGGCCAGTGCCACCAGCAGATGCGCATAGTCGCGGCATACGCCGTGCCGTTCCGCAAAGGTCATCATCGCCGTGGTCGTGCCGTTCGACGCGCCACCTTCATAGCGCAGATGTCCGGCAACCCAGTCGACCAGCGCGGCGGCAAGCGGCCCGCCGCGCAATCCCCCGAAATGTTGATCGACGAACCCTTCCAGGCGATCGGATTCGCAATATCGGCTGGGGAGGAGATAGGCGATCGTCTCGGGCGGCATCATCCGCACGGGCGTGTCGGGCAGGATCGAGAAATCGATCGCAGGCCGGTCGATCCGCACAATCGCGCGATAGTCCGCGCGGAAGGCCCCTTCGCCGCGCGCCCAGCAACGCTGCCCGATCCCGTCTTCGCCACGCACCGCGCGCAACGGTTCGGGCGAATAGACGCGGAGGTCCTGCATCTCGAGATGTTGATCGGGCTGCTTGGCCGCCTCGATCAGCAGAAGGACGTCAGCGGCCCCGTCGATGGTATAGTCGAGCATGGCCTCGATCGCGATGCGCATGATGGTCCTTCGAAGGGATGGGAGAGCGGTCAAACCAAAAAGGGCCCGATGGCTTTCACCATCGGACCCTTCCCGGAAAAGTCCAGATCTGGTCTGCGCTTAGTTGCGGTTGCCGAACAGGCGCAGGATGAACAGGAACATGTTGATGAAGTCGAGGTACAGGCTCAGCGCCGACATGATCGTCACGCGCTGTTCCATGTCAGTGCCCGCGACCTGTGCGTACAGCGCCTTGGTGCGCTGCGTGTCATAGGCCGTCAGGCCTGCGAACAGCAGGACGCCGACGAAGCTGATGACGAGGGTGATCGCGCTCGACTGGAAGAACAGGTTGAGCAGGCTCGCCACGATCAGGCCGACAAGGCCCATCGTCAGGAACGTACCGAACGCCGACAGGTCACGCTTGGTGGTGTAGCCGTAGAGGCTCAGGCCACCGAACGCCGCCGCCGTCGCGAAGAACGACTGCGCGATCGCGGTCGGGCTGTAGACCAGGAAGATCGTCGAGAGCGACAGGCCCATCGCGACCGCGAAGCCCCAGAACATCATCTGCAGCGTCGAATTCGACATCCGTGCCTGGCCGAAGCTCATGCCGAACACGAAACCGAGCGGGGCGAGGGTAATCACCCACTTGAGGATGCCGGGGCCGCCGAACACGGTTGCCGCTGCGCCACTGGCCACGAAGCCCAGAGCGACGATGCCGGTCAACAGCACCGCGGAGGCCATGTAGTTGTAGACGGACAGCATGTACCGCCGCAGACCGGCGTCATACGCTTCCGAGCGGGTGGTCCCGGCCGTCTGGAACGCGGAGGCGTTCGGACGGGGATCAGACCAGTTTGCCATTACGAAAAGCTCCTTGCAGCCGGCCGTGTGCCGGTTGCTTGGAATATCGGCGCACGGCAGGTGTATTTCAAGCGAATCCGGGCCGCTTCCTGCACCAGCAACATAGCGTAACATCCGTATGCTGGCCGCGGGGCCAGGAACAGCCGCGCCGACACGGTATCCGGCGTGGTCGAACGGCCCGTACGACCGTGGATGCAGGCCACTGCTAAATCGCTTTCGTAATCAGGGTATGCTCTGCTACGCTCCGGCCAAGAACAGAAAAGTCCGAGAGGAGCCAGCATATGCACACCGGTCCGGCGATCGCCGACACGTCCGAATCCGCGCGTGTGTCGCGCTATGCGTGGCTTGTGCTCGGGATCCTGTTTCTGGTGTACGTGCTCAATTTCGTCGACCGGCAGATCATCTCGATCCTTGCCGAGGACATCAAGCGCGACCTCAATTTGAAGGATGAGGATCTCGGGTTCCTGTACGGAACCGCGTTTGGCGTGTTCTACTCGCTGTTCGGCATCCCACTCGGCCGGCTTGCCGATACATGGCACCGTGTCCGGTTGATGACGCTCGGGCTCGGCCTGTGGTCTGCGATGACTGCGGCCTCCGGGTTGGCGCAAAGCGGCGGCGCACTGGCGGGGGCGCGGATCGGCGTCGGGGTCGGGGAGGCGACCGCGAGTCCCTCGGCCTATTCGCTGATCTCGGATTACTTCCCCAAACGTCTTCGCGCGACCGCGCTCGCGATCTATTCGTCGGGGCTATACGTCGGCGGCGGACTGTCGCTCGGCGTTGGCGGGTTGATCGTGCAGCGGTGGAACCAGGCCTACCCCGATGGCGGGCCATTCGGGCTGCACGGCTGGCAGGCGGCGTTCATGATCGTCGGCATCCCCGGCCTGCTGCTGGCGGCGGTGGTCGCGACGCTGCGCGAGCCGATCCGCGGTGCGGTCGAAGGGCTTCCGCGGCCCGAACGTCATCCCGCGCCGTTCAGCGCGTTCCTGTCAGAACTGCTCACCATCCTGCCGCCGCTGACGTTAATCGGTGCGGCGCGCGGAGGGATTCAGGCGTTTCTCGTCAATATCCTCGCGCTCGGGATCGTCGTCGCCGCAGTCCTCGGCTTGCACGCGATCGGTGAGCCATGGCCGCAGTGGATCGCGATCGGGGTGGGCGTCTATGCGGTGTTTTCCTGGGCCGCAGCCCTCAAGCGCCGCGATCCGCCGACTTACCGGTTGATTGTCGGCAACCCTGCATTCCTGTGCATCGTCGTGGCCTACGGTCTGAACGCCTTCATGGCCTATGCGATCAGCTTCTGGGCGGCACCGTTCGTGTTGCGGACGCTGGGTGCCACGCCGGCGATGGCGGGGCTACTGGTCGGATCGACCGGCGCGCTGGCGGGGTTTCTCGGCGTGATGCTCGGGGGTCTGGTCGCGGATCGCCTGCGCCGCCGCAATCCGGCGGGGCGCGTGATCGTCGTGCTGTTCGGCGCGATCGCGCCGATCCCGTTCGTAATCGGGGCGTTCACCGCGACGACGACCGCCGTGTTCTTCCCGTGCTTCTTTATCTCGAGCATCTTCGCGAGCACCGCCTTGGGCGCTGCGGGAGCGACGATGCAGGATCTCGTGCTCCCGCGGATGCGTGGCACCGCGACGGGAACCTTCTTCATCGGAACGACGCTGCTCGGCCTTGCGATGGGGCCTTATCTCGCGGGACGCATCTCGACCCTGTCGGGGAGCCTGTCGGTCGGCGTGCTGTCGCTGCTGTTTGCGGCACCGATCACGATCGCAGCGGGAATCGCAGCGTACCGGCTCGTCCCGCGCGCCGAGGCGCAGCGCGAAATCTGGGCGCGGGCGGCGGGGGAGGATATCTGATCCGCCCCTGACCTGCCGCCCGCGCGGCCCAGCTTAGCTGGTGGCGAACACGCCGCAGGCAACACGCCCGCCACTGTTGCCCGACGGATCGGTCATCAGGTCATCCGGATTGGCATGAACGACAAAGGCCGATCCGTCGGTATCGAGCAGCCCCGCCATCGTAGCACCCGGCAGGACCATGCCGATCGTGCCACGTCCGTTGGCCCCGACGATGAGGTTGGGCAGATCGCCGGTGTGCGGACCCTGCGGGTTCATCGAGCCATGCTTGGTCGAGGTGGGGTTCCAGTGTCCGCCCGCGCTGGCGAAGTCGGGTGCGTCGCACTTGCCGACCGTGTGGACATGGACGCCGTGCGTTCCTGCGGGCATCCCGGTCACGTCGACCGTGACACGCAGGCCGCCGCCAACCTCGGTAGCGGTTGCACGACCGACGTCCGCGCCGTCCGCGGTGCGCAACATCGCCACCGAACGCGCGCCGTTCGCCATCGGTGCGCCGGTCTTGGGACCAGACTTGTCACATGCCGACAGGCTGAGCGCCGCCAGGGTTGCCGCCGCGAGGATCGGTACGCGCATGGGAAGTCTCCTGATTGTTTCGGTATCGTGTTGCCCATTAACGCGTCGCGCCACAAGCGGACCCGGACGGGGCACAAAAAAAGGGGTCGCGCGATCCTGATCGCGCGACCCCATGATGTAACCGTCACGCGTTGGCGTGTCAGTTGGCGTTGCTGGTCTTGATGAACCCGTTGACGCCATTGGGGAAGAACCCGCCGCCGACCGTGGCGGACTTGGTCAGGTAGACGATGTTGAGCACGTTCGCCGCAGTACGACTGTAGGCAATGCCCGACGCGTCCGTGGGGACGATGTTCGAGATCGACGAATCTGCGCCCGCGATCCCCTGGTCATCGTCGGTCGAGCCGTCCAGGCTGTCACGCGCGTCGCTGATCATCCGCACCTGATCGAAGATCGAACCCGAGGCAGTACCGGCGTCGAAGCCCTTGCCGTACAGGATCGTACGGATCAGACCCGCGTGATACGCCTCTGCCGCAAGGATGCCTGCTGCTGCATCGAGATAAGTCTTGCTGGTGAGCAACGGTGCCGCGCCCTTATAGGCGCTGACGCCGACGTCCTCGAAGATGAACGCGCCGAGCAGGAAGGCGTTGTCGCTTGCATAGGGATCGAACGTCCCTGTTGCCGAGACGACGCCGGCTGCACGTGCGGCTGCGGTAAAGGCACCCGTTGCGCTGCCGTCGATGTTGATCGCGGGCATTGCGACCGCAGCCGACCCGAGCGCGGTGCGCAGGAAGGCGACGTGGGCGATCTCGTCCGCCGCGATTTCACGCGCATATTGCGCCACGATCGGATCGGTGAAGGTCACCTGACGACCACCGGTAACCGCACCCTGCGTTCCGACACCCGTCAACTGCGAAGCGGGGAGGCCGGTCCCGTACACCGCGAACGAGTAGAATTGCGCTTCGAGATATTCGAGGTTGAGCGCGAAGTTGAGGATGTCCGCATCGGTTGCGGCCGTTGCGGTCGGCGTGGGGGTAGGGGTGGGTGTCGGCGTCGGGTTGAAGCCCTTCTGCCCGTCATCGCATGCGGCCAGCAGCGAAAGCCCGCCCGCTGCGACCGTCGCCTGACCGGCGACACGGAGGAAGTTGCGGCGCTCGTCGCGGCGACGGTCGCTCGCCTCCAGCACCTGCGTGAGGATATTCGTAGAGTCCATTGCTACTCTCCCTTGGAGAAGGCGTGATGTTGAAAGCGGCTCAATTGGCGCCGCTGAACCGCAGATCGGCGTTCGGATTGTTCGTCCCGTTGGGGAAGAAGCCGCCTGCCATCACGCGCGCGTTGGTGAGGTACGCAATGTTGTGAACCTGCGCGACGGTGCGCGAGAACGCGATCCCGTTCGCATCGAGCGGTACGATGTTCGATACCAGCGCACCGCTGACCGTGGTCGGCGAGATACCCTGGTCCAGATCGGTCGTGCCATCGAGGCTGTCGCGGGCGTTCGAGATCGCATCGGCCGACGTCCGCAACGCCGGCGTTTCAACGCCCTTGCGGTACAGCACGGTTCGGACGAGCGCGGCATGATACGCCTCGACCGCAAGGATGCCCGCTGCGGCTTCCAGATACGTCTTGTTGGTCAGCAGCGTCGCGCCGCCCTTATAGGCGGTGACGCCGACGTCCTCGAAGATGTACGCGCCGAGCAGGAAATTGTTGTCGTTCGCATAGACGTCGAACGCCTCGCCCGCGCCGATCAGACCGGCCGCGCGTGCGGCGTTGCTGAAGGCGGACGTCGCGGTCACGTCGATGTCGATCGCCGGCTGCGAAATCGCAGCGGTGCCGAGCTGGGTGCGCAGGAAGGTGACGTGCGCAAGCTCGTCGCCCGCGATTTCCTTGGCGTAGGCGGCAACGATCGGATCGGTGAAGTTCACCTTGCGACCGCCCGTCACGGCGCCCTGCGTGCCGACACCGGTCAGCAGGTTCGCGGCAAGGCCGGTACCGTTGGCGGCATAGCTGTAGAATTGCGCCTCGAGATATTCGAGGTTGAGCGCAAAGTTGAGCACATCGGCGTCGCTCGGTGCGGTCTGCGCCTCGGCGCGGCCCGCGAGGCCGATGGCGGCACCGCCTGCGATGCCGGCCACCGCGGCTGCACCGAATGCGGATTTGAAGAAGGCGCGACGATCGTTGCGTCGTTCTACGCGCCGATCGAGGGTTTCGATCAACTGCTGGTTTACATCTTCGGTCATTGAACTCGACCTCCCTGTGGATGGTACTTCGCTAACCCGTACATCGGGAAACGGTTCCAACCCCTTGAGAATAAAGGGAAAAACCGAAATCCAAGGCACGCGCAGACGGTGCCCGGAACCGCATGAACCGAACCCTCTCCCGTCGTGGCGCAGGTACGATCTGTATTTCGCAAGGGACGCACGTCCGATGAAAAATTACGTCGTGTTTCTTCGCGGTAATAGAATGTATCGCTCGGGGTCTGGTTGCACGCGAACAGCAGGCGAACGCAGACGCGCCCTTTCCCCCGCGCAGCCCCCTTGCTAAGGGCACCCCGACTCTTGCATTCGCACAGTCGGTCGCGCCCGCGCGGAGCCCAAACGGTTTCGCCTCCCCGCCGCGGCCCGACGCATAGGGAAGGACCCGCTGCACATGACCGCCATTGGCCAGGACACACTCGGCACGCGCACCACGCTCGACGTTGGTGGCACCGCTTACGACTATTACAGCCTCGCCGCCGCCGCTGAGAAGCTGGGCGATATCAGCCGCCTGCCGTTCTCGATGAAGGTACTGCTCGAGAACCTGCTCCGCTTCGAGGATGGCGTCACCGTCACCACCGAGGATCTCCAGGCGATCATCGACTGGCAGCAGGAGCGCAAATCGGACCGCGAAGTCCAGTATCGCCCCGCGCGCGTGCTGATGCAGGATTTCACCGGCGTCCCGTGCGTCGTCGATCTCGCCGCGATGCGCGATGCGATCACCAAGCTCGGCGGCGACCCGGTCAAGATCAACCCGCTCGTCCCCGTCCACCTCGTGATCGATCACTCGGTCATGGTCGACGAATTCGGCACGCCCAAGGCGTTCGAGGATAACGTCGAGCTCGAGTACCAGCGCAACAACGAACGCTACGAGTTCCTCAAGTGGGGCTCGAAGGCGCTCGACAACTTCAAGGTCGTCCCCCCCGGCACCGGCATCTGCCACCAGGTCAACCTCGAGAACATCGCGCAGGCGGTGTGGTCCTCGACCGCGCCTGATGGCAAGACGATCGCATACCCCGACACCTGCGTCGGCACCGACAGCCACACCACGATGGTCAACGGCCTCGGCGTGCTCGGCTGGGGCGTCGGCGGGATCGAGGCGGAAGCTGCGATGCTCGGCCAGCCGGTCTCGATGCTGATCCCCGAAGTCGTCGGCTTCAAGCTCACCGGCGAACTCGCCGAGGGCATCACCGCGACCGATCTCGTGCTCACCGTCACGCAGATGCTGCGCGCCAAGGGCGTCGTCGGTCGTTTCGTCGAGTTCTACGGCCCGGGCCTCGATGCGCTCAGCCTCGCTGACCGCGCGACGATCGCCAACATGGCACCCGAATATGGCGCGACTTGCGGCTTCTTCCCGGTCGACGACGCCACGCTCGACTACATGCGCCTCACTGGTCGCAGCGAAGAGCAGATCGCGCTCACCGAGGCATATGCCAAGGCACAGGGCATGTGGCGTCTGGCGGATGCGCCCGACCCCGTCTTCACCGACACGCTCGGCCTCGACATGGCGAACGTCGTTCCGTCGCTCGCCGGTCCCAAGCGCCCGCAGGACAAGGTCATCCTCACCGAGGTCGACGACACGTTCAACGCGGATCTCGCCAAGGTCTATGGCCATTCGAACGCCATTCGCGTCCCCGTCGAAGGCCGTGACCATGACATCGGCGACGGCGACGTGGTGATCGCGGCGATCACCAGCTGCACCAACACCTCCAACCCGTCGGTGCTGGTCGCCGCAGGGCTGGTCGCGCGCAAGGCGAACGCGCTGGGCCTCAAGCCCAAGCCGTGGGTCAAGACCTCGCTCGCGCCGGGTTCGCAGGTCGTCACCGACTATCTCGACAAGGCCGGTCTCACGACCGACCTCAACGCGGTCGGCTTCAACCTCGTCGGCTATGGCTGCACCACCTGCATCGGTAACTCGGGTCCGCTCGCACCTGCGATCTCGGCGGCGATCAACGGCAACGACATCGTCGCGGCCTCGGTCCTGTCGGGCAATCGCAACTTCGAAGGCCGCGTTTCGGCCGACGTGCGCGCGAACTTCCTGGCCTCGCCGCCGCTCGTCGTCGCCTACGCGCTCAAGGGCACGGTGACCGAGGACTTCACCACCACGCCGATCGGTCAGTCGACCGCGGGCGAGGACGTGTATCTCAAGGACATCTGGCCGACCAACGCCGAAGTCCGCGAAGTGATGGACGCCAACATCGATCGTGGCATGTTCCAGTCGCGCTACGCGAGCGTGTTCACGGGCGACGCCAAGTGGCAGGCGATCGATATCGACGGGTCGGACACCTATGCGTGGCCGGCAAGCTCGACCTACATCGCCAACCCGCCGTATTTCGAGGGCATGTCGATGACCCCGGCACCGGTGCAGGACATCATCGAGGCGCGTCCGCTCGCGATCCTCGGCGATTCGATCACGACCGATCACATCTCGCCGGCCGGTTCGATCAAGGCGGACAGCCCTGCGGGTGCGTGGCTGATGGAGCGCCAGGTCGCGCGTGCGGACTTCAACAGCTACGGCGCGCGTCGCGGCAACGACAATGTCATGGTTCGCGGCACCTTCGCCAACATCCGCATCAAGAACGAGATGGTCCCGGGCGTCGAGGGCGGCATGTCCTCGTACAAGGGCGAGACGATGCCGATTTATGATGCGGCGATGCGCTTCAAGGAAGATGGCGTTCCGCTGATCGTCATCGCGGGCAAGGAATATGGCACCGGCTCGTCGCGCGACTGGGCGGCGAAGGGCACCAATTTGCTCGGCGTCCGCGTCGTCATCACCGAGAGCTTCGAGCGGATCCACCGTTCGAACCTCGTCGGCATGGGCGTGCTGCCGCTGCAGTTCGCGGAAGGCGTCGATCGCAAGACGCTGAACCTCGACGGGTCGGAGAGCTTCACGATCATGAAGGTGTCGGAAATCCGCCCGCGCCAGAACGTCGAAGTGACGATGACGCGCGCTGATGGCACGGTCGAGACGTTCATGACGCGCTGCCGGATCGATACCGTCAACGAGCTGGAATATTTCCTCAACGGCGGCATCCTGCAGTACGTGCTGCGCAAGCTGGCTGCGTAAGCAGGGCGGGCGGGCTTCGGCCCGCCGGTTTTGTGAGGTGCAAGAAGGGGCGGGGAAACCTGCCCCTTTTTCTATGCGTGGCAGAGTTGGCCGTTGTCCACGCTGGTATCCACGCTCGCGCTTCCCCGGCGAAGGCCGGGGCCCAGTAGCGGGCGGTGAATGGCGGCGGCAGCGCTCGGTTACAGCGGCCTTCGCTACTGGGCCCCGGCCTACGCCGGGGAAGCGCTTTCGTGGCGAGGGAGCAGCGTCTCCGGTGAGGCACAACCCATTGCCCCAGAATGGGAAATGCCCGCCACACTTGCGTGTGGCGGGCATCCTTTCCTCCCCAGGAAACTTTCTTGACCCGTCCCTAGGCGGCGAATCTGCCCAGCGTAACGGGGCATCGCATCGCAGTGCGGTCGGCTTGTAACGTTCCGTCGTCAAGCGTACGTACGTTTGTAAAGTATTGACGGAATGGAGTCAGGAAGTGGCCGATCGCAAGCTGTTCGCGGGACACGCAGTGCGTCGCTTGCGGCGCGGGGCGGGACTGACCCAGGCCGCGATGGCCGAAGTCCTGACGATTTCGCCCAGCTATCTCAACCTCGTGGAGAAGAACCAGCGTCCGCTGTCGGCGTCGTTGCTGGTCAAGCTGGCCGAGACCTTCGACTTCGATCCGCGCGCCCTCGCGGCAGGCGAACCCGGCGGCGGCGAGGCGGCGCTCAGGCGCAGGTTGGCCGATCCAATGTTCGCCGACCTTGAGATTGATCGCAACGAGATCGAGGAGTGGCTCGCCGGCGCACCCGGCGGCGCGGAAGCCTTTGCGCGCGCGTTTGACCGGATCCGCGCGGGCGGGACGCCCGACGATCCCGCCGCGGTCGATCCGATCAGCGAGGTCCGCCGCGAGATCGAGCGCTGGCGCGGCCATTTCCCGGACCTCGACGCGGCGGCCGAGGCGCTCGCGGACGAATTGCGGATGGGCGCGGGGGATCTGTACGGTGCGATCTCGGAACGGTTGCGGGTCAAGCACCAGCTGACGATCCGCGTCCTGCCGGTCGACGTGATGCCCGAGCTGCTGCGTCGGACCGATCTGCATGCCCGGCAGGTGCAATTGTCGGAGGTGCTCGATCCTGCCAGCCGCACGTTTGCCGTGGCGGTCCAGCTCGCGCAGATCGAGGCGCGCGACGAGATCGAGGCACTGGCCAAGGGCGCAGGTTTTGCCGATCGCGCCGCCGAGCGGCTCTACCGCCGCCACCTCGCCAATTATTATGCCGCCGCGCTGATGATGCCCTACGCCCGGTTTCTCCGCGCATGCGAGGCGACGGGCTATGACATCGAACTGTTGCAACGGCGCTTCGGTGCGGGGTTCGAACAGGTCGCGCATCGCATGACCGCAATGCAACGCGTCGGCGCACGCGGTCTGCCGTTCTTTCTGGTGCGGATCGACCGGGCGGGGCAGGCGTCGAAGCGTTTCTCGGGCGCGAGCGCGTCGCCGCTCGCCGAGGCGGAGGCACGCTGTCCGCTATGGCGGCTCCACGCCGCATTCGAACGTCCCGGAACGCTCGCGGTGCAACTGGTGGCGCTGGAAGACGGTTCGCGCTGGTTCACAATCGCGCGCACCGTCACCCCGCAAGGGCGGCGGTATGGCACGGTGCCGGCGGAGTTCGTCGTCGGGGTCGGCGTCGCCGCCGCGCACGCAGGCGCGCTCGCCGCGGCGCGTGGGGTCGACCTCACGGGGGAGGCGACCCCGATCGGGCTGGGATGCCGCGCGTGCGGTCGCGGGCAATGCCCGCAGCGCTCGCTGCCGCCGTCGGGCCGCGCGCTGATCGTCAATGAACGGGAACGCGGGATCAGCGGCTTCTCGTTCGGGGGCGACTAGGCTGTCGTGCAGCCAGCCTAGGAGCACTGTCCTGTCTGGCATTGCCTGCAAACGGTGTGGTGTGGGTATGACCAGGCCCTGGTTCCCCGCGTGACGCCAAGGCAACATGATGCCGTATCGCCCAGCGTTCCGCTAACTTTCTGGCAGGTTGGCCTGTAAAATAAATTACAAAGTTACAAACTATCTGTCGAAGATTTGACGCCGTAACGCTGTGCGTCGCGGGTTTTGCGTCCGAGTTTGTGTAAAGAACGCTATTCCGTGGAAATCGCTACACAGTGAGGTCCTCGATGACGTACCAGTCCAGCATCGCTCAAACCAATACGCTGATCCGCAGCCACAATGGCACCTGGGACGGCATCTCGGCCGAATCGGTCGCGCGGATGCGGCTTCAGAACCGGTTCCAGACCGGACTGGACATCGCGCGTTACACGGCGGCGATCATGCGCAAGGACATGGCGGCGTATGATGCCGATCCGGCGCACTATACGCAGTCGCTCGGGTGCTGGCACGGGTTCATCGGGCAGCAGAAGATGATCAGCATCAAGAAGCACTTCGGCTCGACCGAGCGGCGCTATTTGTACCTGTCGGGCTGGATGATCGCGGCGCTCCGCAGCGAGTTCGGCCCGTTGCCTGATCAGTCGATGCACGAGAAGACCAGCGTCCCCGCGCTGATCGCGGAACTCTACACTTTCTTGCGTCAGGCCGACGCCCGCGAACTCGGCATGATGTTCCGTGACATCGATGCGGCCCGCGCTTCGGGCAATGCGATCGAGGAGCAGCGCCTGCTCAACGCGGTCGAGAATCACCAGACGCATGTCGTTCCGATCATTGCCGATATCGACGCCGGCTTCGGCAATGCCGAGGCGACCTATCTGCTTGCGAAGAAGATGATCGAGGCGGGGGCGTGCGCGCTTCAGATCGAGAATCAGGTCAGTGACGAGAAGCAGTGCGGCCATCAGGACGGCAAGGTCACCGTCCCGCACGAGGACTTTCTCGCGAAGGTCCGCGCGTGCCGTTACGCCTTCCTCGAGCTGGGCGTCGACGACGGGATCATCGTCACGCGCACCGATTCGCTGGGGGCTGGCCTCACCAAACAGATCGCGGTGTCGAAGGAGCCGGGAGACCTCGGCGACCGGTATAACGGCTTCCTCGATTGCGAGGAGATCGACCCCTCAACTGCGCGCAACGGCGACGTCATCCTCAACCGCGACGGCAAGCTGCTGCGCCCCAAGCGGCTGCCCTCGAACCTGTTCCAGTTCCGTGCCGGGTCGGGCGAGGATCGTTGCGTGCTCGATTGCATCACCTCGCTCCAGCACGGTGCGGACCTGTTGTGGATCGAGACCGAGAAGCCGCACATCGAACAGATCGCGGGGATGGTCGATCGTATCCGCGCGGTCATCCCCAACGCGAAGCTGGTCTACAACAACTCGCCTTCGTTCAACTGGACGCTCAACTTCCGCCAGCAGGTCTATGACGCCTGGGCTACCGAAGGCCGCGACCTGTCGGCGTACGACTGGGCGAAGCTGATGTCGGTCGACTATGACGGCACCGCGCTCGCGGACGAGGCGGACGAGCGGATCCGGACGTTCCAGCGCGATGCAGCGGCGCGCGCGGGGATCTTCCATCACCTCATCACGCTGCCGACCTATCACACTGCGGCGCTGTCGACCGACAATCTCGCCCGCGAGTATTTCGGCGAGGCGGGGATGCTCGGCTATGTAAAGGGCGTCCAGCGCAAGGAGATCCGCGAGGGGATCGCCTGCGTCAAGCACCAGAACATGTCGGGCAGCGACATCGGCGACGACCATAAGGAGTATTTCGCAGGCGAGGCCGCGCTCAAGGCGGGCGGCGCGCACAATACGATGAACCAGTTCGCCGCGTGACGTAAACCTCCTTCCCCGGCGAAGGCCGGGGAAGGGAAGTTCAGGCGCCCGCGACCGTCAGCCGGTCCAGTTGCTCGGTGGTCAGCGTCAGGCTCATCGCGCCCAGCAGGTCCTCGACCTGCTCCACCGAAGTAGCGCTCGCGATGGGCGCGGTAACGGCTGGCTGCTCCTTGAGCCACGCCAGTGCGATCTGTGCGAGGCTCGCACCCGTTTCCTCGGCGATCGAGTCCATCGCGGCAAGCACGGCGGGGCCATTGCCGTCGAGGGTTTCCTGCATCCGCCCGCCGCGGACGCTCTTGCTGAAATCGTCTGCATTCCGGTATTTTCCGGTCAGGAAACCGGACGCGAGGCCATAATATGGCACCACGCCGATGTTGTTTTCGACACAAAACGACTGCAATTCGCCCTCGAATTTGTGGCGGCTGACCAGATTATATTCCGGCTGCAGCACATGATACCGCGGCAAATCCATCTCCCGCGCGACGTCGTTCGCCGATTTCAGCCGCTTGGCATGGAAGTTCGACGCCCCTAACGCCCTGATCTTGCCCGCATCCACAAGCTTCCCGAACGCCGCCAGCACCTCCTCCTGCGGCACCGACTCATCGTCCTGATGCGCGAAATACAGATCGATCGTCTCCACCCCAAGCCGCCGCAGCGAAGCATCGCAAGCCGCCGCGATCCGCGCTGGCGCCAGCTTTTCGCCACCGTCGCCGGGTAACATGCCGACTTTGCTGGCAATCTGGACCTGGTCGCGCTTGCCACTGTGCTTGAGCCACGCGCCGATCACGCTTTCCGATTCCCCACCGCTGTGCCCCGGTACCCAGGCAGAATAGGCGTCGGCGGTGTCGATCATAGTGCCGCCGCCCGCGACAAAGGCGTCAAGCACCGCGAAACTAGTGGTCTGGTCCGCGGTCCAGCCGAAGACGTTGCCGCCCAGGACGAGCGGCGCGATACGGAGGTCGGTGGCGCCGAGGCGGCGGTGTTCGGTCATTGCGGCTTGGCTCCAGGCTCTTCTTCGGTGCCGCCCTCATCGTCGGGGACGATCTCGGCGGCGTTCATGTCGGCGCTATTCTCGTCCAGCGAGACGGCAGCGGCATTGGACGCAAGATCCTCACTTGCTGCCGTATTGCCACCGCTGGGCGTGCCGCTCGAGCACGCCGCGAGCAGCGCCGCCACCAGCAGGACGCCCCAGCGGATCAATTGTCGATCTCGTTGCCGATGTCACGGGCGGCTTCGCCGGCGCGATCGGCCGCGCGATCTGCCTTGTCGCCGATACGCTGGGCCGCACGGTCGGCGTCTTCGTTCAACCGGCCTGCCTTCGCGTCCACCGTATCCCCGAAATTGTCCATCCGGGATTCAGCCGCGCCAAGCGCTGCGTCCGTGTCGTCCCGCGCCTTGCGCGCGGTCTCGTTTACGTCGCCGGCGATCGAGTTTGCTGCGGTGCTGGCGTCGTTTTGCGCCTTTTCGCTGCAGGCTGACATGCCCGTCGCGGCGATCGCGAGGATCGGCAGGAGGATCGATTTGGTCATAAGAACTCCCGTGAAACAGACGTGGAAGGTATCGAAGGGGTCTAACCCGCGCAATCGCCCAAAGGTCCGTGCACAAGACGACCGGATCGGATGACGCGATACGTTGCGAAAGTCGCACAGAGCGGTGTCGGTCGTTGACCTCATATAAAGATATCTTTATATCCCGTCGACGATGACCATCGCCCTCGACATCTTCCGCGCTCTTGCGGACGCGACCCGGCTGCGGATCGTGGCGTTGCTGCGATCGATGGAGCTGTCCGTCGGCGAACTTGCGCAAGTGCTCGGGCAGAGCCAGCCGCGCGTCTCGCGGCACGTCAAGATCCTGTGCGACGCGGGGCTGGCAGAACGGCGGAAAGAAGGCAGTTGGGTGTTTGTCGCGCTCGGGGAAGGCGCGACGGTCGGACCGGTGCTGGCGGCGCTCGACCAATGGGCGGCGTTGTCGCCCGATCACTGGGCGGTCGCGGATGCGGCGCGGCTTGCGGCGGTGCGCGCGGATCGTGCAGCGTCGGCGGCGAGCTGGTTCGAGGCCAATGCGGGGCAGTGGGACGCGATCCGGTCGCTGCATATCGCGGAGAGCGAAGTCGAGGCGGCGATCTCCGCCGTGCTGGGCGACGCCGCGATCGGGCAGCTGATCGACATCGGGACGGGCACCGGACGGATGCTCGAACTGTTTGCCGGGCGCGCCGATCAGGCGCTCGGGATCGATCGATCGTCCGAAATGCTGCGGCTCGCGCGCGCCAAACTGTCCGAGCGCGGATTGACCAATACCGAGTTGCGGCAAGCGGACCTGTACGCCTTGCCGCTTGGTGATGGCGCGGCGGACGTCGCGATTGTGCATCACGTGCTGCATTTCGCACAGCAGCCGGGGGCTGCCATTGCGGAGGCAGCAAGGGTGCTGACGGTCGGCGGGCGGTTGCTGATCGCGGATTTCGCGGCGCACGACCGCGAGGAATTGCGCACGCAGGACGGGCACACCCGGCTTGGCTTTGCCGACGAGCAGATGGCGACGTGGTTCGCCGCTGCCGGTCTGGTGCCGGCGCGGATCGAGACGCTGCAGGGCGGCGAACTGACGGTGAAATTGTGGCTCGCGCGCAAGCGCGGTGCAGAGCGTTCCGGAATACGAGAGGCGATGGCGGCATGACGATTTCGGTAAACCAGCTCGAGGAAGCACGGCGCGCGCTCGAAGCGCCTTTGTTCGCGGATCTGGCGGGCGATGCGGCGGTGTCGTTCGAATTCTTCCCGCCCAAGACCGAGAAGATGGAAGAGGCGCTATGGGAGACTGTGCGCACGCTCGAACCCTTCGCGCCCGAGTTCGTCTCGGTGACGTACGGCGCTGGCGGGACGACGCGCGACCGGACGCACGCCACCGTCGCGCGGATCGAGCGCGAGACAAGCATGCCGGCGGCGGCGCATCTGACCTGCGTCGAGGCGTCGCGCGGCGAGATCGACGAGATCGCCGAGCAGTACTGGGCGGCGGGCGTTCGGCATATCGTGGCACTTCGCGGGGATGCGCCGGGGGCGGGGGGTTTTGTCCCGCATGCCGATGGCTATACCAATGCGGCGGATCTGGTGGCGGGGCTCAAGCGGCTCCATCCGTTCGAGATTTCGGTCGCGGCCTATCCCGAATGCCATCCGGATTCGCAGGGCCACAGCGACGATCTCGACAATCTCAAGCGCAAGCTCGATGCGGGCGCGACGCGCGGGATCACGCAATTCTTCTTCGAACCCGAGACCTTCTTCCGGTTTCGCGATCGTGCGGCGGCGGCGGGGATCGATGCGCCGATGGTGCCCGGGATCATGCCGGTTACCAATTTCCAGAGCATCGTGAAGATGTCCGCGATGTGCGGCACCGAAGTGCCGGCGTGGATGGGGCGTCTGTTCGAGGGGCTTGAGGATCATGCCGGCGCGCGCGGCCTGATCGCGGCGACGCTGGCGGCCGAGCTGTGCCGCAAGCTGTATGCGGGGGATGTGCGGAACTTCCATTTCTACACGCTCAACCGTGCCGAACTGAGCTTCGCGATCTGCCATTTGCTGGGCTTGCGGGCGAAGACCGCGGCGAAAGCGGCGGCGGCGTAATTTTCTTAGCCCCTCCCCCTCGGGGGAGGGGTTGGGGTGGGGCAGTGCAGCAGAACCCAGCTCTCTGCGAGGCACTTCCCCACCCCCAACCCCTCCCCTGAAGGGGAGGGGCTTAGATAGTGGACCTGTAGTATGACGATCCGTGAAACATTTCTTGCCGAGGCGGCCAAGCGCATCCTCATCACCGACGGCGCGTTCGGGACCGAGATCCAGAACTGGAAGCTGTCCGAAGCGGACTATGCCGGCGACCTGGGTCTCGCGAAGGACCAGAAGGGCAACAACGACATTCTAGCGCTGACCAAGCGCGAAGTGCCCGAAGCGATCCACCGCGCCTATTTCGAGGCAGGCGCGGACATCGCCGAGACCAACACCTTCTCGGCCAATCGCATCAGCCAGGCCGACTACGCCGCCGAGCATCTGGTGCGCGAAATCAACGTCGAGAGCGCGAAGCTCGCGCGCGCGCTGGCCGACGAATATCAGGCCAAGGACGGCCGCCCGCGCTTCGTCGCAGGCGCGATCGGGCCGACCAACAAGACGTTGTCGCTCAGCCCCGACGTCAACGATCCGGGCTTCCGCGAGATCGACTTCGATTATCTCAAGGGCGTCTACCGCGAGCAGACCGACGCGCTGATCGAGGGCGGGGCGGACTTCATCCTGGTCGAGACGGTGTTCGATACGCTCAATGCCAAGGCTGCGATCATGGCGGCGCTCGAGGCGGGCGAAGCCCTCGGGCGCGACGTGCCGATCATGCTGTCGATGACGCTGACCGATCTGTCCGGGCGCAACCTGTCTGGGCATACGGTCGAGGCGTTCTGGCATGCGGTGCGGCATGCCAAGCCGGTGACGATCGGGCTCAACTGCTCGTTCGGCGCGGAGCAGTTGCGCCCGCATGTGCGGACGCTTTCCGATATCTGCGATACGCTGATCATGGTCTATCCCAACGCCGGGCTGCCCAACGAACTCGGCGAATATGACGAAATGCCTGCGACGACCGCCGGGCTGGTCGGCGAGTGGGCGCAGGCGGGGCAGGTCAATGTGCTCGGCGGCTGCTGCGGATCGACGCCAGCGCACATCAAGGCGATTGCGGACGGGGTGCGCGGGCTGACGCCGCGCGCGCTGCCGGTGCCGCCGGTGGTGACGCGGCTTGCCGGGCTCGAGCCGATGACGATGGCGGCATGATCTTTTCTCCCTCTCCCCTCCGGGGAGAGGGTGCCGAGCGAAGCGAAGGCGGGAGAGGGCAGTCAACGGACGCCTGCTCCCGGTACTGCCCCTCTCCCCGACCCTCTCCCCGCAAGCGGGGAGAGGGAGAAGAAGAACGAAACCATTATGACCACCTCCACCGCCAATTTCGTCAACATCGGTGAGCGCACCAACGTCACCGGTTCGGCGCGCTTCAAGAAGCTCATCATGGCGGGGGATTATCCCGCCGCGGTCGAGGTCGCGCGGCAGCAGGTCGAGAGCGGCGCGCAGGTGCTCGACGTCAATATGGACGAAGGCCTGCTCGACGCCGAATATGCGATGGTCACCTTCCTCAAGCTGATCGCCGCGGAGCCCGACATCGCGCGCATCCCGTTCATGGTCGACAGCTCGAAATGGTCGGTGATCGAGGCTGGGCTCAAGTGCGTCAGCGGCAAGCCGATCGTCAATTCGATCAGCATGAAGGAAGGCGAGGAGCAGTTCCTCACGCAGGCCAGGAAGGTCATGCAGTATGGCGCGGCGGTCGTCGTGATGGCGTTCGACACGGTCGGACAGGCCGACACGCGGGCGCGCAAGCTCGAAATTTGTGGCCGCGCCTATGATCTGCTGATGGGGATCGGCTTTCCCCCTGAGGACATCATCTTCGATCCCAACATCTTCGCGGTCGCGACGGGGATCGAGGAGCATAACAATTACGCGGTCGACTTCATCGAGGCGTGTCGCGACATCAAGGCACGCTGCCCGCACGCGCATATCTCGGGCGGACTGTCGAACCTGTCGTTCAGCTTCCGCGGCAACGAGCCGGTGCGCCGCGCAATGCATTCGGTGTTCCTTTATTACGCGATCCCCGCCGGGCTCGACATGGCGATCGTCAACGCCGGGCAGCTCGACATCTATGACCAGATCGACCCCAAGCTGCGGCAGGCGTGCGAGGACGTCATCCTCAACAGCGATGAAGGCGCGACCGAGCGGCTGATCGCGCTCGCCGAGAGCTTCAAGGGCACCGATGCGGTGGCCGAGAAGGCGGCGGCGGAATGGCGCGGGCTGCCGGTCAACAAGCGGCTCGAATATGCGCTAGTCAAGGGCATCGACATGCATGTCGTCGAGGATACCGAGGAAGCGCGCCAGGCGATCTTCGACAAGGGCGGACGCCCGATCGAAGTGATCGAGGGGCCGCTGATGGACGGGATGAATGTCGTCGGCGACCTGTTCGGATCGGGTAAGATGTTCCTGCCGCAGGTCGTGAAATCGGCGCGCGTGATGAAGAAGGCGGTCGCGCATCTGCTCCCCTTCATCGAAGCGGCGAAGGAACCCGGCGCGCGTGGCAAGGGCAAGATCATCATGGCGACCGTCAAGGGCGACGTGCATGACATCGGCAAGAACATCGTCGGCGTGGTGCTCCAGTGCAACGGCTTCGACGTGGTCGACATGGGGGTGATGGTCCCGTGGTCGGATATCCTGAAGGCCGCGAACGAGAATGATGCGGACATGATCGGTCTGTCGGGGCTGATCACGCCGTCGCTCGACGAGATGGTGACGGTCGCCGAGGAAATGCAGCGGGCAGGGATGACGATGCCGCTGCTGATTGGTGGGGCTACGACGTCCAAGGTCCACACCGCTTTGCGGATCGCGCCGGCGTACAAGGGGCCGGTGGTGCATGTGCTCGACGCGAGCCGCGCGGTTGGCGTTGCGTCGACGCTCGTCAGCGACACGATCCGCGACGAGTTCGTGCAGAAGACGTCGGATGAATATGAGGCGGTGCGCGTGGCGCGCGCGAACAAGGGGCAGAGCGAGCTCGTCCCGATCGAAGTCGCGCGGGCGAACGGGTTCGTCGCCGATATGGCGTTGAAGCCTGCCGCGCCTTTGCAGCCGGGTGTGCATGTGTTCGACGACTGGGATCTGGCGGATCTGCGCGAGCTGATCGACTGGACGCCGTTCTTCCGCGCGTGGGAGCTGGCGGGGAATTACCCGGCGATCCTGGATGACGAGATCGTTGGGGAAAGCGCGCGGTCGCTGTTTGCCGATGCGCAGAAGATGCTCGACCAGATCATTGCGGAGAAGTGGCTGACGGCCAAGGGTGTGGCTGGGTTGTGGCCGTGCCGTAGGGAAGGGGATGATGTGGTGATTTCCGCTAAGCCCCTCCCCTTCAGGGGAGGGGTTGGGGGTGGGGCCGTGCCTGCTTCCGACGATGTGTCTGCTGGACTGGCCCCCCCCCAACCCACCCCCCCCCGGGGGGGGGGGGGGGGGGGTGGGGTGCCCGTCCCTAGCCCCCAGAAACCGAACCGCGAGGGGGCCGCGAACAAGTGCCAGAACCACATCAACCACCCCCCCCGCGCCAGG